>JANYGI010000083.1 GCA_025362495.1 Byssovorax sp. | reverse complement strand
ACCCCCGAGGTAGCCCGTCGGCTGTGCGCGTTCCATCACCAATCGCCTGGCACCACCTTTACGCTGGGATCGCCGGCAACTCCGCGGGCGCCGGGACGGGCGGGCGCCGCCGTGCTTCCACCAAACCTCTCGGAGAGCCCGAAAAAGGCGGGTTGGGTTTCCCGAGTACAAGGAGTTTACGCATGCACTACTTTTGGCGGGCTGTGACCGTGTGTGCTTTGGTGGCGGGGGCGTCGTGCAGCAAGTCTGTGCCCGACGCTTCTACCAGTTCGAGCGGGGCTTCTACCGGTTCGAGCGGAGGGACGCCGGATCCTGGGAATGCCGGAGACAAGATCCCGCTGCCGATCGAGGTACTGGGTGTTGACGGAACCGTGCGAGAGATCGCGCTGACGCTGTCCGAGCCGACGGTTGCACAGGCTCGCAAAGTCGCGCTGCGGCTGCACAACGTGCGCTATCCGACCAAAGCGAGCGTGCAGATCAACGACGGCGCATGGCTTCCGATCACCAACGAGACGGTCGACGTGAGTGAGCCCGCGAGATCCTGGGGCGGTATCGGCGGTGGATTCGCTGTGCTCAACGTGACCTTCGACGTGGCGAGCCAGGCGCTCAAGGCAGGCCAGAACACGTTTCGGTTTCGCTTCGAAAAGACGAACGGTCTATCGATGGGCTATCGCGTGCTTGCGGTGGACCTCCTCGATCAAGCCGGTGGCAAGCTCCTTCCCTCCGACATGTTCACCGAGGACGACCCCAGCACGTGGTCTGCCCCGAGTGGCGGCGATGCGAGCGCAGGAGCCACGCTGTGGAGGACCGCTACCCTTCAAGGAGGGCCTCTTTCCCCCGGGGAGCTGCGCGCACACTGCAGCGACTGTCACGCCGAAGATGGGAGGGACCTGAAGTATTTCAACTCCTCGAACTTCTCGATCACGGAGCGCGCAAAATTCCACGGACTGTCCGGGCAACAGGGCAAGGACATCGCCGCGTACATCCGTGGCCTCGACGTCACGGCACCCGGCCGCCCCTGGAATCCGCCGTTTCAGCCCGGCCCCGGCAACACCGACCGTCCGGTGGAAGCCTTCTCCGCGGGCGCAGGCATCGACGCCGTTGTCGACGAAGACACGACGATCGCCGCGATCTTCAAGATGGGATTCGATCGCGCGGCCCTCATCGATGGCACCACCCTGCGGCGCATTTCGGTGAACGACATTCCCATCGGTCTGCAGCTTCCCGACTGGAACCACTGGCTCCCCGAGATCCATCCGAAGGATAGTATCGGCGCGGCCTTCGACACGAGCAGCACCCCCCTTGGCCTGAAAGCTCTCCGCGAGCGCCTGGTGTCGAAAAAAGGCGCCGAGATGACGGCCTACCTGAGCAACACGGGCGATTCGCCCTTTCTGTTTCCCAGCGGCGGAGCCCGCAGCGACTTCAACGGTTGGCGCGATTTACTGTGGGAGTCGCGCGCTGCGATTCTCGGCATCGCCTCGGGCGACGAATACAAGGGCGAATGGGATGACGCACTTGCAAAGAAGGTGTACGCAAACGCGGTCTGGGGCCAGGTCAAAACCTGGGAGCTCATGAACACCTTCGGGCTCGAAAGCTACGCCACTACCGCCTATCCCACGGGCGAAAAGCGCGCGTGGTTCTCGGAGCGACATCTGTTCGATACGTCACCCTTCCTTCTCGGCATTCGTGGCGGCCCGCCCTGTCCGTCGTCCGAGCCCTGCGGGCTCGTCTGGACCGGAAGCTCGATTGGCAACACCGAACGAAACTACGATTACTTGAGCAATAGCTGGTACCACATGCAGCTTGCGCTCAACGCAGGCCAGCGCCAATGCGGCGGGCACCGCTGTGTCGACTTCGGCTACGCCTATGGCTTTCTCAACCACATCTTCAAGACGGGGATTTACGAAGGCGGGCGGCGCCTGCTCTGGGGCCTCAAAGCGATGGAGGAGCACGACACGGGTCTCGGGCCCATCTTTTTTGAGGGATTCAGCTTCGCGACAGCGAATCCCATTATACCGCTCCAGCTCGAAGACCCGGGGGCGAGCGCGTGGTGGTCTGACTCCGCGCATCCAGACCGCAGCAAAGCGCTGCTGGCTACCGGGCAGGTCTTCGCGGAGAAGCTCGGCTCGTGGACGGTTGAAGCGTGGCAGGACGCCGGTTACGGCAAGAGCGAAGACGGCGCAAACTTCATGGACGCCACGCGCATCATCGGCGATGGCTCCCCCGAAACGTGCTCCCGCAGCCTCGGCGACGGACACTGGCAGGCGCTGCCGACCCTGCGCGCAGCGCACGTGCATCCGGCCGTCATCAACGCGCTCGCGCGCTTCGGTCTGGCGATGTGGCCGCTCAACGACTGGATGGCGCAAGGCGTCGCTCTGACGGGCGCGGCTCCCGGAGCGCCCACGGTCAGCGCGAGCAACGGCTCCGTGCTCGTGAAGTGGTCGACGGGGGCCACCTCGTACAACGTATACCGCGCCACCAGCGCCAACGGACCTTGGTTGAGTCTGGCGCTGCTGCGTGGAGGCTCGTCGATCGCCGACGTACCGCCCCAGAGCGGCGTCACGTACTACTACGCGGTCTCCGCCAATGGCGTAGCCTCCGAATCGCCGCTTTCGTCCGCGACCTCCGTCGCATTCTGATCCTGGCTGGCTCGGCGATGCTGCCGCGTTCGGATCATCGATGGCAATCATCTGGCGGCGACCGAGCGGCGTCTGAACGTGCTGCTCCAGAGTAAAGCTGGGCCACTGCCCGGACACTCTCTCTCGTCCTCGATCCGGCGCTGTTGCTCGCAACGCACATGATCCCGTGCGAAGACGGGCACGCCCAGGAGCGGTCGCTCTTCCCCGAGATTCTCGCGCTGGTTGACGCGAACGACGTCTGGATCGCCGACCGAAACTTCTGCACGTTCGCGCCGCTCACGGGCATCGCCACGCGGAGTGCGTTCTTCTGCATTCGTCATCATGCGAACATGACCGTCGTGTCGTCCGGCACATTGAGAGCGGTTGGCAGAACGGATACGGGGGTGGTCTTCGAACAGGCGGTCACGATCACGACGGCGGAGGGTGGCTCTCTCAAGGCGCGTCGAATCGTTCTTCGACTGGATAAGCCGACGCGAGACGGCGACACCGAAATGGTCATTTTGACCAACCTTCTGAAGAGCGCGGCAGACGCGGTGACCGTGGCCGGGTTGTATCGAAACAGGTGGACGCTGGAAACGATGTTTCAATCGCTCACCACGATGTTCCAGGGCGAGCTTGCCACGCTCGGCTATCCGCGAGCCGCACTGTTCGGCTTCGGTGTCGCCCTCGCCGCGTACAACGTCCTGTCGACGGTGAAAGCCGCCCTTCGGGCAGAGTTTGGCGTCGAGAAGATTCAAGAGGAAGTCTCTGACTATTACATCGCGAACGAGGTGCGAGCGACAGCCTCGGGAATGGCCATTGCCGTCGAACCTCTCGACTGGGAGGCGTTCCGCGTCTGCAAGCCATCGTCGCGGTGTGCAGCGGAGATTATCGCCTGTCGAAGCGCGAGATCGAGCTTCTGGTGGAAGACGTCTTCGGGATCCCCATCGCGCTCGTCCGCATCGCAAACCTGGAAGCGGGCTGCCGGCGCTCCAGCGCGGCGCCCGCTGAGGCGCCTTCCAGAGAGTGCCTATTTCGTCGCCCGCCAGATCTTGCCCGTGTCATTGCCGGTCGTGCCGGTGATGGCGCCGATCGTGAACCAGTACACCGCATCTTCGTCGCCGACGATCAGGGAGCTGTTGACGATCTCCTGTCCTGTGGCGACAACCGCGGACGCGGCGTTCGGCGCTCCCAGCGGGACCACGCGCACGTCGCGGGTGACAGCGTCGGTCCAGTAAAGCGAGGCGGCGTCGACGAAGAACGAGGTGGGCTTGCCGGCGCTCGTCAGCACCGACTCGGCCCCTCCGCCGAGCGGGACGGTCTTGATGCCGCCGCTCATCGGCTCGGCCCAGTAGGCGTGGGCCGCGTCGATGGTAAAGGCGGGCACGCCCGTCATCAAGTCGGACTGAACGGGGGCGATGTCCACCACGAATTTATTGGTGTGAGACAGGTACTCGATCGACGCCGCGCCAGCCCAGTAGGCGCCCTTCGGGGTAAGCGAGAGGGAGTGAAAAGCAAAGTTGTCGTTCCCGAGATCGGCCTCCAGGCCTTTTGTCGAGGAGAATCGGTTGAGGTAGATGGAGTCCGACTCTTCACGCCAGTAGACATGACCACCGACGACGCCGAGCGCCTCGGACACGCCCGGCGCATCGACGACCAGCGAAGGACTCGAAGAGCCGTCGAGCTTCATCGCCAGGATCTGATCCTTGGTCGCGAAGTACAGGCTCCCTTGATCGATCGCCAGCGCGCGGATGCAGCCCTGGCCGCTGTACACCGTCTCGGGGTTCCCGCCGCGGATGGGGATCCGCTGGATCGCCGTGGCGTTACAGCCGCCGAAATAGAGGTAGCCGCCGTCGAGGGCGAGGCTGGTGGGGCTGTAGAGCTTGGCGAGCAGCACCGGCGCGCAACGGTCGCCGTTGCAGGGCGATCCGAGGCAGTCGTGGCCGCAGGCGCCGCAGCTCAGGGGGTTGTCGGCGATCGCGGTCTCGCAGCCGTTGCTCAGGTCGGCGTCGCAGTCGCCGAAGCCGGCCTTGCACGCGCAGACGCCGTCGCTGCAGGTGCCGTGATCGCAGCGCGTCCCGCAGGTCCCGCAGGTCTCCGGCGCCTTCTGCAGATCGGATTCGCAGCCGTTGCCTTGGTCGCCGTCGCAGTCGCCGAAGCCAGCCGCGCAACGGCAGCCGCTGTCATCGCAGACGAGGTTCGGATCGAGCGTGCGCGGGGAGATCCCCCAGATCTTGTCGCAAGAGGCGGTGAGCACGATCAGCGCTGGGACGACGATCGCGGCCGCGCGCCGCCCGACGCGGCTCACCAGGCACCCCCGATCTGGAGCGAGGTCCCGCCGAAGGACACCTTGACTCTTCCGGGATCGAGCTCCGGGGAAGGAGCGTGCTTCGCCGATGGAGCGGTCACGAAGAGGACCACGCCCGTGCCGAGCAGGCCGGCCCCTGCGGCGAACGTGATGGTGGAGATCGTGGCGCTGGTCGTCGCGCTGCGCCCGAGCTCGACCCCGCGGGCATCGCAGGGCCCCTGGTCGAGGCAGTGCTCGTCGGCGGCGCTGTCCTTGACTTTGGCCACGATCCCCGAGGCGATTCCGGCCACGATCCCGGCCGCCCCGAGCCCACCCAGCGTCAGCGCGATGGTCCGTTGCGTCCCGGCGACGACGCGATCGACGAAGATGCTCTTCACCTCGGGCGCCTTGAAGACGAGCGTGACGAGGTGCTCTTCCCGTGGCTGGAGTTTCACCGAGTACACCGCCGGCGGGAAGCCGCTGGTCGAGGCGACGACGGTGTGATCACCCGGCTCGACGCGGAGGCTCGCCCCGCTCACGAAGCCTTCGAGCGGCTTGCCGTCGAGGCGCACCGCGACCGATCGCTCGCTCGTCTCGATCCGGATCCGGCCGACGATGGCGTCGATCTCGTTCAAGATCCTCCTCAAATCCGCGGCCCGCGTCGGCTCGGCGCCCGGATCGCGCAGGTAGCTCTCGTACACGGCGGCGGCCTCGACGTTGCGGCCGAGCTGACGGAGCGTGGTGCCGATGTTGAGAAGAATCTTCGGGCTGGGGTAGCGCTCGTACGCGCCGCGGAACTTCTCCAGGGCGGCGATATCCTCGCCGTCGCCGAGGAGCTGATTTCCCTCGCCGAGGAGCTGTTGTGCGGCCTTCTTGTTCGCTTCCGGGGCGTCGATCGGGCCCTCCGCAAAGCACGGCGAGGTCGCGAGCAGGACGGCCGCTGCGAGCGCGCGCGCGGCGAACCGTCGGATGTGACTCGAAGCACCAAGCACCGAGTGGGGAACAGGCTTCGGCGATCGCATCATGTACGGCAGTCGACCCGGCGCCCGTCACGAGGATCGTCACACGCGGGATCTGGTTTTCGTGCGTTTCGGTTGCTGTACGATGAACGAACGCATGCCCCATCTCGCCCTGCATTTCCTGGGTCCTCCGCTGATCGAGCTGCAAGGCGTGCCCGCGGTGATCGTTCGTCGCAAGGCCGTTGCGCTGCTGGCGTACCTCGCTGTGACGAAGAGGCGCCGGCCACGGGAGCACCTGGCCAATCTATTCTGGCCGGAGGGAGACGCCACGAAGCGCGCCGGATCGCTCCGCAGCGCGCTCTGGGAGCTCAATCAGAGCATCGGTGACGAGTGGCTCGACGCCGACCGCGCGAGCCTCGGTCTCCGCGCCGGGGCCTCGCTCTGGGTGGATGTCGACCGGTTTCAGCAGCTCCTCGCCCCGCCCCGCGCGGCGGGGGGAGAGCGGGAGGCGGCTCGTCCTGCGCCGGATCTCGCGCACGTGACGGAGGCCGTCGCCCTCTACCGCGGCGACTTCCTCCAGGCGCTCAACCTGCGTGATTGCCTGGAGGTCGTGCAATGGCAGTCCTCCCAGGCGGAGCGCTTTCGTCGGCAGGTGATCACGGTGCTGAGCCGGATCATCGTCGACCTCGCCGAGGCGGGCGAGATCGCACCGGCCATTCCCCACGCCGAGCGGCTCACCCGCATCGATCCGCTGAACGAGGAGGCTCATCGTCAGCTGATCCGGCTCTACGCGCAGAGCGGGCGGCGCGCGGACGCGCTCCGGCACTACGAGGCTTGCGCGGCGCTGCTGCACGACGAGATCGGAGCCGCCCCCGCCGAGCCCACGCGGCGCCTCCACGAGGCCATCAAGGCCAACCGTGACGTCACTCGTCTTTTCGTCGAGCCCGAGGCCTCGCCATTCGACGCGCGGCCGCCGTCCTCGGGCGTCGCGCTCACGTCGGCGGCGGACCACCATCGCAGCGCGGATCTCCCCGCGCCGATGACCTCGTTCGTCGGCCGCGAGAGCGAGCTCGCCATCCTCGCGCAGCGGCTCGACGATCCCTCGTGTCGAATCATGACGCTCACCGGCCTCGGCGGCGCCGGTAAAACGAGCCTGGCGCTGGAGATCGCGCGCCGTCGGGCCGCCCAGTACCGGGACGGCGTGAGGCTCGCTTCTCTCGCCGCGGTGAGCGCGCCGGGCTTGCTCGCGGGCGCCCTCGCCGACGCGCTCGATCTGCCGGTGTCCGGCGCCGAGCCGATCGAGCAGCGAATCGCCGAGCAACTCCGGGGCAAGCACCTTCTCCTCCTGCTCGACAACCTCGAGCACTTGCTCGGCGCCGTCGCGCTCCTGCCGCAGCTCCTCGCGCGCGCCCCCGGCGTCCAGATGCTCGTCACGTCGCGCGAGCGCCTCCACGTCCACGGCGAGTGGGAGCTCGCCGTCGAGGGGTTTCCCGTCGCCGCTCCGGGCGCGCGCGACGACCGCTGTCGCGACGCGATCGAGCTCTTCACGCAGGCCGCGTCCCGCGCGGATCCCTCGTTCACGCTCACCGCGGAGAACGAGCCGATCCTCGCCCGCGTTTGCCGGCTCGTCGGCGGCATGCCCCTGGCGATCGAGCTCGCGGCCGCCTGGATCAGCCAGCTCTTGCCCGAGGAGATCGAGGCCCACATCTCCGCCGATCTCGACTTCCTCGTCGCTCCACGCGACGCCCCCGCACGGCAGAAGAGCCTGCGGGTGATGTTCACCCACTCGTGGTCTCTGCTCACGGCGCAGGAGCAAAGCGTGCTCCGCCGGCTCTCGATCTTTCGCGGCAAGTTCACGGCGGCGGCGGCGGCGGACGTGGCGAGCGCGTCACCCTCGGTGCTCGCGGCGCTGACCGGCAAGTTCCTCCTTCGCCGCGATCCTTCCAGGCGCTACGAGCTCCACGAGCTCATCCGACAGTACGCCGGCGAGGCGCTCGTCGACGCGCCGGAGGAGCACGAGCAGGCCCACGATCGCCACGCGGACTACTACGCCGCGCTGCTCCACCGGCTGCGTCCGGGCCTCGACGGCGCGGGCCAGGGCGCGGTGATCGAAGTGATCGCGGCCGAGCTCGACAACATCCGCACGGCCCTCCGCTCGGCGCTCGCTCGCGGCCGCCTCGCCCCGATGGCGCAGGCGCTCGACGGCCTCGGCCTCGCCCAGGAAATGCTGGGGCATTTTCATGAAGCCGAGGCCTTGTTCGGCGACTACGTCACCGCCGCGCGGCGCGCGAGCCCGCCCGAGCGCCTCTTGCTCGGCCGATTGCTCGCGTGGCAAGGTCACTTCGCCCTGGAGATCGCGGAGCTCCCTCGCGCTTCGGCGCTGCTGGAAGAGAGCGTGCAGCTCCTGAGCTCACAGGGCGCCCGCGCCGAGCTCGGCTTCGCGCTGAGCGCCGCGGGCAAGCTCGCCTTCGCGCAAGGCAACTACACCGCCGCGCGCTGGTGCTTCCGCGGGAGCCTGGCCATGGCCCGCGTGGAGCACGACCGCCGCGGCTTCGCCCAGGTCTTGAGCGATCTCTCGAACGTGGCCTTTCACCAGGGAAATTTTGCGAAATCCGAGCGGCTGCTCTTGAAGAGCCTCACCATCTTCCGCGCCCTCTCGGATCGACGCAGCGTCGCCGCGAGCCTCGGTCGCCTGGGATTTCTCTTCGGCTTTCAGGGGAAGCTCGCGCCGGCCGAGGAGGCGTGCCGCGAGGGGCTCCGCGTCCTCCGGAGCGTCGGCGATCCTCTGCGCACGGCGGCGCTGCGCCTCGATCTCGGGCGCGTACTCTTCCTTCGAGGAGACCTCGACGGGGCGCGCGCGGCGTACGAAGAGGGGTTGCGCGCCGGTCGGGAGATGAACCATCTCGAGGTCGTCGCCGCGGCCTTGCATGGGCTCGGGCTCCTGAGCCGTCGCGAAAAAGAGCTCGATCGGGCTCGATCGCTCCTCGAAGAGAGCCTCCAGATCCGACAGCAAATCCGGGCGCGACGAGGGGTCGCCGAGTCCCTGGAGCAGCTCGGCGCGCTCGCCCTCGAGGCGGGGGAGATCGATCGCGCGACGAGGTCGTTTCACGCGGCGCTCGCGGCGGCGACCGAGGCCGGCGCGACGGCGGTGGTGCTCGACGCCGTCCTCGGTCTGATCGAGCTTCGAGGTCCTGCCCGGAGGGGCCCGCCCATCCGCGACGTCCTCGCGGCGATCGCGGAGCACCCCATGGCGGAGCCAGGGACCCGCGCGCGCGCGGGCATCCTCCTCGGGGAGCCCGGGCCCCGTCAGCCCACGACCTCGCCGACGCCGCTCGCGACGCTCATCGCGGCCGTGCTACCAACACCCCAGGAGGACGTACATGCGGCCGAAGACGCTCGGCGCCGTGCTGGCGCAAGATGATGAAACCCCCGACGCGCCGAAGCTCGAGCAGCCTCCGATCCTGATCGTCGATGACGACGCGGGGATCCGCAAGTCCCTCGCGACGCTGTTCAAGGACCGCTACACGGTCACGCTCTGCGCGTCGGCAAAAGAGGGTGTGGACGCCGTTCACGAGGAAATCTGCGCCGTCATTCTCGACGTGAGAATGAAGGGACACGACGGCTTCTGGGCCTGCGACAAGATCCGGCAGAAGCACCCTGACATGCCGGTGATATTCTACTCGGCGTACCAGGATTTGAAGGACCCTTATCGGATCATGAACGAGCATCGGCCCTTCGGCTATCTCACCAAGCGCGGTGAGGCCAGCGAGCTGGTGGAGACCGTCGACATGGCCGTCCGCCTCCGCAAGATGGTCCTCTACAATCAACGGCTCGTCGAGCAAGTCAAGCAAGAGCGCGGGCGGCGTGCCTGAGCGGGTGAGCGGGCCCTCGTGCTCTCGCGGGCAGATCGCGTGAGGATCGCGCAGCGAGCGTCGATCGCGGGGCTGCTCGCCCTGGCCACGCTCGCCGCGCCCGCGAGCGCCGAGGAGCCTACGGGGCTGCTACCTCTGGTCGCGTACGACGAGAAGGGTGGGCTCGAGCGCTGGAGTATTCATTCTCTCGCCCAGGATACTCGCGGCGTGATCTGGATTGGAACCGACGCGGGGCTCTTCCGCTACGATGGACGCCGGGCTCGTCCTCTCGCCTCCCCCGGCTCCGGCTTCATCAAGGACCTCGCCGCTGGGCGTGACGGGGACATGTGGTGTCTCACCGCGGACGGCCTGCTCTGGTGGCACGACGCCCGCTGGAAGGCGATTGACGTCCCGGCCCAAGCGCCCTTGCAGGTGATCGCCACCGACAGCGACGGACGCGCCTGGGCCGGCTCGGCCGCAGGGCTGCTCCGCGAGGGCGACGACGGGGGATTCGCGCTCGCGCCCGGGTGGTCCAGTGGGCCGGTGTCGGCGCTCTGGATCGATCCCTCGCGTGATCTGTACATTGCTGGACAGGGGATTATCACCCGCCGCACCCCCGACGGGAGCCTCCGCACCTGGGGCGCGAAAGAGGGTATTCCGGACGAGAGGTTTGCCGGGATCGCCCACGATGGAGGCGGCCGGATCTGGATCCACAACGAGCGTCGACTCTGGGCGCTGTCACCGGACACCGGGGGGATCGAGGAGCGGACGACGCTCGCGAGCGGCTACGGCTTGAGGCAGTTCGCCATCGATCGAGAGGGCTCTGTGTGGGCGAGCCTGTCGAGGGGAATGCTCGAGCTCCCCGCGAGCGGCGCGGCGCACTACGTCCCCACGGAGAAGATGGGCCACGTCCGGGCCCTGCTCGTCGATCACGAAGGCTCGTTGTGGGCGGGCTCGAACGGGCTCTTTCGCGTCTCCGGCCGCGGGCTCTTTCGCGTCCACTCGACCGAGAACGGGCTATCGGACAATCGAGTTTGGTCGCTGCGACGCGACGAGGCGGGGCGACTCTGGGCGGGTTCGGGCAAAGGGCTCTCCCGCGCGACGGCGAGCGGCTGGCAGCCGGAGCCGGCGGTCCCGAGCATCACGATATCGAGCATCGTCCCCGGGTCCGGCGGCGCCCTCTGGCTGTCCGGGGGCTCGACCAAGGTGTTCCGTTACGATCCCTCCACCGGCGCTCTCGACAGCTTCCCGATCCAGGATGTCACGACCAACAATGTGGTCTTCGCCCTCGACATCGATCGTGCCGGGACGATGTGGGCGGCGATGTCCACCGGGCTTTTCCAGGGCACACACGTCGGCGCCGGCCTCCAGTTCACCCGGATCTTGCCGCCGCCGGCCCAGCCCGGCGCGCTGGTCACGGACCTTCACGAGGATCGGCAGGGCCGGATCTGGGTCGCCGCGAGCGACGGACTCGCGGTCATCGAGGACGGTGTTCTCCGGCGGATCCCCGAGGGGAGCGGCCTCCGCCGCCAGGGCATACTCTCCGTCGCCGAGCGTCGGGACGGGTCGATTTGCGTCGCCTATTCGCTCGCCGCGGGGGTGAGCTGCTTCCGCTACGAAGGTCACGCCCTGCGCGACTTCATCCATTTCGACAAGACGAACGGGCTGTCGACCGACGGGGTCTACCTGCTCGAAGAGGATCGCGCGGGCCGACTCTGGGTCGGCTCGGGTCAAGGCGTGGACGTCATCGAGCAGACCGTCGTGATGAGCTTCTCCGCCGCGGAGGGCCTGCCCGGCAGCGACGTCAACGCGCGCGCCTTCTGGGCCGACGAGGGGGGCGACGTGTGGATCGGCACCACCGAAGGCATCGCTCAGTTCCTGGGGAGTCGCTACCGGGGGCCGCTCCCGCCGCCGAAGAGCGAGATCCTCGCGATCCGCGCCGGCGATCGCGAGCTCGCGATCGACGTCCGCGGGCCCGAGCTGCTCTACCGGGAGAGCTCGCTCGAGGCCGAGATCGCCGTGCCGAGCTTCGTCGACGCGACCCACATCGAGCGCGAGATCCGCCTGCTCGGGCTCGATTCGACCTGGCATCGCAACGACGAGCAGGTTCGCTACGGCTTCCTCGATCCCGGCGCCTACGAGCTCCAGGCGCGCGCTCGGCGCGCTCACGGGGCATGGGACGCGCCCGCGACGTTCCCGTTCACCGTGGTCCCACCGTGGTGGCGAACGTGGTGGCTCCGCGCCGGGGCCGCGCTCGCGCTCGCGGGGATCGTCGCGCTCCTGATGCGGAGAAAGCAGGCCGAGCTGCGCCGCCGCAACGAGCAGCTGGCGACGCTCGTCGAGCTCCGCACGCGCGCCCTCGGCGAGGCGCACGAGCGCATGGTGAAGCTCGAGAAAGACGCGACCGAGTCCCAGATGGCAGGAGGCTTTGCCCACGAGATGCGCAACGCGCTCACCGGCGCGAAGATCCTGCTTCGCAGCGTGGGCGGCCCCGGCGCCGCCGCGGAGTCGAAGCAGCTCTGCGAGGCGAACACCGAGGCGCTCGCCGAGATCTACGCCTGGGTCCGATCCCGCGCGACGCCGGAGGAGCGCCGCCTGCTGCTCGCTCTGTTCAAGAAGATCAACGGCAACGAAGAGCAGATCGACACCGCGCTGCGCGACATCGACGAGGCGCTCACCCGCGCGCTCGCGGCGACCCAGTCGATCCTCGATTACGCGCGCCTCGGCCGCGAGGCGCCCGGAGACGAGCCCGTCCCGGTCGAGCCGCTGGTCTCAGCCATCCTCAAGGAAGCGCACGACGATCTCGCGCGCCACGGGATCCGCGTCGAGGCGGTGATCGCGCCCGACGCGCAGATGATCGGCAAGGCGATCCACTTCTATTCGATCCTGAAGAACCTGGTGCTCAATGCCCGCGATGCCCTCGTGGAAAAGGACGGTGAGCGCCTGCTCCGCGTCGTGATCGCCGAGGAGGACGCGCGCTGGGTGATCCGCGTCGAGGACACGGGCGTCGGGATCCCGGAGGAGCATCAGGATCGGATCTTCGATCCGTTCTTCTCGACGAAACCAGAGACCGGGACGGGCCTCGGCCTGGGCGTGGTGCGAAAGCTCGTGTCGATCTACGGTGGCGAGATCGCGATCGCGAGCGGAGCAGGGCAGGGGACCCGTATCCAGATCACGCTGCCGCGCCGCGCTGAGCCCGCGAGGCCGAGCCCGCGTGAAGAGAGCGTATGAGAGGCAAAGGATGGCACTGAATGGGTAAAGGACGCTTCGAGGCCTTCAGCGACGGCGTCTTCGCCATCATCATCACCATCATGGTGCTCGAGCTGAAGGTGCCTCACGGCGCCGAGCTCGCGGCGCTCCTGCCGCTCTACCCGGTGTTCCTCTGCTACGTCGTCAGCTTCGTCTACATCGGCATCTACTGGAACAACCACCATCACATGCTGCACGTGGCGACCAAGGTCAGCGGCGGCATCCTCTGGGCGAATCTGCATCTGCTCTTCTGGCTCTCGCTCGTGCCGTTCGTCACCGGGTGGGTGGGAGAGAACCACTTTGCCGCGCTCCCGGTGGCGCTCTACGGCGTGGTCCTGCTCATGGCGGGGGTGGCCTATTTCATCCTCGCGCGCGCGCTCGCCAACCACCATGGCAAGGACTCGAAGCTCGCGATCGCGCTCGGCAAGGACTACAAAGGCATCGTCTCGATGGTCGCGTACCTGATCGCGATCCCGATGGCCTTCGTGAACCCGTGGATTTCCTGTGCGCTCTACGTGCTCGTGGCGATCATGTGGTTCATCCCCGATCGCCGGATCGAGAGGGTGCTCGCGGAGTGACGGGCTCGCGTGATCCCGAGCGCCGGATCGGTGTAGCCTCCGGCGCATGAGCTTCGTGGCCTCGGCGTCGGGTGTGATCCACGCCTCGCGGACTGACTGCTTCTCGCGCCTGCGCGATTTCTCCACCTGGCGCGACTGGATGCCGCCCTCGTTTCGCCCTCGAACCGGGCCTTCGCGCCCGTTGCAGATCGGCGATCGCCTCGAGCTGATCATCGTCGCGAAGCCGGGCGGGCTCCCGATCTTCGCTCGCGTCCGCGTCGTTCGCGTCGAGCAAGATCGCGAGATCACCTGGCGCGGCGGCATCCCGGAGCTGCTCGTCGGCGAGCACGCGTTCCTGTTCGAGGACGCCGAGGGCCAGCCCGGGGCGACGCTCGTGCGATCCGAGGAGACGTGGTCCGGCGCCCTCACCAGCGTCGGGTTCGCGAAGAATATGATCAGCGCGTCGGCGTCACGCATCGGTCGCGAGCAGATCGAGGCGCTCACGGGTGCGGTCGAGAGCGAGAAGGGGACCCGAGAGCGGCCGCTCGCTGGCGCTGCGCCAGTTCGCTGACACCCCGGGGAGCTTCTCCGTCCGATCCGGTGCTCGGACAAGGTGACAGCGCCCGCGGCTCGTGCGAACCTCCGCCGCAGACGATCATGGCGAAAGAACGCGTCTTCTCGCTCGACGCTGTCCGAACGGACGGCTGGTTCGAGCGAATCGGAGATGGAATAGGCAGCTTTCAGGCTCTCTGCGACATCGTCGGGGAAGCCTTCTTTGCGTTCTCGATGATCACGGGCGCGCGCATCACCGCGCTCACGGTGGACCGGCGCAACCCGGACAACACCCTCGTCGACTTCGTGATCGCCGCGCCGAGCGAGGACGAAGGCGACGCCGACGTGCAGCGCCTCACGCTCGCGGATTTTCGTCATCGGCTCGTCGGCGCCCTGCTGACGGACGACACCATGCCGGCGGCCCCCGAGCGCGACACCGACGTGGAGGCGATCCAGCTCCACATCGGCGTGCGCTACCTGCTCCTCGCGCCGCTCTATGGCTACAGCCTGCGCAAGCTGGCGGTCGAGTCGCGAACCTCCAAGCTCCAGCTCTTGCACGACGGCGTCGACGAGTCGTACGAGCTCAACGAGTTCCGCGCCCGCATCCGCGCCCACATCCGCGAAGAGCTCGACCGCGCCTCGGCCGGATCGCGCTCGGCCATCGATCTGACCAAGGTCGCCGAGGCCGAGATCGCCGCTGGAAAGAGCGATCATTCCCGCGTGATCTCGCTCCTCGGCGCGTGGCCGGCGCCGCTCGCCATCTTCCTGCGCACCCCCGAGGGCCAGATGCTCACGACCGACGCGCGCGCCCTCATCGCGAAGGGGCTCGGCCTCCTCGGCACCGCCTGCGTGAAGCTCGGCGAGAACCAGCAGGGCGAAGAGGTCATGCGCCTCGCGGTGCAGTACGCGCAGGATGGCGCGGCCGCCGCCGACATTTTCCGTCGCCTCGGCGAGGCGCAGCTCGAGGACGGGCGCTCGGGCGAGGCCATCGGCCCGCTCCGCCGCGCGGCCAACCTCGGCGCGCCCCCCAAGCAAATCTGGCCCCTGCTCGCCAAGGCCTTCATCAAGCGCAAGCGCTACGTGGCGGCCCTCGCCTGCGTGCGCGAGGCCCGCGGCGTCGGCGTGACCGACGGCGAAATGGTCGAGCAAATCCGCGACATCGAGCAAAACCTCGGCACGGCGCTCACCGCCTGGCGCGGCCTCGTCATCGCTTCCAACAGGTAACGTGGTGGCCTCGGTCCCGAGGCTCACCTGCACATCGGTCAAGCTCTTCCTGGAGCGCGTGGCGGCGGCATCTGCGAACCCTTTGCGGGGGCCTGGCCGCTCCATTGACACCCCCGGACCCCCCAGCTACATGACCGGCGGAATACATCGATTTGCCTTGGTTTTCGATGCATTTCGGGGAGCGGACCCACCGTTACCCATGCCTTCTGGAGTCGCCTGATCCATGGCCACCTACGTCCCCCTCCTGCTGCTCTTCCTCGTCGGCGCGGTGATCACCGGCGCCCTCTTCACGCTCTCCTCGATCCTCGGGCCGAAGAACCCGACGCCCGAGAAGATGATGCCGTACGAGTGCGGCAGCGAGTCGACCGGCGGCCGCTTCGTGAAGCCGAGCGTGAAGTTCTACCTGACCGCGATCCTCTTCGTCGTCTTCGACATCGAGGTGGTGCTCATGTACCCGTGGGCGATCCAGTTCCGGACGCTGGGTTGGGGCGGCATGGCCACCATGGGCTCGTTCGTCTCGCTGCTCGTCGTCGCGCTGATTTACGTGTGGAAGAAGGGTGCGCTCGAATGGGAAACGTGAGTAACGGCCGCGGTGGATCGAGCGTTCACGTCATCGAGAGCGGCGACGTCGGCTTCGCCACCACCCGCGTCGACGCGCTGCTGAACTGGGCGAAGAAGTACTCGCTGTTCCAGTACCCGTACGTCACGGCGTGCTGCGCGATGGAGTTCATGGCCATGGCGAGCCCGCGCTTCGACATGGCGCGCTTCGGCGCCGAGGCCCCGCGCTTCTCGCCGCGCCAGGCCGATTTGCTCTGGGTCGTCGGCACGATCAGCCAGCGCCAGGCGCCCGCGCTCAAGCGCATCTACGAGCAGATGGCCGATCCGAAATGGGTCCTCGCGTTCGGCACCTGCGCCTCGTGCGGCGGCTTCTACGACAACTACACGACGCTCGCGGGCATCGACAAAGTCATCCCCTGCGACGTGTACGTGCCCGGCTGCCCGCCGCGCCCCGAGGCCGTGATCGACGGCCTGTTGCTGCTCCAGGACAAGATCGCGCGCGGCGACCGCACCCCCGGGATCGTCAAGCCGCGGACCGATCCGCTGGTGCCCGACGGCTCTGGCCTCGTGCAAATCGGCAAGAAGCCCGACCTCGGCGGGGATAGCGAAGCATGAGCAAAAAGGTCCTCGATCTCCTCAAGGAGAAGTTCGGCGCGGCGATCACCGAGACGCACGCCCAGTTCGGCGACGATACGGCGGTCGTCGATCCCGCCTCGTGGCGCGCCGTCGCGTTCTTCCTGCGCGACGACAGCCGCCTGTCGATGAACATGTTCACCGACCTCTGCGGCGTCGACTTTCACCGCCAGCGCGCCGAAGGGCAGCCCCGGTTCGAGGTCGTCTGTCACCTGCGATCGCTCCAGCACGCGCACCGGATCCGCATCAAATCGCGGGTCGGCGACGAAGAGGGTGAGACGGTCGAGATCGACTCGCTCGTGCCGGTGTGGCGCGGCGCCGACTGGTTCGAGCGCGAGACGTTCGACCTCATGGGGATCACGTTCAAGGGCCACCCGGACATGCGCCGGATCCTGATGTACCCGGAGTTCAAGGGGCACCCGCTCCGCAAGGACTACCCGGCCAACAAGACCCAGCCGCTGATCCCGTACCGCGAAGGCACGCAGGACAAGCTCTTCCCGTTCCGCGAGGACGAGGGGATGAGCTTCGGTCGCCAGACCTTCGACCACCGCAACGACCGCGGGGAGAGCTGACCGATGGAACCGCTGGATCAGGATCTCGCCGAGGGCGAGCTCGAGCTCCCGAGCGAGCCGATGCTGCTCAACATGGGCCCTTCGCACCCCGCCATGCACGGCACGGTGCGCATCGTCCTCGAGCTCTCGGGCGAGACGATCGTCAAGAGCGACGTGCAGATTGGCTACCTCCACCGCGGCTTCGAGAAGATGTGCGAGCGCGGCACGTGGACCCAGATCTTCCCGTACGCCGACCGCCTCAACTACGTCTCGCCGATGCTCAACAACGTGGGCTTCTCGCTCGCGTGCGAGAAGATGCTCGGCGTCACGGTGCCCGAGCGCTGCCAGCACTACCGGGTGATCCTGGGCGAGCTCGCTCGCATTTGCGACCACATGATCTGCTCGGGCGCCATGTGCATGGAGCTCGGCGCGTTCACCCCGTTCCTCTATTTCGCCCGCGCGCGCGAGATCATCTGGGACATCTTCGAGGAAGAGACCGGCGCCCGCGTCACCCACAGCTTCGGCCGCGTCGGCGGCATGGCCAAGCCTCCCACGCCTGATTTCAAGGCGATGATCCGCGGCGGGTTGCCCCGCGTTCTCCAGATGATCGGCGAGGGCGAGAAGCTGATCCTGAAGAACCGGATCTTCCTCGATCGCGTCGAGGGGGTCGGCAAGATCAGCCAGGCCGACGCGCTCGCGCTCGGCTGGACGGGCGTCTGCCTGCGCTCCACCGGCGCGGCCTACGACGTGCGCAAATCGCACCCGTACATGACCTACGATCGCTACGACTTCGACGTCCCCGTCGGCACCCAGGGCGACAACTACGATCGCTTCATGTGCCGCCAGGACGAGATCCGGCAGAGCATCCGGATCATCGAGCAAGCGATGGAGATGATGGCCGACGACGGGCCGATCAACATCGACGATCCGCGGATCGTGCTGCCCCCGAAGGCCGACGTCTACACGACGATCGAGGCCACGATCCAGCACTTCAAGATCGTGATGGAAGGCATCAAGATCCCCGCCGGCGAGTGTTACTCGTACACCGAAGGCGGCAACGGGGAGCTCGGCTTCTATCTCGTCTCCGACGGCAGCGGCACGCCCTACCGCGTCCGCATTCGCCCGCCGTGCTTCCCCATCGTCCAGGGCCTCTCGTCGCTCATCAACGGGCGCATGATCGCCGACGTCGTCCCGACGTTCGGCTCGCTCAACATGATCGGTGGAGAGTGTGATCACTAGGCCTCACGGCCGGTCGACGCGCTCTCTCCGGACTCACCAAAGCCCCCTTCCGAGACTGAACCATGGCGACCACCCCGCCGGCTGAAAAGCCCCCCGCGCCTCCGCCCCCGCCGAACACGATCAAGATCGACGGGCGGGAAATCCCCTTCAAAAAGGGGGACACCATCATCCGCGCGGCGCACGACGCCGGGATCGACATCCCGCACTACTGCTGGCACCCGGGCCTCTCGGTCGCGGCCAATTGCCGCATGTGCCTCGTGGAGATCCTCCCGCCGCCGGGGCGTCCGGCGATGGAGCTCGATATCCTCCGCTGGGACGCCGAGAAGAACGACTACGTCCCCGCGAAGAAGCCGAAGCTGCAGCCCGCCTGCCAGCAGGGCTGCACGCCGGGGATGGAGGTGCTGTCGGACTCGAGCGACAACGTCGCCGAGGCTCGCAGCGCCGTGCAAGAGCTGCTGCTGCTGAACCACCCGGTCGACTGCCCGATCTGCGATCAGGCCGGCGAGTGCCGCCTGCAAGACTACTGGCTCGAGCATCAGCGCAAGGGCAAGCGCATGCAGCAAGAGGTCGTGCACAAGCCCAAGGCCGTGCCGTTCGGGCCGACCATCGTCTACGACGCCGAGCGCTGCATCGTGTGCACCCGCTGCGTGCGCGTCTCGGCCGAGCTGGCGGGCGATCCGGTGCTCAGCATCCGCGAGCGCGGCAACCTCGGCGAGGTCACCGTCTCGCCCGGGCGCGAGCTCGATCACGACTACACGCTGATGACGGAGCACGTGTGCCCCGTCGGCGCGCTGACCTCGAGCGACTTCCGCTTCAAGGCCCGCGTGTGGTTCCTCCGCGGCGCCCGCAGCGTCTGCCAGGGCTGCGCGACGGGGTGCAGCTCGTTCCTCGACTACGATCCGCGGACCAACGTCGCGCACCGCTACCGGCCGCGCGAGAACCCGCTCGTGAACCGCTACTGGATGTGCGACGAGGGCATGCTCTCGTACAAGCGCGCCCACGAAGATCGCCTCACGGCGGCGCTCGTGGGCCGCGAAGACGCCACGATCGACGAGGCCCTCCAGGCCGCGAAAGAGCAGCTCAAGGGCCACAAGAACGATCCGACGAAGATCGCGATCGTGCTCTCGGCGCAGCACTCGAACGAGGACAACTTCGCGCTCGCGACGCTCGCCAAGACGTATCTCGGCGCGGGCGACTTCTTCCTCGCGAAGCGGGCTCCCGGCAAGGGCGACGAGATCCTCATCAGCGAGGACAAGAACCCCAACACCCGCGGCGCCACCGAGGCGGCCTCGACCACCCCGCCGCGCCCGTTCGCCGAGCTCGTCAAGGCGATCAACGCGGGCACGTACTCGTACGTGATCGCCCTCGGATCCGAGGTCGACGTCGACGCGGCCGAGGCGCAGGCGGCCCTCGGCAAGCTCAAGGGCGTGGTGACGATCGCCTCGCACCAGGGCCCGCTCGCGATGGCGGCGCACATCGTGCTGCCCGCGTGCTCGTGGGCCGAGGCCGACGGCACGTACTCGAACAACCCGGACCCGGTGCTGCAAACGAAGCGCTCGAACGGCGACAACGGCGCGACGCTGCAGACCCAGCGGGCCGAGCGCGCGCTGACGCCGCAGGGCGACGCGACGCCGGGCTGGAAGCTCGTGGCGGCGCTGGCGCAGGCCCTCGGCTACGCGATGAACTGGAAGAAGCTCGCCGACGTGCGCGCCGCGATGGGGACTGAATCCTCGGCGCGGTCCGCGGCCGTCGTCGAGGCTGTGGCTGTGAAGCCGGAGGCGCTGGCATGACGTCCGTCGAGCTGTTCCTGGCGATCGTCAAGATCCTGATCGTCATCCTGTTCCTGCTCAACACCGCGGCGATCGCCACATGGGCCGACCGTCGCCAGAGCGCGATGGTGCAGGACCGCGTCGGCCCCAACCGCGCCGTCGTGCACCTGCCGAGCATGCTGGTGCGCCTGATCGTGCTGCTCCCGCCGTCGATCCTCGGCGGCATCGCGCTGCTCCCGCTGCTGCGCGGCGTCCGCCCCGAGATGGCCATGCAGACGCTCCCGATCAGCGCGCAGTGCGCGGTGTTTGTCGCGTGGTTCAGCCTCGTCGTGCTCTGCGGATCGGTCCGCCGTGGCGGGGCGATGAACTCGGCCGAGGCGCTGCTGAAGGGCATCGAGCCCCGCTCGATCTTCTACGGCGGCGTCGTGGCGCATGCGGTGGTGTTCGCGGCGCTGAGCACCGTACCCGAGCGCGCCGTCGTCCCCGCCGCGCAGGCCGCGGGCGTGGTGCTCGCGCTGCTGCTCTTCGTCAGCGGCATCTACACCGCGTCCCGCGTGGACGAGGGCACGTACCCGCTCCGCCTCGCTGGCATGCTCCACGCGGCCGCCGACGCGATGAAGATGATCTGGAAGGAAGACTTCGTCCCGCCGAAGGGCGACAAGCTTCTCCACGGCCTCGCGCCGATCCTCGCGCTGTTCCCCGCGCTGGTCACGTTCGCCGTCATCCCCTTCGGCGAGACGATGTGCTTCGAGAGCGATCCGACGAAGCTGCTGCGCGGGGCCCCCCCGCCGCCGTTCGAGTGGTCCGACCTCGGTCGCGTCGCGCACGTCATGGGCCCGGGCGTCGCGTGCCGCGGCCACCTTGTGAACCTCCAGGTCGCCGATCTCAACGTCGGCCTGCTCTACATCTTCGCGATGGCCGGCACGGGCGTCATCGGCGCCGCGCTCGCGGGCTGGGCCAGCGACAACAAGTTCTCGCTCCTCGGCGGCCTCCGCGCCGCGAGCCAGATGGTCAGCTACGAGGTCGCGATGGGCATCAGCCTCATCGGTGTCCTGATGACCTACGGCAGCATCCAGCTCCGCCCGATGGTGCAGTGGCAGTCCGACAACGCGTGGGGCATCTTCGTCCAGCCCTTCGCCTTCGTCCTCTTCCTCACGGCCCTCGCCGCCGAGTGCAAGCGCGTCCCGTTCGATCAGCCCGAGGGCGAGAGCGAGATCGTCGCCGGCTACTTCGTCGAGTACTCCGGCATGAAGTGGGGCATGTTCATGACCGGCGAGTACGTCGAGCTCATGACGTCGAGCGCCATCCTCGTCACGATCTTCTTCGGCGGGTTTGCCCTGCCGTTCTTGCACTCGGACGGGCTCAACGTCGCGTTCGGCACAACGGTGGTTTATGCCTACAAGATGAACCACCTCTCGGTGGTGATCATCTCGGCGCTGGCCTTCTTCGGCAAGACGATCTTCATGACGTTCATCCAGATCTTCTTCCGCTGGACGCTCCCGCGCTTCCGCTACGACCAGCTGATGAAGCTCGGCTGGACGAAGCTCCTGCCGCTCTCGATCGCCAACATGCTGGTGACGGGCGTCGTGCTCCTCGCGATCCAGGGCGCCGGCCCCGGCGTGACTGGGGCCCTCCGCGTCGCCGCCGACGTGACCCAGGGCATCGTCGCCCTGGCCTTCGCCGCGGGCTTCGTGGCCGTCGTGGTGGGCCTGCTCGAGCCGGTGGAGCGCAAGCGCTTCATCAAGTCGACGACGAGCCGCTTCGCCGCGGCGGCCGGCGGCACCAAAGCCACCACCCAGCAAGCCTAGTTACGATGGGGCCGCAAGCGGCCCCATCCCCCGGCACCTGATGGTGCCTGGCACGGAGACTCGATATGGCGAAGATGACTCCGAGCAACCCCTGGATGAAGCCGGCGCAGCGCCAGGTGGCGGGGCGCCCTGTGGCGCGCCCGAACCGCACGCCCTCGGTGCAGGCCTACGTGCCCGAGTTCCTCAAAGGCATGTCGCTGACGATGCGCCACTTCTTCAAGAACACGAAGGAGATGATGCTCGGCCAGACGCCGGATCCGGTGCTCGAGGCGCTCGAAGAGGGCGTGACGACCATCAACTACCCGGAGCAGAAGCGCCCGTATCCCGAGCGCTTCCGCGGCATCCACCGGCTCACGCTCCGCGAGGATGGCGCCCCGCGCTGCGTCGCGTGCCTCTGCTGCTCGACGGCCTGCCCCGCGCAGTGCATCTCGATCGAGGCCGGCGAGTACCCCGAGGGCGATCGCCGCCGCGGCTACGAGCGCTTCCCCCAGTCGTTCGTGATCGACGAGCTGCGCTGCATCTTCTGCGGCTACTGCGTCGAGGCCTGCCCCGTCGACGCGATCCGCATGGACACGGGGCTCCACGCCGTCCCGTACGACTCGCGCGATCAGTTCATCTACGGGAAAGACTTGCTGATGGCCTTCGCCGGGCGCGCCGGCGACCACAAGACGGCCAATCCGCGGCACGAGCCGGGTGATCCGGGCCACCCCGGCGTCACGCGCGAGCACGAACACTAGCCTCGATGGGGCCGCGAGCGGCCCCAACCCCCGGCGTGCTTTGCGCGCCTTTGTCCTCCCCTGAACCACAAGCGGCTCCTTTGTTCGCAACGCGCGGTCGCTGCTCGCGGGCAACCGCTGCACTTGCTATGAAAGCGGGCCATGGCGACCTCATTCGGTGACTGGGAGCTGGTGATCGGACTCGAGGTCCACGCGCAGCTCCTGACGCGGACCAAAGCCTTCTGCGGCTGCGCCACGAGCTTCGGCGACCGACCGAACACGCATGTCTGCCCGGTGTGCCTCGGGCTGCCCGGCGCGCTCCCCGTGCTCAGCCGCGAGGCCGTGCGCATGGCCGTCAGCGCCGCGATCGCGCTCGGCTGCACGGTGCAGGAGAAGAGCGTCTTCGCCCGCAAGAACTACTTCTATCCCGATCTCCCGAAGGGCTACCAGATAAGCCAGTACGATCTGCCGCTCGCCCTCCGCGGCAGCCTCGAGGTCGACGCCGATCTCGGCAAGCGGCGCGTCGGCATCCTCCGCGTCCACATGGAAGAAGACGCCGGCAAGAACATCCACGGCGTCGGCGACGACTCGATCGTCGACCTCAACCGCGCTGGCACCGCGCTGATCGAGATCGTCGGCGATCCCGATCTCCGCAGCGCCGCCGAGGCCGCCGATTACCTCAAGCGCCTCCGCGACATTCTCATGTTCATCGGCGTCAACGATGGAAACCTCGAGCAAGGCAGCTTCCGCTGCGACGCCAACGTCTCGGTGCGGCCCATCGGCGCCGAGAAGCTGGGCACGCGCACCGAGCTCAAGAACATCAACTCGTTTCGCTTCGTCGCCGAGGCCATCGAGATCGAGGCGCGCCGGCAGATCGCCGTGCTCGAGTCGGGCGGGCGCATCCGCCAGCAGACGCGCGGCTACAACTCCGAGAAGAAGGAGACATACCCGCTCCGCGACAAGGAGAACGAGTCCGGATACCGCTACTTCCCCGATCCCGATCTCCCCACGCTCGTCGTCGACCCGAGCTACGTCGCGGCGATCCGCACCTCGCTCCCGCCTCCGCCGGCCGAGCGTCGCGCGCGCCTCGTCGAGACGCTGGGCCTCGCGCCCAACGTCGCCGCCGTGCTCACGAGCCACCCGAAGATCGCCGCCTTCTTCGATGAATCGTGCCGCCTCTATGCCGATCCGATCAAGCTCGGAAATTTCCTCACCAGCGAGGTGATGCGCGACGTGCGCACCAGCGGCCTCGACGCCGCGTTCCCCGTCACGCCGACGCAGCTCGCCGAGCTCCTCCAGCTCGTCGACGCCGGGACCATCAGCGGCAAGCAGGCCAAGGAGGTCTACTCACTGTTGATCGGCGCGACGCGCTCGCCCACCGAGATCGTGCGCGAGCGCGGCATGGCGGTGCTCAGCGATCTCGGCGCCATCGAGGAGGTCGTGCGCGCCGTGCTCGATCAGAACGCGAGGCAAGCGGCCGTGTACCGCTCGGGCAAGACATCGCTCCTCGGCTTCTTCGTCGGTCAGGTGATGAAGCAGACCGGCGGCAGCGCCGCACCCGCCGTCGTCAATACCGTGTTGAAGCGCCTGCTCGACGCGCCCGCGGCGGCGGCGGGTGCGAAGCCGACGCCGGCGCCATTCCCGCCGACGTCGTCCGCCGAGCAGCCGCCCACCCTCGCGCCGCGCGCGCCCGCGACCCAGCCGCCGCCCGCCGACAAGGCCTCTCTGCCGACGGTCGATCCGGAGGGCAAGAGCGCGTCGAAGCCCGCGACGCCGTCGCCGGCCGACGGATCCGGCGAGGATCTCGATCCGAGCCCCATGGCCCACAGCGTCGCTCCCATCGCGCCCACGCTCACCAGCGCCGCCGGGAAGAAGCTGCCAATCATCACCCCACAGGCTGATTTTCCGCCGACGTCCGAGCCCGAGCCCGCGCTGCCGGAGCTCGTCCCGTTCGAGGATTTCGCGCGAATCGATCTCCGCGTCGGGCTCATCGTCTCTGCCGCTCGCGTGCCCCGCAAAGACAAGCTGGTCGATCTCCGCGTCGACACCGGCGATGTCGACGGCCCGCGGCGGATCATCGCCGGATTGGCACTCTCCTTCACCCCCGAAGCGCTGGTGGGACAGCGGGTGATCGTCGCCGTCAACCTCGAGCCAAGGGCGTTTTCAAGAGAGCTCGTCTCGCACGGGATGATCCTCGCCGCCGGCCCGAGCGACGCCCTCGCGCTGTCGACCGTGACGCGCGACGTCCCGCCCGGCACCAAGGTGAGCTGAGGCCGATCATGAACCCTGTGGGTGATCTCCGCGTCCTCGGCCGCTCCAGCGCCTTTGTCGGCCTGACGTTCAGCCTCCTCGCGTGCCTCGAGGCCGATCTGCGCAGCTCGCCCGCGTCGCGGCAGATCCCGGTCACCTACAAGTGGATGGGCCGTTATGGCCACTCCCTCCTTCGCCTCTATGGCCTCTCGGTCACGGCGAGCGGGCCACACCTCGACCAGGGCGAGATTTACCCCGCCACCGACGCGCGCGGGCTCGGTCGCATCTTCGTGATGAACCACCGCTCGATGCTCGACATCTTCGTCGATCTCGCCTTCGTCGAGGCCAACACCGTCAGCCGGGCCGATCTCGCGAGCTGGCCCGTCATCGGCCTCGCCGCGCGCCGCGTGGGCACGCTCTTCGTCGATCGCAGCGACAAGCGCAGCGGCGCCGCGGTGATCACGGCGATGATCAATGGCCTGGAGAGCGGCCGCGGAGTCATGGTCTATCCCGAGGGGACCACGTTTGCCGGCGACGAGGTGCGCCCCTTCCGCGCCGGCGCCTTCCTCGCGGCGATGCGCGCCGGCGCCGAGATCGTGCCGGTCGGGATCGCCTACGGAGGCACCGAGTCAGCCTACCTGCAGGAGAGCTTTCCCGCCCACTACCGCCGCGTCGTCGGCTCGCCGCTCACGAGGATTGGACTCGTCGCGGGCGCTCCATTTCGCGCCGAAGGCACTGACGTGGAAGTCATCCAGCGGCGGGCGCGCGCCGAGGTGCAGGCCCTCGTGCACCAGGCGCGCGCAGCGATCGCCGGGTGAGAAAGCGGCTGTCGGCTCACTGAGACGCCGCGTCGCAGATATCGGTCTCGCAGATCACCATCACCGAGATGTCGTCGGCCTGTGGAGTCCCCGCGCCGCCCACGAAGCGCATGGCCTGCTTCTCGCTCGCGGCGCAGTCCTTCACGAGCTCGGGGCTGGTGGCGGTGTTCCCAGGATCGACGTAGCAATACCCGCTCACAGGCTTGCCATTGGCGTCGACGACCGGGGTCGCTGGATCCTTGATGCAGGCGGCATAGGCCGCCCCGTCGTCGCTCGTGAGCTGCTTGACCTCGCACACGCAACTGGCCACCACCGAGGTGCCCGTGGCCTTGTCGAAGAACTTGCCGACAGCGTCCCTGTGGGCGGCGCTCACCGCCTGGAGGCCCTGATTTGCGTCGCACGCACACGCTGTCGCCTTCGTCGCGTGGAGGGCGATGCACTCGGCCTCTCCCTTCGTGGAGACCGTCGGCGCGCGGCCCAGGCACA
Source organism: Byssovorax sp. (assembly GCA_025362495.1). Taxonomy (GTDB): domain Bacteria; phylum Myxococcota_A; class Polyangia; order Polyangiales; family Polyangiaceae; genus JANYGI01. The sequence continues at coordinate 92,463 of JANYGI010000083.1, read as the reverse complement.
GCGTCTCGGTCGTGGTCCCGGCGGGCGGCTTCGGATCGAACGACAGCTCGCTCGTGGTCTGGATCGAGGTGCAGCCGGGGCCGGGGACATCGCCCGTCCCGCTCGTGCAGGCGAGGAGAGACGTGGAGAGCAGCAAAGCCAAGGTGACAAGAGGGCGCGCCATGGCTGGACCTCATAGCACGCGCGGCGGTCCGGCGCGCCGGCGCAATCCGCAGGATATTCCCGCCATTATTGTCGCTTGCGCCCTGGAATCGTGGCCCGGGGCAGCGTAGGGTGAGCGCTCGTCCGGGCGCCCCGTCGGCGCGCTGGAGCCCCCTTTTTCAGGAGATCACTCGATGCGTTCACCTTCGCTCGCGCCGCTGCTGCTCGGCCTCTCGCTCGCGGCGATCGGCGTCGGCTGTGGTCGCCAGAGCTCGTCCACGGGCTCGGATCTCGGCTCGCCCGCCTCGTCGGCGCCTGGCACGCTCGTCCGGCAGCCGCTCGGCGCGAGCAGCGTCGGAGGCCCGGTCAAGCCTCCGCCGCCTCGCTGAATCAACGCACCTTGCAGCGGTTGTCCGGCGCGCCCCTGGCGTAGATCACCTTCGCATTCCGGGGTCGCACGTAGACATTGCCCCTCGGACCGGGCTTCTGGATCACCGCGCCCGAGGCGATCGGGCGGCCGTCGGGCAGATCTTCCACCTCGACGATCACGTCGTCGCCGACGCGATCGACGGCCGAGATCGAGGGGCGGCGCCGGTCGTCGGCGTCGCCGCCCGCGCAGGTCACGCCGCGCGCGCCGAGGGCGATGGTCACGGTGTCCTCGTCGGCGGTCGGGGCGCCGGCCGTCCAGAAGAAGCGCGGATCGCTCGCGGGGCCGACCTCGACAGCGAGGCAGTTGCAGCGCGCGGGGTGGGCGCCCTCGGAGAGCATCACGTCATGGCGGACGCCGATCACCCCGGGCTCGCTCGCGGACGACGCGGCGGTGGCGCCCGCATTGGTCATCTCCTCGGTCTCGCGGAGCGGCCGGTTGACTTCCGGCTTCTCGCCGGACCAGTTGGGATCGGAGGCTTTCTCCGCGCCGCTGCACGCGGACGTGAAGACCAGAGCGAAGAGAGCGGCGGGGGCCAGAGCGGCGCGGAGGCGCATTCCAGGGATCCTTTCACCGCCGGGGCCCCGCGGCAAAGTTCGCGTACAATGCCTCTCCGCTCCGCGCGCCTCGAAGGGGGCAGGGAGAGCCCGCGCCGGCGCCGACGACCACGGCCTCGGCGCCGGCAGCGGGCGTATCGGTCTCTCCGACGACAGGCGGCCCGTCCGCCGAGGACCGCGCGGAGGTGCCGTGATGCTGCCAGGAAAGGCGACAGCGCACCTCCACCGGCAGGAGCACGATCTCGTCGACGCCTACCGCGCGGTGGCCGCCGATCACGCCGCCGAGCTCGTGTTCTCGTGAGCGCCCCCGTGGCTCCGGCCGAGAGCGTGATTGACGCCCCCGCGCGAAGGTGTGACGCCGGGAGACCATGCCCAGATACTCTGCTGCCACACTCGGACTGCTCGCCGCCGCCATCGTCGGCAGCGGCTTCGGATGCGAGCTCATCGCCCAGGTCGACCGGAGTCACATTTCCGGGAGCGGCGGTGGCGGCGGCGCCGAGCCCATCACCTCCACGGCGAGCTCCAGCGCCGGCACGACGACGGGCTCCAGCAGCTCGACCGGCGGCAGCGGCGGCATGGGCGGCAGCGGTGGAATGGCGACCTCCAGCGCCAGCACGACGGGTGGAACCGGCGGCGCCGCGCAGTGCCTGACGCCCTCCGATTGCCCCGACCCCGGCGTCGAGTGCCTGGTTCGCACCTGCGCGCAGGGCGTCTGCGGCACCGACCCGGAGCCGGCCGGCACGCTCGGCTCCACGCAGGTCTCGGGCGACTGCCAGAAGAGCCAGTGCGACGGCGCCGGCAAGCTCTTGAAGGTCGCCGACGACAGCGATGTTCCGGTCGACGGCGTGGAGTGCACCGACGACGTCTGCACGGGCGGCGTCCCGTCGAACCCCGCGAAGGTGGCCAGCGCGGCGTGCGGCCTCAATGGCAGCTTGTTCTGCGACGGCGCCGGGAAATGCGTCGGTTGCAACGCGCCGACGGACTGCGCGGGGCAAGACACCGAGTGCCAGGCGCGCACCTGCACGGCGGGTGCTTGCGGCGTCTCGAACGCGGCGCAGGGCAAGGTCGTCACCGCGCAGACGACGGGCGATTGCCAGAAGAACCAGTGCGACGGTAACGGCGCGGTGGAGAAGGTGGCCGACGGCTCCGATCTCCCCGTCGACGGCGAGACCTGCACGCAGGATGTCTGCACCGCGGGGGTGCCCTCGAACCCGGCCGTGATGGTCGGCGCAGCCTGCAGCGAGGGCTCTGGCGTCCTCTGCGACGGCGCGGGCAAGTGCGCCGCGTGCCTCGTCGCGACGGACTGCGCGGGCGTCGATACGGAGTGTCAGCAGCGCTCCTGTACGGCGGGCGTGTGCGGCATGGTCAACACGGCCCTCGGTACGCCGCTCGCGGCGCAGACGTCGAGTGACTGCAAGAAGGCAGTCTGTGACGGCAGCGGCGGGACGACGACGCAGCACGACGACACCGATCTGCCGAACGACAACAACGCCTGCACCACCGACGTGTGCACGGCCGGCGTCCCCTCGCACGGGAACGCGATGAACGGCGTCTCGTGCGGTGGGGCGCTCACCTGCCTGAACGGCACGTGCGCGGGCTGCTCGCAGCCGAGCGACTGCCCCGGCGTCGACGACGAGTGCAAGAGTCGGAGCTGCACGGTCGGCGTGTGCGGCTTCAACTTCACCGCGAGCGGCGTCGTCGTCGCGGCGCAGACGGCGGGCGACTGCCAGAAGAAGCAGTGTGACGGCGCGGGTAACATCGGCTCCGTCGCCGACAACACCGATGCTCCGGTCGACGACGGCAATCAGTGCACGAGCGACGTCTGCACGGCCGGCGTGCCGTCGCACCCGGCCCTCGCGGCCAACACGGCCTGCAGCCAGGGCGGCGGCTCGTTCTGCAGCGCGGCCGGCGCCTGCGTGCAGTGCAACGCGGCGGCGCAGTGCCCGGGCACGGATACGGAGTGCCACACGCGCACCTGCAACGCGAACGCGTGCGGCGCGAACAACGCCGCCGCCGGCACGGCGACCACCGCGCAGGCGGCGGGCGACTGCCACAAGAACCAGTGTGACGGCGCGGGCAACATCGTCAACAACATCGACAACACGGACACGCCGACGGACGACGGTAACCAGTGCACGAGCGAGATCTGCACGGGAGGCGTGGCGTCGCACCCGGCCGTCGCCGTCAACACGGCCTGCAGCCAGGGCGGCGGATCGTTCTGCGGCGCGGGCGGCGCCTGTGTGCAGTGCAACGCGCCGACGCAGTGCGCGGGCACGGATACGGAGTGCCACGCGCGCACCTGCGCCGCGAACACGTGCGGTGTGAGCAACACCGCGGCGGGCACGGCGACGAGCGCGCAGACGACGGGCGATTGCCAGAAGAACCAGTGCGACGGCGCCGGCAACATCGTCTCTCTGGCCGACGACACCGACGCCCCGGCGGACGACGGCAATCAGTGCACGGGCGACGTGTGCGCCGCGGGAGCGCCGACGCACCCCAACCTCGGCGCGGGCACGGCATGCAACCAGAGCGGCGGGACGCTCTGCAACGGCTCGGGCGCCTGCGTTGGCACGAGCTGCACTGATGGCCTGAAGAACGGCGTCGAGACGGGGATCGACTGTGGCGGCGGGACGTGCCCCTCGTGCGCGCTCGGCATCACCTGCGGAGGCAACGCCGACTGCCAGAGCGGCGCTTGCGCGGGCGGCGTCTGCGTCCAGTGCCTCACCGGCGCGCAGTGCCCCGGGAGCGACACCGAGTGCCACGCGCGCACCTGCAACGCCAACGTGTGCGGCGTGAGCAACGCCGCCGCAGGCACGGCGACCAGCGCGCAGACGGCGGGGGATTGCCAGCAGAACCAGTGCGACGGTGCGGGCAACATCGTCAACGCCGCGGACAACACGGACCTGCCGGTTGACGACGGTAACCAGTGCACCGGCGAGATCTGCACCGCCGGCGTGCCCTCGCATCCCAGCTCGACGGCGGGGACCGCGTGCAACCAGGGCGGCGGCACCGCGTGCGATGGCGCCGGCGTCTGCGCCGCGCAGCCCGCGGTCGTGAGCACGACGCCGGCCGACGGCGCCAGCAACGTCGCGCTCACCTCGACGATCGCGGTCACCTTCAGCGTCGCCATGAACCCGACGACGCTGACGGTTCAGACCACCTCCGGCGCGTGCACCGGGAGCGTGCAGATATCGACTGACGATTTCGCGACGTGCATCGGTGTCGGCGCCCTCGCGCTCACCGGCGGCAACACCGTGGTCACGGCAACCCCGGCGCCGGGCCTGTCGTACGGCTCGACGTACAAGATCAAGGTCACCACGGCGGCGAAGTCCGCGGGCAACGTCGCGTGCACGGCTTACACGTCGGCCACCGGCTTCACCACCGTCGCGAGCACCAGCACGTGCGTCGGCGGCGTCGTGATCAGCCAGGTGTACGGCGGCGGCGGAAACGCCGGGTCGATCTACACGAACGACTTCATCGAGCTCCACAACAACGGCGCCACGGCGGTGAGCCTCGCGGGCTGGTCGGTCCAGTACGCGAGCGTGACCGGGAGCGCCTGGAGCGTTGCGAACTCGACCAGCCTCACCGGTACGATCGCGCCGGGCGGCTACTACCTGGTCCAGGAGTCCGCCGGTACCGGGGGCACCACGTCGCTGCCGCTCCCGCACGACGCGACGGGCACCATCGCCATGGCTGCCACGGGCGGCAAGGTGGCCCTCGTCAGCAACACGACGGTGCTCACCGGGAGTTGCCCGAGCGGCGGCGCTGTCGTCGACTTCGTGAACTATGGCGCCGGCAACTGCCCGATCGGCGCCGTGACGGCGGCGCCGGCGCCCAGCGCCACGACCTCGGACAGCCGCGCCGGCGCGGGCTGCACGAGCACCGGCAATAACCAGACGGACTTCACGGCAGGCGCCGTGAACCCGCGCAACTCCGCGGCCACGGCGAACGTCTGCGCGTGCACGCTGAACGAGAGCAATCTGGTGACCGAGGCTGACTTCTGCGTGCTCCAGTTCCCGACCGCCCTCTCGGTGCAGACGGGAACGAGCACGGGCCTCATCTATGGTCGCCTCTTCGAGACCGCCATCACGCCTCCGGCCGGCGCCTCGAGCTGGGTCGCGCAGGTGGGCTATGGCCCCGACAACGTGAACCCGGAGAACCAGAGCGGTTGGCAGTGGTTCTCGTCCGCGTTCAACGCCCAGTTCGGCAACAACGACGAATACCAGGCCTCGTTCACGGCGCCCGCCGCCGGACAGTATCGGTACACGTACCGGATGAGCAGCGACGGGCTGAACTGGACTTACTGCGACGTCAACGGCGCTGGCTCGAACGGCGGGCAGACGTTCGAAACGACGCAGCTCCCGATCCTCACCGTCACCCCGTAATCACCGCAGTCTCGGCCCAGCGGACCATGGATCCTGCGCGCTGGGCCGAGGGAGTCGTCATCGAGGCGCCGGGCCGTCCGGCGCCGGCGCTGGTGCGATTCGTCGCGCGCTTCGTCGAGCCGCTCGTGCGGCTCTGTCACCGGCCGACGCTCACGGGGATCGAGAACCTCCCCGTGGGCGCGCCGTTTCTGCTGGTGGCCAATCACTCGGCCGGGCTCGGCGTGGCCGAGATACTGACGTTCCTGGCGCTCTATCTGCGCGACGTCGGGCCCGAGCGGCCGCTCGCGGGGTTCGCGATTCCGGTCGGGTTCCGCGTGTGGCCGCTCTCGGCCGTGCACCGGCTGCTCGGCACCATCCCTTCCACCTACGCCGCGGCGGAACAGGCCCTCTCCGCGAGCGTACCAATCCTGGTCTTTCCCGGCGGCGACCACGAGACGCTGCGGCCGATCTGGCAGGCGAACCGCGTCGACTTCGGTGGGCGCCTCGGCTTCTTGCGGATCGCGCGCGCGGCCGGCGTACCCATCGTACCGCTCGGCATTCGCGGCGGCCATTTCACGGCGCCGGTGCTCGTGCGCTCGAAGCTGCTGGCGACGCTGCTGGTGCTGCCGCGGATCCTCGGCACGAAGCGCTGGGGCGTGTCGCTGCTCGGCCTGATCGTCACGATCGTGATTGCCTGTCTCGGGCCGGGCTCGTGGCTGCTCCGCGCCGGGCTGTGCTGGCTCTGGCTCGGCTCGCCGCTGACGTTCTTCCCGTGGATCCCCTGGACTCTGCGCCTCCGGATCGGAGCGCCGATGGCGGCGAGTGAGCTGTTTGCGGGCGAAGGGACGGACGACGAGCTCGGGCGAGCGCTGCCCCGCGTGGAGGCGGCGGTGCAGGCGCTCGTCGATCGGTGACCGAGAGCGCCTCAGGGCCCGGGATCGCGACTGAAGGAGAGGAGCTCGACGCGGGAGGCGGCGTCGAGCTTCTCGCTCGGCCCCGGCGGCGGCTCGGCGTTCGCGTGCCCGTCGAATCCGCGCGACAGATGAGCTTCAATGACTCCCGACGATCTCACTCCGCTTGTCTTCGTAGGTCGAACAGTCAATCTCGACGAGGCGATCGCGGCTCCACGTGGAGCCCGCCTTTTCGTCGATCTCGAGTCGGCTGCCCGCGAAACGGACGTCTCTCGTCGTGTCCGCGCTGCGCCAGGACCAGGCGTCCCACTGCCAGGGCGCGCCGTGCAGCTTGCCGCTGCCCTCCTCTGCTAGCTCGTTGAGCTGCCCGAACGTGGCGAACTTGAGATCGAACGTGTCGCCGCGGACAGTGAGGAGCCAATCAATGTCTGGCGGCCCGGAGGTGTGGTTATTGCCGCTCGACACCGTCAGGGTGAGCGTGCTGGCCGCGCGATCCGACGACAGCCGCGCGACGACATCATACTTGACGACCTGAGGACCTGCCGTCGTTCCGGCCGGGGGCGCGGTCGACGTGCCCTCGCCTGTCCCGGCATAGCAAACCGGAGAGGGCTGCGTGGCGGTCGGTGCCGGCTGTATCGAAGGGCGCGGCGCGCCGCAACTTGCAACGGCAAAAGCAAGGACTGTTAGTTGAATGACTCGCATGGCGCTGGCGCTGATCAGAGGCTGTCCGCACTCCGTCGTCAAGAGCGTAGAGCGAATACTGGAGCGTGGTTGACCGGCGGCTGCGCACCCCGAGTCGTCGGTAGGCCTCGGTCAGGGTGCTCGAGCACGCCTTCCGCTGAGCTCACCGCCGCCCCCCGAGCGGCGGCGGCAGCGCCAGAGTCTCCTTCCCTCTCACGCCTCCACTCTTCGTCACGTCGAAGAACGTGACCTCCCCGCCCACGAGATCGACGAGCCCAAAACAAGGCTCATGCTCCCGGTACAGCGTCCCCGCGTTGATGACCGTGAGCCGCCGGTAGCTCCACACCCCGCGTCGATGAGTGTGCCCGTTGAGCACCCAGAGCGGCCGATCTTCCTCGATCAGCGCAGCGAGAGGCGGATTGTACCGGATCGAGGACCCGGAGGCGTCGAGCGCGACAGAGGCCATGTCGTCGTCGCCGAGCCCGTGACACAGCAGCACCTCGCCACCGGCGGCCTCGAATCGCCGCGTCGCGGGCAGCTCCGCGAGGAACCGTCGCGTCTCCATGCTGACCTCCGCAGCTAACGTCGCGTCGGGCAGCTCACGCATCGTGTTGCCGAGGAACCAGCGCTCGTGATTGCCGCGCACCGCGAGGGCGCCGGCCTCGGCGAGCAGCTCGCAGCATCGATCCACGCTGCCGCGCCCATCGACGATGTCACCGACCGCGAGGATCCGATCGGCGCCCGCGTCGGCGAGGACGCGAAGCGCGAGGGCGAGCGTCGCGTCTTCCGCATGGATGTCGCCGAGGAGGCCGATCCGGCCGAGCGCGCTCGTCATGAGCGGGAGGCTAACAGTTCCACGGTTGACAGCATCGCTCTACCCGCCGGCAATACGCCTGTGTTCTGGTGATACTGACCTTCGCGACACCCGCTCTCCGCGGCTAGCTGGCCTGGAGCTTCTTGAACTGCTTGGCCCACGACACCGGCGGAGCCATGCACTTGTCGTCGCGCCGGGCGAACGCGCAGACGGTCTCCATGGCGTTTTTTGCACAAATCGCCGGGTTCGTGTGGCGACATCCGACCGTTTGCGTCGGCGAGTCGCCGTCCTGGAGGGGCAGGTGGAATCTGTTGGCTGACTTATTTCCCATGGGACCGCTGGCTCGGGCGAATGAATCGGGCGGCACCCTAGCATGCCCCTCCCGGGATCCTTGAACAGTTCGATCGCCAGCCATTCACGAGACGAGCACGGTCTCATCCTCCCCGTTCGCGAGGCGCTTTCGCGCGGCCTGCGCGTACTCTCGGCTGAGCTCGTAGCCGAGGTATCTCCTCCCGCTCAGCTTGGCGGCCACGAGCGTGGAGCCGCTTCCGCAGAAGGGATCGAGCACGATCTGGCCCTCTTGCGTCGTCAGCTCGATCAGGGCGCGCATCAGCCGCGTGGGCTTCTGGGCGGGATGAAGGCCGTACTCGCCCGGCGCGAACCCGCTCGTGAGCACGTTGTCAGGCGACTTCTCGTACTTCAAGAAGGCCTCCTCGTTGAAGGCGCCGACCCCGTGCTCGAGCACGTTCCCCGCAATGGTAGTACCAATCTTGTACGGCCTCGTGAACCAGAGAACAGGCTCGAAGATGGGGCGCAGGTTGCCCACGCGCCAGCCCGCCCATTTGTGCGCGTTTTCCGTGTCGCCGCGTCGCTCGTAGACGACGCTGACGCGCTGGGCCCGGTGCGGCGCGCGCGGTCGCATCCAGGCGAACATGTCCTTGAAGCTGAACCCGGCGTCTTCCAGGGCCACGATGCATCGATGGGAGTAGCGCCGCCCCGCGAAGATCAGGACCGATCCGCCGGGCTTGACGACCCTCAACCATTCTCCAGCCCACGTCGCGCACCACTCCTGGTATTGCCGGGGGATCTCGCGATCGGCCTCCGACCAGCCATTGATGGGCTTTCCCCGGCGCTTGAAGACCGCGCCGGCCTTCTCCTGCGCCGGGCTCGTGCCCAGATACGCCGAGTTGGTGTTGTCGTGGAGCACGTCCCAGTCGTCCATGCCAATGCCGTACGGGATGTCGCTCAGGATGAGGTGAGCGTGCATGTCCGGCAGCGCGCGCAGGGCGACGATGCTGTCTTCGTTGAGGACTTGGTCGAGGAACTTGCTCATCGGCCCGGACGATTCCACAGCGTTCGTTCGTCCCGGTCAAGGCGCGCGTGGGGACCCTCCGGTGCGCTGTGCCGAGTCGCGCACATCGCGGATGGGTGGGCTCTTGTCGCCTCGCTCGAAATGGCGCACTGTGCGGCTCTTCCTTCCCCGGAGGTTCCTGCGATGTCCCCGCGCTCTCGAGAAACTGGTGTTCATCACGTCGCCCTCCTGGCCGCGATCGGGGCCGGCGCAGCGCTGCTTTCGGCCTGCGGAGGCAAGGTGGTTGTCGATGGATCGGGCGCCGGTGGAGCCGACGCGACCACCGCATCGACCGGGCTCGCGACGGCGACCGGGACCGGCGGCAGCACGTGTGCCGCCTTGTTGAGCGATTTCCAGGCGAAGATTGCCACCGCCCAGGCGTGCGATCCCACCATCGACATGCCCCAGTGCACCGGCGCGTCGACGAGCCTCGATCCGTGCGATTGCCTGCTGGTCATCGCCCTGCCGGGCCCGGCGGCCAGCGAGGCGACGCAGGCTCACGACGCGTGGGTGGCGGCCGGCTGTGGGCCTTTCCTCTGCGACCATTGCCCTCCTGATCCGCAGGCTGGCTGGCACTGCGACCCGATCACGCAAAGGTGCATACCGTCATGAGCGCCATGATCCTGATGATGTCCCGTCCGCACGCCGCGCGGTCAAGAGGCCGTGTGAGCCCGAAGGTGGTGATCACCGCGGGGATCGCCGCGGCGCTGCTCGCAGGCTGTTCGGCCAGCCAGGCGGCGACAGCGACGGTGTCCGCGCCAGGCACGCTCGTCGCCCCGACGATGCCCGAGGCCCTCGCGGCGCCCGCCGATCAAGTGGTGTTGCTGCGAGCCCGCGCCACGGGTTTCCAGGTCTACACGTGCAAGCCCAAGCCCGAGGACGCCGCGATAGTCGAGTGGTCATTGAAGGCCCCCGAGGCCGAGCTGACGGACGACGCCGGCAAGGTGATTGGAAAGCACTACGCCGGTCCAGCGTGGGAGTCCGTCGACGGGAGCAAGGTCGTCGGGAAGAAGAAGGCGCAGGCCGACGCGCCCGAGGCCGGCGCGATACCGTGGCTCCTGGTCATGGCAACCTCCAGCGAGGGCGCGGGGATCATGGCCGGCGTGAAGGCGATCCAGCGCGTCGACACGCACGGTGGCAAGGCGCCTGTGGACGGCTGCGACGCCGCGCATGCAGGAGCCGAGTCGCGGGTGCCCTACACGGCGACGTACTATTTCCACGGGTCGCGCTGAGAGGCTGACCGCGCAGTTTCAGGCGCCGACGGCCTTCGTCTCGTACGCTTCCGAGAGGGCCCGTCTCAACCGCTCTCCCGAGCGCACGAGCTCCTCGAAGAGGTGAACCGCCTCGGCCTCGGAGAGGATGGCCGTCGGCTCGGCGAACGCGAGGTGCGCGACGTCGTCTTCGATGCTCAACCGCAGGCCCGAGGCGGCTTGATCGTTGAGCGCAAGCAGGAATCGATAGAACGGCTCCTGGTTCGTCGACGGGACGCGGACGAGTGGAGTCTTGCCGCGGAGCACCTTGCCCTGCTCGTCGATGTCGAGCGTGATCTCGGCCGCGGCGCCGCCGGAGCGCGGGGCGGCGGGCACGAGCAGCCGGTAGGTGCGCGGGCCGGTGCGGACGCTGGCGGCGACGGCGCCGAGGCGTTCGAGGAGATCGCGGACGAGGCGCTCGGCCGCGGCGAACGAGGGCGTCGTCGACGAGGCGCTCGGCTCCCACGCGTGCGGGAGGCGCTGACCGCACGAGACGCAGCGGTCGGCCGACGCGGTGAACGGCTCGCCGCAGCCGGGGCACCGGTAGGTGGGGCTGCGGTTGTCGAACTGCGCGGGCGGGAGATCGAACGCGGCGAACGCGCGCTGCAAGGCGGCGATGGGGATGGCCGGAGCGAAGCGCGTCGGCGGCGCGGGCACGGCGCGTCGGCGTGATCCACGCGGCAAATCGAGGCCGCAGATGCCGAGGGCGCGGCCGCTCGTGTCGATGATCGGGCCGCCGCAGGACGGCACGACGGCGTCGATCTCGAAGCAGCGGATCGAGCCGACGCGGCGATCGACGGCGCTGACGAAGGCGCCCGCGGCGCGAAACGGCTGGCCCGGCAGCATCGAGAGCGCGAACACGGGCTCGCCGGTGCGCGGGAGATCGGGGCGCGCGAGCAGCGGCGGCAGGCCGAGCGGCTCGGTCGGGAGGACGAGCGCGAGATCGCGCGTGACGTCGACCCAGATGACCCGCCCGGGCACGCGGCGGCTGGTGTCGACCTCGAGGGTGATCTCGGTCTGGTAGCCGACGGCCTCGTGGCTGGTGAGGATGAGGCCGTTGCCGAGGGCGACCCATCCGGTGCCGCCCGAGGCGACGGCGCGGACGCCGACGAGCGATCGACGCGCGAGCGCGATGATGTCGGCCCCATCGCGCGGGGTGGGAGCAGTGGTCGTCATCCGCCGGAGATCCTCTGCAAGGCGGTCATCATCAGATCGATCGAGCCTTGCTTCGCGCCTTCGCGCTGCGCGTGGCTGACGATGTCGCGGAGGCGCACGTCGGTCTGCGCGGGGAGCTTCGCGCGCGCGAGGAGCTCGGTGAGCGCGCCGATGGCGAGGTAGTGGCGGAGGCCAGGATCGAGAGGCGAGCGATCGATCTCCACGAGGTAGCGCGCGACGTGCTCCTTGGCCTGCGTGGCGCTGGTGAGCGGATCGATCGCCAGCGGTTTTTCGCCGGGGTGCTGCGCGCGCGAGGCGACGACGCGATCGAGGACGAGCAGCGCGGGCTCGGGCGATTCGCGCCCCATGCCGGTGCAGCGGTAGAGGTGCGCGACGGCCTCGGGGAGCGTGTCGCGGTACTCGTGGATCGATCGAAAGACGGTGGCGCGCACCAGCCACGGCATCGTGCCCGGGCGCATCTCGAGGACGAGCGAGGCCAGCGTCTTCGCCTGGCGGAGCAAGCTGCAGAGCCGATCGGCAGGCTCGCGCAGCTCGCTCGGGAAGGCGGGCGCCGAGATGCTGGGGCGACGCGAGGGCGCGTCGAGCTCGATCTCGGGCATCGACACGGGGCGCTGCTTCGACGCGGTGAAGCCCACCGGCGGCGGCGGCAGCGGCGGGATCATCGGAGGGATGCTCTTCCGCGTCGAGGCCGGCGTCCCGGCGAACATGGGCGAGAGGATCGCCGGGATGGCGTCCGTGATCGGGCGCGGCCGCACGCTGCTCGCGGCGAGCTCGAACACCGGCTCGGGCCCGTCGTTGCGCGAGGACGTCGGCGCGGCGGCGGACATCGACTGCGTGAGGCGCGACGGCGGTGCCACGCCCTTCGTCGAGAACGGCGACAGGGGCAGCGGCGGCGGACCGTTCTGCGACGGTCGCTCGCCGTCTTCGCGCGGCAGCGCAGCGCCGCGCGAACCAGGGCGGACCGGCGTCGTCTTCTGCGTCTCGGCGCGGCTCGGCGCCGAGCCGGGATCGACGCCCGAGGTCGTGGGCGGAGGGATCGATCGCATCACCCCCGAGCCGAGGCGGAGCCGGCGCACGCGCCCGATCGCCTCGAACCCGGCTCCGGCGCGATCGATCGCGGTGAGCGCGGGGTTGGCGTCGAACGTCACCGCGAAGAGCTCGGCCCAGCGCGCCGCGAGGTGCCCGATCTCGCGGAGCAGATCGCGCAGCACGGGCGGCGTGATCGAGGCGAGCGGCGCGCCGAAGCGAAGGACGAGCAGATCGTCGCGGAGGCAGAAGCGCGCGGTGGGAAGCTCTTGCGCGGACAGCTCCAGCGCGAGGCGCATCACCGGTACGCGCTGCGCTCGCGGCACGCGGACGACCGGCGCCTGGAGCGTGAGATCTTGCAGCGCGGTGTTGACCGACGCGAACACCAGCGCGCCGCGGATGGCGCTGATCCAGCCCGGCCCCTCGGGCAGCGTGACGGAGCGGACGCCCGAGCCCTCGGCCGTGATCACGTGGCCGACGAAGCGGACGAGCTCCTTGTTGCGGTGCGCTTCGATCGCGCGCTCGAGCCCCGTCGCGCCGCCCTCGTCGAGGAGCGTGCGCGGATCGCGGACCTTGCCTTCGTCGAGCGTGATCGCCTCCTGGTCGCTCCCGCAGACCTCGCAGCGCTGCCCGCGCAGCGGGAACCCGCAGCTGACGCAGAACAGTCGCTCCGGTTTCGCGGTGGCCACAGGACCTTCCAGGTAAGCAGACCGCGGGCGGCGTGAGAATGGCCGCCGCGCGCGGTGAATCAGGGAGGAGGGAGGTTTGGAGCGCCGATCCCGATCAGAGGAACGGGTTCAGGTGGAGCGGGACGCGGGCTTCGCGCATGTTGAAGCGCACGCGCTGGATGAAGTGGACCAGCAGCGCGAGCCAGGTGATGAACGTCGCCAGGCTGATCACGAGCTGCACGGTGCCGGGGATCTTCGCGACCATCCACAGCGCCGTGAGGAGGAACGCGACGAACGAGATCGGGACGAACCACTTCCAGCAGAGGTTCATCATCTGATCGATGCGCACGCGGGGCAGGGTCCAGCGGATCCACACCACGACGAAGATCAGCACCCAGCTCTTGAGCAGAAAGAGGAACGCGCCGAGGAGCTGGAGGCCGAAGTGCGCTTCCTGCTGCGCCGCGGTAACGCCCGGGACCTGCCAGCCGCCGAGGAAGAGCGCGCTGGCGATGCCCGACATCACGAAGACGTTCGCCCACTCGGCGAAGAAGAAGAACAGGTAGCGCATGCCCGAGTACTCGGTGGAGTACCCGGCGACGAGCTCGCTCTCGGCCTCGGGGAGATCGAACGGAGCGCGGTTGCCCTCGGCGAGCGCCGTCGTGAAGTACAGGAAGAACAGGCCGAAGGTGATCGGGCTGCGGAACACGTACCAGTACCAGGGCCACCCGCCCGCCGCGAGGAAGCCGCCGCCGGGCCCGCCCTGCGCGCCGATGATGTCCTGCATGCGGAGCGAGCCCGTCATCATCACGAGGCAGACGATGGCGACGGCGCCCGGGATTTCGTAGCTGATGATCTGCGCCGCCGAGCGGATGCCGCCGAGGAGCGACCACTTGTTGTTCGAGGCCCAGCCGCCCGTCATCAGGCCGATCGTCACGAGCGACGTCACGGCGATGACGAAGAGGATGCCGATGTCGAGGTCGGCCGCGATCAGGTACTGGCCGAAGGGCATGACGACGAACGTCGCCGAGACGCCCATGAACACCAGGTAAGGCGCGAGCCGGAAGAGGACCTGATCGGCCTCCGTCGGCACGATGTCTTCCTTCATGATCGACTTGATGCCGTCGGCGATCCACACGAGAAAGCCTTGCGGGCCCGCGCGGTTCGGTCCGATGCGCGACTGCATGCGCGCGGAGACGCGGCGCTCGACCCAGGTGATGATCCCGGCCGTCGGCGCCATGAAGAGCGCGATGATCGCCGCGGCGATCGCCAGGATGATCCCGGCGCCGAGGAGATCGGTCGGGGCGTGGAGGGCGAACTTCTCGAGCGAAATCTGCCGGGTGGTGCGCTGCCCGTCGCGGAGGATCTCGATGCCCGGCTTCTCGGTGTGGCCGCTCGGGGTGAGGTCGCCAATCGAGAGGACCTTCACGCCTTCGAAGGCCGTGATGATGTCGCCCGGGAGGATCTGCACCTTGTCGGCGGGGCTCACCGGCTTGACTGCCGTGATGAGCAGGCCACCCGCGGCGGGCGAGTCGTTCGAGACCGCGATGCCGAAGTGATCGAGCGCGCGGCGCCCTTCCTTGTCGCGAGCCTCGAGCACCGCGCGGCGCGGCGTCGGGGGGCGGAAGTTGATCGTGACGTTCTTCACGGTGCCCGTCAGCGCGATCGCGCCCTCGGACAGCGGCGCGATCGCCACGTTGACGTCGCCGACGAAGGTGGTGTGGATGGCCTCTTCACCGCCGCCGCAGAAGCGTGTCTGCAAGCCTTCGGTGAAGGTCATCGAGATCTTGTCGGTGCCCATCTGGGCCTTCTCGACCTTGATTTCCTGGTCTTCGAGGGGCTCGTGACCGGGGCGCAGGAGCCGGCCGTGGAACGTGACCGTGGCCTCCTTTGCTTGTCCCGTCGGCAGGTTGGTGCCGAGCACTTCGATGCGATCCCCCACGTCGATCTCGCGCGGGGCGACGTCGATGACGTCGAGCTTGAGGCCGTCGCCGCTGGGCGCGCAGCCCGCGAGCCCGACGAAAGACCCCAAGAGGATCACGCAAGAAACGGCGAGGAGCCGGAGGAAGAGGAGCGTCGACGCCGGCCGGGCACCGACGCCGCCCCGGAAGGGAGAGGCGACCATGGCTCCGCGCTTATAGATCGGTGGCCGGGTAAGGTCGAGATCGGGGATCAAGGATGCCCGGCCATCACGCCGTTCCCCGCGGGTTCGGGCGAACCGGCAGGAAATATCGGGCTCCATCCAGCTCGTTGACGCCGACGTAGAGCTCGGCCTCGAAGACTTCCTTGAGGCGGCGGTAGGTCATCACCTCTTCCACGGTGCCCTGCGCCACGATGCGCCCGCCCTTGAGCAGCGCGATCCGATCGGCGTACTGCGCGGCGGCGTTGAGATCGTGGAGCACGGCGACGCACGCGAGGCCGCGGCCAGCGAGCTCGCGGCGAACCACCTCGTGCACGGCGATGTTGTGGCGAATGTCGAGGTGGGCGCCCGCCTCGTCGAGCACGAGGACCTTGCCCTCCTGGGCGAGGGCGCGGGCGATCGCCACGCGCTTCTGCTCGCCGCCCGACAGCGTGGCGACGCGTCGCTCCACGAGATCGCCGAGATCACAAGCCTCGATCGCTCGCTCGACGGCGTCGCGATCCGCGTCGGCCGCGCTCATCCACGCGCCTTGATGCGGCGCGCGCCCCATCATCACGACGTCGCGGACCGTGAATCCGAGCGCGACCTCGACGTGCTGCGGGACGACGGCGACGAGGCGAGCGAGCGCGCGACGATCGAGCGTCGTCACGTCCTTCCCGGCGATCGCGACCCGGCCGAGGCGCGGTCGAAGGAGCCCCGAAAGCAGCTTCACCAGGGTGGATTTGCCGGCTCCGTTCGGTCCGAGCACGGCGCAGAGCTCTCCTGGCTCGACCCGCAACGACACGCCGGAAAGGGCGTCCGTCTCGCCGTACCCCGCGAAGACGTCCGTCACCTCGACCGCCGCGTCCGCCATTTCGGCGACAATGGCCGGGGCCGACAGTGTGGGCAAGCACGGAACTGCCGACCACTTCGCCGAATGTCGACGATCACGCACCGCGCACCTTGCGCGGAGGGGGTCGGCGGTGGTCCAATCCGCTGCAAGCTAATGGAAACCGTGAAGGAAGTCGCCGGGAGCGCGGAGAAGCCGCGCCGCGTTATCAAGCGGTATTCGAACCGGAAGCTCTACGACACGAAGGACAGCCGGTACGTCACGCTCCAGCAGATCGGCGAGATGGTTCGCGCCGGCGAGGAGGTGCAAATCATCGACAACGCGACCAAGGAAGACAAAACCGAGGTCACGCTGGCGCTGATCATCTCGGAAGATCTGAAGTCGCAGCCGCGATCGGTCCCGCTCGGCACGCTGCGCGACCTGATCCAGGAGCGCGGCGAGCGGCTGCTCTCGCAGCTCCGCGAGGGGCCGATTGGCCGGCTGATCCCGGGCGTGGGCGAGCCTGGTGCGCCCACCGTCCCGGCCGCGTCGGCGTCGACCCCGGTCGCCACCGAGGCCTCGCCGCCGCCTGCTCCTGCCTCGAACCCGGGCGTCGAGGGCGAAAAACCCGCCGGCGCGAAGGCTCGCATCACCGAGATGGTGGAGAGCTCGAAGCAGACGATCGAGCAGTGGCAGCACACGATCGACGAGCGAATCGGCGCGATCGTGCCGGGCCTGGGCCACTTCCGCGAGCTCCAGGCCGAGGTGACCCGCCTCGCGCAGCGCGTGGCCGATCTCGAAGCGCACCTCCACGGCAGCGCGATGCCGCACGCGCCGACGACTCCCGTCAGTGGCGAGAAACCTGCCGGCGAGAGTGCGCCCGACGAAGGAAGCGTTAGGTAGGAATAGCCGCGGCCCAGCCCGGGTTGTGGCGGGCAACTCCCCATGGCGTTCTTCTTCAGTAAAAAACCAGCTTCTGTCGCCCAGGACATCCACCTGGCCGGCAACGATGGTCGTCCTCAGCTCCAGAGCGACTCCTTCGAAGTGGAGATGCTCGGCCACCTCGACGCCCTCTACGGCGTGAGCTGCCGGATGACGAAGAGCACCGCCGAGGCCGAAGACCTCGTGCAGGACACCGTCGTGAAGGCCATGCGCGCCCGCGACCAGTTCACGCCGGGGACGAACCTCAAGGCGTGGCTCCTGCGCATCCTCACCAACACGTTCATCAACCGCTACCGCCGCGGCGGCCTCGAGCGCGACCTCTTCGAGGGCCCCGACGCCGACTCACTCACCGACGGCTGGGTCGGCGCGAACACCATGCGCGCCATGCGCGATCCCGAGACGCAGGCGCTCTCGCCGCTCGTCGAGGCCGAGGTGCAGCGCGCCCTCGACGACTTGCCGGACGAGTTCCGCCTCGCCGTGGTGCTCTCCGACATCGAAGAGCTCTCCTACAAGGAGATCGCCGACGCGATGGGTTGCCCGATCGGGACCGTGATGTCTCGCCTCCACCGCGGTCGCCGCATGCTGCAGAAGACGCTGCGCGAGCAGGCGATCGCGATGGGCATCGTCAGCGAAGAGATCCCCGTCGCCAAGAACGATAGCCCGGCCGATCTGGCCGCCTTCCGCCGCAGGAAGCGGGGTGCCGCATGAGCTCCAGCAACGCGAGCCGCAAACCCATGGACGACTGTTCAAGGTTCTCTCACTCGATGGATCCGCTCGTCGACGGCGAGCTCGATCCCTGCCACGCGATGGATGTCGAGTCGCACGTCGCTTCCTGCGGCTGCTGCGCCGAGCGAGTGGCGCTCGCTCAAGCGACGCGGCTCAGCCTCAAGCGCACCTGCGGCGCCGCCCGCGCGCCCGACGCGCTCCGCGCTCGCCTCGGCGGCGCGATGGCCCGCGAGCGCGACAACGCGGCCGAGATCAGCGCCGCCCACGCGATGATCAGCCCGAAGCTCATCCGCCTTCGTTACGCGGTCGGCTTCGCTGCCGCGGCGGGCGTCGTCTTCGCGATGGCGATGTCGCGCTACAAGAACCCCGCCGCGGCCGACGGCGGCCTCCCGGCGACCACGGCGAGCGTGATCGCCGACCAGAGCTTCGACCTCCTCGACGATCTCGTCTCGCTGCACGCGAACCCGCTGCCGCCCGAGACGACGAACCCCGACACGCTGAGCAACTGGGATCCGTTCGTCGGTGTGCCCGTGCGCCGCCCGTCGTTCCTTCCCTTCGAGGCGCGCTTCAACGGCGCCCGCGTCCTCGCGATCCCGGCGGGCGATCGCCGCGCGGCGATGCTGCAGTACACCGTGCACGGCGGTCATCGCATCACCGTTTACGTCTTCAACCCGCGCACCGTGCCGGTCGAGGCGATGCGCCTCGATCGTCACCTCGTCGGTCAGCGCTCGGTCTACGTCGGCAGCCTCCGCGGCTACTCGGTCGCCGCCGCGAAGCACAGCGGCGTGGGCTACGCCATCGCGTCGGATCTCGACACGGACGAGAGCGCCCGCATGGTCCTCGCCGCCCTCAATCAGTGACGATGGGGCCGCAAGCGGCCCCAAACCCCGGCCGGCTTCGCCGTCCTTTCCCGCTTTAGCTATTCCACGATCGCCGATCCGCCTTTGCGCGGATCGGCGCCCGCTTCGAGCGTGCGCACGCCGTTGTTGCGGACGATTGCGATCGCTTGCACGGCGCTGAAGTTTGGCTTCGTCGTGTCGACGATCTCGCCGCGCTTCTGCAGATCGATCACCTCGTCGGGCGAGGCCGTCGCATCGAGCAAGAGGCCGCCTGTCGGTGGCGTTTCGATGCGCGGATCGGTGACGGCGTCTTGCGGTGATCGTCCGAAGATCAAGCGCGCCAGCAGCACCTGCGTCGTCCCCGTGGGGATGCGCATGCCGCCCGATCCGCCGAGCGCCAGGACCGCGGCGCCGTTCTGCAGCACGATGGTCGGCGTCATGCTCGACGCCGGCCGCGCGCCGCCGTGGGGCGCGTTGGGAGCCTTGCCCGACATGCCGAAGCGCCGGCTGATCGCGTCGCGCGTGAAGTCGTCGAGCTCGTCGTTGAGGACGAAGCCGCCCGCCGTCGTCGCCTTGCAGCCGAACATGTTGTTCACGGTGCTGGTGATCGACACGACGTTGCCCTCGTCGTCGACGACGACGAGATGGCTCGTGCCCGCCTCGCTCACCGCGAACTTCTCCGCCGGCGTCGTCGCGTCCATGCGGATCGTCGCGCGTCGCGCCGCCATGCGCGCGGGGCTCGCCAGCGCGTCGACGTCGACCTTCACGAACGCCGGATCACCCACGGTACGCAGGCGATCGGCGACGGCGCCGCGGAACGTCTCGGCGAGCAGGTGGTGGTACGCGCCCGTCGCGTAGCCGAGGCCCGCGAGGTCGGCCCTGGCGTGCATGTGCAGCGTCTCGAGCATCAAGAGGCCGCCCGCCGAGGGAGGCGGCATCGTGAACACGTCGTAGCCTTCCCACGCCGTGTGGAGCGCGGCGCGCTCGACGACGCGGTAGCGCGACAGCTCGGCCGGCGTGATCTTGCTGCCGACCGAGGCCGCGGTCTGCAGGATGTCTCTGGCGATCGCGCCCTCGTAGAACGCGGCTCTGCCTTCGGCCGCGATCCTCCGCAGCGTCGCGGCGAGCGCGGGGTTCTTCAGCGTCGTCCTCGGCGCCGCGAGCGCGCCGGATGGAGCAAAAATGCCCGCGTAGCGCGGCGTTTTCAGCACCCACGCCTCGTTCCATTTCAGCGCGCGGGCCAGGTGCGCGCTGAGCGGGAAGCCGCTCTCGGCGGCGTCGGCGGCGCCGCGGACGACGTCGGCGAGCGGGAGCTTGCCCCAGCGATGGTGGATCTCCGTCAGGCCCGCGACCTCGCCCGGGACGCCGAACATCACGCCGCGCTTCTTTTCGGGGAGCTTCTCGCGCTCGACGAAATCGTTCGGGTGCAGGCCGATCGGCGCGACCTCGCGAAAATCGAGGACCGTCACGTTCTTCGCGGCGGCGTCCCACACGACGGCGAACCCGCCGCCGCCGAGGCCGCTCGACACCGGCTGCGTGACGCCGACCGCGAGCACGCCGGCCACCGCTGCATCGGCCGCGGAGCCGCCTTTTTCCAGGACGTCCATCGCGATGCGCGACGCGGTCGCGTTCTCGGAGGCGACGGCGAAGCGGTGCGATTTCGGCGGAGGAGCCGGCTCGATCGTCGCGGCGGCGGAGGCGGTGATCCCGGGCAACGGCGGCGGCGCGGGTCGCGTCGGCGCGGCAGCGACCACGGGCGTGACGGGCGCCGCCGCCTCGCCGCAGCCGACGGGGAACGCCGTCACCAGCAGCGCGAGCGCGCTCAGCGCCGTCAACGTCGAGGGGAGCGCCGATCGCAGGAGAGCCTCTTTCACGCGTGGGCTAGGATGCGCCCTCCTCGCGTCCGGGTGCAATCCCGGCTTTCGATCTCGACGCTGCGACGGCGCGGCCGATCCTCAGGAGCACGCATGCGTTTCGTCTTCGTCATGGATTCGCTCGACAAGGTCACGCACGACAAGGACACGACGTTCGCCTTCCTCGTGGCGGCGCAGGCGCGCGGGCACGAGTCGCATCACTGCCTCGTGCGCGATCTCTTCATCCGCGACGGCGAGGCCTGGGCGCTCACCCACCGGATCGAGATCCTCCCCTCGGCGCCGTGGATCGTGATCCATCGCGACGCGGGCCCGACGCGCATGCGCCTCAACGAGACCGACGCGATCTTCATCCGCAAAGATCCGCCGTTCGACCGGGCCTACTCGTACGCGACGCTGCTGCTCGAGCGGGCGCGCGGCGGCCCGGTGATCGTCAACGATCCGCGCGGGCTGCGCGACGCCAACGAGAAGCTCTACGCCCTCAATTTCTCGGAGTGGACGCCGCGTACGATGGTCACGTCGGACCGCGACATGATCCACGAGTTCGTCAAAGATCACGGCGGCCACGCGGTGATAAAGCCCCTCGACGGCGCCGGCGGCGCGGGCGTGATGCAGGTCAGCGCGGGCGACAAGAACGCGCGATCGATCGTCGACATGCTCACCCACGAGGGCACGCGCCTGGCGATGGTGCAGGAGTTTCTCCCCTCGGTGACGGTGGGCGACAAGCGCATCCTCCTGCTCGACGGCGAGCCGCTCGGGGCGATCCTCCGCGTGCCGCGCGGCGACGACATCCGCTCCAACATCCACGTCGGCGGCAGCGTGGTGCCGACGGAGTTGACGGCGCGCGAGCGGGCGATGGTCGCGGCGATCGGCCCGAAGCTGCGCGCGGATGGCCTGTATTTCGTGGGCCTCGACGTGATCGGCGAGCGCCTCACCGAGGTCAACGTGACGAGCCCGACCGGCATCCAGGAGCTCGGTCGCTTCACCGGGACGACGCCGAGCGACAAGGTGATCGAGTGGGTGGAGCAGAAGCGCGCCGCGAAGGCCTGAGCGCGCAGCGTCGGCAGGAGCGCTCCTGCCGACGCGCGCTTCGCCTTCAGTTCGCGGCCATCTCGAACGCGTTGACGATGTCGACGTCGACCTCGCCGGCGAGCTTGTCGGCGCCGGCGGTGACGTCGAAGCGGATGCGGCCGACGTCACCCTTGTTCATCGCGGCGCGGACGATCTCCACGGTGCCCTTCGGCTTCCAGTCGGCGCCGACGTCGAAGCGCTTGAACTTCTTCGGGCCAGCCACCTCCATCACGTAGCCCTCGGGCGCGTCCTTCGACGACTTGAGCGTGGCGATGTCGAGCTTCTCTCCCGTCTTCCACGGGATGATCAGGCCGATCTTGCGCGCGCCGACGACGGCGCCGGGGAGCACGGCGCACGAGGTCTTCACGTCGAAATCCTTCACGTCGTAGAGCTCGATGACGACGTGTCCCTTCGTCAACGAGGCGCCGATCACGCACGCGCCGGTGACGTTGAACGGCTTGCCGAGGAGCTTGCCCTGGAGCGTCGGCGCGACGTGCTGCGCGGGCGGCGGCGCGGCCGGCGCGGCGCTCACTGCCGCGGTGGGCGCGGCGCTCGCGGCGGCGGTGGGCGCGGCGCTGGGGGCGTCCGGGACCGGCGCGATGTTCGGCGCGGCCGTCGGCGCGGGCGGCGCGTCGGGGGAGGGGGGAGCGCCGCACGCGACGAGGGCGAGGAGCGCGACGAAGGGGACGAGGGAGGTTCGCATGGCCGAGCCTCTACACCAGCCGCGCGCGCGGGTGGAAGGCCCCACGCCGCGATCAGATCCCCGGGCCGTCGCCGCCGCCGAGGCGGTACTTTTTGATCTTGTCGATCAGCGTCACCCGGCTCGTCCCGAGCTTGCGCGCGGCCTCCGATTGGTTGCCGTGCGAGGCCTCGAGCGCCCGGGAAATCAAGCCTCGTTCGAACGCCTCGACCTGCTCGCGGAGCGTGAGCCCCTCGATCGGCTCGGGCGTCGACGGCGCGGGCTCGGTAGGGGGAGCGCCGTCGACGAGCGCCTCGATCTCGATCTGCGGCGTCGAGCTCATCGCCACCAGGCGCGCGACCGCGTTCTCGAGCTGGCGCACGTTGCCGGGCCACGCCGACGCGCGCAGCCGCGCGATCAGCGCCGGCGAGAGGCGCACGCTGCCGAGGCCGAATTTCTCGGCGTAGCGGCGCGTGAACTCCACGGCCAGGGCGGGGATGTCGTCGATGCGATCGCGCAGCGGCGGCACCACGAGATCGATCACGGCGAGCCGATAGTAGAGGTCTTCGCGGAAGCGGCCGACGCGGGCCTCGGCCGCGAGATCGCGGTTGGTGCAGGCGACGACGCGGACGTCGACGCGATCGACGCGCCCCGATCCCACGGGCTGGATCTCGCCCTCCTGGATCGCGCGCAGCAGCTTGGCCTGCACGCCCATCGGGAGCTCGCCGACCTCGTCGAGCACCAGCGTCCCGGTGTCGGCCTCGGCGAAGAACCCGCGCCGCGCTTGCTGC
Source organism: Byssovorax sp. (assembly GCA_025362495.1). Classification (GTDB taxonomy): domain Bacteria; phylum Myxococcota_A; class Polyangia; order Polyangiales; family Polyangiaceae; genus JANYGI01. The sequence goes on along the minus strand of JANYGI010000083.1, from coordinate 69,233 downwards.
GCGCCGGTGAACGCCCCCTTGGCATGACCGAAGAGCTCGGCCTCGGCGAGATCACCGGGAATCGCAGCGCAATTGAAGCGTACGAGGGGCTTCTGCGCGCGGCGGCTCTGGGCGTGGAGGAGCGATCCGACCATCTCCTTGCCGCTGCCTGTCTCGCCGCGGACGAGCACGGTGACGTCCTTGTCGGCGACGCGCGAGACCGCGTCGAGGAGGCGCCGCATCGCCGCGCTCTCGCCGATGATCCGCTTGCCGATGGCGTGCTCGGCCGCGAGGCGCCGCGTCGCCACGCGGAGGCCGCGCGCCTCCAGGGCTCGCTCGACGACGACGAGGAGCTCGTCGATGTCGAAGGGCTTGGTCGCGTAGTCGTAAGCGCCGGCCTTCATCGCGGCGACAGCGACCTTCTCCGATCCGTGCGCCGTGAGCAGCACGACGGGGAGCGACGCGTCGCGCTCGCGGATCTTGGCGAGCAGCTCGAGGCCCGACATGCCTGGCATGGAGAGATCGGTCACCACGGCCTCGGCGCCGTCGAGCTTCGTCAGCGCCTCGGCGCCCGAGGCCGCGGTGATCGGATCGTGGCCGCGATCGGCGAGGATCTCGCGGAGCGTGAAGAGCACCGCCGGCTCGTCGTCGACGAGGAGCACCCTACCCATGCGCGCGCACCTCGCTCGGCTGCGCGGGGCATGGCGTATCCGACGGCGATGGCGCTGGCTTCGCGGGGAGCTGCACCGTGACGCGCGTGCCGCGCCCCGCGTCGCTGGCGAACGTCACCGCGCCCCCGTGCTGCGCGATCACCGCGCGCGCAAGGACGACGCCGAGCCCCGTCCCGCCCTCGCGCGTCGTGAAGAACGGCGTGCCCACGCGCGCGAGCTCTTCGGCGCTCATGCCCTTGCCGGTGTCACGGATCTCGATCCGCGGATCGTGATCGCCCGCGTCCGCGCAGATCTCGACCTCGACCTCGCCGAGGCGCGGCGTCGCCTCGAGCGCGTTGGACACGAGGTTGAGCAGCGCCTCCTTGAGCCGCCGCGGATCGCCGAGCACGCGCGCCGCGCCGCCGCTGCGGTGCAGCGCGATCCCCGCGACCTCGGCGCGCGCTTCGAGCACCGAGCACACGTCGTCGGCGAGCGCCCCGAGCTCGACCGGCTGGCGCTTGAGATCCTCGAGCGGCCGCGAGAACGAGAGGTAATCGCGGAGGATGCCTTCCATCCGCGTCACCTCGGAGCAGATGACGCCGAGGCGCTCGCGCGATTTGTCATCCGACGCGCCGCGCTTGAGGAGCTGCACCAGGCCCTTGATCGCCGAGAGCGGGTTCTTGAGCTCGTGCGCGACCTTCGAGCCGATGCTCTCCAGGCTCTGCGCGCGCTCGGTCGCGGCGACGATCACGTCTTCTCGCATCTTGTCGAGGGTGCACTCGGTCCGGCGAAACGCGTCGCCGAGCGCGAACGCGCTGGTGCGCAGCAGGAAGAGCGTGAAGAGGATCGTCCACACCGCGAGCGCGGAGTGGAACGGCGCGGCGATCGCCGGCCCGTGGATCGCCTCGGGCAGCACGGCGACGATCAGCGTCAGCGTGCAGGTGTGGACGATGGTGATCGTGCTCTCGCGGCTGTCGCCGAAGATGTTGAGCGTGCCCAGGCAGTTGCCGAGCAGCCCCGGCCAGAGCGGGCTGCGCATGCCGCCCGTCGCGCCGATGCTCATCGCCTGGATCACCAGCAGCACCAGGTGCGAGTGGAAGAGCGAGCGCTGCTCGACGCCGGCGCGACGCGCGCGCGCGGACTCGATCAGCTGGTAGACGAAGCTCACCGCGTAGCCCGCGCCGACGATGGCGACGCGCGGCGCGGGGTACTTCGCCGCGATCAGCAGGCTGATGACGACGACCATCGACGGCGCGATCCGCATCGGCCGCAAGCGCACCCACTCGGTCGCGGTCGCGCGGGAGGCTGCGGCGCGCACGACGTGAAATTTCGAGGGGGTCACGATCGCGCCCGCTGCCAGGTTCGTGCCGTCGCCGAGGTTCGCTTCCACACGAGGATCATAGACGCCCGTCGCGCGCCGCTGTCGGAGGACCGACAGCCACTGTCGGATTGTCGCGGGGTAGATCGGCGTGGATTCCCTGCAAATAGAGGGTAAGACGCGTGGCACGCCGCATGATGCAGCGCGCCTCGAACCGACTTCGAGGCCCATCATGAGCACCACCTGGAACGAGACCGACGCCTTGCCTGCCCCGACCGAGACGAAGCCCACCGCCGCGCCGGAGGCGCCCGCCGCCAAGAAGACCAGCCGAGCGAAGATCGTCCTGCCCGTGTTGATCGCGCTCGCCGCGACGGTGGGCGGCGTCTCGTACGTGCGCGGCCTCAACGTCGAGACGACCGACGACGCGCAGGTCGAGGGGCACATCGTCAACGTCGCCGCCCGCGCGACCGGGCAGGTGGCGCACGTCCTCGTCCATGACAACCAGCTCGTCGAAGAGGGGGAAGTCCTGGTTGACATCGACGATCGCGATCTGCAAGCGCGCCTGCTCGGGGCGCGCGCCGATCTCGCGTCGGCGAAGGCCCAGCTCGCCTCGGCCAACGCGCAGCTCGCGCTCACCGAGCGCACGATCACGGCGAGCCTCAAGCAAGCGAAGGGCGGCATCGCCCAGGCGAGCTCGGGCTTCCTCACGTCGCGCGCGGCCTCGGATCAAGCCCGCGCCGACATCGCCGTCGCCGCGTCGAAGCGCACGCTGAGCGAGACCGATCAGAAGCGCGCCGAGGCCCTCTTCGCGCAGGGCGCGATCGCGCAGGCCGAGGTCGATCGCCAGCGCGCCGCGTTCGATCAGGCCGACGCGCAGCTCGCGCAGGCCAAGGCGCGGCTGGCTTCGGCCGAGGCCGGATCGGCCAACACGGTCGGCATGGTCGAGACCGCGCAAGGTCGCCTCGCGCAGGCCGAGACGGGGCCCGAGCAGCTCGACGCCGCGCGCGCCGCCGCGGGGGTCGCCGGCGCTCGCGTCGAGCAGGCGCAGGCCGCGCTCTCGCTCGCGGAGCTCAACCTCTCGTACGCCAAGGTGAAGGCCCCGATGCGCGGCGTCGTCTCGCGCCGCAGCGTCGAGCCGGGGCAGCTCGTCTCGCCGGATCGCACGCTCCTCGCGCTCGTGCCGCCGGACGACGTCTGGGTGGTCGCGAACTTCAAGGAAGACCAGGTCAAGGAGATGCGCCCCGGCGCCAAGGTCGAGGTGAAGATCGACGCCTACGGCCGCCGCATCTTCGCGGGCCACGTCGAGAGCCTCGCCGGCGCCTCGGGCTCGCGCTTCGCGCTGCTCCCGCCCGACAACGCCTCCGGCAACTTCACCAAGGTCGTGCAGCGCATCCCGGTGCTCATCCGCCTCGACGCGCCGCCGGACGTCCCGCTGCGCCCTGGAATGAGCGCATACGCCAGCGTCAACACCAAGAACTGAGGCCGCGATGAGCGCCCCCGCCACATCCATCACCGGATCCAAGGTCGGCATCACCGTTGCCGTGATGCTCGCCGCCGTGATCGCGGTGCTCGACATCTCGATCGTCAACGTCGCCCTCTCGGACATCCGCGCGAGCTTCGGCACCCCGATCGATCAGATCGGCTGGGTCTCCACGGGCTACATGATGGCCAACGTCGTGGTGATCCCGATGACGGGCTGGCTGCAGCGGCGCTTCGGGTACAAGCGGTACTTCACGGCCTCGATCCTGATCTTCACCGCCGCCAGCATCCTCTGCGGCCTCGCGTGGAGCCTGCCCTCGCTCGTCGCCTTCCGCGTGCTTCAAGGCGTCGGCGGCGGCGCGATCATCCCCACGGCGCAGAGCATTCTGTTCGCGCGCTACCCGAAGGAAGAGCACTCGATGGCCGGCGGCCTCTTCGGCCTCGGCGCCGTCACCGGCCCGCTCCTCGGGCCGACCGTGGGCGGCTATCTGATCGAGATCTCGAGCTGGCACTGGATCTTCCTGATCAACCTCCCGATCGGGATCCTCGCGGCCTCGCTCGCCTACAAGTACATCGACGAGCCGGGCTTCACGCCCTCGACCGATCGCATCGACGGCTACGGCATCGGCCTGCTCGCGGTCGGCATGCCGGCGCTGCAATACACGCTCGAAGAAGGCAACCGCGAGGGGTGGGACAGCCTCGAGATCCGCGTGCTCGGCACCGTCGCGGCCATCGCGCTGACGACGTTCATCGTCCACGAGCTCGAGACCGACAAGCCCGTCGTCGATCTGCGCGTCTTCAAGAACGTGAGCTACACGGCGGGCACGGCGATCAACTTCTTGCTCGGCGTCGCGCTGTTCTCGGGCTCGTACCTGTTCTCGCTCTACTGCGGCGTGGTCATGCACTACACGGCGCTCGACACCGGCCTGATCTTCCTCGTCGCGGGCAGCCTCCAGGTGGTGCTCATGCCCCTGATCGGCAAGTTCGCGCCGCGCGCCGACGCCCGCTTGCTCCTCGCGTTCGGCATCACCGTCTCGTCGATCAGCCTGTGGATGAACGGGCACCTCACGAGCGAGGCGAGCTTCATGGATCTCGCCCGCCCGCAGATGGTCCGCGCCGTCGGCATGGGCTTCATCTTCATCCCGCTCAGCGTGATCGCGCTCTCGGATCTCCCCGCCGCGCAGCGCGGCAACGCGACCGGCCTCTTCAACCTCACGCGCGAGCTCGGCGGATCGATCGGCACCGCGTGGATGGGGATGAACCTCGCCGACTCGACCAAGCTCTACGCGTCGCGCATCGGCGAGTCGATCAACGTCTACAACCCCGTCGCGCAGGAGCAGATGATGCTCATCCAGCGCGGCGTCACCGCCCGCCTCGCCGATCCCCAGGCCAGCGCGGCGACGATCCTCGGCCTGCGTGTGCAAGTGCAGGCGCTGATCAAGGCCTTCAACGAGGGCTTCCTGATGGTCGCCGCGATGTTCATGCTCGGCCTCGGCCTGGTGCTCTTGCTCAAGCGGCCGCAGCCGGGCGTGAAGATCGAGGGCGCGCACTAGCAGGGCTCCGGCTCCGTGTGTGGCGGGCCTCCGCGCCCGCCGCATCGACCACCTCCAGCGAAATAGTTGGCCCTCCGCGCGGAGCTGATCGAGCTTGCGCGGCATGAGCGAACCAAGCTGCGCGGTCTGCGGTGGCGGCGGCACGACCGGCACGCACCTGAGCCGCGTCGTCATCCAGGGCCGCGCGCTCGATCTCTGCCGCGCTCACGCCTCGACCGTCGTCGAGGCCATGCCGAAGACGTTCGACGATCTCTGCGGCCTCTTCCTCGGCGTCGTCCTCACCGAGCCGCGCGCCGTCTTCGATCGCCGCGCGCCGCTCGATCGTCGCGAGTTTCCCCCGCGCCCTGAAGGGCGCCGCCTCGGGTTCGGCCGCCGCACCGCCGATCCCGCCGAGTAGCGCGCCGCTCTACTGCGGCCCGAGCGGCGTGGCGGCGTCGACCTCGTCGACCTGCACGAGCGCCTTGTCGAGGTAGCCCTGATCGCTGCCGAACAGGTACTGGTTCGTGGGCGACGAGAGGTCGACGAGCCCGTGGGAGACCTTGTTCTCCAGCGTGCACGACGGGCCGTAGTCGAGCGCGACCACGACCACCGATTTGCCGTTGCTGGGGTTCGTCACCTTGAGGCGCGCGAGGCAGCCGAAGCGCGCGCCGTCGGCGGCGTACCACTTCGTGTTCTCTTCACACTCAGGCCCCGTCATCCCCGCGCACAGGCCCGACGTCTTCGCCTGCGAGAGGCAGGTCGGGATGCAGTTGTCGCCGGAGTCCTGGTGCACGTTGCCGTTGCCATCCGTCCAGCAACCGAAGGCCGTCGCGTAGTACTCGCCGGTGTCGACCTTCGTCGTCCCGTAGCTGCCGCTGCACGACCACGGGCTGCCCCCGTTGCCGCCGCCGCCGCCGGTGCTCGCGCTGCTGCTGCTGCTCGTGCTCCCGCCGCACGTCGCGCCGCAGAGCGTGCCGACCTCTTGCACGCACGTCGCGTCCCACGCCGTCGCGCAGCAGTAGCTGTCGCTCGCGCAGACCGTCTTCGCGCACGGATCGCAGGCCGACGCGAGCACGCCGCCCGCCGCGCAGATCGCGTGCGCGCACGTCGGTGCGCTGCCGCTGCCCGTCGTCACGCTGCTGCTCGTCCCGCCGCTCGTGCCGCCGCTGCCGCCGTTGTCGGGCCCGCAGTCCGCGCCGATCGGGAAGCCCTGCGCGGGCGCCTTCTTCAAGCGCGCCTCGGTGCTCGGCCCGTACGCCCCGTCCTCGGCGATCACGTCCTTCGGGTTGTTGCGGTTCCACAGCCTCTGGAAGGCCTTCACGTCGGCGCCCTTGTAGCTCTTTGCGCCCGATCCCACGTAGTCGAAGTGCACGGGATCCGCGCTGCCGAACCACTTGAATCCATGGCTCGTGAGCGCGCTCTTCCACGCGCTCGCGTCGTTGGTGTCGAACGCGAGCCCGGTCTCGTGGTTGCTGCTCCCGGGCTTCGCCGCGAGGCCGATGCCGCACTGTCCGCCCTGGTACCAGCGGTAGAGCAGGTACTGCTGCGCCACGGTGCGCAGCATGGAGTTCACCGTCATCGTCGTGTTCGGCGCGGCCTGGAGCGCCTTCGCGAGCTGATCGCGCGCGGGCTGCTCGAGGTACGGAAACACGTTCGGCCCGAGCTTGAGGTTGCCGAGCTCGGTGAGCTTCGCGTACGCGCCGGGCTCGAGGCACTGCCCCTCGGCGATGATCTGTTCCGACAAACCCTTCACGCTCGACGTCGCGCAGCTCGACGCGACCGCGTCGTCGACCGATCCCGATCCCACCGCATCGCCACGATTTCCCGTGGGCTCCGGCCCATCCGCCGCGACCTCGTCGGGCCCGCTGTCGGGCACGGCAGGCGCGCAGCCGGCGACGACGCCCGGCGCGGCGACCGCGAGGAGCGCGACGAGAGAACAGGGAACGAGGTGGGTGAAAGTTCTCGGCATCGAGGTCTCCTGCGACGCGAAACGTCCTCAGCCGAGCGCAGCAGCCCCCGTGCCAGCACAAATTACGCTAGGATCTTCGAAGATTAACTGCGACATCGGGTGGAGCGGAGAGGATCCTGGCGGATCCTCTGTTACCCTGCTCGAACGTGCGCAGATGTGCGATAATCGTTCCTGGAGACGTCGTGGACCACGTTCGCCGCATCGTGATTGGGCTCGGATCGAACCTGGGTGACCGCCTGGGTACCATCACCACGGCCGTCGATCAGATCCGCACGCATCGCAACGTTCACGTGCTCCGGCGCTCGCCGCTGTACGAGTCGCCCGCGGTCGGCGGTCCGCGGCAGGGCGACTACCTCAACGGCGCGGTGCTCATCGTCACGTCCGAGAGCGCGCGCGGCATCCTCGATTGGCTCCTCGAGATCGAGCGATCGCTCGGCCGCGAGCGCCCCGATCCCGTCCGCTGGGGGCCGCGCACGATCGATCTCGATCTCCTCTGGATCGAGGGCGAAGCCGTCGCCGAGCCCGGCCTCTACGTGCCGCACCCGCGCCTCGCCGAGCGCACCTTCGCGCTCCGCCCGCTCCTCGACATCGCCCCCGACGCCGTCGACTTCCGCACCGGCCAGGCCTTCGCCGATCTCCCCGCCGCGCACCTGCCGATCACGCGCGTCGCCGAAGCCTCACGCTGATCGCTACGCTTTGCGGCCCATGAGGCCGACGGCGCCGCCGATGCGGGCCGCGCCGGCGCCGAGCATCGCCATCCCCGTCAGCATCATGATCCACACCAGCAGGCCCGAGCGCGCCTGCGACGCCGCGAGCATCCACGCGAACACCGCTGCACCGGCGCCGGCGACCGTCGCTTCCTTCACGCCGGCCTGCCCGCCGAAGCGCCCGACGAGGTAGCCGCCGCCGAACGATCCGATCACGAACGCCGCGAGGTTGAGCGCCACCGCGGCGACCTTCGCGACGGTCCCACCACTGAAAAGCCCGCCCAGCGGCCCGTTGACGATGTACGCCAGCGGTAACCACGCGAAGAACACCGCCGCCGCGCCGATGCCCGCCCAGTGCCACGGCGGCCGATCTTCATCGCTCTCGTCCGCGACCTCGGCCTTCGGCAACATCGGCAGCCGTCGCTTTGGCGCCTCGCTCGACGCGGCCGGCGGAGTCGACGCGCCGACGATCGGCAGGTACTTCTTCGCCATCGCTAGCTGGGCTTGCGCCAGAGCTTGCGGGCCTCGTCTTGCTGGCGCTGCATGCGGCGCTGCTCCTGCACGAGGCCGCCGTAGGCCTTGGGGACGCGCGGATCCTTGGCGAAGGTGTAGAGCACCTGCAGCGCGGCCTCGGCGTCGGCGGTGGCGCGGTGCGCGGTGACGAGCTCGATCCCGAGGCGCGCGGCCATGTCGCCGAGCGAGCGGCTCTGCTGATCTTTGTAGAGCTCGCGCGCGAACGTGAGCGGATCGATCCAGTCGACGTCGCGGCGCATCGCGGGCGGCGGGCTGGTCGGGCGAACGCCGGCGCGCTCGAATTCTGCGAGCAGGAAGCCGCGATCGAAGGCCGCGTTGTAGGCCGCGGGGATCGCGTTGCGGAGGATGTCCACGATCTCGGGCGCGACCTCGGCGAAGCTTTTCTCGTTCGCGACCTGATCGTCGGTGATGCCGTGGATCGCCGACGTCTCCTTCGGGATCGGGCGGCCCGGGTTGATGAGCCAGCTCTGCCGCGCCGTCACGCGACCCTTGAGGCCGAGCACGACGCCGACCTCGACCAGGCGATCGGCCTGCGCGTCGCGGCCCGTCGTCTCGGTGTCGATGAAGGCGATCGGGTAGTCGACCCAGTCGCCGTCAGCGCTGAACTCGGAGGCGATGCCGACGGCGCGCACCTTCATCAGATGCGCGATGCCCGGGTAGTGACGGCCGGTCGGGAAACACCCGCACGGATCGGCGAGCTTCATCCTTACTTCCCCGGCTTGCCAGCCGAGGGCGCGGGCGCGGCCGACGCGGAACCCGACGGTGCAGGCAGCGCTTTCGGCGCTCCACTCGACGGCGCCGTCTTCGGCGTCTTGCCCGCCAGCTCGATGTCGAGCTTCACCCAGTCGATCAGATCTTCGGGCGGGTTCGGCACGAGCTGAAAGTCGACGTAGCGGCCGTTGATGAACACGAACGGCGTGCCCTCGAGCCCGACCTCGTCGGCCTGCTTCTTCTCTTTGTCGATGCGCTCGCCCGTCTCCTTCGAGGTGAGATCGACGCGAAACTTCGGCAGATCGAGGCCGATCTGCTTGGCGTAACGATCGAGATCGGCCTGCTCGAGGTGCTCCTGATTCTCGAACATCAGGTGGTGCATCTCCCAGAACTTCCCCTGATTCTGCGCCGCGATGCCGGCCCGCGCCGCGATCTCCCCGTGAGGGTGCGCGCCGAGCGGATAGAACTTGTAAACTAGCCGCACCTGCCCGGGAAAATGCTTCACCAGCTCGTCGAGGATCGGCGAGACCGCGCGGCAGTACGGGCACTCGAAGTCGGCCCACTCGACGATGGTCACGAGGGCGTCGGGCGATCCGAGCTCGGGGCCGCCGTCGGTGGGGAGCTGCTTGATCTTGTTGAGATCGAAGCGCGCGTGGAACGCGGCCTCGCGCTCGCTCTGCGTCTTTCCGGCCTGGACTTGCTTCAGCAGCAATTTCGCCGCTGGCATGCAGGTGTTGCAGGCGCGATTTTCCTGGATGCACTGCAGGAGGTTGACGGGGACCTCGGGGCAAGGAGCGAGCAGCGCCGTCAGCTCCGACGACCACTCGCGGCGTTCCCGCGGCGTCAGCGTCGAGGTATCGATCCCCTTCACGGACGCCTCGGGCGCCGCGGCGATCGTGGGCTTGCTCTCGCCGGGGTCGGCTTTGCCGCACGCGGTGACGCCGAAGATGGCGGCGAGCAGCAGGGGCAGGGCGCGAAGGGAGGGCATGGCGGGCGAAGCCTAGTCGGACAAATTGCGGGGCGCTAGCGTGGGGTGTAGCGTGCACGCGTGCGCAGCATCCTTTACCGCTTCCCCGACCTCGGCGAGTTCGAGCGCACCCTGGGAAGCGCCGGCGACAGCGAGTGCGAGCTGGGCCTGCCCGCCGGGGAAATCGCCGAGGATGGCGAGTGGATCCTCGCGATCTTCGAGCTCGGGCAGGGGCGCCGCGCGACGTCCGCGGCCGGCCGCGCCGTGGCCACGCCGGACGCGTCGCACCTCGTCTTCGAGCCGCGCGACTGGCAGCGCCTCGCCGAGTTCGCGCGAAAAGCGTCGGTCCTCGCGCCGACGATGCCGCCGCCGCCGACCGAGCCCGCGCCTTCGAGCGGCGCGACGGAGCGCTCGCCGACCACTGCGCGGTCCCCGGGCAGCGTGCGCCCATCGACGCCGCGGGTCTCGGGGACGGGCTCGCGGGTCCTGATCGTCGACGACGATCCCGACATCCGGGAGGTCGTCGCGGCGATGCTCGAAGCGGTCGGCCTCGTCGTGATGGCCGCCGGGAGCGCCGAGGAGGCGCTCGAACGGGTGCACGAGGAGGTCTTTGACCTCCTCGTGCTCGACTGGAATCTGCCTAAAATGACGGGTCTCGACCTCTGCCGCATCCTGCGGAAGGAGCCGGACCACGCCTCTTTGCCAGTGTTGTTCCTCACGGCCAATGCCTCTTCACAAGACATGGTCGAAGCCTTTGCCTGCGGGGGGGACGACTACGTGGTGAAGCCGTTCCGCGCGCCGGAGCTCGGAGCGCGGATTTTCAGCCTGCTACGGCGGGCGCGCGCTTCTCTGGGTTGAATTTAATGCGTCTATACCGTCCCGTTGGACTCGAAGAGCTGCTGTCGATCTACAACGCCGGCATGCGGGCGTTCCCGCCGCGCTTGCCCGGGCAGCCGCTCTTCTATCCTGTGCTCAAACTGGCCTACGCCCAGCAAATCGCTCGCGACTGGAACACGCGGTCGGGCACCTTTGGAGGCTATGTCACGCGCTTCGTCATCGACGACGCCTACGGAAAACAGTTCCCGCAGAAGCAGGTCGGCGCCGCCGACCACGTCGAGCTCTGGGTCCCCGCCGAGTCCCTCGACGAGTTCAACCAGCACCTGACCGAGCCGATCGAGCTCGTGGACGCCTTCTTCGGCGACGAGTTCAAGGGCTCCATCCCGGCGAAGGGCGCCCTCGCGGGCAAGAGCGCCTTCGAGCAGATGGAGGCGCTGCACGGCCTCCTCGAGGCCGACCGCAAGACGTTCAGCGCCGAGGCCATGGCCCAGCACGCCGCGATGTTCGCCAACTACCCGTACTGGGAGCGGACCGACTTCGCCAGGGCCACCATCGACGAGGCCCGCCGCGATCAGGTCCTCGCCCAGCTCGCCGCGGTGTGGGCCGGCGAGTTCAAGATCTGACTCGACTCCGAGGTGGGGTGGGCTCACGTGCCCGCCCAGCAGGAGCCATTGCCCTACCCGGCAATGGCTCTTTCGCTTTCTGCTGCCCTCCCTCCGATCAGGGCACGAAAGGCAGCTTCACGGTGCCACTCCCGTCCATCGTGAAGGTGCCTTGCGACTCGCTCTTCTCGACGGGGTCCTGGTTCATCGCGAGGCCGCTGAAGCTGAACTTCACCGTGGCGCCCTTCACGTCGTCGATCGTCAGCTTGCCCGACGTGGCGATCCAGTAGCGGCTCGGCATCAGGCCGCTCGGCCCCTCGAAGAAGGCCACATAGCCACCATCGGCAGGCAGCCCCGGATTGCCATTCTCGTCGCTGCCCGTCTTCGCCGGGATGATGGTGTACACCTTCCCGCCCACGGGCTTGCCCGCGAACGCCACCTGCACGTCGCCGATGGTCTTCATCTTCGACTGCGCGAGGACGCAGCCGCCGGTGATCACCGTACATCCCTTGGTGCAAACGCTCGTCTCGTAGGCGCCCATGATCGGCGCGGGATCGACCTCGAGGTGCCGCGTCTCGGCGTTGCAGTTGTCGGACGGCGACGAGATCGTCAGATCGAGGCCGCCCGTGAGCGGATAGTCGCACTCTCCCGCGTCGCCGCGCTCGGACCCGCCGCTGCTGCTGCTGCTCGCGGCGTCGCCGCTCGTCGAGGTGGACGTGGGGCTCTCGGAGCTGCCGCAGCCGACGAGCACGAGGCCGAGGAGGGGTATCCAGGTTTTCATGGCGGCCCCATGCTAACCCTATCACGTCGCCGGGCGATAGGGCCGCTCGCCGGGATCAGGCGCGGGTGAGCTCGATGATCGAGATCTCGCTCGGGGCGCCGACGCGCATCGGCGGGCCCCAGAAGCCCGTCCCGCGGCTGACGTAAATCATGGTGTCGCCCTGCCGATCGAGCCCTGCAACGAAGGGTTGATCGAGGCGAACGAACAGCCCCCAGGGGAAGATCTGGCCGCCGTGGGTGTGCCCGCTGAGCTGGAGTCCAACCCCCTTCGCGGCGGCCTCGTGGATCTGCTTCGGCTGGTGCGCCAGCAACACCAGCTCACGCGATGGATCGCGGCCGGCGAGGGCCTTCTCGAGATCCGGGCCGTGCCCGTTGCCGAAGCGCTTCGAGCTCCAGTCGTCGACGCCCGCGAGATCGAAGCCCTCCGGTCCGCCGATGGCCACGTGCTCGTTGCGCAGCACCTTGATGCCGAGCCGCGTCAGCTCGGCGATCCACTCGTCGGCGCCGGAGTAATACTCGTGATTGCCAGTCACGAAGAAGACGCCGTGCTTGGCCTTCAGATCGGCGAGCGGGGCAGTCTCGGCGCGGAGGGCCTCGACCGAGCCGTCGACGAGATCGCCGGTGATCACGATCAGGTCCGGGTTGGCGGCGTTGGTGTGCTCGACGACGCCGCGCAGCCAGCCTTTGCCGAGCGTCGGGCCGATGTGGAGATCGGTGAGCTGGGCGATGCGAAACCCGGACATCGAGGGTGACAGTCGCCGGAGAGGGACCTTGACGTTGCGCCAGGCCACCTGGCCGAGGGCGCTCACGGTGCCAGTCCCGGCGGCGCCGAGCGCGGCGAGCGAGACAATCCCGGCGATGCCGCGGGAGATGGCGAGGCGCCGCTCGGGATCGGCCGGCGCGGACGAGACGGCGTTGTAGCCGTGAATCACCACGCGGACGAGCTCGGACCCGAGGAGCAGGAAGAGGAGGAGCACCGAGACGCCCATCCATCCATAGGCCGTCCAGGCCGCGATCGAGGCGATCGGCTTCGGCAGCACCTGCCCGGCCATCATCCCGAGCGGGGTGAGCAGGGCGAGGAAGATGAAGAGTATCGCCCCGCGCCGCTGCCAGACGGCCCCGAGGTCCGGGGAGCGAACGAGGCGGCTCCAGAGATAGTAGTGAATACCCCCCACGACGAGGGTGATTACCGCGAAGAACACGGCGAGGCTGGTTGCAGATCGATGCACGGCGGCAACCTTCGCACGATCCGTCGCGCGCGGGCTGCTGCTTCACATTACTTCACCATATCAAGGATAGCCGACACAGATGCCAATGCCGTCGGGGTAGCCCATCACGCCGCCCTGGCACGAGCCCGCCCCGCAGTCGGCGGCGTCGTTGCCGATGTGGCACAGCTTGAGGCAGGTATTGGTGATCTTCGAGCACACCTGGCCTGCGGCGCAGGGGCACGAGTCGCCGCGGGAGCCGTCGCCCGGATCGACGCAGCTCGTCGTGCCGTCGTCGCGCACGATGGTGCAGGTCTGTCCGTCGGTGCAGGTCGAGTCGTCGAGCGGCTTGCACATCTTCGCAGGCACGCAGACCGGGATCTTCACCGCGGCTTCGGCCATCGGCGTCGGCGCGCAATAGGTGTCGGCCGGGCACGCTTCGACCGGACCACAGCAGTACGGCCGGCAAATGCCGCCGCTCGCCGTGGCGACGCACGCGAGGCCAGCGCCGCAGTCGATCGCGGTCTGGCAGGGATCGCCCGCGGCGAAATCACCGGCCGGCGCGCATCCGGCGACGGCCTCGCCGCTGATCGGAGAGAGCTTGCACGTGAGCGCAGCGGGAACACCGCCGTCGCTGTTGCCGCCCGTCGCGCTGCTGCTGGTGCTGCTGCTGTCACCGGAGCTCCCGCCCGCGCCGCCGCCGCCACTGCTGCTACCGCTGCTGCTGCTGCTACTGCTGCTCGCGCTGGCAGTGCCAGGAGCGCTCCCGCCGAACCCACCGTCGTTCGCGCCGGGATCGATGACGCCGCAGACCGCGTTGCCGGGGACGCAGGTCGCTGTCTCACCACCGCACAGGTAGGCGTACGAGCCCATCAAATACGGAGGTGTCACGTTGCCGCCGGTGCCGCTGCTCCCGCTGACGGAGTCGGTGCCGCCCGCGCCCGTGGATGAGGGGAGGATGATCCCGCCGCCCGCGCCCGACACGGAAAACCCGCCGGAGCCGCTGGAACCAAGTGACAGGGCGGCGCAGCCGGCGACGCTGGCCACGGCGGCCGCGAACAGCGCGGCGATCGAGAGGCTGGAAGATCGGTAAGAAAAGCGTTGCATGGTCAAAGCCCACAGGATGCGCGGGAAAGCGCTCTCAGCTTAGCATTCCCTTCGCGTCGATACACAGAATGTGCCGACAGCGGCGCGAGCTATTTTTGCAGGCTATTTCGCGAGAGCGGGGCGGCGCGCCTCGGCGAGCGGGCTCGCGGTCCGTTCAGTCCGGCGCGCCCCGGCGCATGGCGCGCCTGTCGTGGTCGAGAAAGTTGAGCCGATGCGGTGCGGCTTCGATCCCGCTACCGCGCTTCGACGTCGCGGCTCACCATGTTGCCGGCGGTGTCGTAGGCGCGCACCGCGAGGATGTGCGAGCCCGGCGGGACGAGCGCGGCGAGGTTGGCGTCGAACGACTCCGTCGCCTCGTCGAAGATGCCGTCGGTGGGGAAAATCGGCCGCCATTCGTCGGTTCCGGCGATCGAGACCTCGATCCGCGCGATGGGGCCCACGCCGTCGGCGACCGTGCCGCTGAGCTTGCGGCCGTTCATCGTGGGCGCCTTGGTGAACACCGGCGGGGTGTTGTCGACGAGGATCGTCCCCGACTCCAGGCTGTGCCGCGTCACGTGGTCCGGCGGGTTCGCCAGCTCGTCGGTCGCCTCGACCATGATCCGATAGAGGCCTTCGGGCAGCGTCGTCGTGTCCCACTCGTAGTCGGTCTTCGTGAGCTTCTCGCCAGGCTTGAGCGCGCTGCGCCACGTCGACTGGCTATCGAGTCGATAGGAGACACGATACCGCAGCTCGTCCAGATCCGGGTTATCGACCTTCCAGGTGATCTTCACCGTGCCCGAAGGCTTGGTGATCTCGCCGCCCGAGGCGACTACGCCGGTGCGCAGGCTGCGAGCGAGCGTCTTTTGCCCGGCCTCGACCGAGGTGACGATCGCCCGGGCATTGTCGGTGAGGAACGCGAGCGAGACCTCGCGCAAGACGGCGTTGGCGTCGCGGTTCCAGCGCGCGCGGATCTGCACGAAGCGCGCGGCGGGGCTCTTCACGGGGCCATCAGCGTTGAGGCCGGCCGACCAGGCGCTCCACGTCGCGTCGGGCGTCTGGGTGTTTCCAGAGCGGGTGGAGAGCTCGACCGTGCCCTCGGATCGCCACGAGAGGCGGCCCCAGCTCGCGCGGAGGCCGGCGTCGAGCGTCTTGCTCGTCCACACCGCGTCGGCGCCGCCGGCGCCCTTGATCTCGTGGAACACCACCGGATCCGAGGTGGCGATGAAGCGTCGTTTGCCGCTCATCACCATCGCTCCGACCTGGCGCTCGGCCGTGTCGGCCACCATGCGCGCGAGGTGGTTGTCATCGACACTGTAGACGCGCCCCTCGGCCCCGGTGCCCACGAACGGTAACCCATCGTCGCCGAGCGCCAGCGAGATATAGTGGGTGTCGCCGTCCTCGAGCATCGGCTCGGCGGTGCCGTCTTTATCGAAGCGCATCAGCACGCCTTCGCCGGGGTGCTGCGGCTTCAGCGTCTGCGGCGGAGGAGGGCCGCTGGCCGCGGGCTTCTTCGGCAGCGGCGCCATCTCGGTGTACTTGTTGGCGATGGCGTAGAGAGTGCCATTCTTGCCGGGGGCGATCGCCCGGACCTCGTCGGCGTCGAAGTCGTAGAGCACGCTGGCGCGTCCCGGGCCGGTGACCTTGTAAAGCAGGCCTTTGCCGCTCGATCCCGCGTACACCGTGCCAGCGTCGTCGACGGCCACCGACATCAAGTGCGCCTCTTCGCTGTCGAAGAACACCTGCTCTTTGCCGCCCTGGTCGACGCGGAACAGCTTCCCTTCCGGGCCGGTGGCGGCATAAAGAGCCTTGGCTTTGGGATCGAAGGCCAGGCCCCACACGTCCTCGGCGCCGGGGAGCGTCGCAAAGACCGTGGCCGTCACGCCCTTGCTGTTCGCGCTGATCTTGTAGAGCTTTCCTTCGGGGAACGTGCCGAGGATGACGTCGCCGTTCCAGGCGATGGCCATCGAGCTCACGGCCATCTGCCCCGTGGTCGCGGCGATCTCGGCGCGTCCGCCGTCGACGCGGTACACCTTGCCGTAATTGGCAGTCCCGATCAGCGCCGCTCCGTCGGGGAGCTCGACGGCGCTCCATACCGAGGAGGCATCCGGGATTGGCATCGATCCCAGGTTGAGCCCGGCGCGGACATGACCGCTCGAGTCGACGCTGACGCCGGTGAGGTCGCCGCCCTTGAAGTCCGAGAACGAGTCGAGCTGGAAGGTCCGTGTCCCCACGGCAGACGCGGGAGCCGCGGAGAGCGACGCGGCGAGGACGACCGCACCGAGGGCGAGGCGAGCAGGATGGTTCATCGTTCTTCGAGGGATGGAGGGGAAAGAGGGAGCGATAGCCAGTTCAGCGCAGGACGCGGCGCATCGACACGCGCACCATGTCGCGCCCGACGAGGAAGGATTTGAGCGGGATCGCCGTCTGCACCACGGCCTCGAACGTCTCGGGGGCGTTGGTCTCCGAGACGGGGCGGAGCACCTCGGCGGCGCCCTGCGGCAGGCGCGCGGCGATCTTGCCGTTGTAGGCCACGCCGACCTCCTTCATCCCGACGAGGCGCACCGTGGCGACGATGCTCTGGGTGTCGAACGTCTGGTTGGGGAGGTTTACGATCAGCTCGGCGAGGCTGTTGGGCTGCGGCTCGGGGCGGGCGATCTCGTAGCCCGGGGCGAGCTCGATCTCGGCGCGACCGACGAGGCCCTTTGGCAGCTCGACCTCGATCACCTTCTGCTCGATCTTGCCCTGATAAGGCTCCAGATCGAGGCGGATCTTCACGGGCTGCCCCGCGTCGACCTCCGTCTCGAGCAGCTTGGCTCCGCGCAGCGTCACCACCTCGCGCGCGAAGGTCACGCGCACGCTGGTGTCGATGCTCTCGATGGTGACGGGCTCCCAGGGGTTGTTGAGCAGCGAGCCCAGGGCCTTGACCACGCGCGTCCGCATGATGTCGTCGGTGCCGACCGGATTGCCATTTCCCGAGCCGAAATCGACGATCGAGATCGTCCCGTAGTTCTTGATCTTGATCTTGCTGGTGGCCCGCCAGGTCATGTCGCGGCGCTCGGACGTCGTCTCTTCCACCGCGCTGCCGATGGCCATCGCGGCGAAGGCCGGCGCCATGAACTGATCGTGGGCGACGATCACGTTCCACACCGGCTTGGGCGCGCCGTCGACGCCGAGGATCTCGATGTGCATCGGGAAATCAGGCGCTTTCACCGAAGCATCGACCACGATCGCCGACTGTCGATCGTTGACGAGGGCGCCGAGCGAGCGCACCGCCTCGCCGAGCTTGAAGCTCCGGTTCTGGCTGGCGACGATCCAGTTCACCTTGCCGATCGCCGTCGGCAGCGCCTCGATCCCGCCGCCCAGCATCGGGTGACCGAAGGCCACGAGGCGGTTGCCCGAGACACGCGTCACGGTGCCGAGCCCCATCGCCGACACGTCGCCGCGCACCAGCTCGACGCCGATCGCGCCGCCGTCCTCGTAGGCCGTGGGCGCGTTCGGATCCTGCAGCTTCGCGCTGCCGCCGCCGGCCATCGGCTCCAGGCCCATCGGCGCGAGGAGATCGCTCGCCATCTTCATCGCGCCGGTGCCAAGGCCGCCCATCAGGATCGGCGTCGTCGCCCGCGCGAGCTGCGTCCCCTCGGGCGGCGCCATCGACGAGGCCGTGCGCGCCATGATCTGCTTCGCGTGCGCGGGCAGATCGTAGGTGTCGACCGCGCCCGTGAAGGTGCGCTCGCCGAGCGCCCCGCCCCGCAGCGCGTGCGGCTCGTTCAGCGGCGTCGGCAGCGGCGATCCCCCGCGCGGGATCAAGGTCTTCGGCATCGGCCGGTTGAGCTCGTCGACCATCGATCGGATCGGCGTCACACCGGCGATGGCCTCGGCGCCGAAGAGCCAGCCGTAGGCGTACGCGCCGATCATCTTGCCGTTGATGTAGATCGGGCTCCCGCTCATCCCCGCGACGGTGCGGGTGATCTCGAGCCGCGGGTGCAGCGTCTTGATCAGCACGAGGTCCTGGCTCGGGCGAAAGTTGTGCAGCGTCGAGATCACCTCGATGTCGAACTTCTCGGGCTTCGTCCCGCTGAAGACGGTGAGTCCATAGCCCTTCATTCCGGGATTCACGTCCTCGAGCGGCATGGTGTCCGGCGGATCGCTCGGGAGCGCGTGGGCGATCCCGACGCCGAGCGCGCTGCTGAGGACCGCCCCCGCGATCACGCTCAGCGGGATCAACCGTCCTTCCGCGAGGCGGGCGAGTGGACGGAGGAGGAGAAGCGGCAGGCGCGCGAGCACGCCAGGGTTCCGAACAGGACGCACGGGCCGGAGCTTAGCGTGATTTCGCCGATCGGACAGAACTGCGGGCACAATCCCTTTCGTCCGTCGAATCGCGCTAGGCTCCCGCCCGTGAAGGACACCTTCGTGCTCGCCGGGCTCGTCCTCGGCTTTGCCACGCTGGTCACCGCCCACCTCGCGCTCGCCATTCGCATCGCGCTGCGCGAGCGGCCGCGCTGGCGCGGCCTCGTGGCCCTGGTCGTCCCCCCGCTCGCGGTGATCTGGGGCTTTCGCGCGGGCTTTCGCCGCAACGCCGTGGTCTGGCTCGTGGCCGTCGTGGTCTATCTGAACGCGCTGCTCGTCTCCTTGATCTGAGGCCTCCCGCCCCCCGCGCACATCGGCTACCGTCTCGCCGTTTCCTGCAGGCCTCCCGGTCTGCAGCACGGGAGAAGACCATGGCCAGGCAGATCTACTTCTTCGGCTCGGGGCAGGCGGACGGCGACGCGACCATGAAGAACCTGCTCGGCGGCAAGGGCGCCGGGCTCGCCGAGATGAGCAAGCTCGGCATCCCCGTACCGCCCGGCTTCACCATCACCACCGAGGTCTGCAGCTCGTTCTACGCCGCGGGAGGCAAGCTCACGCCCGAGCTGCAAGCCGAGATCAAGGCCAATTTGCAGCGGATCGGCGCCATCGTCGGCACGTCGTTCGGCAGCGCTGCATCGCCTCTCCTCGTCTCGGTGCGCTCCGGCGCGCGCGCCTCGATGCCCGGGATGATGGACACGATCCTGAACCTCGGCCTCAACGACGCCATCGTGCAAGGCATCGCCGACCTCACGAAGAACCCGCGCTTCGCCCTCGACGCGTACCGCCGCTTCATCGTCGCCTACTCCGACATCGTCCTCGGCGTGCCCAGGAACCGCTTCGACTCCGCGCTCATGGCGGCGCGCTTCGAGACGGCAAAACGGCTCGGGATCGACGGTAGCCGCCTCAACGGGGCCGAGCTCGAGCGCCGCGTCCCCGACGCCGCCCTCGACGAAGAGATCCTCCGCAAGCTCGTCGCCGATCAGAAGAAGATCGTTGCAGATGCAACCAGATCCCCGTTCCCCGAGGATCCGTACGCCCAGCTCTGGGGCGCGATCCACGCCGTCTTCGCGAGCTGGCACAACGCGCGCGCCAGGGTCTATCGCGGCATGCACGACATCCCCGAGAGCTGGGGCACCGCGTGCACCGTGCAGGCGATGGTCTTCGGCAACCTCGGCGACGACTCGGGCACCGGCGTCGCGTTCACGCGCGATCCCTCCACCGGCGAGCGCCGCTTCTACGGCGAGTGGCTCCCCAACGCGCAGGGCGAAGATGTCGTCGCCGGCGTGCGCACGCCCTTGCCCGTCTCCAAGGGCTCGGGCGACGACGCAAATAGCCTTGAAATCAAGATGCCGGAGGCCTTCGCCGAGCTCGTCGCGATCTACCAGAAGCTCGAGCTGCACTTCCGCGACATGCAGGATCTCGAGTTCACGATCCAGTCGAAGAAGCTCTATCTGCTCCAGTGCCGCAACGGGAAGCGCACCGGGCGCGCCGCGGTCCGCATCGCCGTCGAGATGGTGAAGGAAGGGTTGATCTCCGAGCGCGAGGCCATCCTCCGCGTCGAGCCCGAGTCGATCGATCAGCTGCTCCACCCGAGCATCGATCCCGCCGCGCCGAAGCGTCTGCTCGCGCGCGGCCTCCCCGCCAGCCCCGGCGCCGCGAGCGGTCAGGTGGTGTTCAACGCCGACGACGCCGAGCGCCGCGCTGGCCAGGGCAAAGCGGTGATCTTGGTCCGCGCCGAGACCTCGCCCGAAGACATCCACGGCATGAAGGCCGCGCGCGGGATCCTCACCTCGCGCGGCGGCATGACGAGCCACGCGGCCGTCGTCGCGCGCGGCATGGGCAAGAGCTGCGTCGCCGGCTGCTCGGCCGTCAGCGTCAGCTACGAGCACCAGACGATGGCCGTCACCGTGTACGACGCGAGCGGCCACCCGACCGAGGTCGTCACCGTCAAAGCGGGCGACGTGATCACCCTCGACGGCGGCACCGGCCAGGTGTTCCTCGGCGCGGTCCCGACCGTGCCTGCGTCGCTGAGCCGCGAGTTCGGCGAGCTGATGGTCTGGGCCGACAAGGTCCGCAAGATGGGAGTCCGCGCCAACGCCGACACCCCGCTCGACGCGCGAACGGCCCGCAATTTCGGGGCGGAAGGCATCGGCCTCTGCCGCACCGAGCACATGTTCTTCGACGAAGAGCGCATCGCCGCCGTGCGCGAGATGATCCTCGCCGGCGACGTCACCGCGCGTCGCCGCGCCCTCGCGAAGATCCTCCCGTTCCAGCGCGAAGACTTCATCGGCGTCTTCCAGGCCATGGCCGGATTGCCTGTCACGATTCGCCTCCTCGATCCCCCGCTGCACGAGTTTCTCCCGCACGATCAGCCCACGCTCGCGGCCCTCGCGAAGACCATGGGCGTCCGCGTCGAAGGCCTCGAGCGCAAGAACGAGGAGCTGCACGAGTACAACCCGATGCTCGGCCACCGCGGCTGTCGGCTCGCGGTCACGTTCCCGGAGATCTACGAAATGCAGGCCCGCGCCATCCTCGAAGCGGCCTGCGACGTCGCCGCCGCGGGCGTCGAGGTGCGCCCCGAGATCATGATCCCGCTCAGCATGACGAAGCGCGAGCTCGACATCATGAAGGCCATCGTCGACACGGTGAAGGAAGAGGTCTTCACCGAGAAGGGCCGCCGCGTCGACTTCCATTTCGGCACGATGATCGAGCTCCCGCGCGCCGCGATCCGCGCCGCCGAGCTGGCCGAGACGGCCGAGTTCTTCAGCTTCGGCACCAACGATCTGACCCAGACCACGCTCGGGATCTCGCGCGACGACGCCGGGAAATTCCTCGGCGCCTACGTCGAAGCGGGCATCTTCGCCAAGGACCCGTTCACCACCATCGATATCCCGGGCGTCGGCGCCCTGGTCGAGATGGCCTGCGAGCGCGGCCGCGCCCAGCGCCCCGGCATTCACCTCGGCGTCTGCGGCGAGCACGGCGGCGATCCGGCCTCGATCCGCTTCTTCGGTACGGTCGGCCTCGACTACGTCTCCTGCTCTCCGTACCGCGTCCCGATAGCGCGCCTCGCCGCGGCGCAATCGGCCCTCCTGCTCGACACGAAGGGCGCAACGGTGGAGACCACGCGGTGACGCGCCCGCGGGTCCTGGTCTTCACCAACCTTTATCCATCGACGATCGAGCCCACCCTCGGCATCTACAACAAGAGCACCTTCGAGGCCCTGGCGCGGTACTGCGATGTCCGCGTCGTGGCCCCGATCCGCGCCTGGGCCCGCTGGAAAAAGCCGGGCTTGATCCTCAACCCCGTCCGCGAGCGCGAGGCAGGGGTCGAGTCCATCTTCCCGCCTTACTGGTCCATCCCCACGGCCTGGTCGCTCCACGCCGCGGGCATGTACCTCTCGATGCGGCCCTGGATCCGCGAATTGCGCCGCGATTTTCCCTTCGACGTCATCATCGGTGCCTGGGCCTACCCCGACGCCGTCGCCGCCTCGCTCCTCGCCCGCGAGGCCAAGGTGCCTTTGATCACGGCCGTCCTCGGCAGCGACGTCAACGAGTTCCCGGACCTCTTCGGCCTCCGCCCGCAGATCCGCTGGGGCCTCCAGCGCGCCCAGAGGGTCCTCGCCGTCAGCCGCGCCATCGCCGATCGCGTCGTCGAGCTCGGCGCCCCGCGCGAGCGCGTCCTCGTCCAGCACAACGGCGTCGACGGCGCACGATTCCATATCAGGGATCGCGCCGAGGCCCGCAAGAGCGTGGGAATCGAGCACGATCGCCCCGTGATTGGCTATGTCGGCAACATCCGCCCCGTCAAGGGATCCGACGTGCTGATCGAGGCCATGGATCACCTCGTCAAGAAGCTGGGCAACCCCTCAGCCGAGCTGTGGATCGTCGGATCCGGCGAAATCGAAGCCCCGTTGCGGGCCCGCGTCACCGCGCTCGGCCTCGACTCACGCGTTCGCTTCCTCGGTCGCCAGCCGCACGAGGCCATCCCCCGCTGGATGAGCGCCATCGACGTCTTCTGTCTTCCCAGCCGCAACGAGGGTTGCCCCAACGTCATCCTCGAAGCGCTGGCCTCGGGCAAGCCGGTCGTCGCCTCGCGCGTCGGCGGGATACCCGAGCTGCTCACCGACGGTGACAATGGCTACCTCGTCCCCGCCGAAGATCCCGCGGCCCTCGCCCAGGCCCTCTCCAGGGCGCTCGATCGCACCTGGGATCCCGGGGCGTTGCGGTCGACAGTCACCTTCCTCTCGTGGGACGCCGTCGCTCTCACCTACCAGAAGATCCTCGGCGAGGTGCTCGACGAGTGGCGCCGCGAGGGCCGCGGCTGATCAGGGCTTTGCCGACGCGACCTCGACCTCGACCTTGAGCAGCTCCACGAGGCGATTCCGCTGCTCGGCGTTCACCGCGCCCTCGGCGGCGAAGAGCACGTGTCCGTCGCGACCGACGAGCACGATGCTGCTCAGCCCGCGCCGCAGCCCGTACGCCCCGCGGAACGAGCCGCTCCAGTCGCAGTAGATCGTCGTCCCTTGCTTGCGGGACTCTTCGCGGATGGAGTCCTTCACGAAGCCCTTCACCGGCCAGTAATCGTACGAGCTGACGTCCGCCACCGCCGCGAGCGCCACGGAGGCCTTGTAGCGATCGCCCTTGGCTAGCTTGCTCAAGGCGTCCTTCAGCGGCTGGTTCTGGGTCGCAGAGTCCTTGTCTTCGTAGACGATGAGGATCGGCTTGCCCTTGAACGCCTTGAGCTCCAGGGCTCGCCCGTCCGCGTCCTCGATCCTGGCGTTCGGGGCCGCGGCTCCCTCGGCGGGGAGCGCGAGCGCGGGAGAGGGCGAGCCGAGCGTCGAGAGCGCGAGCGCGGCGACGCCGAGGACAGTGGAGCGGAGCTTGGCGTTCTTCATGTTCACACTTTGTACAATGTTTGTGACAGCCGTCAATGCTTTGTGGAGGTCGGAAAGTGGCCGGAACGCGCAGCGCACATCGGCGCGGTCCGGCTCTTGACAGTGCAGTCGCCGAGCCAAGATTGAGTGGCGCGCGGGCGGCTTCTATCGAGCCAAGCACGCGAATAAGTTCACTTATCCAGCAAGGCACGGCCGATCTACGACCGCTCTGGAGGCCGGCGCGCTCGCCATCCGTCCAGACGTTGCGTGACCCGGACACGTCGCTTCGTGTGTGCCCGTGTGGGCAAAGGAAGGACACGATGCTCAGCCATTACAGCGACCTCGATCGATCCTTCACCGTCATCGACCAGCTCCGCCGCCGGATGGACCGGCTCTTCGAGGAGGGCGTTCAGGCCCGGGATCGCGCCCACACCGACGAGCCCGAGCGCGTGTGGAGCCGTGGGCATTTTCCGCGCATCAGCTTCGCCGACGCCGGGGCGACTCTGATCCTCGAAGCAGAAATGCCCGGACTCGGCGACAAGGACGTTCAGCTCTCGATCCAGAAAGACGTCCTCACGCTGGCGGGCGAGCGCAAGCCGGACGCGCCCGAGGGCTACTACGTACATCGCCAGGAGCGCTCCCCGATCCGCTTCTCGCGCTCGTTCACCCTGCCTTGCAAGGTCGATCCCGACAGGAGCACCGCCACGCTGAAGGACGGCGTGCTCACCGTGAACCTGGCCAAGGTGCCTGAAGAGCAGCCGCGCCAGATCGCCATCAAGGTCAACGCCTGAGAGAGGACGAAGAGGAGGAACAATCCCATGAACGCCGCGACCAGCAAGGCTCCGCAACGCCGCGATCAGAACCCCGAGAAGGTGGCCCAGCGCGCCGCCGTGGCGCCCACCGTCGACATCTTCGAGAACAAGGAAGAGCTGCTGACCCTGGCCGATCTGCCCGGCGTGGCCCGGGAAGATCTCTCGGTCCACTTCGAGAAAGGACGCCTCTCCATCGAGGGTCGCCTCCGCTCCTTCGGGCCCGACGAGGAGCCCTTCGATTACCGCCGCTCGTTCGTGGTGCCGCAGGGCATCGACGCCGAGAAGATCGCCGCCAACCTGCAGAACGGCGTGCTCCGGCTCTCGCTGCCCAAGCCCGCCGCGGCCAAGCCTCGCCAGATCGAGATCAAGAGCGCTTGATCTCGCGGCGGGCGCCTGATCAAGGGATCGTGTGCCCTTTGACCGTCAGTACCCACTGGTCCGAAGGGCACATGTCGCCCGAGATGTAGCGGACCTCGAGCGTGAGCCACTTCGTGTCGTCCGAGTTCAGCGTGTCTCCCCAGGTCTCGCTCACCGACTCGGGGTTGCCCGTGGCGTGCGTGGGGTTGCCGCTGCAGCTCGGTGTCGACGTCGTCCCGTCGTACACGAAAAGATCGAAGTCCATGCCTGCGGGCGACACCAGCGATGCCGTGTAGCTGAGCTGCGGAAAGCTGATGATCGAGCTGACGGCCTCGTTCACCAGGACCTTGAACCACTTCGACGTGGTGCCTTTGACGATCCGGGTGTCGTTGTTCTTGTCGCCGTCGATGGCGCTCATCGTCTCGGACGACTGGCAGTTGTCGGGCGCCTTGTAATCGCAGGCCGGGCCGCCGCTTCCGGTGCTGGAAGCGGAGCTGCTGCCGCTCGTGCTGCTGGAGCTCGTCGTGGCCGGATCGCCGCCGGCGCCGGAGCCCGTGCCGCCTGCGCCGGACGTCGAGCTCCCGTCACCGGTCGTCGCGTCGCCCGAGGTGGTGTCGCCCGAGGGATCGCCGCCGAAGCCGCCTGCGCCGCCGGAGCCCGGGGCGTACGTCGTTTCGACCGAGGACCCCCTGGCGCACGCCGCGAAGCTGACCACGCCACACACCACCAGCGAAAGCGCGCGAAGGGCGTTCATCGGCGGAGTATACGCGGAAGCCGGCCGGGCGCGATATTGCTCGTGCCTTCGCCCCGCGTTCCCGGGCGCGGACGTCGGGAGCGGTAGCGCCGCGACGTCCACGCGAGGACGCCGGGGCCAGGATTCGAATCGTCCCTCAACCGCGCTTCGTCACCCGCAGGCTGGCGACGAAGTAACCGTCCGTTCCATGGACGTGCGGGAGCAAGCGGAGCATGGGTTGATCCCCGGCGAGCGAGCGCAAGAGCTCGCTCTCGAAGGGCAGCGGAGCGAGCGTGACGGGCGAGCCCTCGGCGCCGGCGACGAGGCGCGCCACCACGTCTTCGGCCTCTTCCTTGAGCACGCTGCACACCGCGTAGAGCAGCGTCCCGCCGTCGCGCACGCGCGTCGCCGCTTGCAGCGTTATCGCCGTTTGCAGATCGGCGAGGCCCGCGAGATCGTCGGCCTCGCGCTTGCGACCGATCTCGGGGCGGCGCCGGAGCGTGCCAGTCCCCGAGCACGGCGCGTCGACGATCACCCGATCATAGGTGTCGGGCACGTCGCCCGAGCCGACGGTCCAGTCGATGGTGAACGTCGCGCGAACCAGCTTTCCCGGCGGGCCCGCGAGCAATTTATCGATCTTCTGCGGGTGGAGATCGCTGGCGTCGACTGCGCCTCCGGGAGCGACCTGCTGGGCGAGGAGCCACGATTTGTTTCCATGGCCCGAGCACGCGTCGAGCACCTGATCGCCGGGCTTCGCGCCCGCGGCGAGGGCCACGACCTGCGCGCCTTCTTCCTGCACGATCCAGCGCTCGCCGATGCCGGGGAGGCGCCGCACGTCGCCGGCGCCGCGCACCAGGATGGATAGCGGCGAGACGCCTCCAGGCTCGAAGCTCGCGTGCGGCGCGGCGAGGCGCAGCTCGGCGATCAACGCATCGCGATCCACGCCCTGCGCGACGCAGAGGCCGATTGGCGGCGGCACGGGGCCCGCGGTGAGGTACGCCGCGGCGCCCGCGCGGCCGATCGCGCGACGGAGCGATCCACGCAGCCAGCCGGGCGCAGAAGCCGCGATCGTGTCCTCGAGCGAGGGGCGACCCTGGGCTTCGACCTGGGCCGCGAGCTTGCGCAGCACCGCGTTGGCGAAGCCGCCGACGCGCTCGCCGGCGCGCTCGCTCACGCCCGCCACGGCCTCGGAGACGACGGCGAACACGGGGACACGATCGAGGAAACAGATCTGGTACGCGCCCATGATCAGGTGCGCGAAGACCACGGGATCTGAAGCGTAACCGCGGCGCGCAGCGAGGTTTGCGATCTTGTCGTCGAGCATCGTCTCGGTGCGGAGCACGCCGTAGACGAGCTCGGTCGCGAGCCCGACGTCGCGCGAGTCGATCTGCGGGCGACGCTTGAGCTCGGCGTCGAGCGCGGCGGAGGCAAACGCGTCTTCGGTGAAGACCCGGACGAGCACGGCCGCGGCGACTTCACGGGCGGGGCCAACGACTACAACGTTCAATCCACGAGCTCCTTCAACTGACTTTGAATCACATCCCAGCGGCGTTCGACGTCGTTCTTGAAGGCGACGGCCATCAGCGCGACGAGCAGCACCATCCCCGCGAGGCTGGCGATCTCGCGCACGCGGAGCGGCAGCGGGCGGCGGAGCACGGCCTCGAAGAGGAAGAACACCAGGTGCCCGCCGTCGAGCACGGGGATCGGCAAGAGGTTGATCAGGCCGAGGTTGATCGAGATCACCGCCATGGCCCACACGAAGTACGAGACGCCCTTCGAGCTCTCCTCGCCGACCACGTCGTAGACCGTGATCGGGCCGCCCAGCGTCGACAGGCTGACCTTGCCCTCGGCGATGCGGACGATGCCGACGACGATGAAGCGGATCACGTCGTAGGTCTCGGTGAGGGCGCTGCGGAAGGCGAACTCGACGCGCGACGGGCTGTTGACCCACGGCTCCGGCACCGACGGCGACCAGTTGGAGACGCGCACGAAGAAGCGCGGGCGGTGCTCGCCGTACTCGTCGAGGTAATCCTCGCGGCGCAGCTCGATCGTGCCGCTCTTGCGCTGGCCCGCGCGCAGCCAGGTGAGCACGTGGGGGCGATCGGGCGTGGCCATCAGGCGCTCGGTGAGCATCGACCACGCGGTGACCTCGACGGCGTCGATCTCGATGATCCGATCGCCGGCGCGGAGCTCGGCCTTCCACTCGGCCGATCCTTCGGGCACGTCGGCCACGTACATGTCTGCGGGTTCGAGCCCTGTTTTCAGGGTCAGATCGCCGTGCACGGCCTCGGGCGTGAGCGCGGCGACGCCGGCCTCGTAGACGGCGAGATCGGCGAGGCCGCCCATCGCGCGCGGCACGTCGATGGGGCGCAGGTAGGTGATCGGCACCGTCTCGCCGTGATTCTCGCCGAGCAGCGCTTCGAGATCGGCGAACGTCTTCACGGGGCGCCCGCGGACCTCGGTCACGAGATCGAAGGTGCGCAATCCAGCGCGATACGCGGGCGAATCGGGCTTCGAGATGCCGACGACGGCGGCGGGGCGGTTGGGCTTGATCCCGATCTCGCCGACCCTGTCGATGATGTCGAGCGGCTTGCGCTCGATGCGCTCCTCCGGGATGACGGTGACCTCGACGTGCTCGTTGGCGCGGAAGACCTTGAGCTTGAGCTCCTTGTTCGGGCTCGCGGCGACGATGCGATGGAGCTCGGCGAAGGTCTCGACGCGCGCGCCGTCGACCTCGAGCACGCGGTCACCGGGCTGGAGCTTCCCCTCCGCCGGGTGGCCCGGGAGCACGACGCCGACGGTCGGCGGCTGGAAGCGCGTCGCGCCCACGAACACCGCAAAATAAAGCAGGATCGGGAAGAGCACGTTCATCGCCGGCCCGGCCATGACGATGATCACGCGCTTGTAGAGCGCCTGCGCTTCGAAGGTGCGCTTGCGATCTTCCGGCAAGACGGGCTCTTGCCGGTTCTCCTCGAGCATCTTCACGAAGCCGCCGAGCGGGAGGATGCCGACGCAGTACTCCGTCTCGCGCCCGCGAATGCGGATGATCTTGGGGCCGAAGCCGATCGAGAAGGTGAGGACCTTCACGCCGAAGATCTTCGCCCAGACGAAATGCCCGAGCTCGTGCACGAAGATGAGCACGGAGCAGAGGAGGGCAAAGTAGAGGAGATCCACGGCGGGGCGTTCTCTCTACAAGAGGGGACGCGAGGTGTCGACGTGCGCGGACGGTCGCCTTCGAGGCGGGCCTGCCATGCCGCGCCTCGGTTTGTCCTCCTCGCCCCGCGGACCGTGCTGGTGCTGGCTCGGGTGACGGTGTGTTGACGTACGCGCGTCTTGTTTGCTGAGCAGGTTCGAGGTGTTGCGTTTGATCTCAGCGATTCAGGTGATCGAAGGCCAACCGTCTGATAGGGATGGCTGATGTTCAACAATCAATAAACCGTCTTCACGGCTGTCTCAGTTGCCACTCTTGTCGCCGCTTGCGGCGGCGTTGACACGACGAGCCCGACCACCAGCGGAACAGGCGGTGCCGGCACTGGCTCTGCCGGTGGTACTGTGAGCGGCGTGACCGGCAGCTCCACCGGGAGCGGCCCGGACTGCATGGCTCCGGAGCAAGCCTGTGGCGGATTCTGCATCGACACCAGCGGCGATACAGCAAATTGTGGGAGCTGCGGCCACAGTTGCCAAGGCGGAGCCTGCGTGGTGTCGCGATGCCAGCCGGTCACAGTTTGCAGGGCATGTTGTAGGGCGGGATCCTTCGGGGTTTTGGTTTGTTATGGAAATCGAGGAACTTCTTAGATTTTGGGTTGGTCAGAATGTTCGACGAAACTGAGGTCATGATGTCGTCATTGTTTTTGACATTTTCTACGATTGTTGTTGATGGCATTCGTCGCGCCGACGAAGTTGATCATTTTTACGCCGACATGACGTTCGATGGCGAGAAGGTGTCGTATCTTTTTCGCGTCACGGACGATGATGAAGAAGACAATAGCGTTGGCCCTCTTGATAGTGAGTACGGGATGCGCTTTTATCGAACCGGGGCAGCTAGAGAGGTGGTCCCCTCTCTCCTGTTGCGGTTCCGTCGAGGAGAGCAGCTAGTCTTCCCCGTTCACATTGTTGGGTGAAGCCGTCGGATTGCACATTCAGGAAAAGCTCCAACTGCGCTCATCCTGTCGCGCTGCTCGCTGCTGCTCGTGTAAGCTGCCCCGATGCAGACCCCTCCCGCTTACCCCAACCAGGCTCCTTATCAGCCTGGCCCTCCCACGCAGAGCCCGTACCCGCCCCAGCAAAAGAAGGGCTTTCCGGTCTGGGCCATCGTCATCCTGGTCCTCGTCGGCCTCTTCGTCGTGCTCATCGGCGTCCTCGCGGCCCTCGGCATCTATGGTACGCGCAAGTACCTCGCGGCCGCCAAGACGGCCGAGGCCAAGAACAGCATCGGGGCCATCTCCCGCGAGGCGGTCACGGCTTACGAGTACGAGCAGGAAGGCTCCGGCACGAAGCCCGTACACCGCCTCTGCGCGACGGCGAACCCGGTCCCGGCCTCGCTCTCGTCCGTCAAGGCCTCGAAGTATCAGCCCAGCTCGGCGCCTGGCACCGACTTCAACGTCGGTGACGCGAACACCGGCTGGCCGTGCCTCAAGTTCGCGATGACGAGCCCCATGTACTATCGCTATCAGTACCACAAGGGATCGGGCTACCTCTCGCCGGCCGCCCCGGGGCCGAACGGCTTCGAGGCCTCGGCGCAGGGCGATCTCGACGGCAACGGCGTTCCCAGCACCTTCGCGCGGACAGGCACCGTGGGGCCGAGCGGAACGGTCGTGCTGGCGACGTCGATCTACGTCGACAACGAGTTCGAATGACCGCAGCAGCGCGGCACAACCCATAGAGCCGCGACCGTGAGGGAGCGGACCCGAGCCGCGACCGTGAGGGAGCGGACTGCAAGGCTCCGGCAGAGCCAGCATTCCAGTGCTCACGGGCCGTAGTGCTCCGGTCCGCTTGCTGACGCGCGCGACTCGGGTCCGCGTGCTGACGCGCGGCTCCACGGGTTGTGGCTGCAATGGGCTCGTTGAACGATCACCCCGCCTTGATCGCCCTCACGGCCCGCTCCTTCCACCCCAGCCGCCGCATCCGCCTCTCCGCCGCCGCCTCGTACACGCCCTGATACCGCTGCGTCAGCGTGCTCCAGCTCCGGTGCCGGATCATCTCCGCTCGCCCCCGCTCGCCCAGCTTTCGACGCAATTCCCCATCACGGCACAGCGTCCCCAGGACGCGCACCAGATCGTCGACCTCGCCGGCGCGGAAGAACAGGCCGGTCACCTGATCGTTCACCAGCTCGCGTAGCCCGCCCACGTCCGACACCACCACGGGCTTGGCCATGCTCATCGCTTCGAGCGGCTTGAGCGGAGTCGTCAGCTCGGTGATCCGCCGCCGTTCGCGCGGATAACACATCACGTCGGCAAGCCCATAAAGCGCCGGAATGTCCGCCGGGGCCACCTTGCCTCCGAGGATCACCTTGCCTTCCAGCCCCAGCTTCGCATTCTGCGCTTGCAGCTCGGATTCGGCCTCGCCATAGCCGATGATCAGGCCGCGGATGCGATCGTCGGCGCCAATGAGCCGGCTCAGCGCGTCGAGCAGCAGGCGTACGCCCTCGAAGCGGAAGAGCTTGCCGACATAGGCAATCACGATCTTCCCGCGCAGGCCGTAGCGATCGGCCAGCGACTCGTCCCGATTTCGCGGCGCGTACTTGCGGGTGTCGACGCCGTTGGGGACGACGGTGATCCGCTCCTCGGGGATCCCGCGGGCCACGAGATCGCGGCGGATCCCGTCGCAGATGGCCACCACGGCGTCGACGTTGCGGCAGAGCGCCGTCTCCAGAGCGTGAATCGCGTGCCAGCGGGCCGAGCGCTGGGTGCCTTTGCCCTGGTCGACGGCGGCGTCCTCCCAGAAGGCGCGGATCTCGTAGACGCTCGGGACACCGACATGGCGAGCCACCGCGAGGGCCGGTATCCCGGTGAGCACCGGCGAGTGCGCGTGGAGGATGTCGTAGGGCTCTTCGCGGTAGATCTGCAGCGCCCGGCGCGCGAGGAGGCCCATTTCCAGGGCCTCGCGGGCGAGCGGTGTTTGCGAGATGCTCTCGAGTGCTCCGGGCACCTCGGTGCGGTAGTGGAGGATCCCGTTCACCCGCTCGCGATCGTTCGAGCTGGCCTGTCGCACCCCGGTGACCGCGACTGGCTCGACGCCGAGCGCCGCTTGCGCTTCGAGGATGGACGCCGTTCGCGCCGTGTATCCTGCGACCGTGGGCAGCGACGCGTCGAGCACGTGAAGAACCCTCATGCAGGGTTGGATGCCCGCGGGCGCGGGGTGGGTTCCGCCTGCTCGCCTGTCTTCAGCGTCGGTCGAGGCTCGGAGTCGGGATCGAGATCGTCCTCGTCGGGCAGAGATCCGGCGAGCGCCGCGAACGCATAGAGGGAGAACCCGAGGTGATACGGCCGCATCTCGCGATCGACCTCGAGCGTGTCGGTCGTGGCCAGCCGTGAGCCCAGATCGAGGCCGCGGCCGACGTCGAGGAGGCTAGCGATCTTGAGCGGGTAGACCACGCTCCGGAGCGGCGATTTGCGGCGAATCGAGCGCCACACGATGGCGCGCTCGGTGTCGACCAGGCTCGTCCCGAGCTCGTTGCGGCCGAAGAGCCATTTGAGGCCGCGGGCCACCGCGGGGACGGTGGAGAGGCCGAGTAGCCGCTCGGCCGGCAAGAGCGCCATCGGGGCCATCCCGTCCTGATGAACGGAATAGACCGGATAGACATCGACGACCGCGCCGGTGCGAACATTGTAGTGCCAGGCCCACTGCCCGAGCGGGTGCTGCGCCGCGAGGAGCTGCTCGGCGATCGTCCGCGCCATCGCCCGAGCGTCGGTGTCCTCCAGGATCTCGTGGCGGCGGAGGGCGGCGAGGAGCGAATAGATCTGCGCGTCGAAGAAGCCGAGCTCGGATTGCAGCCGTTCGTGCAACGTGGGCGGTGTCTCCCGGCCAGGCGCCGGCCGCGAGAAGGGCAGTAGCCCCGACGGCCCGCGCTGCGCCGCGAGGCAGCGAAAGGCCCGATCGAGGCGGCTCCGCACGTCGCGCTCGCTCCCGACGCCGGCCGCGAGAGCCTCGGTGAGACCGTTGGTGTAGAGCGCGAGCTCGGTCGAGTGAACGCTCGTCCCGCGCCGGCGCTGGACGTGATCGGGAAACTCGGAGGCCATCTTGAGGGCGCGCTCCGCGAGGGGACGCGCGCGGCGCGCTGCGGCCCAGATCACGAGGCCGAGATCCCCGAGGTTGTCGACACCGGCGAGCGTGGCGCCGAGAGCCTCGTAGATGTGATCGAGATCCACCGGCGATCCCAGCCCGTGCGCGTCGGCGCGCTCCAGGCCAATCGCCGTCATCGCGGTGTACCGGACGCTCGTCCCGCGCGGCGCGAGGTCTTCGCCCGAGACGCCGAAGGTGAACAGGCCCGTCGCAGGATCGATCATCTGCGGGAGGCGCGCCAGAGCGAGAGCACACAGCGCGCGGACGTTCGCGTGAAACCGATCCTGATGGGCAGTCATGGCGTCGTTCGATGCCCGAACGAACGGAAGATCGCGGCCTGTCGAAAGGAGCGGTGAGGCTCGTCAGCGTTTGCCCTGCACGGTGAGGACAATCACGCCCACGACGAGCGCCGACGCCGCGAAGATCACCTCGGCCAGGTTCGCCCCGCGCAGGAGGACGAGCGAGCCAATCGCGCCCAGGATCGGCACGGTAGGGCCGCCCGGGATCACCCAGCCGGTGCTCTTCCCGGCCTGCTTTCGCCGGATGAACGGCACCGCGAGGCACGTGAAGAGGTACTGGATCACCACGGTGATGTTCGACATCCCGACGAGTTGACGGTAGTCGAAGAAGATCGCCAGGGACGTCGCGAGCAGCGTGGTCGTGACGATGGCGATGTGCGGTGTCGACCAGCGCGGGTGAATCCTGGCGAGCTGCGAGGGAAGGAGCCCATGAGCCGCGATGGCCCGGGCGTAGCGCGGCGAGCCGAGGGCGCTGCCAGCGTTGAACCCGCCGATGGAGATCATGCTCCCCGCGAAGACGAGAATGCCAATCGTCCGGCCGAGGTGGCGAGCCGCGTCGGTGAGCGGCTGCTGCGAGTCGAGCGCGAGATCAGGGTACGATCCCACGAGCGCCGTCTGGACGATGATGAACAAGATCGCCGAGAAGAACAGCGTCCCCATCGTCGCGAGAGGCACGTTGCGGCGGGGGTTCCGGGTCTCGCCCGCCGCGACCGGCGCGACCTCGAACCCCTGGAGCGGGAACAGCGCCAGGTAGATGCCTTGCCCGACGCCGGCGGCGCCGTGCGGCAGCGCGCCCCCGAAGCGCGAGGGGCTGAACGAGAAGAACGCGACAGCGAGGAAGCAGGCGATGGCGCTGAGCTTGCCAATCACCACCAGGTTGACTGTCCACGCGCCGGGCTTGATCCCGACGTAGTTGATGCCGCCGAGCGCGAGGATGGCGAGGGCGCAGAGCGGCTTGCCGAAGGGATAGGGGTTGATGCCGAGGAGGGCAATCAGGAGCGTGGTGTTGGCCGCCCAGCTCACGAAGGTGGCAGTCCAGCAGAACCAGCCGAGGATGTAACCGACCTTGGGCCCGAAGGCCGCGCGGGCATAGACGTACGCGCCGCCGGTCTCGTCGAAGCGCCCCGAGAGCTCGGCGAAACAGAGGGCCACCGGCAGTA
The DNA here is from genome assembly GCA_025362495.1 of Byssovorax sp. GTDB lineage: Bacteria > Myxococcota_A > Polyangia > Polyangiales > Polyangiaceae > JANYGI01. The sequence continues at coordinate 35,015 of JANYGI010000083.1, read as the reverse complement.
ACAGGAGAGCGCAGAAGAGGTACGCGAGCGGGGAAAACCCGCCCATCTCGCGCTGCATGTCGTCGGGGAGCGTGAATACGCCCGAGCCGACGGTGGCGTTGACGCCAATGCACAGCACGTCGAAGAGGCCGAGGCGCCGCCGTTCGGCGGGCACCCCGGTCAAAGCTCCTTCACTGAGCGTCACGGCCTTCCAGGAGGTGGCCGTACGACTCGGGATCGAAGCCGATGAGCAGCGTCTTCCCGCGGCGCAGCGCCGGCGCGCGCAGGTTCCCCGTCGGGCCGAGCAGGAGGCTCGCGAGCTCGTCGTCGTCGGGGGGACTCTTCATGTCGATCTTCGTTACCTTCTTGCCTTTGACGACGATGACGACCTCGGCCTTCTTTGCCAGGGCGAGCGCCTCGTCACGGTCGAAACGTTGCTTCTTGGCGTCGGCGTGCTCGCCGATCGCGACCTTCTCTTGCGCAAGAAACTCCTGCGCTTTACCGCACGTGATTCACCCTTTGCGGTGATAGTACCAGTCTGCTCGGCTCATCGATCGGGCCTCCTTTTCGGGGCGCCACGATGCGGCCGGAGGCGCGCGCGGGTCAAGCGCAAGGTGCGATGGGGATTCAGATCGTGGTGGGCGTGAAGCTCGGCGGATCGCTCGCGGGGAACGATTCGTCACTGTTCTCGTCGACAACGCCTTCGTCGGTGTTCGGCGGCTCGGGCGCGGGGATGGCCGGCGCGGGCGGCGATTCGTCGCGCTTTTTTTCGAGGATCGGATCGAGCTCGTCGCGCGGATCCGGCGTGCGGGGTGGAGCGGCGCGTTTCTTCTGGTCCATGGTTCGGTGCCTCCACGCGGTTCATTCGAGCGCCGGGCCGGCCCCGCAAGGGCGCCCGGCGTGGAGTAGGATGCGCGCGTGCTCCGCCGTTTCCGCCTCAGCGCGGCTGTCCCGTTCGTGGTCGCCGTCGCCTGCTCGTCGCCTCTCTTCTTCGTCGCCTGCGGTGCTCCCTCGGATCCGCCCGGGGCCTCGTCGACCCCTGCGGCCTCGGCCTCGGTCGCGCCCGCGCCCACGCTCGATGCGGCGATCGACGCCGCGCTCGGTGACGCTGGCGGAGTTGACGACGCGGGCGGCGCGGGCGATCTCGACGGCGGCCCGCTCGACGATCCGATGACCAACCACGTCGAGACCAAAGAAGAGCTGCTGGCGCTCTTCACGATCAAGCGGCCGCCGAAGCGCGACAGCAACGCCGACGGCTTCCTCGACAAATCGTTCGGCCCCGGCACCGCCGCGCGGATCAACCAGGGCAACAAGTTGCTCGGGAAACACGCTATTTCGAAGGCGAAATGCCTCGCTGGCCTCGCGGGGATCACCGTCCAGACCGAGGAGCAGAAGGCCATCTGCGGCGGCTTCGAGAACATGGTCCCCATCCACAAGAAGGGGAAGAAGAACAAGGCCTGCATCGACGTCTTCGAGTTCCCCAACAAGCCCTGCGAGCTGCCGGTGGTGTGGGTCGCGCCCGTGCAAGCGAAGGTGATCTGCGAGCTGCAAGGCAAGCGGCTCTGCGCGCAGGAAGAGTGGATCAACGCCTGCCGCGGCGATCCCGACGACGGCAAAGATCAGCGCTTCGCCTACGGCGACGAGATGGATCTCGACACCTGCAACACCAACAAGCCCGCGGCGAAGTTCGGCCCGGACTGCGATCCGGACTCGGCGGCGACGGCCTGGAAGACGTGCTCGACCAACACCGAGCCGTCGGGATCATTTCCGAAGTGTCGCTCGCGCTTCGGCGTGTTCGATCAGCACGGGAACGTGGCCGAGATCATGACGCGCGCCGATCCCGACGGGCACACGTACAGCCAGCTCAAGGGCAGCGCGTTCTTCTACGTCGACGTGGCGCGGAAGCCGGACGAGCGGCAGGTGAAGGGGCGCGAGACGTACCCCGACATGTGCGCGCACGATCCCCGGTGGCACGTGGAGCCGATGAACGAGGCCTGGCACGTGAACTACCACCTCGGGTTTCGCTGCTGCAAATCGGTGAAGTAGTTGCAGCTCAAACGATCGGCCGGCGGCCCCCTCAGCTCTTGCGTAGCTCCTCGAGGATCTGCGCGAGCTCCGTCGCGAGGTCGGGCGCGTCGGCGACACGCTTGCTCCACACGCGCTGGAGCCGCATCAGATCGCCGAGCTGGAGCTCGAGATCGGCGAGGACGCGGCCGACCTCGCCGCGCTCGAGGCCGATGAGGATCCGGGCGTACTCGCGCACGCCGACCTGCCGGTGGAGCTCGGCCTGCGCGGTGACGTAGGCGACGTCGAAGGCGTGGAGGAGCGCCTTGTCGCCGCGATCGGTCTGCTCGGCGAGGGCGCGCTTCCAGTGGCGATCGATGGCGCCCCAGCCGGCGATGCTGAGCTTGTGCGCGCGAAGGACGGCGCTGCGGTCGACGCCCTTGCGCGAGAGCGCCGCGGCGATGCCAGCGTACCGCTCGATCGCGACGGAGTCGGGCGCGGGCTCGGGCTCGATCGGCCCGGTCTTCTTCGGCGCGGTGGAGCCCGCGGGCGCGCTCGGCGCGACGGGCGCGATCGGCGCCGCGGCGGGCGGGGCGATCCCGCGCACCGTCATCGGTGATTCGAGCGCGGGCGCCGCGGTGATCGCCGTCGGCGCGACCATCGGCGGAGCGGGCTGCGTCTCGATGTGCGCCGGCGGATTGGTTGGAGCAGCAACCATCGGCGGGGGAGGCAGCGTCTCGATGTGCGCCGGTGGATTGGTTGCAGCAGCAACGATCGGCGGCGCGGGCGGCGGGCCATCGAGGGGGATCTCGACCGGCGCGAGCAGCGTCGGCGCCGAGACGAACGCGCCGAGGCCGCGCGGGGCGGCGGGCGCGCCGGGGTCCGGGAACGGGAGCGGCGCGCGCCGGGGCATCTGCGAGATGTCGCGCGTGTGATCGCGGGCCGCCTCCTCGTTCTGCGGGAGGTCGGCCGTGGACTCGTCGCGGATGAAGCCCGTCTGCCAGTCGAAGCGCTGCGTCGGATCGGCCTTGCCGGGCGGCGGCGTCGCGGCGATCGGGGGCGCAGGCTGCGGCGCCGGCGCGGTGACGCGCGTGGCCTTGACCGCGTCGTAGCGGAGACCGAGCGGATCGTTCTCGGGCGACGTGGCCCCGGCGCGCGCGGGGCCGAGCGCGCCCGGGCTCTGCTCGCGCAGCATGTGCTCGACGCGATCGGCGCGGAGCTTCTTTCCCTGCGGATCGGCCGCGATCAGGAGCTTGCCGATGGCCTCGTCGCCGCCCGCGCCGACGTCGTGGAGGCCGCGGAAGGTGAGCACCGCGACGCCGCGATCGGCGTCGATCCACAGCGTGTCGCAGCGGAGGATGATCTCTTCCGAGCGGCCGGTGCGCGGATCGATGCGGAAGACCTGCGGCCGGATCGCGGGCAGCTGCGTGGTGAGGCGCGGGTGGGTGGGGCTGAGGTTCTCGAGCTCGATCACCGCGCCGGCGCGGAGCATGTCGAGCTGCTGATCGCGCGGGGCCGCGTTGAAGAACTCGAAGTTGAAGCCCGCGGGCGCGGGCCCCGCGGCGCCGCTGGCCCCCGAGACGCCGTACGCCCAGAAGAGGCCCGGCTCGTCGAGGAGCTTGCGGCGCGGTCGCCACGTCGGCGTGATCGGACCGAAGCCGACCGCCGCGGGAGGTGGCGCGGGCGGCGCGGCTCCGGCTCGGCCGGGCGGTGCGCTGCCGCGCGCGGGGGAGGGCGCCTGCGCGCGAGGCCCCTCGATGTGCTCGAGGTTGGCGCGCGCGGGGGCGCCGAGCGACGGCGGCGCGTCGACGTCGACCCCGACGGGGTTGTCGGGGCTGAGCGGCGCGCGCTCGTAGCGGATCGGCATCTGCACGAAGGGGATCGGAGCGCCGACGACGAGCCCCGAAGGCCCGCTCGTCCAGAGGCGATCCCCCTTGATTTCAAGGGTCTTCGTGAAGTCGCCGACGCGGAGGCGCGCTGTCAGAGCGGGCACCGGCTCGCCCCCGGGCGCGTGCGCGTGGCCGACGAGCGAGATGTCGACGCGGCGCTTGAGCGGCGCGAGATCGGCCGGTACGCGCAGGCTGCCGAGGGCCGTCTCGTCCCAGTGCTGATCGTCTCTGATCGGATCTTGCTCGGGCGCGGGGACGGCCTCGCCATCGGGGACGAGGAGGAAGGTGGCCTTGACCATCACGGTCAAGGAGCGCTGTCCTGGCTGCGCTTCCCAGAGGAGCGTGCCGACGCGAAACGGGCAGAGGATGAAGGTTTCCAAGCGCGCCGAGGATCGTTGGTGAGAGGTCGAGAGGCGGGGCGCCCTAGCGCGACTCGTAGACGCGGAGCGAAGGCAGCTCGAGGCCGGTGAGCCAGCCCCCTTTGCCAGCGCCGGTGTCGAGGCCAATCGTGCAGGGGCCAGCCCAGATGTCGGTGGGATCTTCGGGCGTGTAGGACGAGAGCTCGGGCGGGAGCAGCTCGGTCGAGGTGTGGCCGAAGACGACGAGCTTGCCGCGGTAGAGCCGGAAGAAGGCCTCGTCACGGCACCAGAGGAGCGCTGTCTGGTTCTTGGCCTCGCTGGGATGGGGGAACTCGGTGCCCTGGCGCGGGAGCCCCGCGTGGACGTAGATCGCGCGCTCATCCTCGTAGAAATAAGGCAATTCGCGCATCCAGGCGACGACGTCTTCCGGGAAGAAGCTGCCAGTCAGGAGGGCTTGCACCTCGTCGACTTCCATCCCCACGCCCTCTTCCGGCGGCTCTTTGCCCTCGAAGGAGCGCAGCGTGGCGAGGCAGCCGTTGCCCGATGGGAGGATGAACTCGGGCCATCCCTTGTCGATCACGCGGAGCCAGGCGTCCTCGTGGTTGCCGCGGAGGGGGACGACGCGGGCCTTCGTCTTCGTGGGGAGGTCGCGCAGGAAGGCGATTACCTCCTTCGATTTGGGGCCGCGATCGAGGTAGTCGCCCACGAACACGATGGTGTCCGTCTCGTCCAGCTCCGGGAAGGTGGCGAGGAGGCGATAGAGCGCCTCGGCGTCGCCGTGGATGTCACCGATTGCGAACGTGCGCTTCACTATTGAGGCTGCCCCTGGGCGCAGAAGCCGCCCACGCACTGGATCGTCGGCTCACCGCAGCAGTCGGCCGACGTCGTGCATTTCTCGCCGATGTCGGAGCAGCCGCCGGGCGGCGGAACACAGGTGTACTTCCCGTTGCCGTCCGGCTGGCAGAACCCGGTGCAGCACTCGTAGCCCTGGTCGCAGTCGGTGCCTTGTTGCTGGCAGGCGTCGAGGGCCCAGTAGCCGCTCATGTTGGTGGTGTTGAGGTCTTGCCCGGGGAGCCAGAAGGCCGGGTGGCTAGGGTCCTTGCCGGGCTGCGGGTTGGCGTCGACGGCCGCGACCCAGAGCTGCTTGCGGTTCTCGTAGGTGGGGTTGCTCGTCGAGAGCATCTTGTTGCCGTAGTCGCGCGGGCTGACGAACACCACCCAGCTGTACCCGCCGACCGAGATCGGGTTGACGGTCGGCTGATAGGCAATGTGCTGATTCTTGGCCTCGAGCCCGGCGCCGCTGGCCGTCGCGAGCGAGAGCGTGCCCGTCTGCGCGGCGAGATCGGCGACGAAGAGATCGTCGTGGCCGACGAGGTTGCTGCCGTATTTCGCGCGGGAATAGTCCCCCTTCTGGAAGAACACCCACTTCGAGTCGGGCGAGAAGCTGGAGAACGCGATGGCCTCGGAGCCGCCCATCACGACGTTGCGACGGTTGGTGAACGAGAGCGTCGCCTGATCGAAATCGAAGACGTCGAGATCGGCCCGCGTGAACTCGACCGGGTAGGCGCCGGTGACGTTGCTCGAGAACGCGAAGAGCTTTCCATCCGGTGAAAAGGCCGGATCGGCGACCTTGTCGGCCATCGAATCGAGCGCGGTCGCGATCGGCGCGCCGGTCTTGGTGTCGACGAACTGCATCTGGAGCGTGGCGTTGTTGGCGACGGCTTGCTTGCCGTCCGGCGTGAGGCCGAGGTAGATCGCCGTCGAGTCGTAGGGCGTGATCTGCACCGTGGTCGGCGGCGTCGTGGTGAGATCGATCGTGCCCCACGGGCTCGCGGTGGAGCCTTTCTTCTCGAAGATCGAGGCGATGGTGCTGCCGTCTTTGCTGACGGCGTGGCAGGCGACGCAGCGCTTGTTGTTGCCGCCCGACTCCCACGGCGGCACCGAGCCGTCGTAGTTGGTGGGCGCCGGCGTGCCGAGCTGATCGGCCGGGCCCGAGTCGAACACCACGACGGGCGCCGCCGCGGCGGGGGCGATCTTCATGAGCTGGCCGGTGTTGACGGCCCAGTAGTAGATCGAGCCTTTGAGGCTCCCCGGAGCGACGATCCAGGCCTCGTGCATCGCCGCGTGGGCGACGCCGCCGGAGAGGCGGAGCACGTCGACCTGGAGATCTTCGCCGGCGTTGCTGTCGGTAAGGTTGCTCCAGATCGAGCCGGGGATCGTGAACGAGCTCGGCGGATCGCCGGTCGTGTAGATCTTCGCGTCGACGAAGCCCTGCTTGAAGTGGACGAGGTACTTGTCGCCGGGCGCGCCGCCGCTCCACATCAGCTCCGGGGCGGCGAGGCCGCGGGCGAAGACCGTCTTGTCGTACGGGTAGATCAGCGCGCCCGAGGGCGTGGCGTCGGGCGCGTCGAACAGCGTCTGCTCGCCCGGGAGGAGGCCGCCCGGGTTGAGATCGATGTGGAGGACCACGGAGAGATCGGCCTTGGCCGTCTGCCCGCCGAACGTCGCGGTGACGGAGCCCTTGCCGCCGAGCGTGCCGTGCGCCGTGAAGACGCCCGTGGCCTTGGACATGAGGCCGAGATCGGGGCGATCGCAGGCCCAGTCGGCGTCGACGTTGCCTGCGAAATTGTCGGCGAAGGTGGCGACGGCGGTGAACGTCGCCGGGACGACCACACCGTTGACGACGTCCACCGTCGTGGTCGCCGGGGTGATCTTGAGCGAGACGATCGCGCCGTGATCGGCGAAGAGGCCGTCGTCGGAGGCGTCGAGCGCCTCGCCGCCGTGACCACCCGTCGTCGTGGCGTTGCCGCCCGCGCCGCTCGTCGTGGCGGCGGTCGTCGTCGTGTCGCTGGAGCTGCAGGCATAGCCGCACACCGCGAGCACCGAGCACAGCGATCCAAGGAGAAGAAATCGGCGCGCCATGCTGGCCTCCAGATCGGCCACGCTAGCAGATAGCGAGCGCCCGCGGCCAGCGCGAGCGCGCCTCGCGGTGAGAGGAGATCAGTGCGGCGCGTCGGTCTCGGCGTCGGCTTCGGCGGCCTTGCGCCCGTCGGCCGCGCTGGCCTCGGCCTGCGCCGGGTAGGCCTCGGCGGCGACCATGGCGAGCTCGATTTCTTCGTGGTGCTCGAGCGAGACGAAGCGAGGCAGATCGCCGCGCTTCGCGTCCCACGAGAAGCCGCGGTGCTTCGTCGCCGCGCGGGTCGCGCCGCCGCTCTCTTCGGGGTGCCAGTGGACGCGGAGAGTCCAGCCGTCGATCTCGGCGCTATAGCCGCCGTGCTCGTTCCGCTGCCAGGCGGGGATCGTCGCGTGCTTGTGAGAGGACATGGGCTCCGGATCTCGATGAGGTGAGCCGGGAGAAGAGCCCCGGCTCGCGCGCCTTTTCCTATCAGCGACGCGAACCGGGAACGAGGAAAAAGCTCGGCGCGGTCAGGCGAGATCGAAGAGCAAGAGCTCGGCGGCCTCGACGCCGGCGATCGTCAGCTCGGGCTCGCCGGTGATCGCCGCGCCGTCGCCGGTGGCCAGCGCCTGGCCGTTGACGGTGATCGATCCGCGCACGACCTGGATCCACGCATGGCCGCGCTCGACGCGGTGGACGACGCGCTCGCTCGGCGCAATCCGCGCCGCGTAGAGCGCCATGTCCTGGTGCACGGTGACGGCGCCGTCGCGCCCGTCCTGCGCCGCGACGAGGCGGAGCTGGCCTTGCTTCTCGGCGTCGGAGAACGCCTTCTGCTCGTAGCTCGGCGTGAGGCGCGCGCGCTCGGGCAGGATCCAGATCTGGAGGAAGTGCAAGGGCTCTTGCTTCGAGTGGTTGTACTCACTGTGCTGCACGCCGGTGCCCGCCGTCATGCGCTGCACGTCGCCCGGCTTGATGACCGAGCCCGTTCCCATGCTGTCCTTGTGCTCGATCGAGCCCTCGAGAACATAGGAGATGATCTCCATGTCCCGGTGCCCGTGGGTGCCGAACCCGCGGCCGGGCGCGACCCGGTCTTCGTTGATGACACGGAGCGAGCGAAAGCCCATCTGCGCGGGATCGTGGTAGTCGGCGAACGAGAAGGTGTGCTTGCTGTGGAGCCAGCCGTGGTCGGCGTCGCCGCGCTGGGACGAGGGGCGGATGGAGATCATGATCGGGCCTCCGGGCCGGCGGGATAGCGCCGGCAATGACACCGATATTGGCAAGGCTCGGGCCAGGGCCCAGGGAGGCTGGAGGCGCGGTCACGCCGCGGCGAGAGCCTGGAAAATCCCAGAGTTCAGCCCGGTGTCATATCGTAGTGATGTGCGTGTGTATCGTTTTGATACAAGCTCAGTGGGTGGTGCGGAGCGGGGTGAGCAGGGTCTCGGAGAGGTCGTCGGAGCCAGGGACTTCGGGATCGGCGTGGGCGATGACGCGAGTGACGTACTCGCGCAGGACGCCGAGCGCGCTGTCCCGCTGCGTGGCGAGATCGCCTGACGCTTGCGCCTGATCGAACGCGGCGAACGCGGCGTCGAGGCGGCGGCGCGATCGCTCGATCGGTGGAGGCAGCTCGCCGAGCTCGGAGGCCTGCTCCTCCGCGGTGCTGAGGGTGCGCTCGATCAGCTCGAGCGCATCGGAGACGCTCATCCGGGGAAGCCGGATCATTCGACCGGCAGAGTACGGGCGGGGCATCCGTCGTTCCTTTCGCGTGGAGGCTCCATCGGCGGATGACGATGGCGCCTCGGGGCTCGTCCGGGCGCTGCCCCGTCAGGGGGGCGGCCGTGCAGCCCTGATTCAAGGAGGAGTGATCGCCCGGACGCGCGAGAACTGAAGTGGAGCGGGCTCTCGCCGCGGGGCGGCTCACAACCTCTTCGATTCACGCCGATCGTGCGCGTCGCACATCGTCAACGGTGGTCGACGTCGAGTCCTCCTGGTGACCGTCGTCCACGCCGGGTCGCGGCGGATCGGCTCAAGTTGCCGCGAGCGGCGCCGATCCGCGGAGGATGGCGGCGCAGAGCGTGAACAACGCACCCGAGGCCTCGGCCATCGAACCGGCGAAACGGCTGCCGTTGCGCGTCGAGCCTCCGCCGGGGGCGACGGCCGCCTTCCGCGTGCAGCGGCTCGCGCTGCCGCGCTATCAGGTGGAGTACCTGGAGCAGTCGGTGGCGCTCGCCATCGCGACGAGGCTGCGGGAGAAGCGGATCCTCGTGCTCGAGTACGTGATCCCCGGCGACGTGGGCGGCGAGCTGGTGCTCGATCTGGCGCTGCTCGGTGAAAGCCTCCAGGTGGCGCTGTTCTTCCGGATCTTGAAGCGCTCCGCGACCGCGACGGCGCTCGAGTGGGTGCCTCGTCGCGCCACCGACACCGATCTGCTCGAGCTGTGGATGCAGGCCGTCGAGCTGCGCGGTCGGCCCGCTTCGCATCTGCCCGCCGTGGTGCTGTCGGAGGCGGAGCTTTCGCGCGCTCTCGAGATGTGTCGACGCGCGCTGCAGCGGAACCCGTTCACGGCGCTCAAGGTGCACTGGACGGCCGGCGAGGCGGAGATCTCCGCGGCCACCGAGTCGCTGATGAGCGAGCTCGCCGCCGTGAGCAACTGCGGCGGCGTCTCGTCGAGCGTGACGGACCTGGTTGGCAAGGCGATCGAGGCGGTGAAAGTGACGCGCGAGATGGTGTCGACGGTGGAGGGACGGCGCCGCGCGCGCGGGACGTTCGTGCCCGTCGATCAGCTACGGCAGGCGATCGAGCTGGCGATCTCCAAGGCTGATCTGGCGCGGCTCCGCGGCGATCTGCCGGAGCTCGCGCGGGCGCGGGCGGAGATGACGGAGCTCGGCGTCGGAGTGGCGCGCTGATCCAGGCCTAGCGTCGCGGCGCGCCGGGCGCGCTCTTGCGCTTGGCGAGGAAGTCCATCACGCGACGGTTGAGCTCAAAGAGCTGGCGAATGCGGGCGATCCGCGCGTCGTTCTCGGGCTTCTTCGTGTCCCACGAGAGGAAGATGCCCGCGAGGTCGCGCGCCTCGTGCGCCATGCCGGCGGCCTCGGCGGTGGGGATCTCGGCGAGCTTGGTGGCGAGGTCGATCGCGCTCTCGCGGAAGAGCGGCCAGGAGGTGCTGCGATCGTCGGACATGCGGCTCCTCGGCGCGCTACGCGGCGTGGGGGTAAACGCGCTGCGTGCCGTCACGCAGGATGGCCTGCACGGCGTCGACGTCGGACACGCGAAGGAGGACGGGCTGGAGGCCCTGGCCGAGGTCCTCGCCGAAGGCGCCGCTCGCGGCGAGGGCGCGGGCGCGGGGGCCGTCGAGCACGAGGAAGAGGTCGTGGAGGCCGCGTTTTGCAGGGGCGTCGATGATGTCGACGATGCGCGATCGATCGAGGTGCAGCTCCTGATCGCCGCGCTGGATGAGCACGCGTCGATCGGTGATCAGGTACCGCGTGCGCCCTTCGAGGCGCGCCGGCCGGACGATGGCTGCGTAGAGGATCCCCACGGAGACCGAGAACAGCAGGACGAGGGTGAGGGACAGGAAGGCGACGAGCGTGATGAACGGCGGCGACCTCGGGCTGAGGCCGCCCGCCACGGCGGTGCGGAGAATGCTGACGGCGTGGACCGACATCACGGCGCCGGCAGCGCCGACGGCGCAGGCGATCGCCACGGACCCCACCGCGCGGAACGTGCGCGGGAGCCAGTCGCGCAAGCCCACGATCGGGTGCGCCGACCAGAGCACGCGCTCGCCGTCGTCGAGGCGCTGCGCGAGGAGGCGATGGCCGTCACCGGCGGGCGCGGAGGGCGTCACGCCGCGCATGATCGCCCAGACGCGATCGGGAGCGACGAGGCCGGGTAAGCGGATCGTGAGGCGGCGGCGCAGCGCGCCCGTGGGCACGGCGCGTACGATCTCGAGGTCGCCCACGCCGGGGAGCTTCGGGTTCCAGTGGATGCGGGCGTAGCTGACCTCGCGCCGATCGATGGAGCGGCGGAGGCGGCCGCGGCGCATGACGATGTGCTGATCGGTGAGCGTGAACAGGAGCTCGCTGCGCCACCAGCGCGGGCCGAAATAGAAGGCGATCGCGAGCGTCGCCATCCACGCGGCGAAGGCAAGGAGGCCGTCGGGGCGCGCGTCGAGGGCCGTGGAGAGCACGACCGCAGCGGCCGTGGTGATCGCCGAGGTGACGCCGCAGACGGCGCTGGCGACGCGGTACATCGGCGGGGTCGAGACGTCTTTCGGCCGCCCCGACCAGAGGACCGGCTCTCCGTACAGCGAGTCGCGCTTCACCAAGCTGCCTCCGCTCACGAAAAGAATACACGGGTCTCTGCAATGCCATGGCGCTCCGGTAAAGGGTCGCGCCGCAGAAATGCGCTCTCGCGGACGTCCGGGCTCGCGTCGGCGCGATTATTTGCCGAGCGCCGCAGCCTTTCTGGAGCGGGCGCGGGGGTCGCGCTCTTTCTCGTTTTGCCGGAGGCGGGCGCGGGCAACGCCGATCCAGCGGTCGTCGGGGGCGGCGCTGTCGAGGTACTCCTGCCAGCGGGCGACGGCGCTGAGGTACTCTTCGGCGCGCGCGGCGGGGAGGGTGGCGCGGCGCGCGGCGCTCCAGTGGCCGAGGGCCTGGTAGTAGAAGCGATCGTACGCGGGGACGTAGAACCAGCCCGGCCCGTTGAGGTTCTTGTCGAGCGGATCGTACGAGCGCGCGAGGCGGATCGCTTCGAGCGCGCCGTCGAGATCGCCGGAGCGATCGAGGGCGACGGCGAGCCCCCAGAGGGTGGTTGGGCCGAGCGTGAACATCTCGATCGGCGCGGAGAGGAGCCCCATCGCCTCGCGGTAGCCGGTGACCGCGGCGGTGATGTCGCCGAGCGCCATGTACGACTCGGCGCGGTTGGCGAGCAGGCGCGCGCGCGCGAACGGCTGCGGCTCGAGGCGGAGCGCGGCGTCGTAGGCGCGGATCTCGTCGGCGAAGCGGCCGAGCCGCGTGTAGGCCTCGGCGAGCTGGCTGTAGGCCTCGGCGCGCACCGACTGCGGCGTCGACTCGACCGTGACCACGGTCTCGAAGAGCTTGGCCGCGGGGACGTCGTCGTGGAGCTCGTGGAGGATCTCGGCGAGCTGGTAGCGCACGAGCGGATCGGGCGAGCGCGCGGCGCCGGCGCCTTCGAGCAGCACGCGGGCCTCGCGCAGGAAGAGCCGGCCCACGCCGTCGGCGTCCTCGTCGGGCAGGCGCGCGATGTGGCGGTACTTGAGCTGGAGCGCCTCGGCGTCGGCGACCGCGACGGCCAAGCGGCCTTGATCGGCAGAGCGCGCGAGAGACCAGAGCGACGGATCTGCGGCGGCGTCGCGCGTGATCGCGAACGCCGCGGTGAGCGCGAGGGCGACGGCCGCGGCGTGCCGGAGCGTTCGAGGCGGCATCACGCGGCCGAGTCTAGCAGCAGAGGCGCAGTTGACGACGGGCGGGCGCCGCGTGGTGTCCGGCGCCGCCCGGAGTCCGCTGAATCGCTCGCACGGACAGTCGCGGGTCACACGGACATCGAAGGCGTCACACGGACACGGGGGCGCCTCACACGGACAAGGGGGCGCGTCACACGGACATCGAAGGCGTCACACGGACAAGGAGGCGCGTCACACGGACACGGGGGCGCCTCACACGGACACGTCTTGGTCTTCGGCGGCGTCCGGGTGGACTGCCGACGTGTCCGGGCGAGGCGGCTACTTGATCACGACGCCGAACGGCAGCGCCGCGAGCGCCCGCTCGCCGCGGAGGAGCGGTGTCATCGATCCGAGGAAGATCCCGATCGCCGGCATCGCGCCCGTCCACTCGGGGACGATCGCTTCCTGCGCGACGCGACGCGCGGCGCTTTCGGCCTTCGATTCGCCGCTGCCGTTGGCCGAAGCGTCGCCGGTCTCGAGCAGATCGAAGAGGCCGCCGCCGTCGCTGGTGATCTCGAACGGCGCGTCGTCGGGCAGGCCGGCGAGCTTCTGCGCGAGCGCCAGCGACTCTTCGAAGCCGCCGAGCTCGTCGATCATGCCGAGCTGCTTGGCCTCGACGCCGCCGAAGACGCGGCCCTCCGCGAACGTCGCGACCCTGGCGACCGTGATTTTACGGCCCTCGGCGACGCGACGGAGGAAGAGATCGTAGACCGAGGTCATCGTCGCGCGGACCTTCTCGCGCGTGGGCGAGTCCCACGGCGTGAAGGGCGAGAGGTACGACGATCGGTTGGCGCGCGTGGGATCGGGCGACGCGGGGATCGTCTCGGCGTGGACGCCGAACTCTTCGAGCGCCTTGCCCACCGCGAGCTTGCCGCCGACGACGCCGATCGAGCCGACGAGGCTCGTCGGATCGGCGACGATCTTCGTGGCCGTCGACGCCATGTAGTAGCCGCCGCTCGCCGCCATGTTGCCGACGGAGAACACGAGGGGCTTCTTCTCGCGGAGCTCCATCAGGCGTTTCCAGAGGAGATCCGACGCGAGGGCCGAGCCGCCGGGGGAGTCGATGCGGATGACGACGGCCTTGACCGAGGGCTCCTTCGCGAGGCGGACGAGCACGCGGCCGAGGTCGCGCTCGCTGATGCCTTCGCTGCTGCCGCCGATCGGGAGCGACGGGGTGCCGCCCATGCTGATCGGGCCGATGGCGGGGATGACGGCGATGTGCGGGACGCCGGCCGCGCTCGATCCGCCGAGCGATCGCAGCACGCCAACGAGCCCGTGCGAGGCCGACGCCGAGCCCTCGGCGTTGCCGAAGCGCGTGGCGACCTGGTCGACGCCGGCGAGCTTTTTTGCGTCGTCGCGCGCTTCGTCGACGTAGCCGACGGCGTCGATGAGGCCCTTCGCGAGCGCGTCCTCGGGCGTGAACGGACCATCCTCGACGACGTCGGCGAGGCCGGGCTTGCCGCGCCCTTGCGTGATGCCGTCGAGCCACGCGGTGCGCATGCCGCGGAGCGCGCCGACGAGCGACTCGCGCGCCTCGGGGCTAGGGCCGTCGCGGGTGAAAGGCTCTTCAGCGCCCTTGTATTTGCCGATTTGCAGGAAGTCGACGGCGACGTGGAGGCGGTCGAGGAGGCTACGCGCGTAGAGCAATTGCGCGGCGATCCCGACGCTGTCGACGCCGCCCGCGGGGCTGACCCAGATGCGGCTGCACCCCGACGCCGCGAGGAGCAGCGTCGAGTTCTCGTAGCCGTCGGCGTGGCAGACGATGGGGATCCCGCGCTTGCGGAGGGCGCCGAGGCGCGCCCCGATCTCCTGCGAGCCGGCGAGGCCGACGGTGGCAGAGCCGAGGCGAACGAAGAGGCCCCTGGAAGGCGAAGCGTCGAGCGATCGGAGCACGCGGGCGAGGTCGAGGTGCGAGCGTCGCGGGGTGGCGCCGAAGAGCGGCGTCGACACTTCTTCCGGGACGCCGCGGGTGAAATCGAGCTCGGCGACGACGCCGCTGCTCGACGCGGGCGCGCGCGCGGGCGACGCCGACGAGGCCGCGCCGGTGTCGTTCGCTTCGATGGAGGAAGGCGATCGGCCATCGCATGCGGCCGCGGCGCAGGCGCCCGCGAGGGCCGCTGCGACGAGGCCAGGGGTCGTCAGGGATCGACGTCGGATCACTTGAATCCAGGGAGATCGGAGGTGTCGACGCCCGCGGGCGTAGTGGGCGTCGGCGGGGGCGTCGGCGTCGCGGTGGGCGGCGGAGTCGGCGGCGTGTCGCCCGTCGTCGCGGTGGGCGGAGGCGGCTTCACGCCCGGGAGATCGGTGGTGTCGACGGTGCCGCCCGCGGGCGGCGTGGGCGGCGTGGGCTCGTCGTGCGTGGGTCGCGTCCCGGCGCCCGACGGCGGATCCACCGGGCGATCTTTGCCGCCGGAGCTCGGCAGCGAGCCCTTGCCGAGCGGCGCTTTCCCTGCGGCGGCAGTGCCGGACGCCTCGGGGGTGGCGCCGCCTTCGCGCGCGACGAACGCGCGCATCGGACGCAGGAGCGGGTGAGGCCGCGGGAGGCTCACCATGCGCTCGAGCTCGGCCTTCGCGGCGGCGCCGTCGCCCGATCGCGCGAGCGCGTAGACGAGCATCGCGCGGGCCCGACCGAGGTTGAGATCGGCGCCCAGCGCGCTGCGGAGGCGGCCGATCACGGTCGGCCAGTCGGGCTTGGCTTCGCCCAGATCGAGCTCGGCGAGCGCGAGCGCGTTGTCGGGCTGCGCGCTCGCGGCGGAGATGCCGGAGACGAGCTTGCGCGCGCCGACGACGTCGCCCGCGAGGCGGAGCGCGTCGATGCGGGCGCGGATGACCGCGGGATCGCTCGGCGCGATCTGGACGGCGAGATCGGCGGCCTTGCGAGCGCGATCGGCGGCCTGCGCGAGCTCGCGCTTGGCCGTGTCGAGATCGGGATCGCCGTCGGGCAGGAGCCGCACGCGGAGCCACGCGACGTCGCCGCGCACGGCGGCGAGGTGCGCGAGATCCGCCGCGACGCGCGCGTCGTGCTCGGCGAGGACGCTGGCCTTGGCGAACTGGTCCTGGGCGGCGTCGATGTCGCCGTCGCCGAGGCTCTTTTCGCCGTCCGTCAGCAGCGCGCCGATGCGCTCGTCGGCGGGCGATCCGGCCGGCGTCGGGGAGGCCACGAGGAACTTGCGACCGACGGTGGCGAGCCCGAGCGCGAGCATGCCCGCGACGACGAACCCCACGATCCACCGCGCCGCCCCGCCGCGCCGCGGCGCCGAGGGCATCGACGAGAAGCGCGGCTCGCCGTAGGTGTCCTCGTTCGAGAACGAGTTGCGCACGGCCCCGGGCGTCGGCGTCGCGGGCGGCACGCTGCCGAGGCGCGGGTTCGACGGTGAGCTCTGCAGCGGCTCGGGCAGCGGCGGGAGGCCGCGCGCGTCGTCGAGCGCCGAGGCCGCATAGCCCGACGAAGGCGCCGGCGCGGGGACGCGGAGCTGCGTCGCCGGCTCGAGCGCCGAGGCCGACATGATCTCGACGTGCGGCGCGCGCGCAGGCGGCGGCAGCGCGTCGTCGAGGGGCACCGGGAGCGTGCGCTGAAAATCGTTCCCCCTGTGGCGCGGAGCGTCGCCGTCGGGGATCTGCGGGGCACCCGCGGGCGAGACCACGACGCCGGGATATCCAGCGCCGGGCGGGCTCGGTCGCGTCTGCGGTCGCGGCGGCGGCACCGACGGAGAAGGTCGTCGCGGCACGGTGCGCGGCGCGAGCGTGGGTGGCATCACCGAGGTCTCGTCGTCGAGCCCATCGAGCTCGCGCGGGCCGGTGGGCAGCGGGATCGCGACCGAGCCCTCGGTGCGCTGCGGGCCCGGGAGCCCGGCGATCCCGAGGCCCTGCGGCGTCGGCGTGCGCTGCCGTCGCGCGGGCTCGCCGAGGCCCATCGTCGTGGCATGCGTGGGGTGCGGCCCGGCGCCCATGAAGAACGGCTCGAGCTCCGCGATCGATCCGAGGCGTCGTGGCCGGGATCCACCGCGGAGGAGCACGTCCTCACGCGAGATCTGGGTCTGGGCGATCGCGGTCTGCAGCTCGCGTAAGGCCTTGAATTCCAGCTCTCGGCCGTCGATCGTGCGCACCAGCCAGCGCTCTGGCGTGCCTGCCGCCTGCGGTCGCTTCACCTTGAACTGGTGGCCGCAGTTGGTGCACTTCACGGTGGTGCCACGCTCGGACACGAGCGCGTCGTCGAACTCGTAGGCGGTGCTGCAGCGCTCGCAGGTGACGTCCATGGGAAAGCGAGATGGGGGCGCGGTCGGGCGTCCGGGAGGTTTCCCGGGCGCGGGGCGGTCAGAGTAGTCCCGAACGTAGCACGCGTGCCGCAAGGATCTTGCCATCGCGTCCTCGGAGCCGAGCGCTGGCCACACGGAGCCGTGAACCAGGCTTCACGATCGACGCGTAGATCCCGAGAAGATCAGCCGTTCTCGGTGGAGCTTGTCCGGGGCATGTCGCTTGCTACGCTCCGGGCTGGCCGCCGGTCGGCTTTGCGCTTTCGGGAGACGGTATGAAGAGACTTTCTCTGCTCGGCTTCGTCGGTTTGCTCGCCACCGTGATCGCGGGTTGCCCGATCTACAACGACCAGCACAACACCACCTCTTGCGATGAGGGCTGCAGCACGAGCGGCGATCCGGGATCGTGCTCCGGGCCCAGCGACTGCGCCCTCAACGAGACGTGCGGCAGCGACAACCAGTGCCACCCGGGTGATTGCACCGTCTGGGGCTGCAATTTTGGCTTCGACTGCGTGAAGAACCCCGACCAGACCGTGAGCTGCGAGCCGGGGACCTCGACGACGAGCTCCACGGGCAGCGGGATCGGCGGCGGCGGAACGGGCGGCACGGCGTCGACGACCGGCAGCAGCACGACCACGGGCAGCGCGACGACGAGCAGCGGCAGCACAGGCACCGGCGGTGCTCCGACTGTCTACTGCGGTAACCCGAAGGACTGCGGCGCCGGTGAGACGTGCGCGCCCGACGGGACGTGCAAGCCCGGCGATTGCACGACCAACGGCTGCATCTTCGGCTTCGCCTGTGGCGGCAACGGCACCTGCGCTCCGTCGAACCCGGCCTCGTGCGGCGCTGACGCCGACTGCTCGGGTCTCGGCGCCGGGTACGAGTGCGTGAGCGGCCTTTGCACGCAGCCGGCCGATCAGTGTTTCGATCAGACGCAGTGCGCCGGCGTCGACAAGTGCGTGACCGGCAAGTGCACGCCGTCGTGCACCAACAACGCGGACTGCGGCTCCTCGGGCTACACCTGCAACACCAGCCTCGGCATCTGCGTCAACCCGGCGAAGGCCTGCACGATCACCAACGATTGCGGCGGCCCCAGCAGCGTGTGCGTGGCGGGGGCGTGCGTTCCCCGCAGCGCCGGCGGCACCTGCCCGGCGGGTGACGCGTGGGTTCAGAACGGCTGCGTCCCCGACCAGGCCGCGCAGTTCACCTGCAAGAACGACGGCGAGGTCGGGTCGAACAACCCGCCCGCGGGCGTGTGCTTCGCCGGCTCGATCTGCCTGCACCACAGCTGCTACATCGCCTGTGACGCGACGCAGACGCCGAACTCGTGCACCAACCAGCCGACGATCAACAAGTGCAAGACGGTGACGACGAGCACCGGCGATCACTCCGTCTGCGGATCGAGCTCGACGCTCGGCGGGCAGTGCGGCGCCGACTCCGGCAAGACCTGCGGCGCAGGTCAGATCTGCGTCGACGGCTTCTGCAAGTAGCCGCGCTCCCCGCGCGGAATCCCTCTCCTCCACACTCTCTCGAAACGGGCTCTCACCGCTGGTGGGCGCCCGTTTCGCAGCCGTCGCTGGCATGCCCGCTGCGAAGACCGGCGCGTTGCCAACAACCCGGTCGCGCGCCGAAGCGCGCGGCTTCGACGGAGCCTCGAAGATGATGGCGAGAGAAATCGGAACGTGGTTCTGGGACGCGCTCCCCGTGCAGCGAAAGAGCGGCGCCTGGGTGCTGCCGTCGATCGTCGGCCTGAGCGTGGGGCTGGCTGCCGGCGTCGGCCTCGGCCTCTTGATCGCGCCCGAGCCGGGCGACGCGACGCGACGGCGGCTCGCGCGCGGCGCGGAGAGCTTCCAGCGCAAAGCCTCGCGGTTCGTCGATCGAACGCGCGGTGAGATCGAGGCCACCGGCCACGAAATCGCCGGGGAAGCGCGCGCCGAGCTCAGCCGCGCGCGCGGCTAGATCGTCCGCTCGAACAGCAACGAAGCGGAGCGCGAACGAGCCGCGCTCCGCCATCGTTCCTGCGCGAATCGAAGCGAGAGCAGCTCAGCCGCGCGTCGCGGCGATCTGCTCTTCGACGACGGTCGCGAGCGTGTCGCGCACGGCGCGGCTCAGGTACGAGCGCCCCGCGATCATCGCGACGCTGCCGAGCAGCCGCGGCGTCAGGCCGCCGCCGAGGACGAATCCCGCGGCCAGCGCCAGCGCCAGCGCCGCGTGCGGGCTCTCGCGGGCCAGCTCGGTCGCGGAGTCGACCGCGCGGCGAAGATCGGCGCTGTCGATGCCGAGCTCGGCCTCCTCGCCGTCGTGATGGTGTTCCTCGTTCTCGCGCACCCTCTTGCTCTCTTCCATGCTGCCTCCTCCCCCGTCAGCGGCCCGCGCGTGAGAACACGCGGCCGACCAGGTAGCCGAGCCCGAGCGCCGCCCCGAGCGCGATCAGCGGCTGCTCGCGCACGTAGGCCACGAGCTTCTCGTCGGCGCGCTTCGCCTGCTTCACGAGCGCGGGCATCGATTCCATCGCGGCATGAAGGCTCGCCCCGGGCCCGTCCGCTTCAGCGTGCTCTGTTTCGCCCATCATGCTCGCGCCACGGAGCAATGCGCGGACCAGCACGGCCGGGCACTCCGCGTACACGCGAGGCTCTGTTGCGGGCGCTCACGGCCGCGTCGCGTCCTGCGCCTCGACCCGATCGCTTGCGACGCCGATGCGCGTCCGGATCGTCGACTCGATCATCTCTTTGCACACCCGCCAGAGATCTTGACGGTTGGGGCACGCCGCGAGCGGCCCGAGCGGTATCTGAAAGCCTCCCTTGCCGCGCCGGCCGCCGCCGTACGGACGCCCGAGCGGCCCCACGCCGAACGCCTCCAGGATCCACAGCGCAGGATCGACCGCCGGATCCGTCGTGCGCAGCGAGCCGTCGAGGTTGTCTTCGATCAGCGCGAACGTGATCACCGTCTTCAGCCCGTCGCGACGGAGCAAGAAGTCTGCGGCCTGCCCGATGGAGTCGCGATCGTGGGGGCGCACCTCGCCGACGCCCGCGAAGGCCCACGTGCCCTCGACCTTCATCGCCTCGAGGGCGCGTCGCAAGATCTGCATCGCCGCGTCGGGGATCGCGTAGCGCGCGAGGCTCTGGAGCACGTCGGGATCGATGTGCTCGGCGAGGTCGCCCATCGCGTGGAAGTCGGCCGCGGACGCGCGCAGCAGATCGTCGGTGTCGCTGCGGATGCCGTACGCCAGCGCCGTCGCGAGGCGCGAGGCCACGCTGCCCGGCTCGAACGCGCGCGTGGGCGCGTCGCGCAGGTACTCTGTGTAGATCGTGCTCGTCGCGCCCACGCTTGGACGGATGTCGATGAAGTCCGCGGAGAGCTTGCCCGAGACGGAGTGGTGATCGACGATCGACACGCACGGCAACCCTGATTTCAGCGGCAGCTCGATCGCGTTCGTATCGACCAGGCTCATCGCCACGTAGCGCTCGAGATCCTCGGGGCCCTGGATCCGCACGACGGGGACCTCGAGCAAATTCACCATCGCCCGATTCTCCACGCGGCTCATCACGGGCATGTGCGCGATGTCGCACTCCACCCCGACCGAGGCCGCGAGCCGCGCGTGCGCCCACGCGCTCGCGAGACCATCCGGATCCGGGTAACCGCGGATCAAGATCACGTGCGGCCCGTCCGCGTGCGCGCGCAGCGCATCGAGCAAATCGTTCACGCGTCGTCGCGGCGAGCACGCCGAACGCGCATCTTCGCTGGTTGCATCGAGCGGCAGCCGCGGGCGTCCGTCGCCGCTCGGTGGCGGGGACGATGACCGGGGAGCCGCGCTCGACCTTGATGGCTGGAGATCCACGAGCGCTCCTTTCCCGCCACGTCTCTACCGCAGCGATTGCAAGGCGCACGCCCCCACGGCGCGCGTGCGAGCGCTAGAGCTTGAAGGCCGCCATCGCCTTCTCGCCGCTCTTCACCGTCACGCTCTTCGACTTCGTGGCCCCGCTCGCCGGCCTGCAGGTCACCGCGTAAGTGCCGGGCTTGAGCGAGAGGCTCAGCGATGAGCTCGTGCCTTTGCCTGCGCCGTTGACCGAGAACGCGCAGCTCCCGCCGACCGCGACGGCGAGCAGCGTCCCGTTCGCGCCGCCGGACGACGGCGGAGGGGGCGGTGGTGGAGGAGGCGTCGTCTTCACCGTCTTGCTCGTCGCCTTCGCGGTCGAGGCCGGCGGATCGATCGTTGCTGCTGCAACGATCTCCGCGGACGCTGTCGCGGTCGGCGCGGCCGTCACCACTCCGGTCGCCACTGGCGCGGCGCTCGCGATCGGCGCGGCCGAGGGCGTGGGCTCGACGCTCGCGCTCGCGACGGGCGCGCTCGACGCCGGCGGCATCGGGCCCTGGAGCGTCAGCTCGTGGGTGCTCGTCGTCGTGCCCTTGCGAAGCACGACGTAGAGCACCAGCATCGGCAGCACCACCGCGGCCACCGCGATCGCGCCCATCGCCGCCTTGCGCGGCACCGAGTGCGGTGGGCTCGGCGGAGCCACGATCGGCGCCGCGCGGGGCCGATCGGCCATGGGGCTCGATGGATCGGAGATCGACGCGGGCGGCCCGCCGAACCCGGGGCTCGACGGCGCGGGCGCCGCGAGCGAGACCGAGCCCGTCATCATCTCCGGCGTCAGCAGGCTCGTCACCGACTCGTCCGGTCGCGTCGCCGCCTTCGACATGGGCGCTGACGGCGGAGGCGGCGGCATCGTCGGCACGTGCGGCGCCGTCGCGGGGCGCGACGTGGGGAACGAGGGCGGCGGCGTCGATCCGCCGCGCCGCTTGGTGCGCGAAGCCTCGGCCATCTGCGCGATGCGCTCGATCAGCACCTGCCCCTCGGCGTTGGCGTACGGCAGCAGCGCGTGCGCGAACGCGTGAACGTTCTTGAAGCGCGCGTCGACGTCCTTCGCCAGGGCCCAGTCGAGGATCTGATCGACCTCGGCCGGCAGCCCCGGCACGAGGTGCGACGCGGGCGTCGGCTCCTCGCGCGTGATCTGCAACATCAGGAGCGCCGTCTCGCCCGCGAACGGCGGGCGCCCGGTGATCAGCTCGTACAGGATGGCGCCGAGCGACCACACGTCGGTGCGCACGTCGACGTTCTTCGCCTTGCGCAGCAGCTCGGGCGACGAGTACGGCGAGAGGCCGAACATCGCCGTCGCCGTCAGCTCGCCGCCGCCGCCCGGCGCCACCGCATCACGCATCAGCTTGGCCGTACCGAAATCGGTGATTTTCATCAGCGGCGCGCCGCCGGCTCGCTGGGTCAGGAACAGGTGCCCCGGCTGCAGCTCGCGCACGATGATCCCGTGCCCGTGCGTCTCGGCGACGGCCTCGGCCACCTGGAGGATCGTCAGCACGGCGTCGGCGAGCGCGAGCGGCCCGTTTTGCCGGATGAACGAGCCGAGATCGACGCCGTCGAGGTGCTGCCGGATCAGGTAGAACGAGCCGTCCGGCTCCGTCCCGACGTCGATGATCCGCGCGACGTGCTCGGACTCGAGCTTCGCCAGCGTGCGCGCCTCGCGGCGGAAACGCTCGATTTCGCGGTCGTCTCCGTGGCCGGCGAGGAGGATCTTGATCACCACCCGCTGATCGAACTCGGTGTGGAACCCCTCGACGAGGAGGCCATGGGTGCGGCCGAGGATCGCTCGGACGCGGTATTTCCCGGCGATAACGTCGCCCGGGTGGATCTCGTCGGTTCGCATGAGCGGTCTTCGGCCTTGCCGGCGGCATTCTGGCACGTCCCGCCGCGCGGGGGGAATGCCCTGCGCCGCCGCCCTTTCTCTTCGCGCGGAGGTCGCTTCTCCGTAGAATGCCGCCATGCGATCGATCGCCCTGACCATCCTCGGAATTTCGACGTTTTCGGCCCTGATGCTCGCGATGGGCTGCCACCAGGATCAGCCGCAGCCGCAGCAGCCGCTCTATCCGCAGCAGCAGCAGTACCCGCAGCAGCAGCAGTACCCGCAGCAGCAGCAGTACCCGCAGCAGCAGCAGTACCCGCAGCAGCAGCAGTACCCGCAGCAGCAGCAGTATCCGCAGCAGCAGCAGCCGATGCCCCAGCAGCAGCCCGCGCCGCAAGCTTCGCCCACCGCCACCACCGCCGCGCAGCCGTGGGCCTGGCCCACCGCCCTGCCGAGCGCGCTGCCTTCGGGCTTCCCCACCGCGCTGCCCTCGGGCTGGGTCCTCCCGACAGCACCGCATTGAGCGGCCTCACGCCGCCGCGGCGCCGCCCTGCTTCTTCTTGGGCTTCTTCGGCTTCGCGGGCTTGATCGTCTTCCGCTCTTCAGGCGCCAGCAGCACCTCCATCGCCGCCAGATCGTCGAGGCCCGCAATCAACGCTCGCACGTAGCCCGGGGACAGCGCCGCCATCGCCGAGAGCGCCTTGGCGGCCAGGACTTGGCCGTTGTAGGGGCCCGCGCCGTCAGGCAGGTTGTCGGCGGCGCGCGCGACCGCCAGCTCGGCGCGGGCGCCCTCGGCCGACTCGCGGAACAGCGCTGACGACATCGCGTTACCGAGGGCCTGGGCGCGACGAACTTCGGTCCGATCGACGCTGCCGTCCTCGATCGCGAGGGCGTCGAGGCCGCGGGTCACGTCGTCGGAGAGCTCCAGATCGCGCGAGCGCGCCTCGCCGCGGAGGCGCGCTATCCAGGGCACGCGCGCCGTCTTCTTCGCGTCGCGATGAGCCCTGAAGAGCTGCCGTACCCCGCGGCGCACCGCGGCGAAATCGCCTTGCCCGAGCGCCTCGCGCACCGCCGGGGAAGGCTCGATCGCGGCGTCGACGAGAGTGGCAATCTCCCCGTGGGCGGCGGCGCGCGCGGCCCGGAACGACGACACCAGCGTCGTCAATCGCGCCTCGATCCGGCCGAGGAGAATGGCTTGAACGCCCTCGTCCTCGGCCTCGGCGCGCGCGAGGAGCGTGATGATCAACGCCTGTCCCAGCGGATCGTACTCGGCCCCTCCGCCCTCGCGCAGCGAGTCGAGGCGCCCCCGCGCGGCGTCGCGTCGAGCGCTCATTTCGCGGCCTTCCTCGGGATGGGCGAGATCTCCACGCGGCGATTGAGCGCCCGGTTCTCGCTGGTGTCGTTGGGCGCGACCGGGTGGCCGGCGCCGAAGCCCGCCGCGAAGATCGCGTCCGCGGGGACGCCCGCCGCCACGAGGGCCCGGGTCACCGTCAAAGCACGCTCGGCCGAGAGCTGCCAGTTGTCCTTGTAGCCCTGGCGAGACGCGGTGATCGGGCGATCGTCGGTGAAGCCGCTGATCATGATCAGCTCGTCGTGCTGGGCGAGGTAGCTCCTGAGCGGCGCCGCGAGGCCGGTGAGCAGCGACGAGCCCTCCGGCTCCAGATCGGCCGAGCTGAGCTCGAAGAGCACGTTGCCGCGGATACCGATCCTTCCATCGACGATGGTGATCCGCCCCTCGGCGAGCGGGCCCGCGAAGGCCTGCTCCAGCGTCTTCAGCTTGGCGCTCTCGACCTCGTGCTCGGTGCGCTCTTTTTCGAGGCTTCGAGTCAGGTCGACCTGGAAGGCGATCGCCCAGACGAAGAAGAGCACGAAGAGGCCGAAGAGGCAGGCCATCAGATCGCCGAACACCGGCCAGATCGGCGCGAGCGCGGCCTCGTCCTCGTCGCTCGGCGCGATCATGACGACGCCTTGCTGCGGAGCGCGCGCAGCTCCGAGAACAGCTCGCGCTGGAAGCGGAGCGAGTGATCGAAGACCTCGCGCGTCTGATCGAGGTACGCGCCGAGCAGATCAGCGGCCTCGCCGCCCTCTTTGCGGGCGATGGCGTCCTCGATCGCGCCGAGGTTCTCGAGCCAGCGATCGCTCGCGGCGCGGTACCGATCCACCGCGCCGGTGAACATCTCGGCGACCGACGCCATCTCGGCGCCGCCCGCGCGCAGCACCGTCGAGGCCTCCTGCACCAGCGTGGCCGTCGCTTCGAGGCTCGTCCCGACGCCCCTGGCGTGATCGCCGAGCTGCGCGGCCATGGCCTCGGCGCTCGCGGTGCGCGCGCTCTCGAGGCGTAGCTCGAAGGCCGAGAGCTGCGAGGCCTGAGCGTCGAGCACCGTCTGCGTGCGCTCGGTGAGCGCGGCGAGCTGCGCGGCCTGCGCGCCGCTCATGTCGCCCATGCGCCCCGCGGCGGCGTCGAGCTTCTCGGTCAGCGCGTCGAGGCGCACGTCGCGCGCGGCGTCGGCCTGCGCGCGCGCTTCGAGCCGCTCGCGCGCGGCGTCGACGATCTTCGCGGCGGCCTCGGGCGCGGCCTGCGCGGCGCGGACGACCTCGCCGATCGGAGCGGTGAGCGCGCTCCCGAGCGATCGCAGGTGCTCGGCGAGGATCGAGTCGAGCTCGCCCACGCGCGCGCCTTCGGCCCGCGCGCGCGCCGCCTGCGCCTCTTCGAAGCGCGTGGCCTCGGCGCTCATCGCCGTGAACAGCCGCTCGGCGCGCTCGTCGAGCCGCGTCGCCTGCTGGTCTTCGAGCTGCGTCAGCGCCGCCGCCGTCTGCTCCACGCGCTCGGCGAACGCCGCGCCCTCGGTCGCCGCCGCCGTCATCGCCGCGCCGAGCTGGGCGCTCGCGGCGGTCACGGCCAGGTCGAGCGATCGCAGCCGCGCGGCGTCGGCCGCGGCCGATTGCTCCACGGCCGAAGCCACCGCAGATCCCAGGTTTTCAAGGCGAAAGGCGAGCTCGGCGGCCCGCGCTTGCTCGCCTTTACCGAGGCGCTCCAGGCCTCCGGCGACGGCCGTGACCAGCGCGTCGAGCCGGCTCGCGAGCGCGTCGGCCCGCGCCTGCTCGCGCCGCGCGAGCGCTTCGCTCGTCGCGACGAGCGTCGTCGACGACACCGCGAGCTGCCCTTCCACGGCCGCGGTCTGCGCGTCGGTGCGCGCGCGCAGGGCCTGGGCGTGAGCCTCGGCGTGGGCTCGCGCGGCCTCGATCCGGGCCTCGATCTCCGCGCGCACGGCCTCGGTATGGGCCGTGGTGCGCGCCTGCAGCACGTCGAGCTGCGCCGTCGTCTGCGCTTCCACCGCGGTCGCGTGGGCGGCCGTGCGCGCCTCCAGCGCCTCGATCTGCGCGCTCGCCAGCGCTTCCATCGCGGTGGCGTGGGCCGCCGTGCGCGCGTGCAGCGCCTCGATCTGCGCGCCGAGCTGCTCGCGCGTCGCGACGGTGAGCGCCTCGATCTGCGTCCTGGCCTGTGTTTGCAGGGCTTCCGCGAGCGACACGGTGCGCGACTGCAACGCCTCGGCCTGCGCGGCCATCTGCGCGTGCAGCGCCTCGGCCTGCGCGGCGGTGCGCGACTGCAAGGCGTCGAGCTGCGCCGCCGCCTGCGCGGCGATCGCCGATTCCATCGCCGCGAGGTGCGTCTTCTCGCGCTCGCGCCGCGCGTCGGCCTCCTCCGTCAGCCGGCCTTCGATGCGCTCCGTGAAACTCGAAAGTGCTTCGCCCGCCGTGGTTCCAGCGCGATCCACCGCGCTCGTGAGGAGCGGCGCGACCACCGCGGCGGTGGACGTCGCGGCGCGGTCGATGCCTGCGGCGAGGTCGGCGCGCACCTCGGCGGCGACGGCCTTGATCGACGCCGCGGCCTCGGCGGACGAGCGCGTCTGACCGTCGAGCAGGTGCGCCTCCAGCTCCTCCAGGCGCGTCGCCGTCTCGCGCAGCGCCGCCGCGGCCTCGGGCAGCGCGCGGCCCTGATCGGCCAGCGCTTCCAGCGCGACGAGCTGCCTCCCGGCGATCGTCAGCTTCGCGAGCGGCCCCGCGACGTAGCGCGCGAGGGCGCTCGTCGCCGCGGCCTCGGCGCGCCGCACGAACACCGCGCCGAGCCCGAGCATCGCCGACGCGGACACGCCCGCCGCGGAGCTCCCGAACGCGCGCGAGAGGCCCACCATCGGCGCCGCGAGGCCGGTCCGCAGCGAGTCGACGTCGCCGCTCGACGTCAGCGCTTCCCGCGCCCCGCGCAGCGTTTCGAAGAGCCCGAGGAACGTGCCGAGCATGCCGATCATCACCAGCAGGCCGAGCAGGTACGGCGTGAAGGGCGCGGTCGTCATCGTGCCGTTGACGCCGACGAGGCGCGCCCGGAGCAGGCCGCGGAGCGAGGGGCTGGCCGCGTCGACGATCTCCAGCGTGGCCTCGGTCGGCAACGCGGCGATCTCGCGTTCGAGGCGCGCGGCCTGCCCGGCGCGGATCAGCAGCTCGGCGAGCCCGAGGATCAACCCGAAGCCGATCAGCAGCACCAGCGCGAACGCGAGGGGATCCGTGCCGCGGTAGATGGACGCGGCGCGAGCCACCAGCGCGATGGCGATCGCGCCGGTCAGGAGGACTGCGGCGCGCGTCATCGCGTCGGCCCGACCAGCCCTTCGAGGCGCCCGCGCTCGTGCCCGAGCACCGCGGCGACCACGGCGTGACCGCGCGCGATCTCCGGCCGCAGCCAGCCCGGCGAGACCGCCCAGGCGTCGACGTGGGCCGGCGTCGCGGCCGCGGGCAGCGAACCGATGGCGCTCGACAGCGTGCGCGCGAACGATCGCGCGAGGCCCGGGATCAGCCTGTTTTGCAGCTCCAGACGCCCCTTCGCCGTCGCCCCGAGCAGCGCCGCGTCGAGGCGCTCGAGCCGCGCCGCGGCGGGCCCGAGCGCGTGGAGATCGGGCGTGATCTCGGCGCGGAGGACGCGCGCCTCGTAGCCGATGCGATCGATCCAGAGCGCGTAGAGCTCGCCGAAAGGAGCCCAGAGGGTGTCGACCGCCGCCGCGACGGGCCGCCCGATCCGCGTCGAGAGCGCGCCGGTCTGCTCCAGCGTCGCGTGGATCTGCGCGGGCGAGGGGAGCTTGTTTCGCCGCTGAAATGGCTCCGAGAACGTGCGCTCGACGCTCGCCGCGAGCTCGCTGAAGCGCGACCGGACCGTGGCGCGGAGCCGCGTCGCGGCGTCGACGTCGACGCTGGGCGGGGCCGGGCTGCGATCGATCGTCGCGAGCTGCCGCGCGAGATCGACGCTGCCGCGGAGGTCCATCCTGCGGGCGAGGAACGCAGCCGGATCCGGTGGAGGGGGTGCCGCTATCGGGGGCCCATCCGAGAGCGCCGCCGCGGCGGCCGCGAGGGATCTGGCCCCGAAATTAGAGCGCCTCACAAAACGGGACCGAGCCGGCCAAGGAGACGCAAGCTCGCCAAGGCGCGAGGGTGAAGGCGTGCGAATGCACGTCGAACCCGAGCAACGCAGGCGAGCGCCGCGGATCCGCCGGCCGGCGACGGGACGTTTTGTGAGGCGCTCTTACTGCGTTGCACCACGATCCGAGCGTGTTACTTGCCGGGGGCGCGAGGGGCAAGAGGCTTCCTGTCAATCCGTTGTCGCCCGCGCTTCGTGGCTTTCGTCAACAAGAAAGAGGCCGGATCACGCGCGAAAGTCAGCGCGCCGAACCGACGCGGAGCGAGCGGCCAGCGCGCCGCGCGTGAAGGCGCGACGACGACGGCGCGCGTCGAATCCGCGCGACGCCGACGAGCGAGAACGCTTCGAGGCAGGCTCGAGGAGCGTCGAGAATGGCTCTCTTCCGCGGGCATCTGAGCTAGGCTTGAAGTCTCGTGACCTCGCCCACCTCAGAGCCGCGACGCGGCGGAGGATATGTCCTCTTCGGCCCGATTGCGTCGGGAGGCATGGCGACGGTCCACCTCGGACGGCTCGTCGCGGAGGCCGGATTTTCCCGCACGGTGGCGATCAAGCGCCTGCACCCGCAGCTCGCCGACGCGCCGGACGTCGCCGCGGGCTTGCTCGACGAAGCGCGGATCGTCTCGCGGATCCGGCATCCCAACGTCGTTCCCACGCTCGACCTCGTCACGTCCGACGAGGAGGTCTTGCTGGTGATGGAGTACGTGCACGGCGAGTCGCTCTCGCGGCTGCTGCGCGCCTCGCGCACGGCGGGTGAGGTCACGCCGCTGCCGATCATCGCCAGCGTGCTCTGCGGCGCGCTCCACGGGCTGCACGCGGCCCACGAGGCGCGCAGCGAGGCCGGCGAGCCGCTCGGGATCGTCCACCGCGACGTCTCCCCGGAGAACCTGCTGGTGGGCGTCGACGGCGTGACTCGGCTGCTCGATTTCGGCATCGCCAAGGCACACGGACGACTGACCACCACCCGTAACGGGCAGTTGAAGGGCAAAGTCGCCTACATGGCCCCGGAGCAGATCCTCTGTGCGGAGGTGACGCGGCGGACTGACGTGTACGCCGCCGGCGTCGTGCTCTGGGAGGCGCTCACCGGGGTTCGGCTCTTCGAGGGCGACGACGAAGCGGCGGTGATGACGGCGGCGTTCGAGGCGCCGATCCGCCGCCCGAGCGAGGTGGCGGCGCGCGTGCCCGCGGCAGTCGACGCCCTGGTGCTCCGGGCGCTGGATCGCCGCGTCGAGGGCCGGTTCGCCACGGCGCGCGAGCTGGCGATCGCCCTCGAAGATGCCATCCCGCTCGCGTCGCCGCATCAGGTCGGAGCGTGGGTGGAGCGTTTGGCGAGTGTCGCGCTCGCCCGGCGCGCCGCCCGGATCGCCAGCATGGAGAGCACCTCGGCGACGGCCCCGCCGCCGCATGCGGAGGCGACGCCCGAGGAGAACGATCCAGGGCGCTGGCGGGCCTCGCGGGCGGCGGCAGGCGACGTCGCGACGCGACCCGACGGCGAGGCGAGCCAGCCAATCTCCATCACCCCCGGATCGCCCGCGGCGCCGACCTCGCGACTCCCGCGCTGGTTCGCCGCAGCGGTGCTCGCAGCGCTGCTCGTCGGCGCCGGCGCGACCCGGCTCTTCGCGACGCCCCGGCCGCCGGCCGCGTCCGGAAAGGCCGAGGAGAAGCCGAACGCACCGGCCGCCACCGAGCCTCGCGTCGCGTCGATGACTCCGCCCCCGATTCCCACGCTCGCCCCGGCCCCGCCGCCCGCGTCGGCCGGCGCCGCAGCGCCGCCCGCGCGTCCTCAGGTGACAAGCACCGCGCGGATCCCCCAGGCCATCTCACCCGCTGCCAAGTCGTGCAAACCACCGTATACCGTCGACGCCAACGGCGCTCGCCACCTCAAGCCAGAGTGCATCTGATCCCATGACATCCGGAGTGAAACGAAGCCCTCTCGCGGCGCTGGCGCTCGGCGTGGGGCTCCAGCTCATCGCCCCCGCCGCTCTGGCGGAGCCGCCGACGAAGCAAGCTTGCGTCGCCGCCTACGATCGAGCGCAGGACCTCCGGCGGACTGGCCAGCTCGTGGCGGCGCGCGCGCAGCTCATCACCTGCTCGCAGCCGACGTGCCCGCCGGCGGCGACCGACGACTGCATTCAATGGCTTCACGACGTGGAGCAGAGCCTGCCGTCGGTCGTCGTCTCGGCGCGCGACGCGAGCGGGCGCGAGGCGGCCGATTTGCGCGTCTTCGTCGACGGGGCCCTGCTCGCCGACGCGCAGAGTGGACGAGCCCTGGAGATCGATCCCGGCGCGCACACGTGGCGATTCGAATCGAGCCTCGGCCCGGCCGTCGAGGAGCACGTCACCATCCTCGAAGGGCAGAAACGCCGCGCCATCAGCGTGATCCTCGGGCCGCCGGCCAGCGGCAAAGCGTCCTCGGCGCCCGTCGCGCCCCCGGGGCCGGCGGCGGCGCCCGAGCGCCCGATCGGCGTGATGACGTGGGTCCTCGGCGGCGTCGGCGTCGCGGGGCTCGGCGTGTTCGCGGGCTTCGGCGCGAGATCGCTCGGCGACGAGAGCGCGCTGCGCACCACCTGCGCGCCGCACTGCGCGGCCGGCGACGTGGACGCGATTCGACACGAGCACACCGCAGCGGACGTCGGGCTCGGGGTCGGCGTGGCCTCGCTCGCCGTGGCGACAGTGCTCTTCTTCATCCGACCGACGACGACGCCCCCGCGGACGAGCGCCACAGCGGGCCTCGGCTTCTCCTCGAGCGCCGGTACGGCCATGATCGGTGGAACGTTTTGAACCCCCGTTCCGGATCTGCCGCCGTGGCGCTCGCGCTGCTCGTCGCCCTCGCGGGCTCCTGCACGCTGACTCGGCCCCTCCACGGCCTCACCTGCGAGGTCGGGGCCGGCAACGCATCGTGCCTGTTCGGCCAGCCCTGCGAGGCCGACGGCGACTGCGCCACGGCCTCGTGCGACTCGACGACGTGCCATTGCCCGGCTGACATGATGACGATCGACAGCCAGTACTGCATCGACCCCACCGAGGTGACCAACTCCGCCTATCGCCGCTTCCTCGCCACGAAGCCCGACCGGTCCACGCAGCCCGCCTTCTGCCAGTGGAACACGAGCTTCGCCTTCGACGACGGGAGCTCGGCGCCGACCAACCGCTGCGCCAAGCGCGAAACCGGCGACGATTTCCCCGCCAGCTGCGTGAACTGGTGTGACGCGCACGCGTTCTGCGCCAGCCTGGGCAAGCACCTCTGCGGGAAGATGCACGGGGGCCCGAACCCGGAGAGCGCCCTCGCCGACCGGACACAGAGCGAGTGGTTCAACGCCTGCAGCGGCGGGCCTCTCGCCCGCGATTACCCGCCCGAGAGCAACACCCTCGCCGACTGCTTCCTCGTCGACACGGGCCCGAAGAAGGTGACTCTCCCGGGCAACAGCGGGTGCGAAGGAGGGTACTCTGGCGTCTTCGACATGAGCGGGAACGTGAGCGAATGGGAGGACTCGTGCACGGCGCAGGACGGCGTGGACGATACGTGCCTGGCGCGCGGAGGCAGCTTCGATCTCGGCGGCCCGCCCGATGGTGGCTATCAGTGCAAGGCCATGGCCTCGTTCTCGCGCAACGAGGCCTATATCGCGCTCGGCTTTCGTTGCTGTAGCGGCTGAGAGGCGAACCGGGGGCGCGCCCACCGTGTTTCAGCGCCGGATCCCGTACTTTTCCAGCTTGTAGATCAGCCCGCGCCGCGAGATGCCGAGTCGGCGCGCGGCGCGGGTCTGATTGCCGTCCTCGGCGTCGAGCGCCTCCTGGATGCTCTTCTTCTCCAGCTCGGCCACGCGCGACGTCATCCCTCCCGAGGTGACCGATCCCGGGGCGCTGTCGGGGGCTCCGCCGTGCCCCTGGACCAGGGCGGGCAGGTGTTCGAGCTCGATGACGCCGGCGTCGGCGAGCACGATGGCGTGCTCGATCGCGTTGCGGAGCTCGCGCACGTTTCCCGGCCAGGAGTGGGCCGAGAGCGCCAGCATCGCGCTCGGCGCGATCGTCGGCGGCAGCTCGCCCAGGCGCTCGGCGACGAGGCGCGCGAAGCGGTGCGCCAGCAAAGCGATCTCCGCCCGCCGCGCGCGCAAAGGAGGCACGTTGAGCACGAAGGTGCTGATCCGGTAATAGAGGTCTTGCCGGAAGCGCCCCGCGGCGACCTCGGCCTGGAGGTTGCGGTGCGTGGCGCAGACCAGGCGCACGTCGACCTCGATCTCCTGCGTGCCGCCGACGCGCACGACCCGCCGGGTCTCCACCGCGCGGAGGAGCTTGGCCTGCATCGAGAGCGGTAGCTCGCCGATCTCGTCGAGCAACAGAGTGCCATGCTGCGCCGCTTCGAGATAGCCAATCTTGCGCCGATCCGCGCCGGTGAAGGCCGATTTCTCGTGGCCGAAGAGCTCGCTCTCGAGGAGCGCCTCGGGGATGGAAGCGCAGTTGAGCCGGACGAAAGGCCCCTTTGAGCGCGGCCCCGCGCGGTGGATTTGCTCGGAGACGATCTCCTTGCCAGAGCCTGTCTCGCCGAGGACGAGGACGGTAGTCTCGGTGCGCGCGAGGCGGCGCACCACCTGGAAGACCTTGACCATCGCCTCGTCGGCGACGACGAAATCGGCTTCCAGCGCGGGATCCTCGCCGCGCGGCGCCTCGGCCCTCGACGCCACCGCGACGATGATCTCGACCGATCCCGCGCGGATCACGTCGCTCCGGGCGAGCACCCGCTCTCCTCCCTGAACGACGGTCGCGTTCACCCGGGTGCCGTTGCGACTCCCGAGATCGATCAGCACGAGCCGGCCCGCGCTGCGGCGCACCCGCGCGTGGGCGCGCGAGACCCGCGTGTCGTCGATGACGATCGCGGCCTCGGCGGATCGGCCGATGGTGATCTCTTGCCCTTCGGCGAGGGAGATCACCCGCGCGGCGCCGCCGTCGGAGCGCACGAGGAGGAAGACCTCGTCCGCGGCCCCCGAGGGCCCTTCTTCCAGCGCTTCGAGCTCGGTGACGACATCCCGGCCGGGAGGCCCCGGCTCGGCGGCGGTGCCGGTGGGCGGTGATTTACGTGGGTGCGTGGTCGTCATGCTGTCCGCGAGTTGCACAACTGTACGATGCTTGCGCAACTCCCGGCAAGAAGGCTCGGGCGGCGCAGGGTCGAGCGGCTGGCCCCGAGATTGCTTTGACGTCGCTCACCTGCGCAGAAGCGATGATCCCGGATCGGTCACCCGCACCCGGTGGATCGCTCCGCTCGCCGCGCGGCGCGTCGCTCGCGCCCGAGCGGCTCACCCTCTTTCACTCCACGCCCCCTTCGAGGATAGACCATCATGCGTCACGACCGCACCAGCCGCACCGCCCTTCGCGCGCTTCAAGCCCTCTTCTGCGTCGTGGCGTGCGCCGCGATGGCCCCCGCCGCCGGCTGTACGGGGGACGATCCGGGCGTCGTCGATCCCGCCGACGCTGCCAGTGATGAGGCCCTCACCCAGAGCTTCACCATGACCGGGACCAGCCTCATGGTGAGCGCAGGCAGCATCGGCTCCGCGCAGACCGTCGCCGCGCTCGCGGTCCGCGATCAGTCCGGCACGCAGGACACGTGGAGCAAATATGTCGAGTTTTCGCCCAGCACCAGCGCGGTCGTCAGCTACGCGCTCCCGTCGGGCGTCACGGCGGCGAGCCTGTCTGCGCTGTCGATCTCGGTCAACTACCGTGGTCCGAAGAAGGCCACCATGCGCTGGACGTTCGAGGCCTGGGACGCGACGGCGAGCGCCTGGGTCGCCGTCGGCGATAACGCCTTTGCGGCCGACTGGGCCTGGACGGCGGGCTCGCTCGCCCTGCCGGCGCCCTACGCTCGCTTCGTGGCATCTGGCACCCTCAAGCTGCGGTATGCGACCACGAGCGCCGCCGACTCCTCGGATCTCGATCAGCTGGTGATCCAGGGCAGCAGCACCACGAGCGGCTCGACCAGCACGACGACGACCACCACGACCAGCACCACCGCCGGCGCGGGCGGCAGCACCACGACCAGCACCACCGCCGGCGCGGGCGGCAGCACCACCACCAGCAGCAGCACGAGCAGCAGCACGGGCAGCGGCGGGGCGGGCGGCGGCGGCTACTGGCATCCTGCGGTGGGGACCACCTGGCAATGGCAGCTCACCGACAACACCGATCTCTCGTTCAACGTCGGCGCCTATGACATCGACGGCGAGAACTCCACCGCGGCGACGGTGGCGGCCATTCACGCCAAGGGCGCCAGGGCCATCTGCTACATCGAGACCGGCTCGTGGGAGAGCTACCGGAGCGACGCGGGCTCCTACCCCGCCAGCGTGCTCGGCAAGACGATGGGCGGCTATCCCGACGAGAAATACGTCGACATTCGCCAGATTGCCATCCTGAAGCCGATCATCGACGCTCGCCTGAACATGTGCAAGGCCAAGGGCTTCGACGCCGTGGAGCCGGACATCGACGACTCGTTCGTGGACGTCGGCGCGAACGCCATCGGCTTCCCGGTCACCTACGCTGACCAGATCGCGTTCAACAAGATGGTGGCCGACGAGACGCACGCGCGCGGCCTCGCCATCGCGCTGAAGAACGGCGTGTTCGGCAGCAACCCGTCGCAGTTCGTCAACGACATGGAAGCCCTGGTGGACTTCGCCGTCGAGGAGTCGTGCGAGGCCGGCGGGCACGTGTGCGGCGTACTCCAGGTGTTCACCAGCCACGGTAAGGCGGTGCTCCACACCGAGTATCTGGACGAGTACCCGGGCGCGACGAAGACCAGCTTCCAGCCGACGCTGAACACCTTCTGTCCGATCACCAAGCCGCTCGGCTTCAGCTCGATCTTGAAGAACTCGAGCTCTTCCCTCGATAGCTGGCGCGCGGCCTGTCCGTGAGCTCGCGCGGCGCGGGGATCGACGCGGCGAGCGCCCGGCGATCCCCGTCCGCCTACCGCCTGGAGCACCGAACAGGTTGACGAGTCGGAGAATTCACAGGGAGGCGAGGAGGACCGGGAGACCCGAGGGGAAATCCTTCCCA
>JANYGI010000078.1 GCA_025362495.1 Byssovorax sp. | reverse complement strand
ATGGAGGTCGAGCGCGAGGTGATGGACCTCCACCGCGCCCTGCTCATGCGCGACAAGGTCGGCTCGATCTACGAGGGTCGCGTCACCAGCCTCGTGGGCTCGGGGGTGTTCGTCAACGTCGACGATCCCTTCATCGATGTGCTCGTGCGGATGGAGTCGCTCGGCCCCGACAGCTACGCGCTCGACGACGAGGCGCTGCGGATCGTCGGCCAGCGCTCGGGCGACAGGATCGCGCTCGGCGATCCGATGATGGTGATCATCGAGGACGTGTCGATCCTGCGGCGCACCGTCTACGGTCGGCGGATGCTCGCGCCCGACGAGCGGCTGGAGCAGAAGCGCGATCGCAAGGTGAAGCGCTCCGGCGAGACGATGCCGGAAGGCCGCGGCAAGGGCGCGAAGGGTCCGGGCGCGGCGAAGAGCGGCAAGGGCGCGAAGGGCGCGAAGAGCGCGAAGAGCGCGAAGCCGTTCAAGGGCAAGAAGGTCTCGAAGCCGCCGAAGGCCGCCAAGGGGCCGAAGGTGAAGAACGCGCAGAAGACCAAGAAGGTCAAGAAGTCGAAGAAGGGCAAGCGGGGCTGAGCTGGCCCCGCGCCTCCGGCGGAAATGATCTCCGGCGTCGCCCGTCACGCCCGACGTCGAGCAGCGTCGTAACGAGCAGTTACGTGACTGCGGGCCGACGTCCATGCAGGGGGCGTCACAAAAATGCCGGTCGCGTCACGAGGCATGAGGGCCCGCGCACATAATCGTGGTATTTAGCCATCTTGTGCGGGCTCGAAATTGTTACGATTCTCGCTGAAAGCTCGGCGCGATCGATGAGATCCCTCGTCCGCTTCAGCCGCGGCGGGCGGCACGGCGGGCTCACCGCGGAGACGGGCTCCAGCACCAGCGCCGCGCCGTGAGACGGAACGCCCCCCGATGATCACCACCACGGAAAGCCTCCGGGCCTGGCTCGTGTCGCGGGTTGCCGCGCTGCGCGACGTCGATCCGCGGACCATCGACACGCGCGAGCGGTTCAGCCGCTACGGCCTCGATTCGCTGGGCGCGGGCCGCCTCGTCGGAGAGCTGGCGACGCTCCTCGGCCGGCCCCTGTCGCCGACGCTGGTGTGGGAGCGGCCGACGATCGAGGCCCTGGCCGCGCACCTGAGCGGCGCGGAGGCGAGCGCGGCGACGGCGCCCGTCGAGGCGTCGGGGCCGCGCGACGAGCACGAGCCGATCGCCATCGTGGGGATGGCGTGTCGGTTCCCGAAGGCGCCAGATCTCGCGTCGTTCTGGGCCCTGCTCGCGGGCGGGGTCGACGCGATCACCGAGGTGCCCAAAGATCGCTGGGACGCCGACGCGCTCTTCGATCCCGATCCGACCGCCCCGGGGAAGCTCACCACGCGCTGGGGCGGGTTCCTCGATCACATCGATCAGTTCGATCCGCAGTTCTTCGGCATCTCGCCCCGTGAGGCGATGCAGATGGATCCGCAGCAGCGGCTGATGCTGGAGCTTTCGTGGGAGGCGCTCGAGGACGCAGGGATCCCGCCGCACGGGCTCAAGGACAGCCGCACGGGCGTGTTCGTGGGCGCGCTCTTCACGGATTACACGCTGCTCCAGGATCGCGCCGGAGCGAAGGCGATCACCACGCACTCGAGCACCGGCGGTGCGGCGTGCATCGTCGCCAATCGCGTCTCGTATGCGCTGGGCCTGCAGGGGCCGAGCATGACGGTCGACACCGCCTGCTCCTCGTCCCTGGTGGCCGTTCACCTCGCTTGCCAGAGCCTGCGAGCTGGCGAGAGCGACGTCGTCCTCGCCGGCGGCGTCAACCTGATGCTCGTCCCCGAGACGACGATGGGCTTCAGTCGGCTCGGCGCGATGTCGCCCGACGGCCGCTCGCGCGCCTTCGACGCGCGAGCCAATGGATACGTGCGCTCCGAGGGCGCAGGCCTCCTCGTGCTGAAGCGCCTTTCCAGCGCGCTCCGCGATGGCGATCCGATCTACGCCGTCGTGCGCGGGAGCGCCGTCAACAACGACGGCGCGAGCAACGGCCTGACGGCTCCGAATCCGGACGCGCAGCAGGCAGTCCTCCGCGAAGCCGGCGCGCGCGCGAGACTGGACCCGAGCGAGATACAGTACGTGGAGGCTCACGGCACGGGCACGCCGCTCGGCGATCCGATCGAGGCCGCGGCGCTCGGAGCGGTCTACGGGGCCGGTCGCGCGGCCGACGCGCCGCTGCTGATCGGCTCCGCGAAGACCAACGTGGGCCACCTCGAGGCGGCCGCCGGCGTGGTCGGGCTGATCAAGGTCGCGCTGGCGATGAAGCACGATCGCCTCCCGCCGAGCCTGCATTTCGAGGCGCCGAACCCGCACATCGATTTCGAGCGGTCGCGGCTCGCGGTGGTGACCGAGCTCCGGCGCTGGCCCGGCCTCGATGGGGCCGCGCGCCGCGCCGGCGTGAGCTCGTTCGGGTACGGCGGGACGAACGGTCACGTCATCCTGGAGAGCACGCCTCGATCGATCGCGGAGCGCAGCGCCGACGAGCGCGCACGGGGTGATCTCACGGCTGCAGCGCCGGGCGACGCGCGCCGCGCGGCGTGGGTCTTCTCCGGCCAGGGCTCTCAGTGGATGGGCATGGGGCGATCGTTGATTCTCGGCGAGCCGACGTTCCGGGCGGCCCTCGCACGCTGCGATCGCGCGCTGCTTCCGCACCTCGGCTGGTCGATCTTCGAGGAGATTCTCGCTGGCTCGCCTCGCGCCACCCCCGAGCACATTGACATTGTCTGGCCGACCCTGTTCGCCTTTCAGGTGGCCTTGGTGGGGCTCCTGCGCTCACTCGGCGCCACGCCGGCGGTGGTCGTCGGGCACAGCATCGGTGAGGTCACCGCGGCGCACGTCTCCGGCGCGCTCTCGCTCGACGACGCCGCGCGCGTGATCGCCGCGCAGGCGCGCCTCGTTCAACAGACGGTGGGTCGCGGCAGCATGCTCGCGGCAGAGCTCTCGTGGGACGATGCGCGTCAGCTTGCGGCGGCGTCCGGCGGGCGCGTCACCGCAGCGATCGCGGCGAGCCCGGTGATGACCGTGCTCGCCGGCGAGCCCGGGGCCCTCGCCGACGCAGGCGCGGAGCTCATGCTCCGCGGCCTTTTTGCGCGGTCGATCACGACCGGCGCGGCGGTGCACCACCCCCAGATGAATTTCCTCGAGCACGAGCTACCGGGCCTGCTCGCCGGCATCCAGCCGGTGCGGACCGAGATCCCGATGATCTCCACGCTCACCGGCGAGCCG
Source organism: Byssovorax sp. (assembly GCA_025362495.1). GTDB lineage: Bacteria > Myxococcota_A > Polyangia > Polyangiales > Polyangiaceae > JANYGI01. Next base: position 802 of record JANYGI010000078.1, on the reverse strand, counting down.
GTGCGCGGCGACGAGCTCGACGCGACCTACTGGGCTCGTCAGCTGCGCGAGCCGGTGCTCTTCGCCCAGAGCACCGCCTGGCTGCTCGACAACGGTTACAGGCTCTTTCTCGAAGTCGCGCCCCATCCGATCGTCAAGCAGTCCATCGAGGAGACCAGCCGTCACCGAGGAGTCCCGGTGACCGTGATCGGCCCGCTCTCGCGCGGTGAACAAGACGAGGCGCTCTCTTTGCGCGCCGCCCTCGGCCACCTTTGCTCGCCGCCCTCGATCGTGGAGCTCGCCGAGCTGATGCCGATCTCCGGCCGGACTGCGGCAGCCAGGGCGGCGGCGGCGCGCCGTCTCGCCGATCTGGTCGAGCACAGCGAGGGGTCGTCGCTCGCCGATCTTCGCTTCACCGCGAGCGTCCGTCGCTCGCACCACGATGCGCGCGCCGCCGTGGTGGCGTGCGGTCGCGCCGAGCTGATCTCCGGGCTGCGGGCGATCGCCGACGAGCGCGAGCACCCGCTCGTGCGCCTCGGCGAGGCGGGCGTCGGCGCTGCGCCGGGCATCGTCTTCGTCTTCCCTGGGCAGGGCTCGCAGTGGCTCGGAATGGGCCGGCAGCTCCTCGTCGACGAGCGCGCTTTCCGCGCGGCGATCGACGCCTGCGACGCAGCGATCCAGGGTGAATCCGGTTTCTCGATCCTCGAGGAGATCCACGCCGACGAGGGGCGCTCGCAGCTCGGCCGCGTCGATGTCGTGCAGCCGATGCTGTTCGCGATCGAGGTCGCGCTCGCGGCGCTGTGGCGCTCGTGGGGCGTGGAGC
>JANYGI010000067.1 GCA_025362495.1 Byssovorax sp. | reverse complement strand
TTTCTCCTCGGCAGCCATCCGCGCCGAGCCGCCCATCGGCGCCGCGAGCCTCCTGACGCGCAATGGCAGCAACGTGGGTGACGTCCTCAAGCACGTCGAGAAGAACAAGGACGACCTCGCCTGGATCACAAGGCACCTCGGCGCCATCACCCCCGGCCTCGTAGGGGTCAAATCCGGCACGGCCGCGGGCCGCCGGATCGTCCAGTTCTTCCAGAGCAGCGGCGGCAAGACACCCACCCGCTTCGAGATCGGAGATATGTCGGACGGCACGCTCCGTTGCCTCGCCATCCTCCTCGCGCTCCGGCAGCGCCCGGCGCCGGCGATCGTCTGCATCGACGAGATCGAAGACTCGGTCCACCCGGCCGCGCTCGCGGTCTTGCTCGACGCCGTCGCCGCCAGCACCGAGCGTTGCCAGGTCCTCCTCACCTCGCACAGCCCCGAGGCGCTCAGTCACCCTGCGGTTACCGCGGGCCGCATCCGCGTCGTCGAATGGCACGACGGTAAGAGCGAGATCTTCCGTCTCAGCCCCGGCGCCGAGGAGATGAGCCGCCCGCCGCGCTCGGTAGGTCGGCTGCTGCGCACCAACTCGCTCTTCACCGCGGAGCAGCCGGAGCGCGTCGAGGGCGATTTCTTCGAGGGCGCGTGAAGGGCCGCTATCGGATCCTCGCCATCGTCGAAGGGCAAGGCGAGGAGCGCGCCGTCCCCGTCCTTCTCCGTCGGTGGTTCCGACACCGGCGCTACCACAACTTCGAGACTCCCGACCTCGCCATTCGCGCCCCTGGCTCGGGTGCGCTCAAGTGTGCGCACGACGCCGACGAGGACCTCGGAATCGAGTCGTATGTCGAGAGGGCCGCGGCCGAGCGCCCCGACGGCATCCTGGTTCTGCTCGACGCCGACGACGAGTGCCTCGAGCGCGCGAGATCGGCGCGTAAAGGCCTCGGACCCGAGCTTCGCGATCGGGCTCGCGCCATTGCAAAGCACATCCCGATCGAGGTGGTGATCGCCGACCGCGAGTACGAGGCATGGTTTCTCACGGGCCTCGCGGCGCTGCGCAAGGCCGGAAAGGTGCCTCCGGGGGCACCCTTCGAGGTGGGTGGGATCGAGAGCATCCGCGATTGCAAGAAGCCGCTCCGGAATATCCTCGGACGCCCCTATGAGCCGACGATCGATCAACCGGATTTCACGCAGGCACTGCCCTTCACGCCGACGATGTCCCGGCGCTCGCGCTCCTACGGTGAGCTCTTGAGAGCGCTCGACGCGCTCACCCGCGCGGCGCGCGCCCGCGTGTGAGCCGGTGAGGCTAGGAGCCCGGGTAGCCGCGACTCCCGTCAATAAGGCTTGAAGCCGAACACGGTGATCTGGCCGTACTTCAGAGCGAGTCCGCACAGCGACTGTCCGGCCAGAACTGGAATCCGGATCCCATGAATGTCGGCGATGTTCGTCGCGATGACGCGAACCACAGGGATGTGCTTGTCCTCTGGCACGGTGCAGTCGCTGCCCTGCACGATGCTCGCGCCCGTACCAGGAGCAAAGCTCGCATGAGTGAGGAAAAATGGCCCCGCGACCACCTTGGTTGGCACGGCGTTGGTCGGGTCCGCGCTGTTCGTCGTGACCGACAGGTACTGCCCGATATCCGTATCTGCCGTCACCACCCTCGTCAACCCCGGCCCCGGCCCGCCCGTCCGCGTCGAGCTGCTCGCCCCACTCCCACTCCCGCTCCCCACCCCGATCGACCCCGCCCGCCGGCTCCCTGCGTCCCACTCGCGTGCTCCGCCGTGATGCTCACCTGATTCGAGCACGCCGCAATCCCCGCAGCAAACACCAGCCCGCCGATGATCCAGACCTTCATGAAGACCTCCCGAAAGAGGTCACCCTACCTGGAATTCACATCTCGAGATAGATGAGCGCGATCAACCCCAGCGCCGTCAGCACGCCACAGACGATGAGAAACGTCATCACGAACGGCGGCGTCCCGAAGGCCCCTTCGCCCGCGCTCAGCTCCTCCCGCGCGCTCGGCGCCGGCGCCGGCTGCGTCACAACGTTCGCGACCGGCGCCATCGGGTGCGTGTGCCCCGCGCCGAGATAGCCTTGCGCTTGCGGCTGCGCGCCCGCAGCGGGCCTGGGGCGCACCGGCTGCGGAGGCAGCCAGTCCTTCGATGCGATCAGCGTTTCGTCGTCGTCTTCCCCGGCCATCGCCGCCGACGATACAACCTTTCGCGCGGGTCCGGGGCCGCGCGAGCACGCGCTCCCGGCGATCGTTCAGCGCGGCGCGGTGGCGGCGCCCACCGACGTCGACGCCGCAGCCGTCGGCGTCGTCTTCACGGGCGCCCCGCGCGGCCGCGCGTCGTGCAGCGCGAGGAACACCACGAGCGACCACACGCCGATCGGCGCCGCGGCCCCGGCGATCATCACCATCCAGTGCACCGGCCGGACCCCGGCGAACGCGCTGCTCCGCGCGCGCGTCGGGACGCTGTCGGTGGTGGTCGGGCGATCGACGAGCAGCTCGCGCGACGGCGCCATGGCCGGCGGAGGCGGCGGCGCTTCGGGGACCGAGGGCATCGACGCGCGCCCGGCGATCGCGTCCTTCACGTGCTGCGCCGGCACGAGCTCCGGGTACGATCCGAGGCGCGATCGCGCGGGCCGCGGCCCCGATCGCTCCGCCGCCTCGGCCAGCGCCTCGCTCAGGTCTCGCCGGCGCGACTCGATCTTCTCGGCGAGGAACGTCGTCACCAGCGCCGCGACGTCGGTCGCCGTCGTCGGCCGCGCGATCGCCGCCTCGAGCGCGCGCTGCATGTCGAGCGCGGTTGCAAAGCGATCGTCGGGCAGCGGCGCGAGCGCCGTCATCACGATCGATGCCACGTTGGCCGGCACGCTCTCCGGCAGCGGCGCCGGCCGTCGCCCCGACGTGAGGGCTTTCAACGTCGCGAGATCATTCTTGCCCTCGTACGGGAGATTGCCTGAAAGATACTGATACAGGATCGTCCCCATGGCCCAGATGTCGGCCCGGCGATCGAGGCCCTTGCCCTTCACCTGCTCGGGCGCGGCATAGGCCAGCTTGCCTTTGAGGGTGCCAGTCCGCGTCTCCTCCGACATCCGGTCGAGGGCCTTGGCGATCCCGAAATCGATCACCTTGGTGACGCCCGAGGTCGCGACGAGGATGTTCTGCGGCGACACGTCGCGGTGGACGACGTTGAGCAGAGAACCGTCCTCGCTGCGGAGCTCGTGCGCCGCGTGCAGCCCCGCGCAGGCGTCGGCGGCGATGCGCAGGAGGGCATAGAGCGGGAACTTCTGGCCGGCCTTGACGATGGCCTGGTAGAGGCGCGACCACGAGTCGCCCGTCACCCACTCGAGCACCATGTAGAGCGTGCCGGACTCTTCGCCGAGGTCGTCGATGTCGGCCACGTTGGGGTGGCGGATGCGCGAGGCGATCGCCGCCTCGTCGAGGAACATGGCGCGGAAGCCCTGATCGCCCGCGAGGTGCGGGAGGATCGTCTTCACGGCGACGAGCTTCTCGAAGCCGTGCTTGCCCTGCACGCGCGCGACCCACACCGTGGCCATGCCGCCCTCCGCGAACGGATAGAGCAGCTCGTAGCGACCATCGAGGCGGTAGCCGGGCTGGAGATGCGCCTGCTGAGGATGGGTGGGAGCGCGCACGGCGGCGAGTATCCCTTTCTCGCGGCCCGCGCGCGAGGATTCTTCCCGCCTCGCGCCGCGAGGGGCGCGAACCACCGCGAGGTTGCATCGGCGGCGTGGGTCGCCGCATACTCGCGCCCAATGGCCAGAAAGAAGCCCGAGGTCTCCGAGCTCTCCACCAAACTGTTGCTGGTCGAGCTCGGGAGCGAGAAGCGCTGGAAGCGTCTGGCCGTGATCGGAGCGCTCGGCGCGGGCGCCCTCGGCGGCGTCGCCTTCGGGGTGATGCGGGTCCTCGACACGCGCGACGTCGCCGCCCGCGACGCGGCCTGGAGCAGCCTCAACACCTGCCTGCTCGGCGACGCGCTCAAGGACGGCGAGACACCGGTGAGCCGGATCTCCAGCATCCAGCTCGCGGTCCTCGGCGTGCCGATCGAGAAGCGCTCGAAGCAGGCGAGCGAGCCGGCGTGGCCCGCGTCCTGCGCGACGCAGGCCTTCGCGCTGCAGGAGCACACCGGAAACACGCCGCTCGGCGAGGCCGCGAAGGCGCTCGCCGTCGCGCTCAAGGCCGACGGGACGGCCACCGCCGATCTGCGCGCGCAGGTCGAGCCCGTGTACCGCGAGGCCGCCGCGCTCAAGCTCGAAGCGAAGCCCGACGCCGCCGCGACGCCCGCGCCGAAGCCCGCCGCGCCGCTGTTCACGAGCGACGCCTTCCGCGCGCTGCCGAAGTTCCTCTCGGGATCGTTCAGCCTCTCGAGCGTGCGCGACGTGCCCTCCTCGGGGCAGAAGATCCACTTCCTGATCGATCAGCACGACATGCCCGAGGGCCCGGTGCTGTGCACGGCCACGGCGACCGATCCCACGGTGCACTGCCTCAAGATCCCGCCCGCGGTCGCGACGCTCAGCCCCGGCCTGCGCTTGCTCGGCACCACCGACGACCGCGCGCGCCCCTTCTATTTCGCGGGTGATCGCGGCCAGCTCGGCGTCTTCCCGCCCGAGGGACGCGGCGCGATCGACGCCGGCGTCACCCTCGGCGCCTCGGCGCGCGCCGATGGATCGATCGCCCTCTTGCTCAAGCGCGACACCGGCAAAGACGTGCGCCTCGTGGTGCACCCGGCGACGGGCCTCGCGATCGAGCGATCGCTGCTCCAGCCGACGGATCTCGATCCCGCGGGGCAGGTCGGCCTCTCGTGGGACTGGGTGATCTACAAGGGCCCGGCGAAGGCGGGGACGCCGTCGCACCTCTTCGCGCGCAAGATCGAGGGCGCGCCCGGGGTCGCGTCGCCGGCGATCGACGTGGGCGAGATCGACGAGCCGGCCCCCGCCGACAAGGCCGACAAGGACGCGCCGATCGTCGTGTGCCGCACCGACGAGGCCCTGGCCGTGCGCGTGCGCGGCGCCCGCGTGGATACCCTCGCTCTCTTCGCAGGCGGGCGCTGGGGCTCTCCGGTCAAGCTCTCCACGCGCGGAGGCGCGCTGACGTGCCGCGGGATCGAGGCCGTGACGACCTCTGTCGAGCACGCCATCGAGGGCGACAAGGACTATGCGACGGTGAGCCAGTCGCGCTGCAACAGCTCGGGCTGCACGCCGGTGTCGGTGCCTTTGAAGCAGATCCTCGCCGGGGTCGCCGAGATCGTCCCCGCCGACGCCAGCGGTATCGTCGCCGTCGACGTCGCTGGCAAGCTCGGCATCCTCTGGAACGGTGGGCCTCTCGGTGGGCTGCGGATGCGCTTCGGCGCGGCAGATCGGATGAAGGAAGCCGTGGATACGATCGTCGCCGACGGGCGCGAAGGCTCCGGCGAGGCGAAGCTCAGCTCGTTCGTGGGCTTGAAGGTGTTGCCGGGCAACGGGTTCGCCGTCCTGCTGGTGAACACCACCTCCGGCGTGAAGGCCTTCCGGCTCGACGGCGAGGGCCGCGTCGCCGCGCTCCAGGCCACGCTATAACCCGCGTGTTCGAGGGATTGTGGCGCAAGCTGGGCTTCCCCGGGAGCGCCGAAGCGCCGCGCGCCTCGGCCCCCGCGGGACAGGGCATCACCCCGGCGCAGCGAGAGGCCGTCGTCAAGGTGCTGGAGCGGGCCGACGGCTTCGATCTCGTCGATACCGCCGCTCTCGCGGGGCTCGTCGAGAAGGGAGCCTCGCTCCTCGCGTCGGCGCCGGACGTGCTGTTCTGTGAGCACGAGATACCGGAAGAGGCCTTCTACGTCGCGCTGACGGGGCGCGTCCGCTCGGGGAAGAGCGGCAGCGCGCACGCGTGGGAGCAGGCCGCGCCGGCGGTCGTCGGTCTGCGAGAGCTCATCGACGGTCGCGAGATGGACGCCGACGTCGCGGTGATCGCCCCGCCGGGCGAAGCTCTGGTGATCGTCAAGATCAGCGCCGCGGTGTACCGGGAAGTGCTGCTCTCCGATCCCGACTTCCGGCGCGCCGTGGGGCGCGACGGCGGCGGGCGAGCCGAGGAGTCGGCCGCGCCCCAGCGGGCGTCGAGTGTCTATCTGCTCGTCACCGACGCCGAGCTCGACCGGCGGGTTTCTCGCGTCGTCCCGGGGCTGACGGATCTCCTCGCCGAGACGATCGCCACGCACCTGTACGACGAGGTCCTGGTCATCCACCTGGGGCTCGGGACCGAGGTCGAGGGCTGCGCGAGGCCAGCCGACATGGTGGTGGAACACCGGTGGACCTCGCCCGGAGAGCGCCTGTCGGGCGATCCCGCGTCGAGCGCGGCGCTGCCTCCCACGGTGATCGAGCACCCGATCGAAGAGCGCTTTGCCCGGCCTCGCCCGGTGCGGATCGAGCACCGCTACCGCGAGCTCCCCGCCGAGGGGTCGCTCGACGAGCTGCTGAAGAGCGAGGGAGTCGCGCCCGGCGACGAGCGCGCCATTCTCGTCGATCTCGGCGCCGCCCGGGATCGGGTCCGGTTCACGCCCTGCAACGTGGTCTATCTCTCGGCGAGCCCCACGGCCTCTCCGGCGCTGCGCCTCCTCGGCAAGGCCGCGCTGGTTCGGACAGCGGTGCTCGACGCTGTGGCGCCCCCGTCCAGCGCCGCGTCGCGGCCCGCCTGGCCGCTCGGGGCGGTGCGCGTCCGCTTCGCGCCGACGCTGCTCGCGCGGCTCGATGATCCCGCGCGAGCTGGGGAGTCGAGAGTGCCAGTCTCGCTCGACGCTCTCGGGCTCTCGCCGGCGGACCGCAGCGCGACGGCGGCCACGCTCGAGCGCTGGGCGCGCGCCGTCACCGGGCGCCGCGTCGGCCTCTCGCTCGGAGGAGGCGGCCCCTATGGCTTCCATCACGGCGCCTTCATCGAGAGCCTCCTCGCCGCCGGGATCCCCGTCGACATGGTGTCGGGATCGAGCGTGGGAGCCACCGTCGGCGCGTACTACTGCGTGCTCGGCGAGGCCGGCTTGCGTCGCTTCGAGGCCGCCGACAAGGGCGAGCTCGTCGATCTCCTCCAGAAAGAGCCGCTCCACCTCGGCGCCGCCTTCGAGGCCTTCCTCGCGGCCAGGCTCGGTGACGGCGATCTGCGCGATCTGGAGGTGCCCTTCTTCCCCGTCGTCACCGACGCGCTCACCGGGGCCGAGTGGGATATCCGCCGGGCCACGGTGGCTGTCGGCGTCCGCGCCAGCGGCTCTCTCCCGCCGCTGTTCTCGGCCACGGTGATCGAGAATCGCCGCTACCTCGACGGGGGCCTGGTCGCCAACGTGCCGAGCCGCGTGCTCCGCCGCGAAGGCTGCGCCCTCGTCATCGCCTCCAACCCGGTCTGCGACGTGAACAAGCAAGCGCGCGCCGAGCCCGATCAGGCCTCCTCGTCGTTCCTGGTCACCACCGTCAACGAGGGGAGACACCGGCTCACGGACTCTCTCCGCATGGTCCAGATGCTCTTCGGCGCCCTCGGCGACACCCAGATCGGCGACACCGACGTGGCCTTCCGGCCCCGGGACGCCCAGCACCAGTGGACACCCCCGTTGCTCGAGCGCCTCTTCGGCGCGCACGCCGCCGGCCCCGCCGTGGCCCCCGCGGCGGACGCGGCCCGCGTCGATCTCGCGCGGAACCTGGCGATCAACGCCTGGAGAGGGCTCCTCCGCAACCCGCCCTCCCGCGTGTGGATCGACGCCGCCACGAGCACGATCCGCGTCGACGCGCGCTCCCGGATCCTCTTTCAGCCGCGGAGTCCCCGCCTCGATCCGAGCTGCCTCGATCTCGTCCACGAGCTGGCCGCGCTGATCCTCAGGCTCGATATCTGCGCGCTCACCCTCCAGGTCACCGCGCCCAGCCTCGACCTCGCCCGGAGCCGCGCCGTGCTCCTCCGGCAGCAGCTCGCGTTGCGGGGCGTCGTCGTCGAGATCGACGGCCGAGAGCGGGTATCCATCGCGCCGCGCGTCGGCCCCGAGGACGGCGTCGAGCTCGTAGGGGTCGAGGCGCGCAAGGCCGAGGCGGCGCGCGAGCGTCGGCACGAGCAGGCCAGTCTGCTCACGGCGCGCGCCCGCGCGCGGATGGGCAAGGTCGATCCCGATCTGGTGCGGATGCTGGCGATCGAGGCCGCCGCGCTCGAGCAGACCCGCGATACCGACGCTCTCCTCCGCGACGCGCTCTTGCTCCCGCCGGGGCGACTCCACTCCTTCCCGGGCGACGGCGACATCGTGTCTCTGGCCTGGCACCCGCGGGGCCGCTTGCTCGCGGTGGGGAGCTACACCGGCCGGGTGCGCGTCCTCGACACCGCTTCCGGTCAGGCGATCGCCGAGTACCGGCACGCCGGCGCCGGCGATCGCGTCACCTCGGTGAAGAAGGTGGTCTGGACGCCGGACGGCCAGGTCCTGATCAGCACCGGAGAGGACCGCAAGATCTACCGCGTCTCGGTGGACTCCGGCGGATGCTTCCTCGGCGAGCCAGTGTCCATCGGGGATACGGGGCCCTGGGCGAAGTTCGGAGCGGCCGTGGCGCCGGACGGGACTCGAGTCCTCACGACGACGACGCCGCCGGCCGGATCGCGCCCCGGGCTCGCCGCGGCGGCCTGCCTCGCGATTCGAGTGCTCCCGGACGGCGCGGTTCAACGCGTGCTCCCGCACGACGCCGCGGTGACGCGCGCGGCGTGGGACGCCGCCTCCGATCGGGTGATCACTGGCACCCTCGACGGCACACTCTCGATCTGGAACGCCACGACAGGAGAGCTCACGGGCACCCGCGCCTCGCCCGGGATGGGCGCCGTCGTTCACCTCGCCTGGTCCGGCGCGCCGAGCGACCCCGGTCTCGCCGTGGCCTTCGATCAGGGCGCGGTCGTCTACCGCACGAGCGCGCTCTCCCCCGCGTCGATGTTCGAATGCCTCGGTCACCAGGGCTCGATCCAGCGCATCGCCTGGAGCCCGCGCGGCGACGCGGTGGTCACGGCGAGCCGCGATCGCACGGCGCGGATCTGGGACGTGGCGACTGGCACGCTCCGCATGGTCGTGCGCGCCGCGTCGGCCGTCGTCGGCGCGGCGTTCTACCCCGATCCGAAGCTCGATCTGCTCGCCACGTGGTCGACGGACGGCACCACCCAGATCTGGGACGCTCGCAGCGGCGAGTCTCTCGCGGTGCTCACCGGGCAGTCGGGATCGATGCGCGTGGCCGAGTTCAGCCCCGTCAGCGCCATGCTGGCGACAGGAAGCAAGGATGGCACGATCGCCATCTGGGTCCCCGGCCCGACGATTCCCACGCTCGATCCTCCGGTGCGTCACGACGGCCGGAGCCGCAAAGCGCTGAACGGCGCCTCGTGGCAACCGAACGGCGGCCGCTTCGCGCTGGTGACGGGCGACGATGGATCGATCCGCCTCTGGGATCCGCGGGACGGCACCGTGCAATCGATCCTCGATCCGCGTGAAATCACCGAGATGACGGACCTCAAACAGGCGACCACCGCGGCGGCCGCGTACAGCCCCGATGGGAAGCTCTTCGCGTACCTGCGCTGCCCCGATCGCGTACCCACCCTCCGGAGCGCGTCCGATCCGGCGGCGCCGACACCCACGCTGCTGGAGCCCCACGCGACCTTCCCGTTCACCGGGCCGTTCACCTCGTGCACGCTGGTCTGGAGCCCGGACAGCCGGTATCTCGCCGTGAATTTCGTCCGGGCCTGGACGATCTGGGACGTGACGTCCGGCGAGCCGGTCCGCTGGCAAAGCGAGGACGGAGCCGCCACGTGGGAGCCCAGCGTCAACGCTGTTCGCTCGATTGCGTGGGATCCCGTGCACCCCGGCCGCTTCGCCGTGGCGCGCTGGAGGACGAAGGAGCGCACCGTCGAGATCTGGGACCTTCACCGCGCGCCCGAGGCACCTCCGGAGCATTTCTGCGTCGGGACTGCCGCTCAGCCGATCGGGGACGCGGCGCTGCGGATCGCCTGGTCCCCCGATGGAACGCGCCTCGCCGCGGGCCACAACGACGGTGTCACGCGCGTCCACGATCCCGACACGGGAGCGCTCGTGGCGCACCTCCCGATCGTGCCAGTCCGTCCGATTGTGTGGGTCGTCTGGAGCCCCGGGCCGGAGATACGGTATCTGGCGACGGGCGACTACAACGGTCGCGTGAGCGTGCTGGCGCGGGTCCCGGCCGAGGCCGACGGCGCCACGCCGGAGACCTACGTCGAGGTGAGCCGCGTGGAGGGCGCGCCGCCGCACAGCGACGCGATTCGCCACCTGCTCTGGAGCCGCGACGGCGCGCGCCTGATCTCGTCCGACGTGGCGGGCGTCGTCGCCGTCTGGGAGCTCGATTCCACTGCTCCGTCGGGAGGCGCCGCGCCCGGCTGGACCGTCACTGCGCGGCTCGAGGGCGCCCGCGAGGCCATCGTCATGGCCGCCCTCGATCCCGACGAGAAGAGCCTGCTCACGGCGAGCGCCGACGGGATCGCCCGCTGTGCGCCCCTGGACTTCACGCGCCTCCGCGACGCGGTCGGCGCGCAGCTCAGCCGCCGCGAGATGACGCCCGAGGAGTGGAGCGCCTGCATGCGCGGCGATCGTCGCCCGACGTGGACGCCGTGATCCATCGCCGTCAAGGCGTCATCAATGCAGCGCCGGCGGGCGCCTGCGCGAGCCGGGCAGCCTCCCGTCGCCCAGCGCCAGCAAGAGCTTGTAGAGCGCGCCCACCTTCGACACGTCCATCGACACGCGCGGGACGTTGAACGGATCGAAGCGCCGCATCGAGCAGAGGCCGGTGTCGTTGGTGAAGCCGAGCTCGAACGACGCGGCCGCGGGCGCGCGCCGCAGCTCGCCCTCGATCTCGTAGCCGACGGGGTACGCCACGCTGTGCACCGGCCGATCGACCTCGTCGCGGAGGATGCTCGCCGATCGCCGGAGATCGCGCTCGGCCTCGTCGGGCGCGAGCGTGTTGAGCACCAGGTGCCGGTGCGAGTGCGACTGCACGTCCATGCCCGCGGCGGCGAGCGCGCGGATATCGGACCAGCTCATCAGCGCGCGCCGCGCGAGCTCGGCCTCTTCGGCCGCGGTGATCCTCGCTCCGAGGGCGCGGTCGAAATCTTCCCAGACGCGCCCGAGATCGAGGCGCGGGGTGGCCTTGATCGCCGCGCACACGCGGCGGGTCGCGTCGTGCGGATCGCGCCGGGGGTGCACCGTCTGGCGCCGCGGGTAGACGAGCTCCGCGGTCTCCACGCGGCTCTGCGCGACGAGCAGCGCGATCTTGTCCCACCAGAAGAGGCGCCCCGCGTCGGGGTACGCCGTGGGGATGAAGAACGTCGCCGGCACGCCCGCGCGGCGCAGGATCGGGAGCGCCACGCGGTGGTTGTCGGCGTAGCCGTCGTCGAACGTCAGCAGCACCGGGTTCGGCGGCATCGGCGCCCCACCGCGGAACTGCCGCAGATCCGCGAGCGAGATGATCGTGCACTGCGCCTTCAGCATCGCGAGCTGCGCCTCGAGCTCGGCCGGCGTCGCCTCGATCACCTCGCCGTTGAGATCGCCCTCGTCGCCGGGCTCGCCGATGCGGTGGTACGTGAGCACCGTGAGCGCGCGGAGGCCGAGGCGCGCGCGCAGCCAGAACACCCGATCGAGCAGCCCCAGCAGATCGAGCGCGTGGGCCACGCGCGCGCTCTTCGACAGCCCGCTCCCCGTCGACTCTTCGGTCCTGATCATCGCGTCTCCTCCTCGCGCGGCGCCTCGTTCGAAGGGGATCGTGATCGTGATCCCGATCGCGATCGACGCGCCAGCACCCGCTCGCGCACCATCGAGCGACCGAGGCGCGCCGCGGTCGTCATCCCCTCCGCGACCAGGCGCGCCGTCTCGCGCAGCCCGCGCCGCGCCGCGCGCAGGCGCACCAGCGGGCGGCTCGCCGACGCGAGCTTGCGCTTGTACTGCGAGCTCCCCCCGAGGAAATCGTACTCGCGCATTCCGGCGGCGATCGCCCCGCGGATCGCGTGGGCGTGGATCACGATGCCGGGCCGGATCTCGCGGGGCAAGTCGAGCCGGCGCCCGCACTGGTACGAGTAGATCTTGCCGCGCCACCGCACGTTGTAGAGCGCCGCGACCGGCTCGCCGCGCGCGCAGATCCACGACAGATCGAGCGCGCCGCGATCGAGCAGCGCCGGCATAACGTCCTCGTGGAAGGCGTCGAAGCGCGGCGACGCGAACGCGCCCTCGTCGCCCCAGCGGCTCCCGTGGAGAGCGAGGAGCACGCGCCGACCCTCGACGAGCTCGGCGCGCGTCGTCACCTCGTGCCGCTCGAAGCCGTCGCCGGCCCAGCGCTCGAACTCGCGCAGGGAGCGGGTGACGAGGTAGCGGCTCGTCGCTGGAAGTCCTTGTAAATAAGCCTCCCACGTCGCGGGGAGCGGGATGAAGCGCGCGACCTCGGTCTCCTCGATCGCCGCCTCGGCGCCCCGCTTGCGGAGCTCGGTCGCGAGCTGCCCGGGCAGCGGCGAGGTCCCGTCGAGCCCTCCGAGGACGAGCTCGTCCCACGCCCCGAACACGTTGCGAGCGAGCGCGTCGGCGAGCGCCGCGACGAGCTCTTCCTCGGCGCCGCGCTCGGTGATCACGTTGAGGTACTCGGAGCAGACCTCGTCCTTCTCGGCCTCGCCCGTCCCCAGGAGCTCGAGCCGGCGGAACGGGATCCCGAGCGCGTACCAGTGCCAGCGCCCGAGCAGCGGCACGAGGCCGACGAGGGTGTCCCCGCGGTGCGCCACGCCCACGCGCAGCTCGCGTCCGCCCTCGCCGCCGAACCGCCGCCACCACGGCAGCAGCCAGTCGGGAGAGAGCATGGGCTCATCGGACCCGCTCCGCGCGAGCAGCCCTCTCCAGGCGTCGGCCAGCCCCTCGAGCTGCCGTAAATCGGAGACGATCGACCACGACAAAGACATGATATCTCCTCGAAGAGAGCCTCTCCGCGGAGCGCCGGCTCGCCGGCTTCCGCGGTTTTTCCAGGCCCGCGGACGCGGACAAAGGAGGTTCACCGCGAGTTCGATGGTCGCGACGCGCCGCCGTTTCAGGCGACGCGACGCCGTCCGTTGGTCGACCCGGAGATTCCCTCTCAGCGTCCGGGCTTCACGGCGTGATGCACCGTCGGCCGCTTCGCTCCGCTGAAGAGCGCGCGCAGCGCCGGGCCCGCGGCGTCGCGTCGCGCCGCGCACAGGCGGACGCTCTCGACCGCGCCGGCGATCTCGCGCGGCCCGCCGTCGAGCTTCTTCGCCCGGTCGCCGAAGAGCCGCTGGATCGCCTCGGCGTGGGCCGCGTCGCAGAACACCGCACCGGCCCACGCGAGCCGCGCCGCGCGCCCCGGGGGCAGCCGCGCGAGCACCGCGTCGACGTGCCCTTCGAGCCACGTCCACGCCGCGTCGCGCGTCTCGGGCAGGGCGAGCTGGCCGTTCAGCGGCGCGAGGGCCTCGTCGCCGCGGAGCCGCGAATCGAAGGTCAGATCGAGCGCGCGCGCCGAGAGCTCGGGCCGCGTCGAGGCCGTCAGCGCCGCGAGGATCCGCTCGCGCACGATCTCTTTCTCGGTCTTCGCGAGCTCCGCGAGCAGCGCGTCGAACAGCGCCGCGTCGCCCTCGGCTCCGGCGATCCGCATTGCCGTCGCGGCGAGCTGGCGGTCCACGGCGTCGTCGTGGATCGCCCCGTCCTTGCCGAAGCCCACGTACGCGCGCCCGCGCTCCGCGGCCTCGCGCCGCAGCCCGGGATCGCGCGCCGTCCACGCCACGAAGTTGATCACGTCGCGCCGCAGCAGCGAGCGATCGCCGTCCGGGGCCGCGCCCTTCGCGGGCTCCCACCCGAGCGCCTTGCGCGCCGGTGCGTAGAGATCGCCGCCGAAGGCCTCGAACGCGCGCAGCGCCTTCGCGTCGTCGCTGATCCACTCGCGACCATCGCGCAGCAGCGCCATCGGCACGTCGGCCACCGCGCGGCTGGGATCGTCGGCGAACGGCGCGAGCGCGTCGAGCGCGTCGGCCATCGGGATCCGCCCGTTGATCGCGCCCGATCGCACGCTCTCGGCGAAGCTCAGTCGCTCGGCCGACGTCAGCGCGGGATAGCCCTTCTCGGCGAGCTGCTTCAGCGCCGCGCGCGGTAGCGACCAGCGGTAATACCCGACCCCGCCCGCGTTCGGCATCACCCACGCAGGGCACTTCGCGGCATCGAGCGGCAGCGTCGCGTCCATCGTCGTCATCACGGTGCAGGCCGTCTTCGCGCCGGATCCCGCGTCGTAGCGCGCGCAAACCGGGATCTTCCACACCATCGACTCGGCCGACGCCCGCCCCGCCGGGAGGAACGGCCCCTGGTGGAGCGAAAGCGCCGGCTGCTTGCCGCACGAGAGCGTCGCCTCGACGAAGGGCACGCCCTTCTGGAACAGGAAGCTGCGGAACGGCGTCGCCACGTCGCGCCCCGCCGCCGTGGAGATCGCTTGCATCAGATCGGCCTCGGTCGCGTTCGCGTGACGGTGCTGCTCGAGGTACGCGTGGAGGCCGGCCTCGAACACCTTCGGCCCCACGTTCTCCTCGAACATCCCGATCACCCCCGCGCCCTTCTGGTAGGTGATGCCGTCGAACGCATTGTAGATGTCGTCATCGCCGGTGATCGGCTGGCGGATCGCTCGCGCGCTCGCGAGGACGTCGTAGTCCATGGCGCCGTGGGTGGCCTCGACCGCGCGCGCCGGCGCGTCGTACTCGGGCCGGATCTGCCCGGTGATCTTCCGCGCCATCCACGTCGCGAAGGCCTCGTTGAGCCAGAGATCGTCCCACCACGGCATCGTCACGAGATCACCGAACCACTGGTGCGAAAGCTCGTGCGCCGTCACGCTGATCAGCGCCTGCTCCTGCCCGACGGTCGCGGTCTTCGCGTCGAGCAGCAAGAGCGGCTCACCGAACGTCACCGCGCCGGCGTTCTCCATCGCGCCGCGCTTCTCGGGGACGGCGATCAGATCGAGCTTGGCGTACGGGTACGGCACGCCGAGATACCCCTCGATCGCCGCCAGGATCGGCCCGGTGTTGGCCAGCGCATAGGCGATCTCCGGCCCGCGCCCGCGCGCCGCGAAGCCTCGCAGCGGCACCGCGACAGGGCGCGTCGCGCTCGCGGGGATCGCCGGCGCATTGACCACGTCGAATGGCCCCACCGCGAACGCGACGAGGTAGCTCGGCAGCTTCTCGGTGGTCGCGAACGTCACCCGCTCGCGCCCGCCCGGCGCGGCGCTCCGGCCCGTTTCGGCGCCGTTGGACACCACGGCGTCGCCCTTCGGCACGAAGAGCGTCACGTCGAAGGGGGCCTTGAACGCGGGCTCGTCGAACGACGGGAACGCGCGCCGCGCGAACGTCGGCTCGAACTGGGTGAAGGCATAATGATCGGCGCCGCGCGTCACGCGGAAGAGGCCCTCTTGGCGATCGCCGAACGTGCCCTCGTACTCGACGTGAATGGTAGCCTTTCCCGGCTCGATCCGCGCCGCGGGCCGCAGCGCCACGAGGCCTGCCGGCGTGACCTGATCCCACCGCGTCTCGAGCGGCGGGCCCCCCGCCGGGACGATGGTCACAAGCTTCGGTCGGAGATCGCGCCCGTGGATCCAGAGGATGTCGCGCGCGTCGTCGAGCTGGACGTCGATGTCGATCGAGCCTTGAAAATTCGGTGTTCCCGGATCGATGACGAGCGAGAGAGCGACATGGGTCGGCCGCACCTCGGGAGGCAGCCGTCCGACCGGGGGCGTCACGCCTTGAAGCGACGCCGGCCCGCGAACGAACGGGGCGATCGGCCCCTTCAACGGCGCTCCATTCGCCGGGTGGTGTTCGTGCGCGTCCTGCGCCGGAGAGCACGCCGTCGCCGCGACGAGGGCCGATGCGCCGATCAGCCTCGAAATCGAGCTTCGCTTCATGGTCGGCGGAGCCTACTCCCTCGCCCCCGGCGCGCGAAGCATCGCAGCGTGCCTTTCCGGGCGTGCCGCGTATACTGCGGCCGGTAATTTCGCCCACGGGAGGAGACTTCCCCCATGTCGCTCGCGCAGATCAAAGGTCAGAACGTCGATATCCGCCTCTGGACCCGCCCTCACGAGGTCGAGGCCGTCGCCCTCGATCAGCTCCGCAACATCAGCGCGCTGCCCTGGGTGTTCCACCACGTCGCGGCGATGCCGGACGTGCATTATGGAAAAGGCGCCACCGTGGGATCGGTGATCGCCATGAAGGGCGCTGTCTCCCCGGCGGCCGTGGGCGTCGACATCGGCTGTGGCATGGGCGCGGTCGATCACCGAGCTCAAGCAAGTGATGTGCATCAAGGGCTGACGAGCCGAATCAACACTCTTCCAGTCGCTCCAACCCGATCTCCTCCGTTCTCCCTCTGATCTGATGTGGGGCGGGCCTCCGTGCCCGCCACATGGAGTCTCTCCAGCGACCCAGACCTGATCGGGATCCGCTCTGGAGCAGATCCCCGCGGCTCTGGAGGCTCTGGGTGGTCCATGCGGCGGGCACGGAGGCCCGCCCCACACCGGAAAAGGAGCGCGATTGGGCTCAGGCGACCTGTCGCGCCTCTACGACCGGAGCGTCGGTGTCGACCTCGGCCTCCTCGTGGGTCGACTTGCCCCCTCCGAGCGGGGCCACGCGGCCGCGGGTGCGGCGATAGACGGCGAGATCGACGTCTTTGCCGTGGACCCAGGCGCGCATCATCGGCACGATCTCGCTGTCCCACAGCGCGGAGATGCGGAGCGCGGCGAACTCGGCGTAGAGGGCGTCGAACTGCGCTTCGAGCTCTTCGAGGAGATACATTCTCTCGTAGAACTGCTCGTCGGTCTCCTCGCGCACCACGGCAGGGAGCTTCACCGTGGAGAGCGCCATCGTGTCGGCCGCGTACACGAAGCTGTACTCGAACTCTCCGCGGGTGACGCGGAGCTTGGCCTTCGTCGGCATCTTGCCTTGCCGCAAGGCCTCGTGGGCCTCGGGGCTGGACGCCGGCACCGCGCCGTCGAGCTGGCTCTTCTCCTTCTCCTGGACGAGCGTGATCTTGCTCTCCAGGAACAGCTCACAGCTCTTCCCGCCGCGCGTCGACAGGCGACCTTCCAGGATCTCGCTCTCGAACCAGAGCCAGACCAGGAACTCGCGGCCCACGAAGCGCTTCTTCTCGATCAGATCAGCAAGATTCATGGAATCTCCTCAGAAAACCGCGACGTGAAAGGCGGTCGGCTTGAGCTCGGCGAACACGTTGCTCTCCAGCTCCGAGAGGCCGAGTCGCGCGGCCGTGGTGTACGGGCTCTCCGGCAGCAGCGTGAGCTTGAACGTGTCCTCGAAGATCTCGTCGAGCAGCTCGTGCAGGCGCGCCGACTGGCTCCAGAACCGCACCGCGCCGGTGTCGAGGTTCCACGAGAGATCGATGAGTTTGCTCACCGGCATCAGCTGCGCGCGGAGCCGCTTGGTCACCACCGCCTTCAGCTCTTCCTTCTCCTGGCGCCCGAGCTTCTCGCGGCCCTTCTTGGCGAGATGCTCGCGCTCGGCCTCGGCGAAATGCGCCTTGAAGAGCGATCCGGGGATCACCCACGTATCGATGCGCAGCCCGATGTTGAGGTAGGTCTCGAAGTAGACCTTGCCGTGATCGATCTCCAGATCGAGCAGGTTCTCGATCGAGCACCAGCCGACGCTCTGGGGGGCGTCCTCGAGCGGCGAGAGCGGCCGGAACGCCCGGAGCCGCAGGCGCTCGATGAACGTGTCCCGGAAGCCCTCCGGGAGCTCACCGCGGGCCTTGAATTTCGTGAATGAGATAGAACCTTTGAGTGCTCCCAAGCGCGGCCTCCTGGTAGGGGGAGGCTGGGGAGTAGCGAGGGCGGGGAGCGGCGGACAAGTTCTCGGCGAACGCGAGCGCGCTCCGCCGACAATCGGGAGGGAACCGCCGCAGAAACGGCCCGCGCCGCGCGGGCTTCTCGTCGAGGTCCTCGACCGCCGCGGCCACGTCGTCACGCGATGGGAGCGCGGGCGTCAGGCCTTCTTCGGCTTCTTCGTCTTCGTCGGGAGAGTGGCAGTCTTCCCGGACTCCACCAGCTTGCGGAGCACGCGCTCCATCTCTTGCCCGAAGACCACGCGCACGGCCTCGATGCCCATCGGCCGCAGCGCCTGGAACGCCGCCGCGAAGTCGTCCGAGCCGGCCTCGCGAGCGTGCTTGAAGAAGAAGGTTGCCAGATCATCGGCGGTGCGCGCCAGGTGCTTGCGGATGATCTCCGCGCCTCCGGTCGCCGTCTCGAGATCGATCCCCGCCGACTCCAGCCTCGCCGCGATTTGCAGGAGCGCCGGGCTCCGCACCAGGTACACGTCGCCGTGGCGCTTCACCAGCTTCGCGCGCAGCAGATCGCCCAGCAACCCCGGGCGCCGCGAGCCGGCGAGATCGTAGAGCTCGGCCTCGGTGGCGGTGCGCGGTTGATCGTCGGCCCAGGGCACCTGGAGCTGCGCGTCGATGCCCAGCCACTCGTTGACGTCGACCTCGCCCTTGTCGATGCGCGACGTCAGCTCGCGGATGGCGTCGATGCGCAGGCCGCGGTCCTGGAGCGAGGCGATGAGCTTCAAGCGATCGAGGTGCGCGGGCCCGTAAATCGCGACGCGGCCGCGAATTTGCGGGTGAGGGAGCGCGCCCTTCGATTGATAGAAGCGAATGGTCCGGCTCGGCACCCGGGAGGCCGCGGCCAGCTCGTCGATCGTGTACTCGGCAGGAGCCGCTTCTTCGGAGGTGGGGTTCATTGCTTGGGCTCCGGCCTTGTACCAAAGCAGAGCTTCCGTGTCATGCCATGGCGCGAGCGAAGTCGCGGAATCCCAGCGCGTTGATGTGGCGGAGGGCCTTCCGGAGCGTGCTGCCCCAGCTCGCGGTGCGGTAGGCGACGCCGTGCTCTTCGCACACGGCGCGGACCTCGGAGGCCACCTCGCGCAGCCGGTTCGGCGGCAGGCGAGGGAACAGGTGGTGCTCGATCTGCCGGTCGAGGCCGCCACAGAGGATCGAGACAGGCAAGCTCACCTCGAAGTTGTTGGTCGACTCGATCTGCATCGCGTACCACTCGCCGCGGCCGTGCGCGCGCGTGCCCTCGTCGTACGAGGCGACGTCGTCGCCGACGTGACCGCAATAGATCGTCGCCGCCGAGTAGAGGTCACGCATCGTCTCGGCCATCCAGTTGCCGAGGAGCACCTTCCAGAACATCGGCCCGGCGAGCAGCGGAAAGAACCCGTAGTTCTTCAGGTAGTAAGGAGCCCACTTGCGGAAGGCCTTGCGGTGAGCCTCCTTGACGCTCTTCCACGAGCGATCCGGGAGGATGTCGAACTGCTCCGGGCGCCCGTTGCCGAAGTAGACATCGCTGAGCCCGGTGAAGTGCAGGTTCATCAGGAAGGTGAAATTCGGGGCCAGCACGGTGAGCATGAACGGGAGCTGGATCCGGTGGTGCCAGGCGTGAGGCGTGTGCTCGGTCAGCCGCGCCGGGCCAAAGTGGATGTCGGGATCCTTTCCGGCGATGTTGGTGTACTGATGATGACGGATGTTGTGCCCGTAGCGCCACGACTCCTCGTCGATGGGGATGTCCCACGAGAACGTCTTCGAGTTGAAGCGCCCGGCGCCCTCCAGCTTGTCGTACGCGCCGTGGAGCGCGGTGTGCCCCACCTCGGTGGCCTGAAGCTGCTTGTGCAGCCAGAGCGCGCCGACGCCGAGCGAGAAGACGACGGGCTCCACGCTGAGGTGAATGAGCACGCGCCCCACGACCTTCATCGCCCGCGAGAAGCGGTCGACGCGGCGCACGTGAGTGACGTCCTCGGGGCCGACCTTCGCTTCCACCCGCTCTCGAATCAGGTCAATCGCCTCGCCGAAGCGCTTCATCCGCTCCTTGCGATCGAGGGGGAGTGGTGAGGGGAGGGGGATCGTCTCGGTTTCCATGACTGGACCTCTCCGGACGCGTCCTGTTCGCCAGGGCACTCGCCCTCGCGGTAGCGCGATCCGATGTCCCACTGATAACCGTTACAGTCGTTACTGTCAAGAAAAAATCCGCGGCGAGCCAGCGAGCGCCGACCCGCGCGCGGCGAGGGAGCGGCTCACGTCTTGCCGGCAACGAGGGGGTGCCCCCGCGGGGAGCACCCTCGCGCGCGCATGCGCGCCGGTCCTGACGGAGGAGTCCAATGCTGGAGAACAAGCTCATCCACGCGATCGAAGAGCAGCGCTCGCTCGACCGCATCGCTGATCCTTTGCAGCACACCGTGGCGGCGGTGCTCGCTCGTTACCCGCGGATCGCCGACGTGCTCCACGGCCGTCCGTTCGGGCACTCGCTCCATGCCTCGCTCGTCCCCATCCCCATCGGCGGGTGGACGGTGGGGCTGGTGCTCGATCTGGCGGACGTCTTCGGCCGTCGGCGCCGCTTCCGCCGCGCCGCGGATCTGGCGACGACCATTGGCCTCGGAGGAGCCTTGATCGCCGCCGTCGCCGGGCTCGCCGACTGGTCGCTCACGACCGGCAAAGCGCGGCGGGTCGGCCTGGTGCACGCGCTCCTCAACACGGGAATCGCGGGTATCTACGGAGGCTCGCTGGCGGCCCGCGCGACCGGGCATCGCACCTTTGGCGTCGCGCTCTCCAGCCTGGGATTCGGCCTCGCCGGCGTGAGCGGGTGGCTCGGCGGCGAGCTGGCCTATCGCTACGGGGTCGGCGTCCGCAGGGTGGCACTCGACGCCTCGCAGGGCGGCGAGGCCGGCCGCACCTCGCCGGTGCCGGAGGAGCGAGTCGAGTCGAAGCCTCGCTGAGCGCCGACGTGGAAGTGCCGATCACGGGTGATCGTCGAGGGGCGATCACCCGTGATTGACGGGATGATCGTGGCCACGGTATGCGTCCACGGCGGTGATTCCCGATCACCCCCGAGGATGCATGACCGACGAGCTCGTGACCGATCTGCCCGCCGCCGCGGCTCCGAAGGCCTCTTTCTTTGCCACCGTCAAGACGCTGCCGCGCTCCTTCTGGATGTGCTGCACCATGGAAATGTGGGAGCGGCTGGCCTATTACGGCGTGCGGATGGTGATGCCCATCTACATCGCCCAGGCGGACGAGCCGGGCGGGCTGCATTTCAGCCAGGCGCAGAAGGGCAGCATCTACGGCATCTGGGCGCTGATCCAGTCGCTCCTGCCCGTGGTCACCGGCGGCTACGCCGATCGCTACGGCTACAAGCGGACGATCTTCGTGACCATCTGGCTGAAGATCGCCGGCTACCTGCTCATGGCCACCCAGCATTCCTACGCTGGATTCCTCACCGGCGTGGTGCTCCTCGCCACGGGGACGGCGCTCTTCAAGCCGGGTATCCAGGGGACGCTCGCCCAGGCCACCGACAAGCGTAACTCGTCGGTGGGGTGGGGCCTCTTCTACTGGCTCGTCAACGTGGGCGCGGCGATCGGGCCGCCGCTCGCGGGCTATCTCCACGTGATGGGGTGGTCGTGGGTCTTCCACGGCTGCGCGGCGATCGTCTCGCTCAACTTCTTCATGCTCTTCACCTACGAAGAGGTCGACTCGGGCGCCGACAAGGAGGCCAATGCCTGGAAGGTCTTCAAGGACACGCTCGCCAACATCCGGGACGCGCGCCTGATCACGGTGATCCTGCTGCTCTCCGGCTTCTGGCTGATGATGTACCAGCTCTGGGATCTGATGCCGAACTTCTACAAGGACTGGATCAACAGCGCCGATTTCGTGAGCCGCAACGGCTGGATCCCGCAATCGTGGCTCGATCTGAAGGACACTCGCGGCGTGCAGCTCAAGCAGGAGAACGCGCTCAACCTCAACTCGGTGTGCATCGTGCTCTTCCTGGTGCCGTTCTCGTACCTGGTGGCGCGGGTGAAGGTGCTCCCGGCGATGACGGCGGGGATCGTCGTCGCGACCGCGAGCATCCTCGTCGCCGGGCGCTCCCAGAGCATCTACGTTCTCTTCCTCGGCGTCCTCCTGTTCTCGCTGGGCGAGATGCTGACGGGGCCCAAGAAGGTGGAGTATTTCGCGCTCATCGCTCCTCCCGGGAAGAAGGGGCTCTACCTCGGGTACATCAACATTCCTGTCGGGATCGGGCAGGCCCTGGGCGCGCAGATGGCCGGCGCGCTCTACGGAACGCGAGGCGAGAAGGCGATCCTGGCCTTACGCTACCTCGCCGAGAAGACGGACTACGTGAAGGGCAAGGCCTGGGACGGCGACGTCGGCGCGCTCGAGGCCCACGTCGGCGTGACGCGGCCGGACTCGTTCAAGACGCTGCAAGGCGTCCTCGGCAAGAGCGCGGCGGAGACGACCGAGATCCTCTGGCAAACCTACCACCCGTACCAGATCTGGTATGCCTTCGCGGCCATCGGCTTCGCCTCGCTGGTTGGAATGTTGATCTTCACCCAGCGATCGAAGCGGTGGAAAGACCTGGACGTCTGATCACGGCGAGCGTCCGCAGTCGACGGACGAAGCCTGTTGCGGGGCGTCCAAAACAGAATATCTCCGGCGAGACCGACGTTTTTTTGGCTCTCGCCGTTGCAGATTTGAAAATATTGATTGCGCAGGGCGTCGACCCGGTTCTACGTTGGGGAATTGGAGGACGCGAGTCCTCTGCGCGGACGCCGCCGGGGGGCGGAGATACGTGCTCCGAATCAGGGGACGTAGGGCCGGGCGCCCACCACGCGATCACCGCCGAGCTGCGGTGGAGCGGAGCGGGCGATCCCCGGCTCGGGGAGGTCACCATGGATCGCATGGGGTTCAAGTTTCTGGGCAACTTGCACATCATCGTCGTCGGCGAGCGGGACCCTGCTCCCACCGACTGGAACGCCTATGTCGAGGCCATCCAGGCCGAGGCGAGGCGAGGAGTCGACGTCACGCAGATGCGCACTCTGGTCTTCTCCGACGGAGGCGGCCCGAACGCGGCGCAGCGCACGATCACCCGCGATCTCTGCGACGGCCTCGCCCGACCCCGCGCCATTGTCACCGTCCACCGGCTCACGCGCGCGGTGATCGCGGCGTTGCGCTGGGTCGACCCGCTCTGCCGCGCGTTCGCTCCGCGCGACCTCGGCGCCGCGCTGGCGTTCCTGGAGATCCCGGGGACCAAGCAGCAGCAGGTGCTGCGGCTGGCGGGCGAGATCGAGCTCGGTCTCGCCATCTCGGCCGTGAAGAGCCTCGAGGGCGCGCGCGTTCGACGTGGCCTGGGGGCGCCGGTGCGATCGTGACTACCGATGAGCCGGGTGGCGGGCGTTCTCCGGGGTCGCCGTCGACGTCAGCCGCGGGCGCGACGGCGCGCGCGGAGCAGGCCAGTCAGAGCGAGTAGCGCGAGCGCGGCCGGGGCCCAGGGGCGCTCGGCCGTGCCCGGCAGCGCGCAGCCGCACCCTGCCGTGGCGCCCGGGGTTCCGCTGCTGCCGTTGCCGCCGTCACCGCCGCTCCCGGTCTTGCCGTCACCGCCGGCGCCGGAGCCGGCGCTGCCGTTGCCGGCGCCGCCGTTACCCGCGCTCGTCGTGCTCCCCGAGGCGGAGCCGCCCGCGCCTGCGGTGCTGCCGACGCCGGTCGTCGTCTCACCACCGCTGCTCGCGCTGGTCCCGCTCGGATCGAAGGCCACGAGCCCGAACTGCGAGAACGCCTCGGGCAGGGGGGCGCCGGCGCAGAGCTGGAACGAATAGGCCCACTGCAGCCGTGGTGGAGAACCGGAGCACCTGCGCTCGGGCCGTGGCGGGCACGGCGACGAGGACGGCGGAGGCGAGGAGGATCCGACGAGGTGAAGCCCAGCGCATGGAAAACGACTATTGGAGCGAGGCGCGAAGGTCAACGACGACGGGCCGCGCGCGGTCGACGGGCGTCCACGGACCGCGGAGCCCGCAGAGGCTGCGGTCCGCGGTCATTTCCTCGGGTGATCGTGCTCGCGGCTCGCGCGCGCTCCGCCGCCTTTGCGCGTCACCCGCAGCAGCGCTGTGCGCGTCGAGGGGGCCAGATCGAGGCCGTCGCGCTCGCCCGCCGCGAGGCGCAGGGCGCCGACATAGGCGATCATCGCGGCGTTGTCGGTGCAGCTCGCGAAGGGGGGAATGAAGACCTGGATACCCCGCTTCGCGCCGGCGCTCGTCATCCGCTCGCGCAGGCCGCGATTGGCGGCCACGCCGCCCGAGACGACCACGCGCGTCAGGCCCTCGAGCTCGGCGGCGCGCATCGTCTTGCGGACCAGGGCGTCGACGACGGTGCCTTGAAAGGCGGCGCAGAGATCGTTGATGTCGTCGTCCGACATGGGCTCGGGGCGATTGGCCACGTGGCGGGCGACGGCGGTCTTGATGCCCGAGAAGCTGAACTCGAGCGAGTCGCGGCGGGCCATCGAGGTCGGGACGACATCGCGGGCGCGGGTGGCGTCGCCCAGCGCGGCGCGGCGATCGACGACGGGGCCGCCCGGGTAGCCGAGGCCGAGCAGCTTGGCGACCTTGTCGAAGGCCTCGCCCGCGGCGTCGTCGCGCGTGGCGCCGAGCTCGCGCACGTCGGTCAGCGCCGGGCCTTCGACGCGGTAAAGCGCGGTGTGGCCGCCCGAAACGAGCAGGCCAATGAAGGGATACGCGGGGCCGGCAGGGGCCTCGGCGCCGCGGCGGAGGAACACCGCGAGCAGGTGGCCGACGAGGTGATCGACGCCGATCAGCGGCTTGCCCGTGGACCACGCGAGCCCCTTGGCCGCTTGCAGCCCGACGAGGAGCGCGCCCGAGAGCCCGGGGCGGCACGTGACCGCGATGCCGTCGAGATCGGCGAGGCGGGTGCCGGCGCGATCGAGCGCTTCGCGGACCACCGGCACGATGGCGCGGGCGTGATCGCGCGAGGCGATCTCCGGCACGACGCCGCCGTAGAGCGCGTGGATCGCGATCTGACTCTTCACCACGTCGGAGAGCACGAGGCTGTCGCTCGTGACCACGGCCGCGGCCGTCTCGTCGCACGAGGTCTCGATGCCGAGGACCTTCAAAACCCGCATGTTCCTACCTGTCGCGTGAGCGGAAAGATGCCGAAGATCGGGCGCCGACCCGGGGGGACGATCTCGCCGTCCACCGGCGCTTTTCCCGGGCGGAGCAGGCGCACCTCGACCGCGTCGTCGGCGCGGAGCGAGAGCACGGCGACGAGCGACTCGGCGTCGGCGTCGACCGGCGTGACGGCGAAGATCACGTTGCGAACGCGGCCATCGCCGAACTCGGGGCGCGAGAGCGGATCGCTGTCCATCGCGGGGAATCGGCGGAGCTCGGCGTCGGTGAGCAGGCGGCGCTCGGGCTCGGCGGCGCCGCTTTCGAAGGTGGAAATCGTGCCGGGCACGCCGGGGCCATCGAGCGCGGACGCGTCGAGGCGGAGGCGCATCTGCACGCGCGGGCTCAGGCCGGTGCGGAAGCTGCCGCCGAGGGTGACCGAGCCGCAGTACGCGTCGCCCGGGCCCGTGGAGAAATGGTCGAGATCCGTGCAGCCGAGGCCTGCGCTCAGGAGCGCGAGGGGGAGAAGCCGTCCCCAGTTCATCGGCGGGAGGATGCTCGGTCATCAGGATGACGTCCAGCGTCGTCTGGCCGGGGTCCGCGTGGCGTCGCCGAGGGACCGCCGGACGATCGTCGATTTCGAGGTGCCCGCTTCGCCGCCGTGGTGCGATAAACTGAACCAGCATGACGAAGGACGACGATCGGCTGGTGGCCTCGGGGGGAGCTCCACCGAGGCGCGGCATCGCGGGCCCTGGTCGCAAGACCGCGCCCGCGGGGACGCCCGTCAACAAGCTGCCCGCTGAAGTCGCTCCGGCCGCGGTGACGCCCACGTCGAGCCGCCCGCCGAGCGGCGCGCAGGACACGATGTCGCCGCCGCGCACGGTCGGCGGCCACACGGCGCGGCTCTTTCGCGGCGACACCGACGACCGCGATCTCGAGGCGCCCGAGGTGATCGATCCGCCGCGAGCGCGTGTGAACGATCGCGCGGCGCGCGCGCGAGCCGCAGCCGCCGCAGCGGCCGAGGACGACGACGAAGAGACCGTGGCGCGGATCGCCGCCAAGGTGAAGCCGCCGCCGACCGGCGCGCGCGGCGGGACGATGCGCATGGACGCGTCGGATCGGCCGCCCGCGCTCGGTCCGCACGCCGTCGCCGCGGCGCGCCGAGGCCCGCCGGCCGCCCCGCCGCCGCTGCCTCCGCTGCCGGTGTTCGACGAGCCCGAGTCGGTCGACGAAGAGGTGCCCTCGACGGCGCGCGGCGGCACGGGGCGCGATCTGCCCGAGCAAGCGTCCCCGCCGATGCCCGCCGCGATCGCGTCGCTCGTGGTGCCGCTGATGACGCCGAAGCCCGCGCCGGCGGTCGCGCCGCTGGTGTCGGCGCCGATCGCCTCGGCGCCGATCGCGTCAGCCCCGACCGGCGAGATTTCGATCAGCGGCAGCGAGTTCGAGGCGACGGCGCTCCCGCCGCAAGAGGTCGAGTCGCGGTGGCCCTTCGCCTTCGCCGTCGGCGCCGTGTCGCTGGCGATCGGGAGCCTGATCCCGCTGCCTTTCCGCCAGTACATCGTGAAGGACCACCGGGCGCCGGCGGTCGCGTCCGGCGCCGCGTCCACCTCGCCGCCGGCCTCGGCGACGGTCGCCGCGGTCGAGCCTCACGCGACGGTCGCGACGCCGCACACGGCCACGCCGGCGCTCCCGTCGGCGCTCGTCGCCGTGCCCGGGATCGGGCCGAGCGCGAGCGCGACGCGGCCGCCCGCCTTCGGGAGCGTGAAGATCCCCCGGCCGAACCCGACCACCCCGAAAGACGTTTTTTGAGCGATCATCGTCGCCCTCACCACCACTACCCCGTGGAGCAGATGCTGGTTCACCGATCGAAGCGCTCGCGCATCGTCCTCGCTTTCGCGGCGCTCGCGGCGGCAGCGGCCGTCACGCTCAGCCACGACTCGCGCGGAGCGGACCCGGGCAAAGAAGCGGAAGAGCACTACCTGCGCGGGAAAGCGCTGCTCAAGACGGGCGACGTGAAGGGCGCGTACCTCGAGTACAAAGCGTCCTGGGACCTCAAGCAGAGCTACGACATCGCCGCGAACCTCGGGAACCTCGAGCTCGATCAGGGCATGCCGCGCGACGCCGCCGAGCACCTCGCGTTCGCGCTGCGCACGGTCGCGGTCAACGTCCCCGAGGAGAAGGTCACGGCGATCCGCGGGCTGCTCGATCGCGCCCGTCAGCTCGTCGGCGCGGCCACCGTGAAGGTCAACATCGCGGGCGCCGAGATCTTCGTCGACGGGGTCTCGGTCGGCCGATCGCCGCTCACGGGCGCGCTCTTCGTCGATCCGGGCAAGCGCGCGATCGAGGCGCGGCTCAGCCCGTACGTGACCGACAAGAAGGTCGTCGACGTCGCGCGCGCCTCGACGGTTCCGGTCGAGCTCGTGCTCGCGCTCGCGCTCGCGCTCGCGCCTCCCGTGGCCTCGGGATCGGCGAGCGCGCCGCCCGTCGCCACCGCGCCGCCGATCGTGCGGCCGAAGAGCATGATCCCGGTCGGCGTCGGCGTCGCGGCGGCGGCCGCGGGGCTCGGCGTGGGCATCGTCGGCCTCGTGCTCTCGGGATCGAAATCGGGCGAGGTCTCACGCCTCCAGGGCGAGCTCGTGCCGCTCGACACGAAGAGCAATCGCAGCGTCTGCGCCGCGGGCGCGCCGCCGGCGCAGTGCGCTGATTTGCAGAGCGCGTTCATCGCCAAGGGATCGTTTCGCAACCTGGCGATCGCCGGGTTCGCGACGACGGGCGTGGCCACGCTCGCCACGCTGGCGTGGGTCTTCATCCCCGGCGCGAAGCCCGCGGCGACGACGCCGGGGGCCGACAAACCGAGCCCCGTACGGGCCTCGTTCTCGGCCGGGCCGGGCGGCGGAAGCGTGACGTTGAGCGGTCAGTTCTAGCCGTCGGCCGCGGCGATCGGGTAGGTAAGGCGATCGAACACCCGCGCTCGGGCGCGCTCGAAGAAGAAAGAGGATCGGATGCGAAGCGCGCTTTGGGGGATCGTCGTCGCGAGCTCGACGCTCACCGGATGGCTCTGGCTCGGATCGGGCTGCGGGTTGCTGCCGCTGGACTGCAAAGAGCTCTTCACGTGCCCGCCGGGCGGCGGCGGCGCCGACCCGACGTCGGCGTCGTCCTCGTCGACGGGCGCGGGCGGCGACAGCGGGCCGCCGGCCACCTGCATCCCGACGGTGGGGAAGGATCCGATCGCGGACACCTGCGGCGTGTTCGTCTCGTCGAGCCAGGGTGACGACGCCACGGCCGCTGGCACCAAGAAGAAGCCCTACAAGACGCTCGCGGCCGCGATCGCGGCGGCGGCGAAGGCGAGCAAGCCTGTGTACGTCTGCGCGGAGACGTTCAGCGAGACGCTGAGCGTGAACGACGGCGTGGGGCTCTATGGCGGGCTCGATTGCAAGGGCACCTGGAGCTACGCGGGGGATGTGAAGTCGACGCTCACGACCGATGCAGACTCGGTGCCTTTGACGCTGAACAAGGGCGCGAACGGGGCGGCGCTGTTCGACTTCAGCGTGGCCGCGGTCGACGCGGTGATCGCGGGCGGATCGTCGATTGCGGTGATCGCGGATCAGGTGACGGCGTCGTTCACGCGGTGTGATCTGGTCGCGAAGAACGGGATGGCGGGGAGCCCGGGGGTGACGTCGATGGACAGCGTTGGGCCGAACATTCCGACGGACTCCGCGATCCGCGGCAACGACGGCGCCAACGCGTGCGCGAGCATGACGCAATCGTTCGGGGGTGGCTCGAAGGACAACGCGCTCTGCCCGAGCGCCAACGGCGGCCCGTTCGGGGGCGACGGGGGCTTCGGAGGCATCATGACGGCCGGCGATGGCCTCGTGTCGATCGCGACCCCGCAAACGGCCCTTGGCGGAACGGGCCAGACGTCGGATCCCTTGTGGGACTGCTCGACGGGCGCAGGCCACATCGGCGTGAAGGGGCTGCCTGGAGCGGAGGGCGTGAAGGCCAAGGATCTCGGGACGATCGACTCCTCGGGTTACAGTGGTGTTGCCGGTGGTGACGCGGATGTCGGAAAGCCCGGACAGGGCGGCGGAGGCGGCGGCGGCGCCAAGGGAAAGACGAGCTGCGCGGGCGCGAGCGGCGGTGGAGGGGGGGTCGGCGGGTGCGGTGGCCACGGCGGCACCGGGGGCCGAGCGGGTGGCGCGAGCATCGCTCTCGTGAGCCTGGCTGCGACGCTGTCGTTCGACGACGTCACCGTGGGCCTGGGGACCGGCGGCGCAGGAGGAGACGGCGGCGACGGGCAACCCGGCGGAGCAGGCGGCTCAGGCGGCTCAGGCGGTGTGGGCAACGGTACTGCGGCGCTCGCGTGCAACGGCGGTGGCGGCGGCACGGGTGGCCCAGGCGGCAAGGGCGGTGGAGGGCGCGGTGGCCACGCGATCGGCATTGCCGCCAGCGGGAAGACCATGCCCGACACCAAAGGAGTGACGTTCTCGCAGCAGGGCAAAGCGAGCCTTGGCGGCAAGGGCGGGCCCTCGCAGGACGGCGATCCGGGCGTGCGGGCCGACGTGCAGATGTTCCCGTGACGCTGCCAAACGGACAGCGGTGCTGCTATTCATGAGATGACTTCGTCACGGCGGCGGTCGTAAGAATGTGGAGCTCATGAAACATCGTGGTACGGCTGGTGTTCTCGTGCTCCTGGGGGCGGCGGCTGGACAGATCGGCTGCTCGCTGATCCTCGGCTTGAAAGACCGCACCGATCTCGGGACCGGTGGCGGCGGCGGCGAAAGCGACGGTGGCACGCCGGCCGCCTGCATCCCGCGCGACAGCAGCTCACCAATCGACGACGCTTGCGGTGTCTTCGTTTCGTCGAGTATCGGCGTCGACGGGATGGGAGCTACCAGCAAGGCGCACCCATTCAAGACGCTCGCGGCGGCAACGCTCGCTGCCGGGAAGGCGAAGAAGCCAGTCTACGCTTGCGCCGAGACGTTCACGGAAGCTCTGACCGTGACGAGCGAGGTAGCGATCTACGGTGGGCTCGACTGCGCGAAAGCATGGGCTTACGACGGCTCCACGAAATCCAAGCTCAGCGCGCTACCGGACGACGTCCCGCTGACGCTCACTCAGGCGGCGACGAGCGTGCAGCTGTTCGATTTCACCGTCCACGCGGCGGACGCGATGCTCGATGGGGGCTCATCGATCGCCGTGGTCGCCGATCAGGTCAAGGTGTCATTCACGCGGTGCGACCTGAGTGCGGGCAACGGCAACAAGGGGGCGGGAGGGACCACGCCGACGGCGAGCGTGGGACCAGCGAACTCGCTCGATCCACTGATCGTCGGCAACGATGGTGCGAACGCGTGCGCGAGCGCCATGGCGTCCCCCGGGGCCGAGCAGAAGGACAACATGTTTTGCCCATTTGCGGACGGCGGTCCGCTCGGGGGCGGGGGAGGCCTCGGGAGCGTGCCTGTCGGAGGCGCTGGCGACGCGTTTCCGTCGACGCCTCAGGTTGCTCAAGGGGGTACTGGCCAGCACGCTGATCCTGCGTGGAGCTGCGATGTGGGAGCTGGCCTTGGCGCGGATGGAGTCGCCGGGCAGCCAGGGGCCGACGGCTCTGGAGCGAAGGGGACATCCGCTCTCGGCCAGCTCAGCCCCTCCGGCTACAAGGGAACAGCGGGTATGCCCGGCGATCCCGGTAAGGCGGGTCAAGGCGGCGGTGGGGGCGGCGGTTCCAAGGGCAAAGCGGGTTGCGCGGGGGCCAGCGGCGGTGGCGGCGGGGCCGGCGGATGCGGCGGAGGTGGGGGACCCGGGGCCAGCGGGGGCGGCGCGAGCATCGTGATGGTGAGTGTCGACGCGACGCTCTCGTTCGACCACGTAACGATAGTGGTCGGCAACGGCGGCACTGGTGGAGATGGCGGTGTCGGGCAATTCGGTGCGACGGGCGGGCACGGCGGCTTGCCTGGCGCTGCAACCAGCGGTGTTCTTGCAGGTTGCCCGGGTGGCGCCGGCGGCTATGGCGCGCATGGTGGCCACGGCGGCGGGGGCCGCGGCGGTCATGCCATTGGCATTGCCGCGACGGGCGCCGACATGCCTGACACCAAAGGCATCACGTTCCTCGAAAAGGGCACAGCGGGCCTCGGTGGCAAGGGCGGCCCGATGAACGACGGTGATCCCGGCGTCCGGGCCAACGTCCAGCTATTCCCCTGATCCGCGGCTCACCACGCGCCGGACACCACGAGGCCGCCCACCTGCGCGCTCACCAGGGGCCGCGCTTCGACGCCCCACGCTCGGCTCGTGCTCTTCTTCGGGGCGCTGCCCGTCGTGGGCGCTGTCAAGAACGTCACCACGCCGCCGATCACGCCTGCGCCGCCGAGCAGGAAACCCACTGTGGACGCCGTGGCCGCCGAGAAGGCGTCTTTGCCGAGCTCTTGGCCTTGCGGATCGCACCGCGTGTAGTCGGGCGCCAAGCAATGCGCGTGAGAGGCCGAGTCGGCGCTCATCGCCCTGGCGCCGAAGACCGAGCCGACCACGATCCCCACGAGCCCGGCGGCGCCGACGGCGATACCCACGGTGCGCTGCGGGGCCCAGCCCGCCGGAGCCGGCGTCGCGACCGGGGGAATCGCGGCCGCCGCCGGCGCGTCGGCGAACGCGGGCACCTCGGCCGTCATCGTTCCTCCGTTGACGCGCACCGCGACCTTGCCTGTCCAGGCCTTCTTTCCAGGGGCGGTGGCCTCGATCGTGTGATCGCCCGAGTCGACCGGGATCGCCGTCCCCCAGCTCCCTTCGCCGAAGAGCTTTCCATCCCACTTCACCTCGAGCCCGGCGATGCGCGCGGCCGGGGCAGGGGAGATGATCACCCTCGACAGCACCGGCTCGATCGCCCGCGCCCGCTGGGTCGCCGCCTCCACGCGCGCGGCGTCGTCGCGCTTCCCCGCGAGGATCCCCGCCTGCTGGTACGCGCCCCAGGCGCTCGCCGTCCGCGGAGGAGTGGAGTCGCGGTAGCAGTCACCGAGGTTGAGGAGGGTGCCCGGCGTGGGATCGATGCGCTCGGCCTCCTCGAACTTCGGACAGGCCTCGTTGAATCGACCCTCCTTGACGAGCTTCTTCGCGGCCGCGAAGACCACCTCGACCGCGGCGATGTCGGCGGGCGAAGCGTCGGCCCGGGCCGGCCGCGCGCCGGTCAGCGCAACGGAGAGCACCAGACAACCCAGGACCTTCATGCGCTTCGTCATCGCGTTCTGCCTCTCACCGATCCAGTACATCTTTTCTGGGGGGAGCGGTGGAGGCTTTCGGGCGGGGAGCGCCGCGAGGCGCCGAGGCCGACGGCTCGGGCGTGATCTTCGGGGACGGCGCGGCCGTCGACGAGGGCGCGGCGCTCGGCTCGGGCTCGGCGCGCGCCGGGGCGACCAGCGAAGGCTCAATCAAAGCAGGCTTTGCGCCGCCGAGGGTCAACGCCGCGCCGGCGCCGACGCCGAGCAGCGCCAGGCCACCCAGCCCGAGCGCGAGGAGCGGTGTGCGCCGCGGCCTCGGCCTCGTCGGCGCTGGCCGTGGAGTGGAGTCCTGGGTGGGGGCCGTCTCCAGCGAGCCCGCCGCTGCCTCCGATCGCGCGGGGACTGCGCGCGACGCCGTGATCGGGGCGACCGGGATCTCCGGCGGAAGCAGAAACGTCTCGTGAGCTGGCCTGCCGTTCAAGCCGAGGATCCCCGCGGCGCGCTCGGCATGCACGATGGCGCGTGCCGGCGCGAAAGGCACCAGCGCCGCGGCGAGCTCGGCCACGTTCTGGAAGCGCTGGTCCCGGTGCTTCTCGAAGCAGCGAAGCAACACGGCCTCGAACCCGGGCGGCGCGCCGGCCCGGAACGTGGCGAGCGGGGTCGGCTCGGAGAAGAACACCCGGGTACACACCTGCTGGATCCCCTCGCCATGAAACGGCGTCAGGTTGGCGACGAGCTGATAGAGCACGATGCCGAGGGCCCACACGTCCGAGCGCGCGTCCACGTCGCGCGAGGCCTCCATCTGCTCTGGAGACATGTAGAGCGGGGAGCCGAGGACGGCTGTCGCGTGCGTGAGGGCGACGCCGGGCTCCGTCAGCTTCGAGACCCCGAAATCGAGCACCTTCACGCAGGGCGAGCCGTCCGCAAAGCGGGTGAGGAACAGGTTCGCCGGCTTGAGATCCCGGTGCACGATGCCGGCGCGATGGGCCTCGGCGACGGCCTCGATCACCTGGAGCACGTAGCCCACGGCCAGGGGAAAAGGCAGCACGCCGCCCTCGTCGAGCACGGCGTCGAGGTCCTTCCCCTCCAGGTACTCCATCACCAGATAGGGAGTCTCGCGGTCGTTCACATCCATCGTTCCGACGTCGAGCACCTTGCCGGCGTGGGCGCTGGTGAGCCGCGCCGCGATGCGCGCCTCCTGCAGGAAGCGCTCGCGCCGCTCGACGCTCATGCCTTTGCCCGGCAACATGAACTTCAGGGCGACCCGGGTGCCAAAGCCCAGATGGGTGGCCGCGACCACCACCCCCATGGCACCCTGGCCGAGGACGTTCTCGACGCGGTATTTCCCCATGAGCAGGGTCCCGGGCGTCGTCAGGCTCTCGTTCGTCTCGGCGTTCATGGAGGCGGCGGAGCTTCGCCCGGCGCGGCGCCGCGGTCAACGCGGCGAGACCCTCGCTCTCCCCGGCCCTCCCTCTCGCGAAGGGCGAGGGAGGCGTTTTTTGCGGGCGCTCGCCCTTCGTGAGAGAGATCAGGGGTGAGGGGCCTGGCCTTGTCGACACCCTGAAAGAGGGTGAATGGCCCTCCCGGGAGGGTGATCATGCCTCGCCGGAGGCTGACTGTGCCTCTCGGGAGGCTGAATCACCGTAGGCGAGACGGTGAATAGCCCTCCCGGGAGGCTGATTCACCGTACGCGAGACGGTGCCACACCCTGTCTGGAGGGAGCGGCACCCGGTCCGGGCGGCGCTACTCCTTCTTCGCCTTGTTGGCCAGCCGCGTCTCGGCTGCGGCCTCCGCGTTGCCAGCGTAGTAGTCGATGAGCGCCGAGATCTTCTCCCGCATCGCCGGGTTGCGCTTGCTGATGGGCTTGGCGATCTCGTACGCCGCGAGGCAGAGAGGGCGGACCAGGGCGCCGTTGGCCAGGGCCGCGTCGGTGAGCACCTTGGCTGTCGCCATCAGCTCGTCGGCGAGCTCGGTGTAGATCTGGTGCCGATCGAAGCGCTCGCGCAAGAGGGCGGTCTCCACCTTCGTCGGATCGTGCCCCTCGTCTTCGTCGGCGAGCGAGGCGAAGGGCGCCGGGTCGAGATCGATGGCGTCCAGCGTGCCTCGGAGCGCGCCCGCCTCGGTGAGTCCCATCTTGCCGCGCGAGCTGCGGCGATCCTGCTTGGCGAGCTTCCTCGCCTCCTGAAACTGCGCCCGGATCTGCGCGTTGAGGGCGCTGCTCTGGGCCGCGCGCTTCCGCAGGTCGTCGATCGTGCCTTCGCCATCTTTCGGCGTCTTCGCCATGCTGCCTCCCGCTGGTTTGCACCGTGCGACGGTGCGTTGACGTGCTGAGGCTCGCATGCCGTATTCCGTACAGTCCAGATTTTTCCGTAGAGGATCGCCCGGCAAGCTCGTATCCCTGCAAAGCGGGGCCTGATAGCGCTGTTCGCTGCCACTCCCGACCTCGCACCTGGAGATCGAGCCCGTGACCGCATCGCGATCCGCGAACTTCGCCTTCCTTGCCGTCCACGATCCAGAGCTCGATGGGCTCGGCGCCGACGCTGAGCGCTTCTTCGCGCTCGATCCCGATATCAGCGTCGTTCGTCTGCGGCAGTTCGGCGAGCGCCTGGCGCAGCGCGCGGCGGCGCGTCGAGGCCTGCGTGCCATTCCGAGGGAGAAGCAGTACGACCTGCTGCGCCGCCTCGAAGACGGCGGCGTCGTCCCCGAGAGCGCCAGCCAGCCTTTTCATCGCCTCCGGACCGTCGGCAACGCCGCAGCTCACGAGGTTCAACGCAACCACGGGCAAGCTCTCGCCCTCCTCCGCGACGCGCGCGATCTCGCCGTCTGGTTTCACGCCACGTTCGGGAGCGATCCGGCGTTCCGAGGTGCGCCGT
>JANYGI010000051.1 GCA_025362495.1 Byssovorax sp. | reverse complement strand
TCGCGCCCGCGCCGCTCCTGGCGCAGGCTCCTCCGCCGCGTCCGCAAGAGGCGGCGGCCAAGGCGAGCTTCGACGCCGGGCAGAAGCTCTACGACCAGCGCAAGTTCGCCGACGCGCTGATCCTGTTTCGCACGGCCAAAGAGGCTTCGGGCAGCCCCAACGCGGGGCTGATGATCGCCCACTGCCTGCTGGAGCTCGGCGCCGTCGCCGGCGCCCACGACGAGCTGAAGGCCACGATGCGCGCCGCCGCCGCGCTCGCGCCGGCCTACCCGAAGTACGCGCGCACCCGAGACACCGCCGCGACCGAGCTCGCCGCCCTCGAGCGCCGGATCGGCCAGCTGGTCATCGTCGTGATGGATCCGGGCGCGGGCGCCGTGGTGACGCTCAACGGCTCGGCGGTGCCACCGGCGAGCCTCGGTGTGCCCTTCGCGCTGGCGCCGGGGGAGGCGATCGTCGAGCTCACCGGGCGCGGCGTCGAGGCGCAGCGGCGCGCGGTGACGGTGCGCGCCGGCGAGACCAAAACCATCACGCTCGGATCGACCAGCGTGGCCGCGATACCGCTGCTCGTGGCGCCGCCCGCGCCCACCGGTGGAGGGGTTCGCGTCGCGGGCTTCATCGTGGCCGGCGTGGGCGTCGTCGGCGCGATCGTGTTCGCCGTCGCCGAGCCCATCGCCCAGAGCAAGTTCTCCACGCTGGAGCACGCGTGCGGCGACGTGCGTTGTGTTGATCCGAAGTACGGCGCCGTCGTCGCCAGCGGCAGGACGACGGAGGCCGCGGGCGGCGTGGGCCTCGCCGTGAGCCTGGTCGGCCTGGTGGGCGGCGGGCTGATGATCGCGCTCGGCGGGCCCAGATCCGCCCCCGCCCGCGCGGTCATCTCCGTTTCTCCCACGACAGCCCAGCTCCGTTACGAGCTCAGGTTCTGAGGTGTCCGGGCCACGCTCACGGCACGACGTCGACGTTGTCGAAGTGTGTTTCCCCCGGCGCGCTCGGCTCCATCTGGTACGTGGACGCGCCGAGCTTGAAGTACACCTGCGGCGACGGCAGCCAGCTCGTCTCCTCGATGAGCGTGGTCCACGTCGTCCCGTCGGGTGACGTCTCCCAGCGCACTTTGCCGTCGAGCTCGCTGATACCCAGGTACGCGTGGCTCACCGGATCATACGGAACCGCCATCTCGATGGTCTCCTTGCCAGCCAGCTGCTTCTTCGCCTGCAAGCTCCCTCCGGTCTCCAGCAGAATGACGGCGTTGTAGCCGTCGTACAGCAGCTGTAACAAGGCTACGGCCTTGGTGTTCATGCTGGGGGCCTGGGTGAGCCGGACGAAGCCCCGACATCCGGTGAGGTCGTGAGGCACGATAGCCGTGATCTCCGCGTTGGAATAAGCCATCATAGTCGGCAGCGTGAGCACGAGCTCGTGGTTGGCGACGCCAAGCGCCCCGGCGTTGTCGTTCTTCTGAGCCCACAGCGATCCGAGCGGCGGCGCGTCGAACGTGTCGACGAGCGGTAGCGAGCACACGACGCCGCCGCCGGTGGTGCTGCTGCTGCTGGTGTTGCTGGCACTGCCACCGAGGCCCGTGCTGCTGCTGCTACTACCGCCTCCGCTGCTCATGCCCGGATCGTACTTGCCCCAGTCGCGGCAGGCCCCGAGCGCGGCGCTCGCGCCCAGCGCCAGCAGCACGGATGATCTTGCGAACGGGGGGCGCGGCATCGCGGTCGAGTGTACTGCGGCGCTGTGAGCGGCGTCCACCGGCCCTCGGCCGGATCGCGCGCTGGCCGCCGCGATCCATGCGATCGATGCGATCCGTGGACGAGGTCGAAGAGGCGCGTTCGAGACCCCACTGGACGTCCACGGAGGGATGAAAGAAAATCTCGCTCACGTGTCTCTCCCCCCCGCCTCTTCGACGCTCACCACCCTGCGAGCGAACGCCATCGAGCTCCCGACGCTCGAGGTCGGGGTCACGCCGCCGCAGGGCAAAGAGATCGTCGCCGGCCTCGCGTTCGCGCCGCTGGTCGTGGGCTCGAGCCCCGAGTGCGACATCGTGCTCGTCGACTCGCAGGTCTCGCGGCGTCACTGCGAGATCAGACTCACCGATCGCGGCGTGATCGTCCGCGATCTCGGCAGCAAGAACCGGACGATCATCGGTGATCTCGCGATCGTCGAGGTGCTCCTCCCGCTCGGCCGCAAGGTCACCATCGGCGGCTCCACGCTGACGGTTCGCGTCGTCGGCGAGCCCTCGGTCTTGCCGCTCTCCACCTCGGCGCGCTTCGGCGAAGCGCTCGGCGGCAGCATCCCGATGCGCGCGCTCTTCGCCCGGCTCGAGCGCGCCGCCGCCACGGCCGAGACCATCCTCCTGCTCGGCGCCTCGGGTACCGGAAAAGAGCTGCTGGCGCGCGGGATCCACGACGCGAGCCCGCGCCGGGCCGGGCCGTTCGTGGTCTTCGACTGCGGCGCCGTCGCGCCCACCCTCGTCGAGGCCGAGCTCTTCGGGCACATGAAGGGCGCGTTCACGGGAGCACAGCAGGCGCGCGCCGGGCTCCTGGAGCAGGCCAGCGGGGGCACGCTGTTCATCGACGAGCTGGGCGAATTACCGCTCGATCTCCAGCCCAAGCTGCTGCGCGCGCTCGAGTCCCGGCAGGTTCGCCGGCTCGGCGGGACGGGCCACACGGCCCTCGACGCGCGCATCGTCGCGGCCACGCACCGCGATCTCCGGGCCCGCGTCGCGTCCGGCGCGTTCCGTGAAGATCTCTACTACCGCCTCGCCGTCGTCGAGCTCACCGTGCCTCCGCTCCGCGATCGCGGGAGCGACATCCCGGCGCTGGTCGAGCGCTTTCTCTCCGCGCAGAGCCCGCCGCGGACGCTCGCCGACCTCCCGCCGAACGCGATCGAGATGCTCCAGGCGCACGACTGGCCGGGCAACGTTCGCGAGCTGCGCAACACCGTCGCGCGCCTGACGCTCTTCCCGGATCTTGGCGAGCAGGCGATCACGCGCTCGGCCTCGCCGTCGCGACCGGGCGAAGCGGGCGTCGGCGAGCTCGCTCGGCTACCGCTGCGCGAGGCGCGCGAGCTGGTGGTGGAGCGGTTCGAGCGCGGCTACCTCGCGGTCAAGCTGCGCGAGCACGGCGGCAACGTGTCGCGCGCGGCGCAGGCGATGGGGATTTCGCGCCAGCTCCTCCACCGCCTGATGGAACGCTACGGGATCCGGGTCGACGCGAAGCCGCGTTGACGCCGGAGAGGCACTCTCGATCGCGATCAGCGCGCCTGCGAGAGCGCGCTCTGGATCGTCGCGCCGAGCGTGTCGAGCTCGTGCTGGTGCTGCTCGATCACCTCGTTCGCCACCTCGCACGCGCCGCGCACCTCGAGGTCGCCCAGGGTGTATCCGCCGGTCTGGCAGCGCTTCCCGTCCTGCCGCACCGTGACCTCGTCGCCGGTGGAGCCCGGCGCGATCGTGACGGTGTAGCGGCGGACGATCGTCGCCTCCTTGCCCTGCACGAAGCCGTAGCGGAAGCCGGTGTCTTCCCACTTGGTGATCACGATGCCGGTGCGGCGATCGATCGTCGCCGGCTGATGCCCGTTCGCCGCGAGCGTGCGCGCGACCGTGTCGGTCACGTCGGCGTTGAGGTGGGGTGAGACGAAGTGAAAGGGGCGCTGCGGCGCGGTGCAGGCGAGCAGGCCGAGCGGCGCCGCGAGGACGAACCAAGAGAGCTTCATGTTGGCGGGATGAGACGCGGAGACCCGGATCCCGTCAAGATGCGTCCGGGTCACTGCAGCGCGGGACTCGGCACCATGCAGCGGGGGGCGCCCGAGCACACCGCGAGATCGAACACCGTGCCTTCGAAGGCGATGCCGAGCTGATCGAGCTTCGATCCAGGGGATTTCGGGATGATGCGGTAGGCGTGGGTCCCGGCGTTGATGCCTTCGGGCAGGACGGCAGCGATGCTGGCCGGCGACGGGTGATAGGCCTTCTGCGAGTAGACGACGCCGACCACGCCGACGCCGTAGAGCGACGCGTCGAGCTCGGTCACGTCGAGCTTGCCGTCGTGGTTCTGATCCTGCCCGACACCGATCCTCGCGAAGCCGAGCGCGGGATCGCCGGTGATCAGCGCGGCGGTCGCGGGCGCGAGCGATCCGTACGGGATGTCGATCCGCGTCACCGCCGGATCGAACGCGACGTCGTAGGCGACGAGCGGCGGCGTCGCGCTGTCGGCGTCGAGCGGATACCACACGACCGCGAGGCGGCCGGTCGCGAGGGTGCCGCCCGCGTCGACCTGCTTCACCTGGAGGCAGACGTTGCCGGCCATGCAGATCTTGCCGCTGCTGCCGCCCGTGCCGCTGCTGCTGCTCGACGCGGCGTCGCTCCCGCCGCCCGCGCCGCTCGTCGAGGTGCTCGTCGTGCTCGTCGCGCTGCCTGTGCTCTCACTGCGACCGCAAGCGCCCAGCGCGATCGTTGCGGCCGCGATGATCCAGAGATTCCTTCGCATGATCCGGGGACGTTACCCCGGCGGGCACGCCTCGCGGAAGGCGCCATTTGCGCCGCGCGCTCCTTGCGCCTAGGGTCCGGGTCCTTGGGCGACTCGTACGACTCCATCCCGCCGCCGTCGGGCTATCCGCTTCCGCCTCCCGAGAGCGTGATGAGCGGCGGTCGCGGCCGTCGGATCATCGCCGTCGGCGGCGGCCGCGGCGGCGTCGGGAAGACGCTGCTCACCGTCAACCTCGGCGTGTATTTCGCGCAGCTCGGGCGCGAGGTCGTGGTCTGCGACGCTGACCCGTTCGGCTCGAACCTGCACTCGGTGCTCGGGCTCGACTCGCCGCCGCTCGCGTCGACGACGGCGATGGACGAGGGCACGGCCGAGCTCGTCGCGACCACCGTCCCGGGGCTGCGGATCTTGCCGACCGCGTACGATCCGATGACGGCCACGCCCGCGCGCCCGAGCCGCGGCGCGAGCTTCCTCAAGCACCTCACCGACCTCGGCGCCGACTACGTCATCATCAACCTCGGCGCGGCGACCACGCCGTCGGCGCTCGACATCTTCCTGCAGGCCGACGTCAGCATCTGCGTCACCGCGCCCGAGCCGCTGGCGATCGAGACGACGTACCGCTTCTGTCGCTCGCTCTACCTGCGCACGCTCCGCCGCGCGCTCATGAAAGAGCGCTTCAAGCTCCGCCTCGTCGAGCGGATCATCGGCGGCCTCCCGCCGCTCGCGAGCCCGCCCCAGATCGTCGCCGAGATCAAGAAGTTCGACGACGGCGTCGCGGTGATCGCGGCCCAGGAAATGCGGCGGATCACGCCTCGTCTCGTCGTCGGGCAGACGCGATTGAAGAGCGATCTCGAGCTCGGGCCGGCCATGGCTTCGGTGTCGGAGCGCTTCCTCGGCATCCCGATCGACTACCTCGGTCACATCGAGCACGACGACGCGGTGTGGCTCACGGTTCGCCGCCGCCAGCCGCTCTTGATCGACAGCCCGACGTCGAAGAGCGCGCGGAACATCGAGCGCGTGTCGCGCCGTCTCCTCGCGCTCCTCGCGGCGCAGGCGTCGCGACCGGCCGAGCTCCTCGCTGCCGCTGCGGCCGCGCAGATCCGCATGAAGGGGCCGACGACGCTGTACGAAGTGCTCGGCCTGGCGCGCGCCGCCACCGACGACGAGATCCGCCGCGCGTACAAGCGTCAACGCGAGATCTTCCGCGAGGGCGGGCTCCCCGTCGCGTCGGTGGTCGAGCCCGCCGTCCTGCGCTCCGAGCAGGCGCGCATCGAGGAGGCGCACGACACGCTGCTCGATCCGGTTCGGCGCCGCGCCTACGATCTCTCGACGTACCCCGACGAACCGCACGGGCCGCTCGTCCCGCAGCGCAGCCTCAGTGCCTCGTCGGCCGAGCTCGGGTTGCTCCAGGCCGAGCTCGCGCGCGAGATCAACGCCGAGACTCAGTTCACCGGCGCCCTGATGCGCAAGGTGCGCGAGAGCCAGGGCGTCGAGCTCACCGACATCGCCCAGCGCACCAAGATCTCGGTGGCCCACCTCAACGCGATCGAGAACGAGATGCCCGGCGATCTCCCCGCCGCGGTGTACATCTCGGGCTTCGTTCAGACGGTGGCCAAGGTCCTCAAGCTCGATCCCGCCCAGGTGAGCAAGACGTACATGCGCAAGCTCCGCGAGAACGCGAGTGGCGCCAAACGTTGATCCCGCGAGCGCGCGTCCGCCCGCTCGGGACGACGCGACCGCCGCTGCCACCAAGCCTGGCGGTGATCTGCCGTTCACGGCGCTGGCGTTCGTCGCGGCGCTCCTCCCGCGCCTCTACGTGGCCATCGCCTGGGCGCGAGAGCCGGTGTGGGATGGGCACTATTACGACTTCGGCGCGCGGCGCATCGCCCAGGGCTTCGGGTACTCGGACGACTCGGTGAT
>JANYGI010000023.1 GCA_025362495.1 Byssovorax sp. | reverse complement strand
CGTTCCATGCTCCCCCGGCGTGGCCTCCTACACCTCGACTCCTGCTCCGCTCCCCACCGATGATCGCGCCGCCGCGCGTGCTGCTCGCTCGCGAGCGGCGCAGCGCGCCGGCCGCACGGCCGCCATGGTCGCGGCCGGCCTCGCGCTCGGCAAGCTCATCGCGGGGCAGCTCGGGCACTCGGCGGCGGTCACGGCGAGCGCCGTCGACTCGCTCATGGATATCTTCGCTTCGTCGGCGAACGCGCTCGCCATCCGCGCGGCGCACGCCGGGCCGGACGACGGACATCCCTTCGGTCACGCCAAGATCGAGGCGCTCGCCACCGCGGGGCAAGGGCTCCTGATCGGCGGATCGGGCGCGTACATCCTCATCGAGGGCGTGCGCCGGGTGATTCAACCGGTCGAGCTCCGCCTCGCCGCGGTCACGGTCGGGACGATGATCGCCTCCACGATCATCACCGTGCTCCTCGTCGCGTACCTCGGCCGCGTCGCGAAGCGCACGCAATCCTCGGCAATCGAAGGCGATGCGATTCACTACCGCACCGACATCTTCGCCAACCTCGCTGTCCTCGCGGGCGTCATTGCCACCTACGCCACCGGGATCGAGCGCATCGACGGCGTGCTCTCCATCGTCGTCGCGGGCTACGTTCTCTTCTCGGCGGTGGGCCTCCTCCGCACCGGCGTGGGCGAATTGCTCGACAGCGGCATCTCGGGCGCGCGCCTCGACGCCCTCCGCGCCGTCCTCCAGGGCCTCGTCGATACCCATGAAATCGAGGGGTTTCACGGCGTCCGCACCCGCACCGCGGGCCGCATGCTCTTCGTCGAGGTCCACATCGAGCTCCCCGCCGACATGCGCATCGGCGAGGGCCACACGCGCAGCGATCGCGTCCGCGACGCCGTCCTCGCGATCGAGGAAGACGCCGAGATCCTCGTGCACATCGACGTCGAGCGCGACGAGGCCGAGCCCGCCGCGGAGGGTTGAGTCCCACGGCCGGCGCGAGCGCTCCTGTCGGTCGAGACCGTAGCGAACCGCGCGGCGCCCGGATAAGCTCCGCGCCCCATGGACCTCTCCTTCAGCCCGGAGCACCTCGCTTTCCGCGAGGAAGTGCGCTCCTTCCTCCGCACGGCCCTGCCGCCCCACCTCCGCGACAAGGCGGCCGTCGACGGCAACTTCGATCATCACGAGATCATGGAGTGGCACAAGATCCTCTTTGCTCGTGGGTGGGTCGCGCCGCACTGGCCGGCAGAGCACGGCGGCCCCGGGCTCGACGTCACCAGGCGCTTCATCCTCACCGAAGAGCTCGAGCTCTCGGGGGCGCCCACGCTCTCTGTCTT
Source organism: Byssovorax sp. (assembly GCA_025362495.1). Taxonomy (GTDB): domain Bacteria; phylum Myxococcota_A; class Polyangia; order Polyangiales; family Polyangiaceae; genus JANYGI01. The sequence goes on along the minus strand of JANYGI010000023.1, from coordinate 85,494 downwards.
CGGCCTCTCCATGGTCGGACCGCTGCTGATCCAGTTCGGCACGCCCGCGCAGCAACAGCGCTTCTTGCCGAAGATCAGCGCCGGCGACGAGGTGTGGTGTCAGGGCTACTCCGAGCCCAACGCCGGCAGCGATCTCGCCTCCTTGAAGACCCGCGCCGAGGACGACGGCAAAGGCAACTTCGTCGTCACCGGCCAGAAGACCTGGACCACCTACGCCCAGTACGCCGACTGGATCTTCTGCCTCGTCCGCACCGATCCCAGCGCCAAGAAGCAGTCCGGCATCAGCTTCCTGCTCATCGATCTCAAGTCGCCGGGCGTCACCGTGAAGCCCTTCTTGACGACCGGCGGCACACCGGCCTTCTGCGAGACGTTCTTCGACGGCGTCGTCGTCCCGAAGGAGAACCTCGTCGGGCCGCTCAACGGCGGCTGGACGATGGCCAAAGCCCTCCTCGGCCACGAGCGCACGCTCATCGCGGCGGTCGGCCTCTCGTCGCGCGCCATCCGGCGGATCAAGCGGATCGCCGCGGCCACCCAGGCCGGGGGCGAGTCGCTCCTCGACGATCCCGGGTTCCGCGCCAAGATCGCTCGCCTCGAGATCAAGCACCGTGCTTTGCAGATGGCGAACTACCGCTCTCTCGCCGGCGCCCAGCTCGGGCACGCGCCCGGGCCCGAGTCGTCGATCCTCAAGATCCGTGGCTCCGAGATCCTCCAGCAGACGGGCGAGCTCGCCATGGAATTGATGGGGATGAACTCGCTCACCTGGTTCAACGACGAGGGCACCGTGCCCGCGATCGAGCAGTGGGTGCCGTCGACCTTCAATTACCTCCGCGCCACCACGATCTACGGCGGATCCAACGAGATCCAGAAGAACATCATCGCCAAGCTCATCCTCGGGCTGGGCTGAAGGGCGAGGAGAACAGCGCATGAACTTCGATCTCACCGACGAGCAAAAGCTCCTCCTCGACACTGTCGCTTCGTTCGTGAAGAAGCAGTCGCCCGTCTCGCGCCACCGCGAGCTGCGCGACGATCCCACCGGCTGGTCGCGCGACGTCTGGCAGAAGATGGGCGAGTATGGCTGGCTCGGCCTGGCCCTGCCGGAAGACGTGGGCGGCCTCGGAGGCACGTTTGCCGACGTGGCTCTGATCCTCGAGCAGCTCGGGACGACGCTCACGCCGGAGCCGTTCCTGCCCTCGCTGGTCGCCTCGATACCGATCCTCCGGCTCGGAACCGCCGAGCAGCAGCAGGCCTATCTCGCGCCCTTCGCCGAGGGGCGCACCTCGCTCGCCCTCGCCCACGCCGAGCGCAACAGTCGATTCGATGTCTCCGACGTCGAGACGCGCGCCGTGAAATCCGGCGATGGATACCGCCTCGACGGGAGCAAGCGCTGGGTGCTCAACGGGCACGCGGCCGACACCATCGTCGTCTCGGCGCGCACCTCCGACGGCGAGAACGACGGCGGCATCTCGGTCTTCGTCCTCGATCGCGACACCCCCGGTCTCACCATCGCTCCGGTCAAGACGATGGATGGCCATCACGCCGCGATGATCACCCTCACCGGCGTCCAGATTGGCAGAGACCGCCTGCTCGGCGCCGAGGGCTCGGCCGTCGCCGCGCTCGAAGAGGCGATGGACGTCGGCGCCGCCGCGGCCTGCGCCGAGGGCGCGGGGATCGCCCGCGCCGTGCTCGAAATGACGACCGACTACCTGCGCACCCGCGAGCAGTTCGGCGTGAAGATCGGCTCGTTCCAGGCCCTCCAGCACCGCGCCGTCGACATGTTCGTCGAGGTCGAGCTCTGCAAATCGACGGCGATCCTCGCGGCGATCAAGGTCAGTGATGCCGACGTGGTCGAGCGCAAAGGCGCTGTCTCGGCCGCCAAGGTGCAGCTCGCCGTCGGCGGGCGCTTCGTCACCCAGCAGGCCGTGCAGCTCCACGGCGGCATCGGCGTCACCGACGAGCACGACGTGGGCCTCTATTTCAAGCGCATGCACGTGCTCAACTCGCTCTTCGGCGACGAGGAGCACCACGTGATGCGGTATGCCCGCCTACCGAGCTTCACCGCCGGCCTCTCTTCCTGAAGCGCCGTCTCCACGCACCTCCCTCTCCATACCATCCCCGCCATCCATCCCCTCCGAGAGGACGATTGTCTTCCTCGTCGGGGCATCCAGCTCGTCGCGCCCGCCCGACGGCAGTCACCGAGATGCCCGTGGAGAAGGCCCCGTCCGCGCAGCGCTGACGAGCCTTGCCAGCGAGCGCGCCCGCCGCGTACCCTCGAGTTTCATCCTGACGTTCACCGAGGTGGGCCATGAGATGAGTGCTCGGTTGGATCATCGGCGTCGCGCTCGCTGCCGCGGGGTGTGCCTCGAAGGACACGACGGCGCCGCCGGGCCCGTGCTCTTCGGGTATCTGTGGCTCGGGCGGCGACGGCAACAGCGGCAGCGGCGCCGGGCCGACGACGACCACCGGCGGCGGATGTGCCGAGTCGTGGTCGTGCACGCCGTGGAACAAGGGCGCCGACGGCACCTACGCGCGCACCTGCACCGACGCCGCCGCCTGCGGGACGACGACGCAGAAGCCCAGCGAAGGCCCGGTCGCGTTACCGGATCTCGACCTCGACTATTACAAGTGCAACGTCGAGCCGATCCTCGACGGGAGCTGCGCGATGCTCGGCTGCCACGGCGTCGAACAAGGGCGCGCCCTCGAGATCTACGCGCGCGGCCGCCTCCGCCACAAGGAGACCGTCGTCCAGGTGAGCAGCTGCCCCATCGGCCCGCAGATGCTCGATCTCGCGGCCGAGGCCACCGGAACGGTGATGTGCGTCGGCTGGAGCCCGCACACCGCCGCCGAGTGGCAAGAGAACTACGACAGCGCGCGATCGTTCATGGTCGGCGGACAGCCCACCTACACGCCGGGGCAGAAGTACCAGGTCGACGTCAAGCTGGTCGGCGAGCACCTCGGCCTGAGCGGATGTGGCCAGTACCTCACCCACGTCAACAACTTCGCCGCGACGGTCGAGGGCGCCTCGGGCAAGCTCGCCGGCGTGCTCGGCTCGGACTCGGGACAGAGCTCGTCGAGCTGCCCGAAGGACTTGCCGAAGCCCATCAGCGGGACGACGGTGCTCTACGGCGACTGCCACGCTTTGATCTCCAGCGGCGCGGAGAACATGTCCTCGTGGTCGTTCTCGTGGACGGCCCCCGCCGCGGGATCGGGCGGACTCACCCTGTTCTATGGCGCGGTCGACGGCGACCGCGACATGATGTCGATGAACGACGACGTGAAGGTCGGCACGATCAAGCTGGGCGAGGCGACTGCCGCTCTCGAGGCGCCGCCGCGAGACTGGCGGAGCGCCATGCTGGCCTTCAGCCTGGTGCCGATCGGGCTCGCCGCGCGCCTCCGCAAGCGGAAGGCAACGAAGCGCTGAGCCGGTCGCCGGTGGCTCGTGCCCGGTGGGCTCCGGCGCACAGGCCGGCTCGCCGCGTCGCCTGCGCCGCACGGCCGTGAAACCCCGGTGTTTCACCGCCGCGACGCGGGCGGCGCCGGCGGTGCACAGAAAAATCGCCGGGGGTGTCGATCCCGGGGTACCTCGTTCGTCGTCCCGCCGGAGCCCGGCATTCCGACCACTCCGTGAGTGCCCGGACGCTCGGCTTCGAGCTTGTAACGAAGGAGATACGACGATGCGATTCCTCATCACCGCCACGCCCGATCCGGACCGCGCGCCCTCGGCCAATGACGCGCCCCCCGACGAGAGCGTCATCGCGGCGGCCATGAAGTACAACGAAGACATGTTCAAGGCCGGCGTGCTCGTCGCGTCCGAGGGCCTCAATCCCGCGGGAAAAGGCGCTCGGATCGGAGTCTCCGGCGGCAAGCGCGCGGTGCTCGACGGGCCCTTCAGCGAGTCGAAGGAGCTGGTCGGCGGCTTTTATCTGATCGACGTCGCGTCGCGCGACGAGGCGATCGAATGGGCCCTGCGCTGCCCGGTCGGGCTCGGGTTCGACGACGTCCTCACGCTCCATCAGATGACGGTGGCGTCGGACATTCCGCCGGAGATAATGAAGATCATCAACGACGTTGCGCCGATGTGGAGCGCCTCGTTCGCGAAATCGAAGTAGCTACTGCGTGACGATGGACCCGACCCTGCGCCGCTCCGCAAAGGCGTCAGGCGTCAGCGCATAACGAAGCAGCTCGTTGGTGACCGGGTGTTGCAACAGCACCCGAGGATCGCCGTCGGCGCGGCTGATCTCGCGATCGTAGCGCTTCAGGTAGTCAATCGCGGCGACGAGGTCGCCCGAGAGGATGTAGCCGAGTCGATACTCGCTGCGGCGGACCCCGATGGAGAAGGCGCGCGCGTCGTAGGTGGCAATCACGGCCGGCGCGATCTCTTCGAGGAGCTTGCGCTGGCGGCGGCCGACGGCCTTCTGCACGCTGAGGAGGAACGATTGGGCCATGGCCTCGCGCGCGGCGGTGATCTCGCCGGCGCCGAAGGTGGGCTCGATCGAGCGGACGGAGGCCAGGAGAAAGCCGTCGACGGCGTCGATCGGCAGCTCGTCGAGCCAGGTGAGGCCGAGCGCGGTGCGGGCGAGGAGGCGCGCGAGCGCGAAGGCCTGCTCTGGCTCGGGCAGCTCGGCGAAGGTGGTTGAACCGACGATCGCCGGCGGATCGCCCGGATACACGCGCGCGGCGCCCTGCCACGAGGGGCTCAAGTAGAGCTCGAAGGCCTCGATCCCGAGGGCGCGCGCGAGGCGATCGGCGAGCAGCCGCGTCGGGTGGTTGTCGCGCGGGCTCAGGCGATCACGCGAGGTGATGTTGAGGTTCGCGAGCTCGAAACGAAGCACTTTGGCGGCGATCGGCGCCATCGCGAGGGCCACGTCGACCATCGGGCTGCGGGCCTCGGGGAGCAGGAGGCGCGACATCTCGGCGCCCGCGAGGATGCCCGCGTAGGGCGATCCCTCGGGCAAGCGGCGCGAACGGAGGCGCGAGATGCGCTCGGGCTTCACGTCGCCGAGGCAGGCGCGGACCTCTTCCACGGCGCTGCGCTCGTCGGCGCGGCCCTCCTTCGCGAGCGCGGATTCGAGCGTCGTGAGGCCGACGACGAGATCGGGGGTGCGCGCGAACGTCTCGGGATCGGGGAGCAGGACGTCGCGCAGGATCTGGACGGCCTCGCCGTTGCGATTGGCGCCTTCGAGGCCGCGGCCGAGGGCGATCTTCGTCTCGGCGGGCGCGCCGGGGAGCGCCGCGGCCTGTTGCAGGTGCGCGACGCCCTCGCGAGCGCGGACGAGCACCGTGACCTCGATCAGGCCGAGCGTGGTGAGCCAGCGATGATCGACCGGGAGCCGCCGCGTCGCCGCGACGTCGAGGAGCTGCTGGAGCGCGAGCGCGTAGCCCGCGGCGCCGTCGGCGCTGTCGACGCGGTAGAGCCGCGCGAGGGCCGTCCAGGCGCGCTGATCGCTCGGCGCCGTCACGATGGCGTCGCAGTAGGCGCGGACGCGGCCGGGCGCGTCGTTGGCCTCGCGGCAGGCGTCGGCGAGGCGGAGATCGACCTCGACCCGGCCGGCGGGATCGAGCGTGACCTCGGCGAGGCGCTGCAGGGTGTGGATGCTGAGGGCGCGGTCGCCGCGGGCCACGGCGATCACCTGGAGGCGCTCGAGCGCGCGGCGGTTCTCTTCGTCGATGTCGAGGATGCCCTCGATCGAGGCTTGCGCGAGCTCGAGGTTCTCGAGCGGGCCTTCGTAGAGATCGGCGAGCATGAAGCCCGCGGTGAGCTGCGGCTCGACCTCGGCGGTGAGCTCCTGGACGCGGAGCAGCGTGTTGCGCGCCTCGGCCCACACGCGCTGGAGCACGAGGAGGCGAGCCATCTGCAGGAGCGACGGCACCTCGTCGGGGGCGACCTCGAGGACGCGGCGCATGGCCGAGACGCCGATGCCGGGATCCGAAGGCTCGGGCGGGGCGGCGGCGCCGGCGAGGCTGACGTTGCGAACCGCCGTGTCGCGCTGGCGGAGGATGGCGCGGCCGATCTCGGTGCCGAGCAGCAAGATCGGCTCGCGCGCGGTGGCGCGGGAGAGCGCGTCGCCGAGGCGATCGAGCAGGCGGCCGATGTCGTTCGCGAGCATGTGGGCGAGGGCGCGCGCGGCGGGCAGGCAATCGGCGTCGGCGAAGAGGGCCTCTTCGTAGAGCGCGAGCGCCTCGGCCTGCACCTTCGGCGTGAGGTCGGTCGCGGTGAGATCGGCGGCGCGGACGGTGTGAGCGGCCTTCTCGCGCGGGCCGTGCGCGAGCTTGGCGAGGACGAGCTGCGAGAGGATCAGGCTCGGGCGATCGCCGAGGCGCTCGGCGAGGCGCTCGAGCCCGCGCGCGGCGAGGAGGCTCTCGGGCCACTGGGTTATCGCCGCGTGGTAGCCGGCGAGGGCGGCGCGGAGCGCGCTGGCGTCTTCGGGCGCCTGGGCCTCGATCAGGAGCGACTCTTCGATCTGGTAGACGGCGCGGGTGATCGGATCGACCGCGAGCTCCTTGCGCGCGCGGATCGCGGGGACGAGGCGCGCGCGCGTGGCGAGCGCGGCCGGGTGCGGCACGTTGATGCCGCTCGTGAGCTTGCCGGCGATGCGCACCGTGGCGTCGAGCGCGCCGGTGTCGTGCGGCGCGCCCTCGACGAGGCGGGCGAGCGCGTCGAGCGTCACCGCCGGCCCGAGCTGCTCTTCGAGGCCGACGAGCTCCCAGAGGGCGCCGGTGCGCGCGAGGTTCGACGTGAGCACGTCGGCCTCGGCGCGGAGGACGTTCGCGAGCGACGCGTGGGCGCCGAGCCGACGGTGGAGCTGCTCGAGCAGGCGCAGCGCGGGGACGTGGCTCGGCACCACGGCGACGAGGCCTTCGAGGAGCTCGACGGCGTCGTTCGGCGTGGTCTCGCCGAGGACCGTGGCAAGGGCCACGCGGACGTTGTGATCCACCGTCGCCGGCGGTTGACGCTCGAGCCACCGGCCGTAGAGCGCCGCGAGCTGCAGCTCCTCGTTGCGGCGGATGTGGATGCGCTCCATCGCCTCGATCACGGCGGGATCCTTCGGCACCTCGGCGCCGAGGTTGTCGGCCTGGGCGAGGCATTTCAGCGCCGCCGCGTCCTTGTCGAGCATCAGCTCTTGCAGCTCGGCGGCCTCGAAGAGCAGGCGCGCGTACTCGGCGGTGTCGGCGGCCGATCCTGCGAGCTGGAGCAGCGCCTCGACCAGCTTGGCCGGGTTCTCCTCGGCGCGGAGGAGGCGCACGACCTCGTGCTGCGGGAGCGGGTGGCGCGGCTTGATCAGCGCGGCCTGGCCGTAGGCGTCGACGGCGTCGTAGGGGTGCTTGAGGCGCTGCTCGTCGAGCACGGCGACCTCGAGCCAGAGCGCGAAGCGGCGGCTGTCGTCGGGCTCGTGGGCGATGATCGCCAGGAGCGTGCGGCGGGCCTCGTCGTAGCGGCTGGCCTTCTCGAGCAGGCGGTACTGCGCGCGGAGGGCCTCGGAGTCGTCGGGCCCGATCGCCAGCGCGCGGCCGACGAGGGCGAAGGCGCGATCGCGATCGCCGACGCGATCCGACATCACCTCGGCGGCGCGGAGCAGGAGGCGGCGTTGCAGCGGCGGATCCGAGGTGAGATCGGCCTCGGCCTGGAGGGCGCGCGCGAGCTGCTTCGCGTCGCCGGCGCGCTGGGCGTTGCGCTGGAGCGCGAGGATCGCCGAGCGCCGCTCGGGCGCGAGCGCGAGGATCTTCTCGATCTCCTCGATCGCCCGGGCCGGCTGGCAGAGCTCGTCTTCCCAGATCGAGGCGAGCTTCTCGTGGAGGCCGATCCGCCGCTCGGGATCGGAGGCGACCTGCGCGGCCTGGGCGTAGAGCTCGATGCGAGCGCGCACGCCGCGCGCGTCCGAGTCGGGATCGCGCGCCGGCGGCGAGAGCAGCGCCGAGAGCGCGTCGAAGACGCCGCTGTTGCCGGGATCGATCGCCCACGCCGCGCGCAGGTGCGCGATGGCCTCGTCGCGGCGGCGGAGCTGGCGCTCGGTGATGTCCGACGCGCGGAGCAGCGCGGCGATGCGGACGCGCGTGGGCCGCGTGGCGTTGGCCTCGGCGATCCACGAGCGCACGCGGACCTCGTGGCGGCCGAGGCGCTGGAGGGCGCGGTCGAGGCGCTCGCGCGTGGTCGCGTCGTTGGGATCGAGATCGAGGGCGCGCTCGGCGTGGAACGCGGCCTCGTCCGCGCGCCCGAGGCCGTCGAAGATTTCCAGCAGGCGCACGTGCTCGTGGGCCATCGCCTCGGGCGCCGTGTAGAGGGCGAGGCGCTTCTGTCGGACGGCGCTCGCGGCCTCGATCTCGCCCACCGACTCGAGCAGGCGGATCAGCTCGGCGAGGATGCGCCCCGAGGTCGGCGTCGTCTCGGGAGCGCGCGCAGATGCCCGGGAAAGCAAGCCGCTGGCGTCGACGGCCATCGAGGCGCGCTCGCCCCGCGCGCCGTCGCCGGTGACGGCCGTGCCGAGCTTGTCGACGAGGACCCGCGCGGCCGTGTAGAGCAGGCGCGAGGCGCGATCGTCGTCGCGCTCGTGATCGGCCTCGGTGGAGAGCGACTCGACGAGATCGACGGTGCGATGGTGGCGGACGAGGTGCCGCGTGTACGCGCCGCGCACCGGCCCCGGCGCGGGCTCGAAGGCCACCGCGCGCTGGAGCGCGACGAACGCGGCGTCGGGCTGCCCGAGCTGACGATCGAGCACCTGCGAGCGCTCGACGTGGATCCACGCGGCGAGGCGACCGTCGCCGTCGCGGCTCGCGGGCTGGCCGTTGGCCGTCGGCGCATAAGCGTCGGCGAGGCGCTCGAGGTGCGTCGCGAGCACCGCGGAGAGCGCGCGATCCGGCCCCGCCGCGAGCTCGCGCCGCACGACGGCCTCGAGCCCGCGCAGCGACGCCGCGTGGAGCGGCACCAGCCGGAGTGCCTCGATGTACGCGGCGCGGCTCTCGGCGAGCTTGCCGAGCGCGCCCTCGAGCCGGGCCTTCTCGGCGTAGAGATCGGCCCGGTGCGCGCTGCCCTCCGCCACGGCGATCTCGTCTTCGAGGATCGTCAGGGCGCGACCGAGATCGCGGTGGCCGTCGAGCAAGCGGCGGATCCGGCCGAGCGCGGGCTCGAGCGTGCGGGCGATCTCGCGCGCGCCCTCGTACGCCGATCGGGCCGCGTCGCGGTCCTGCGCCACGCGCTCTTCGTAGAGGCCGAGCTCGACCAGCGCGCGCGCCGCGGCGATGGGATCGCGCTCGCGGAGCCGCGTCGCGCGGAGCCGGAGCTGCCCGGGGATCGTCGTGGGCGCGGTGGGCTCGACCTGGACCGCGGCGGTGATGGTCTGGTCCTGGCCACGCGTGGGCAACGTCGTTGACGACGGTGTCGCCGCGGGTCCAGCGGGCGACATCGGCATCGTTGCGGAGACGCTCGGCGCCGGCGTGGTCGGCAGCGGCGACGCGGTGGCCGAGACCACCGGCGGCGGCGCCGGCGTAGCGCCCGGCGTCGCCGTCGCGGTCTTGGTGATGCCGATCATCGTCGACTGGCCCGCGCCTGGCGCGGTGGCGCCGGGTCGCGGCGGAGGCACGCCGGGTCGCGGCAGCGTGGGCGCGATGGGCGGCAGCTTGCCAGGCGGGCCCAGCGGAGAGAGCCGCGGCGCCCCCGGCGGCGGTCGCGGCGGCAACGGCGGCGGCGCCTGTGGCTGCGACGGCGTCCCTCCCACGAGCGTGCTCACGCGGCGCGCGGGAGGCGTCGGCGTTGGACCGAGCGGCCCGCGTGGCGCGCCTGGCTCCGCGCTCGGCCAGTCGCTGTCGCCGCTGCGAGGGGTGACGTTCTTCTCCGGCCCGTCTTCGTCGTTCCGCTCCGGCACGCGGCGGATCCTACACGGGATGGCGAGCCCGAATAGGCCGATCAGCCCGCGTCACGACGCGCGCCGTCGATCGATCGTGAGCGCGGCACCGTCGAGAGGTGACGTTCGCCGTCGCCGAGCCGCGATCGAGGTGTCTGGAGATGTTTCGCGGTCGGCAGTGCCTCGACCCCGGAGCGGCTATTTTTCGAGCCGTCGGGTGGACGGCCATCTGCCGCGCGACCTCGTCCGGCGCGACGCCGCCAAAGCCCGCTCCGAAGGTCGTGACTTCCTGAGCAGATCCAGCGGCGCGCCGTGGTAAACGCGGCTGATGGGCTGGGCTTCACGCTACATCGAGCTTCTCAAGGCGGGCGAGACGGTCTCGTTTCGCCCCCGCGGCGACTCGATGACTCCCCTCGTCAAATCCGGTCAGCTCGTCACCGTGGCGCCCGTCGATCCCGCGACGCTGCAGAAGGGCGACATCGTGCTCTGCAACGTGGTTGGCCATCAGTATCTGCACCTGGTCACGGCCATCGACGGCGACCGGATCCAGATTGGCAATAACCGCGGGCACATCAACGGGTGGACGTCGGCGCGGCAGATCCACGGCAAGCTCCTCGCCGTCGAGCACTGAAGAGGCTCCGAGCCAGAGGTCGAGGTCGGGCGCCCGGGTGGGCGAATGCACAGGGATTTGCGGCCATCTCGTCGTAGCCTCTCGGCCCATGGCGAAGGTCCTCGTCTCCGCGGTTCTGCCTGGCCCCGCGCTCGATCGGCTCCGGCTCCATCACGAGGTCGAGGTCGGCGCCGATCCGACAGGGCTCGGCCGCGAGGGCCTGATCGCGCGCATCGAGGGCGCCTCCGCGGTGATCACCCGCGTCAGCGATCGGGTCGACGAGGCCGTGCTCGATCGCGCGCCCGCCCTCCGGATCGTGGCCAACTGCGCGGTCGGCGTCGACAACGTCGATCTCGCGGCCTGCCGGCGCCGCGGAATCGTCGTCACCAACACGCCCGACGTGCTCACCGACGCCACCGCGGATTTCACCTTCGCGCTGCTGCTCGCGGCGTGTCGTCGCGTGGCCGAGGGCGATCGCCTGGTGCGCGCCGGCGGGTGGCGCGGCTTCTCGCTCACCGAGATGCTCGGCGTCCGCGCGACCGGCGCTTCGCTCGGGATCGTGGGCCTCGGCCGCATCGGCCGCGCCGTCGCCCAGCGCGCGCGCGGCTTCTCGATGCGCGTTCGCTACACCCAGCGCCGCCCCGCCGACGAGGCCGTGGAGCGCGCCGCCGACGCCGCGTACGTCAGCCTCGACGTGCTCCTCGCCGAGAGCGAGATCGTCTGTCTGTGTTGCCCCCTGAACGACTCGACACGCAACCTCATCTCGCGCGAGCGGCTCGCGCAGATGCGGCGCGGCGCGGTGCTGATCAACACCGCGCGCGGCGGCTGCGTCGATTCGCTGGCCGTCGCCGAAGCGCTGCAATCGGGGCAGCTCGCCGCGGCGGGGTTCGACGTCTATCCGCACGAGCCGGCCGTCGATCCGGCGCTCCTCGCCTGCGAGAACGCCGTGCTCACTCCGCACATCGGCAGCGCCGATCGCCCGACGCGCGAGGGCATGGCGAGCCTCTCGGTGGAGTCGGTGATTGACGTCCTCGCCGGACGCGCCCCCCGCCACCCCGTGCCCTGATCCCCGGCCGCGCGCCGCGCAGTCCGGGTTGCGCACCCCGTTGTGCATCGTGCACGTGCACAACCCGGGGGTCGGTGCGCAGCCACCTTGCACAACAGGCCTCGGGTGGCCGAATCCTGCTGAAATCGAGGCGATCTCGCCCTGGCCCGTTTGCTGCTCATGGCTCCTCCAACCAGCGGGCGCCACGCCGCCCAGCGAACCTCACGTCGAGAATTCAGGAGCCACCGCCATGTCGTTCACCAAAGGTATCCTCGCTTCGGCCGTCGTCTCGGCGACGCTCGTCGGAATAGCCGGGACCGCGCAAGCGACCACGGCGACGGTCTCCTCGTCGAAGACGATCACCAAGACCTCCAGCTCGTCGGCGAGCAAGAAGACCAGGTATGGCACCTTCGGCGCCGGCTACAGCGCCGGGTACACGCTCTACTCGAACGACACCGGAACTTCCAAGTACGAGAGCGCCAACGCCACGATCACCGCCACGCTCTTCTCGAAGGATTTCACGCTGGCGAAGGCGACTGGCAAGCTCAGCGCCGGCACCTCGACGTCGGTCACGAAAGACTACGTGCTGACGGCGGGTGGTTACGACTTCGCGACCGTCACCGGCGCGGTCTTCGACACCACCAGCTCTGCCAGCGGGTCGTGGGGAGAGCTCTCGCTCGACATCAACTCGTGCCTCACGCTCGCCGAGGCCAAGGAAAACATGGTGATCGTCGTCGTCCCGGTGACCGCGACGCTGGAGGCCACCGGCTGCCCCGACATGTACCTGAAGGCCGCCGCGACGTACAGCAGCTCGCAGAGCTCTATCAATACCACGATCGCCCCGAGCTTCGAGGTGGATCTCTCTGGATCGGTGGGAGTCGGCACCGAAGGCTACAGCGCGGGTATCGAGACCGACATCACCCTGATCAAGCTCTCTCTCCCCGTCGTCAACTCGATGTCTTTCGTGCCGTCCACCAAGGTGCTCACCTACACCACCGCCGGCACGCTGACGCTCGACTCGCTCGACGGTTCGATCGGCCTCTACGCCAAGGCCTGGCCCTTCAAGTACACCTACACGCTCTTCAGCTGGAGCGGCGTCGGCGGGAGCTGGCTCCTCTTCTCCGACAGCATCCCCACGGCGTCGGGGGCCCAGGCGACGATCTCGAACGCCAAGGCCAAGGGCACGTATGCCTACCTCGATCCCTCGAGCGTGGCGGAGTCCGGATCGAGCTACCTCTGGTCTCGCGCCTCCGACGTGAATGGCGCTGGCTCGACGGACATCGGCAACACGCAGGACTGGTCTCTCGTGCCGAGCGACAGCGGCAAGTATCTCCGGTTCTGCGTCACCCCGCAGAACACCGCGCACAACCCTGGCACCCAGGCCTGCTCGAGCTGGATGCCCGTCGGGCACCTGATGGAGCTCTACCAGGACGACTCTTACGGTGGGAGCAACGTCAACGTGGCTTACGAGCCGTCGATCTCCGGCACGTGCATGAACCTCACCGACTCGTCGTTCAACGACGCGATGTCGTCGTTCCAGTTCTTCGGGCCGACGAGCACCTCGTCGACGCTCTGGATCTTCAAGGACATCGACTGCTCGGGCGGCTCGAAGTCGTTCTCCGTCGCGGCGAACGGCAGCTACTCGACGACGTCGATCCACACCACGCTCGACGATAGCTGGAACGACAAGGTCACTTCGTTCATGGTGATCTCCGGCGAGACCGTGAGCGCGGAAGACGTCACCGCGACCGTCTCGGCGAACAAGGCGACCGGCGCGTACACGTTCGTGTCGAACAGCGATCTCTCCGAGGGCTCGTCCACCTACTACTGGCGCCGCGCCTCGAGCAGCACCGGCGCGGGCGCCACGACGATCAGCAACAGCAACAGCGCGAGCTACACGCTCACGACCAGCGACAGCCAGATGTACCTCAGCTTCTGCGTGACGCCCACCAACGGCTACACCACCGGGAGCAACACCTGCTCCGACTGGACGTCCGTCGGTCATCTCGTCGAGCTCTTCAAGGATGGCAGCTACGGCAACACCAGCGTGGTGTTCGCCTACGAGAAGTCGAGCAGCGGTACCTGCTTCAACCTGCCTGATTACTCCTTCAACGACGCGATGTCCTCGTTCAAGTTCTACAGCCCGACGAGCAGCACGGCGACACTCTGGGTGTCGTACGACGGGAGCTGCTCGGGCAACACGGCGACGTACACGGCGCAGGCCAACAGCAGCTACCTGATGTCCTCGGTGAACAGCTACTGGAACGACAGCGCCTCGTCCTTCCGCGTGACCTGGTGAGCCGCCGCGCGGGGCCCGTCACCGGGTCTCGCAGCTCTCCCCCTTTCTCTCGCAGGCAGGGGGAGAGTCGTTTCGAAACGAGCCCGTCCGCACGGTTGACGACCGAAGTCCGAAGAGGATGACCATGAGAGCAAAGTACGTTGTCTCCGCCGTTGCCACGCTCGCTGTCGCCGGGGCCCTCTGCACCGCCTGGATATCGACGCACCCGAGCATGAACGGCGCTGGATCGGGCTCCTCGCAGGCCTACGCGGCCTCTCCCGCGGCCACCGACGCGCGCGGGCCGTCGGCGAGCACTGGAGCGCTCCCGGTCCGACAGTGGAGGTCGGGCGACTCGTTCCTCTACACGGTGTCCACCGTGCGCAGCGCCTCGGTGGGAGGCGGATCGCAGACCTCGCAGAAGGTCCTGGCCCGGCTCGAGGGATCGCTCGCGCTGACGGTGACTGGACAGGACCCGAGCGGCGTGGAGGTGCGCGCCGAGCTTCGTTCACCGCGCTACGATGTCACCCCCGCGGCCGAGGAGGGAGCCCGCGCGAGCCTGGTGAAGCCGTTCTATTTCACGGCCCTGAAGAGCGGCGAGATGACGGCGTTCTACTTCGCCAAGGACGCTCCCTCCGAGGTGCGGATCCTGCTCAAAGGCCTGACGACGGCGCTGCAGCTCGTGGCTCCCCCGGGCTCCGGCTCGGCCTGGCGGAGCACCGAGCAAGACGTGTCCGGCGAGTACGAGGCGGCCTATCGACTGACCGGCGCCGGCGTCCACAAGGCCAAGGAGAAGTACCTGCGATCGCGCGGGCAAACGGGGCTGATCCCGCTCCCGACCGACTCGGTGTACGCCGTCAAATCGGCCATCGACTTCGAGGTCGACATGACGGGTTGGCCGCGGACGGTGGTGGAGGACGAGTCGCTCGACGTGACGATCAACGGCGTTCACATCGCGGCTACCAGCAAGACCACGGCAAAGCTCGTATCCATCGAGTCGCACCCCGAGCTCGCGATCGCGAAAAACCCTTCGGATTTCGACTCCGACGCGCTCGGCCACGGGGCGGCGACGGCGCTGGCGAAGCGGCAAGCCGATCAGGGCCTCGTCGGCGGCAAGACGTTCACCGGGCTCCGGGCCGAGCTGGTCTCTCCCGACGTTCACGTGCGCAACCGCACCCAGGCCCGGATGTCCGCGCTCTTTCGCCTCGATCCCGCGGCCCCGCGCGAGGCGGAAGAGGCCATCTTGCACGGCAACATCGATGAGAACGCGAAGAAGCGCTTGCTCGGCGGGCTCGGCAGCGCGGGGACTCCCGAGGCCCAGCACGCGCTCGCGTCGATCCTCGACGGCGCCGACGCCCCCCGGTCGATGCGGGTGAGCGCGGCTGTCGCGCTCGGGTTCTCCAACCCTCCCACCGAGGAAGGGGAACAGGCGATCAACAAGGCGATGGCGTCCTCCGACAAGGAGATCGCCGACACGGCAGCGCTCGCGTCCGGCAGCCAGGCTCACGCGATGAGCCTCGCGCAATCGGGCGATCCGAAGGACGCTGTCGAAACCTTGATCGCGCGCCTCGTCGCCGCGGCCAACGACGGGGAGAGGGCGCTCTATCTCCGCGCTCTCGGCAACTCCGGTGATCTCCGCGCGCTCCCCGCGATCCTGCCCTACCTGACGCACGTCGACGCGACGCTTCGCGGGGTCGCCGCGTGGGCGCTTCGATTCATGATCGGAGACGAGGTCGATGCGCTGGTGATCGCTGCCATGGCCGACAAGGAGGCCGCCGTGCGCGTGGCCGCGATCGAGACGGTCGCGTTCCGCCCCGTCGCCGGCGTGCTCGCGAAGCTCGACGAGCTGCTGCGCGCCGAGCCGGAGGTGTCCGTGCGGATGGCGATCCTCAACGCCATGCACGCGAAGCGGAGCGAGGCGCCGACGATCGCCGACTCGCTCGCGTGGGCCGAGGAGAATGATCCCGCCGCCGAGGTGCGCGTGCTCGCGAAGCAGCTCCTGGAAAAGTAACGGCTGCGCGGCCGATGTCCTCGCCGGAAGCTCGCTCCGCCGTCCCGGGATTCGCGAGCCAGCCGTTGCCAGCAGGGGTAGCCATTCCGCGGGGCACTCGATACTATCTCTGCGTAATGGCCATCTGTCCCGAATGCCGAGCCGGCTACGGCGACGATGTTCAGAGCTGCCCCGAGCACGGATGCGAGCTCGTCCCCGATGATCTGTTCCTCCCGGCCGACGTGCCGATCGCCGCAGGGACGATGGTCGGCGAGTACCGGATCGAGCGAAAGCTCGGCGCTGGCACCTTCGGCGACGTGTACGCGGGCGAGCACCCGCTCATCGGCAAGCGCGTCGCGATCAAGGTCCTGAACCAGCGCTTCGCCACCGATCCGGTGATGATCTCGCGCTTCGTCGCCGAGGCCCGCGCGGTCAACAAGATCCGCCAGCGCAACATCATCGACATCTTCTCGTTCGGCGTGCTCCCCGGCCTCGATCGCCACTATTTCGTGATGGAGCTGCTCGACGGGCTGACGCTCGGCGAGCTGATGGATCGGTCGGGGCGGCTGCCGCTCGCGACGGTGCTCTCCATCGTGCGCGAGATCGCCGAGGCCCTCGACGCCGTGCACGAGGCGGGGATCACGCACCGCGATCTCAAGCCCGACAACGTGTTCCTCGCGACCGAGCGCGACGGCTCGTACTTCCCGAAGCTGCTCGACTTCGGGATCGCCAAGCTCCTCGGCGAGGACGCCGCGCACAAGACGGGCCCCGGCATGGTGATGGGCACGCCGCGGTACATGTCGCCCGAGCAGGCGCGGGGGAAGCCGGCCGATCATCGCGCCGACATCTACGCGCTCGGGGTGATGATCCACGAGATGCTCACCAGCACGCCGCTCTTCGTCGGTGAGTCGTCGATCGACGTGCTGGTGATGCACGCGACGGACGCTCCGCCGCGGATGTCGAGCGTGTGCGCCGATCTGCCCCCCGAGCTCGACGCGCCGGTGCTGGCGATGCTCGAGAAGAACCCGAAGAGCCGGCCTTCGAGCGCGGGCGAGGCGGTGGCCGCGCTGGCGGCGATCGCCGCGAAGCTGGGGCCGGATCGCGGCGCGTCAGTCGTCGCGCGATCTGCCGCGAGGTCGCCGCGGAAGGACGAGCGCACGATCGACGACGCCGCGATCGGCGCTGCGCATCCGGGGACGACGGTCAACGTCGGACGCCGTGGATCGAAGCCGATCGACGTGAAGGCGCGCGCGCCGGAGTCGCCGCTCGAGAGCGCGCCCACGCTGCCGTCGGACTCCGTGCCCGCGAGCTCGGCGCGCTCCGAGCGCTCGGTGCAATCGACCGAGGGCCTCTCGGCCGTCGAGACCTCGAGCGCGATGCGGCGGCTCGGTCGATCGCGGCGCTGGAAGGTCGGCGGAGGCGCGCTCGCCGCGGCCCTCGCGGGCTTGACGATCTGGTCGTTCGGGCGCCCGCCGCGGCCCTCCCGCGACAGCACCGCCGTGGACTCGAAATCGCTCGTCGAGTCGGCCGCGCCGCTGCCGAGCGCGTCGGCGGCTCCAACGATCACCCCCGCGCCGTCGAGCGAGCCCACCGTGAAGCCCGACGTCGTCGCGCCGCAGCTCGTCGAGGTGCGCCTCGCGACGCGCCCGGCGGACGTCGAGGTGTGGCTCGGCGATCGCAAGCTCGGCAGCTCGGCCTCTCCGCTGACGCTCCCGCGCGGCGGCGACAGCGTCTCGTTGCGCGTCAAAAAGGCTGGTTTCAAGGACGAATCGGTGACGATCGTGCCCGATCGAAATCAAGCGCGCGAGGTCACGCTCGCGCCGGCGTCGGGCCGCGGCGAGCCCGTCGTCGTCAAGCCTTTGCCGAGCGCGGGCCGGATCGACAAGCTCCTCGAAGGTCGCGACTGAGATGCTCACGATGAAGGCCGTTCACCGCTCGTTCTCTCGATCCACGGCCGCCTTGCTCGGCCTCGGCGTCGCGCTCTCCGCGTCGCTCGCTGCGGCGCAGCCCGAGCCGGCGGGCTCGACGGCCGTGGCCGAGGTGATGTTCCAGCAGGCGCGCGAGCTCTTCAAGCAGCAGCAGTACGCCGAGGCGTGCCCGCGCTTCGCCGAGAGCCAGCGCCTCGAGCCCAAGCTCGGGACGCTGCTCAACCTCGCCGTGTGCCACGAGAAGCTCGGCAAGATCGCCACCGCCTGGGCCGAGTACACCTCGGCCGCGACGGTCGCGCACCGCGAGCAGCGCAAGGATCGCGAGGACTTCGCGCGCGAGCAGGTGGCGGCGCTCGAGCGCCGGATCGCGCACGTGAGCCTGCAAATCACGGCACCGCCGGCCGATCTCGTCGTCTCGCTCGACGACCAGCCGCTCGATCACACCGCGCTCAACACGCCTCTCCCGATCGATCCGGGAGCGCACCGCATCACCGCGACGGCGCCCGGGAAGATCCCCTGGTCGAAGGCGATCGAGGCGTCGGCCGAGCGCGCGGAGATCCCCGTGACAATCCCCCCGCTCGAGGCGGCGAACGCCCCGCCATCCAGCGCGCCGGCGCCTCCCGCGCCGACGGGGTTCACGCCGCCGCCGCCGCGCGTCCCGTTCGTGCTGCCGGCCCCGGTCGCCCCGCCGCCGCTCGTGCGCGAGGACCACCGGGCGCTGATCTACGGCGGCTTCGGCGTCGGCGCGGCCGGCGTGCTCGTCGGCGCGATCACCGGCGGGATCACGCTCGCCCAGGCCGGGACGATCCGCGACACCTGCGGCAACAACGTCTGCGGCGCGAGCCAGCAAGACGCGATCAGCTCGGCCACCACGCTCGCCAACGTGTCCAACGTGAGCTTCGTGATTGGCGCGCTCGGCGCGGGCGTGGGCGTCGTCGGCCTCGTCCTGTCGCAGCCGCGGGCGTCGACGCCGAAGACCGCGCTGTCCGTCACGCCGGTGCTCGGGCCCGGGATCCTCGGCGCCAGCGGCACGTTTTGAGGCGGCGCGGCGTGCTCAAAGGCAGTTGACCTTCGCGCAACCGCACGAGTCCGCGCAACTCTGAGTGACGATCGCGGCCGTTCCCATGGGGCAGGTCGCGATGCACTCGTTGCTTCCACACTTCATCTTCGCGTCCGGGCAGCCCGCGCCGGTGCAGGTGAGCTTGCAGGGGCCGTCCTTTCCGCAGTTGAGGGTGAGGCCGAAGCAACCATTGGTGTTACAGATGACCTCGCACGGGAACGGCCCCAGGCAGTTGACGGCGATACCGTTGCACTGATCGTTGCAAACGAGCCTCACAGGCCCCTTGCTCGCGTCGAGGGTCCTGGTGATGACGCACTCCCCGACGTCGTCGCAGGTCTTGACACAGGCGTTGTCGCCGTTCGGATCGCAGGTCTCGCAGCCCCCCATCCCCACCGTGCACATGCTGCCAGGCGGGTAGACGCCGCACCCCGCGCACATGTGCGCCGGACCCACGCAGAAGCCCGTCGACGCGCACTCGGCGTTCGACGAGCAGTCCTTGTTGCAGGCCTTCTTGACGGGGTCGCAGCCGAAGTTGGACATGCAGGGCATCGTGGATGCCTGTCCCGCGCACTTGCCCGCGCTGTCGCAGGTGCTCGACGTGACCTCGCCGTCGCCGCAGGTGACACCGCACTTCGCGCCCGTGCGAGGCTTGCAGGTCCCCGGCGTCGCCCCGGCGCAGCTCAGGCACTCATCGCCGCAACTGACCACATCGCAGCAGACTCCATCGGTGCAGTGGCTCGTCCCGCACTCCTCGTCCGTGGAGCACTGGAGCCCTTGCTTCTTCTTCGCTTCACAGGTCCCGGACGCCGCTCCGTTGCTCGTCGCGCAATACCCGCTCTGGCAGTCCTTGCCGTCGACGCACGATTGGCCATTGGCGCAGGGGACGCACGGCCGCCGCCCGCGCCGCCGCTTCCTCCCGTGCTGCTGGAGCTGGTCGCTCCGGTGGTGACCTCGAGGACCGTGAGCCCGGCGAGCACCTGGCAACCGCCCGCTGCGACGCCCGCCGCCAGCGTCAGGAGCAAGGGGACGGCGATTGCACGGGTGCTGAGGGGCATCGGGTTCGCTCTCGAAGAGAAGGGTAGGCGCGGGTTGAACGGGGTGTCGGGGGACGCGAATGCTAACGCCTCCGGCGGTGCTCAGGAAGCGCGACGCGCCCTGGAGCACGCGCCGGGCCAGGCGTCGATCGCGCGCGCGAGCCGCGAATTGCAGGCGAAACGCAGCAGCGCCGGGGCTCTTGTGCATCGCGGTTGCACAACGCGATCGTGCAAACGTGATGCACACCGCCGTCGCGCACGCCTCGCATTGCGGCGCCCCGCGGGGCGAGGTCGCGGATATAGTCGAGCGCGTGACGACCGAGGCGAGAGACGGCGCGCTGCAAATCGCGGTGTTTTCAGGCGACGCCGTGAGCGTCTACCGCCTCCCACCCGGAGGCACGTTGACGGTGGGGCGCGCCGACGACAACGACATCTGCCTCGACGATCGGGCGATGTCGCGGCGCCACGCGGTGATCCACGCGGGGCCGCCCCTCGTGATCGAGGATCTCGGCGGCGCCAACGCGACGCACCTCGCGCGCGCCGCCGAGCGCGGGCACGGCGGCGAAACCCTCGCGCTGCGCCGCCTGTCGGGCGAGCGCTCCGAGCTCTCCGTCGGCGATCGCATCAACTTCGGCGCCGCCGTCGCCGTCGTGCGCCGCGAGTCCCCGCCGCCCGGCGTCGCGAGCTCGGGCAGCGACGACGAGGTGGTGCTCCGCGATCCCGAGATGCGCCGAGTCTACGAGCAGGCCGCGCGCGCCGCGCAGGGGATCCTGTCGGTGCTCGTGCTGGGCGAGACGGGCGTCGGGAAGGACGTGCTCGCGCGGGCGATCCACCGCGCCTCGCCGCGCGCGGCGAAGCCGTTCCTGGCGATCAACTGCGCCGCGCTCTCGGAGTCGCTGCTCGAGAGCGAGCTCTTCGGGCACGAGAAGGGCGCGTTCACCGGCGCGCTCCAGGCCCGCGCGGGCCTCTTCGAGTCGGCCGATGGAGGCACGGTGTTCCTCGACGAAGTCGGCGATTTGCCGATGACGACGCAGGTGAAGCTGCTGCGCGTGCTCGAGCAGCGCGAGGTGCTCCGCGTCGGCGCGCGCACGCCGCGCCCCGTGAACGTGCGCTTCGTGTCGGCGACCAACAAAGATCTCGAGGCCCTCGCGGAGCGCTCCGCGTTCCGCCAGGACCTCTTCTTTCGCCTCGACGGGATCACGCTCACGGTGCCCCCGCTGCGCGATCGCCCCGCCGACATTCCCTGGCTGGTGAAGCGTTTTCTGGTGACGGCGAGCCGCCAGATGGACCGCGCGACGCACCCGTCGCTCGCGCCGAAGACGCTCGCGCTGCTCCAGGCGCACGCGTGGCCGGGCAACGTGCGCGAGCTGCGCAACGTGGTCGATCGCGCCGTGGTGCTCGCGCCCGGCGACGTGGTGCTGCCCGAGCATTTGCCGCCGAAGCTCGTCGCCGCGGCCGAGGCTCCGGCCACGCCCGCGGGCGGCGTCCTCCGCGTGCCCGCGCGCGTCGCGCCGCCGAGCGACGTGGCCGATCGCCTGCGCCGCGAGGTCGACGAGCTGGAAAAGCAGCGGATCCTCGACGCCCTCGCGAAGTGCGACGGCAACCAGACCCGCGCCGCCGAGCTGCTCGGCATCTCGCGGCGGACGCTGATCAATCGAATCGTGGAGTTCGATCTCCCGCGCCCCCGCAAGCACTGAGCGTCAGCGCGATCAGCGATCGAACACCCACGGGATCGAGAGCCCGTGGCGCGCGCGCAGGCGCTCTTCCCAGCGCACGATCCGCGGCGTGAGCAGGCCCGCCGTCGTCGCCAGGCAAAGGCCCGCGACGACGTCGATCGCGTAGTGCCAGCGGAGCAGCATCGTCGAGAAGATGATGTTCGCCGCGAAGAAGCCGATGATGCGCGAAGGCCATTTCCAGCGCGGATCCGTCCTCGCTTGGTGGATGGAGAAGAGAGTGAACCAGGTCGGTACTGCGGTGTGAAGCGAGGGGAACACGTCTTTCATCGCGCTGCCGGCCTCGACCGTGCGCGAGACGCAACCCCAGAAGAAGCCGCCGTTGATGGGAGCGCTGAAGTGGCTCGTCAGGTAGCGGATCGGGCCGACGGCAGGCACGGACATGTAGCCGAGCTGGCCGATGCAGAAGACGATCAGCGTCCCCATGGCGAACTCGGCGGTGCGCCGGCTGCCCTTGGTGAGCATTATGACGGTCACCATGTACGAGGCGCAGATGAAGAAGTAGCTGAAGTAGAAGAACGAGAAATACTCGATGATTGGGCGCTGATTCAGACGCTCCATCCACAGCGCGGGCTCGACGCCGAAGAGGCGGAGGTCGAGCTGATAGAGCTGCTCGTCGACCTGATCGGGGCGCACGAGCGGCAGCAGCAGCCGCAGCATGAGGTAGTTCTCGAGCAGGACGCCGACGATGCAGAAGCGGTAGATGCCCCAGCGCACGGCGTACGGCAGCGCGCGCGTCCCGCGGCCGATCCACGCGCCGAGGACGACCGCCGCCATGCAGATGTACACGAGGCGCGCGCAGTGATCTTGCTCGGGCATCCCCGCCGCTCCCCACACGAGGCGCCAGACCACGAGCAGGTACGCGAGCAACACCAGATCCTGCAGCGCGAAGATGCGGAGCCAGGCTGACGCGGGAGACGCGCTTACCCTCGTTTCGGCGCCGAGGGCGCGCTCCTCGTCTTTTTGAGGCATGGGCGCGCATCCTTGCGCGACCTGGGCTCGGGCTCAAACAAAGACGTCGCGCCTCTCATGTGCGCGCCGCTTCGCCTGCGGCGCTTCCTACGCACCTCGGCGCGGTGGCTGCCGGGTCGACCCGGTTCGCGTCAGCGTGGATCGCGTGGCGGAACGTGATCTCGACGAGCTCTGGCGGCGCGTGTGGCCTCCTGGGACGACGCGGCGGCGCACGCGGACTTCATCGAGCAGTGTCGGGCCGAGCGGCAGCTCGGCGTCGCGGCGGCCCGCTACCGCGAGGTGATCCAGCGAGGCACGGCCTACCGGCACGATGAGCTGCAAGTGGAGAGCGCGCGAAAACATCTGCTGAGCCTCACCGCGCTCGCGCTCGCCGATCTCCAGGCGCTGCGCCACGAGCCCGTGACGCCGCGCCCGATCGTGCGGCTGTTCGCCCGCGTCGGCTTGCTCGTCCTGGCGCTCGCCGCGATCGCCTTCGCCGCGCTGTCCGTGCTCACCCGCTGAGCCGACGAGCGCGCCTCGCGTCGTCGGCTGGACGCGAGCGCGCTCGTTCGCGCCTGGAAAAAGCCTGGATCTTACTGGCTGCAGTTCGCGCCGATGCAGGCCGCGAACTCGGCCTGGCACTTGTCCATGAAGCAGCCAATGCCGCCGCCACCACCGCCGCCGATGCACTCGGGCAGGTGAGCGACGACGCAGTTGAGCACCTGGTCGACGAAGAACTGCACGTCGGAGCAACCCTGCGCGACGCAGTTGGCGACGCACGTCACGCTGAATCCAGGCGGATTCGACTGGAGGTTGATGCACTGCAAGGAGCAGCCGACGACCTCGAGGCAGGTCTGCGGCATGCACGCCCCGCAGTCCTGCGGGCAGATCGAGCAGGTCTCGAAGTCTTCGCACTTGCCGTTCGGGCACACCGAGCACACGCCGCAGTCCTGCTTGCACGAGGCGCACGTCTCGTTGTTGCTGCAGACGCCGTCGCCGCAGCCCATGCATTTGCCGCAATCCGCAGGGCAGGTGGAGCAGTTCTCGCTCATCGGGTTGCAGACGCCGTTGCCGCACGCCTCGCAGGCGCCGCAGTCGGGCGCGCACGAGAGGCAGTCTTCGGCGCCCTTGCAGAAGCCGTCGCCGCAGAGCTTGCAGCCGCCGCAGTCGCCGGGGCAGCTCGTGCAGGTCTCGCTCGGGTCGCATTTCCCGTTGCCGCACGTCGAGCAGAGGCCGCAGTCGGTCGGGCAGCTCGCGCAGGTCTCCTTGTTGGCGTCGCAGGTCCCGTCGCCGCACGTCGAGCACTTGCCGCAATCCTGGACGCACGAGCCGCAGGTCTCGCCGTTGTCGCAAGCGCCGTTGCCGCAGGTGGAGCAGCTCCCGCAGTCCTGCGGGCAGCTCCCGCAGGTCTCGCCGTTGTTGCAGGCGCCGTCGCCGCAGCCGGCGCACATGCCGCAGTCGGGCGCGCAGCTGGAGCACGTCTCGCCGTTGTTGCAGGCGCCGTCACCGCAGGCCATCGGACCGTTGCCGCCGTTGCTGCCCGTGCTGGTGCTGGTGCTGCTGGCGCCGCCGGCGCTCTCGTCCGTCTCGCCGGCGGTCCGACCGCACCCCGACTCCACGAGGAGGAAGCCGAAGACGAGCGAGAAAGCGAAGAGGGCTCGAAAGGTGAAAGCAGCGCGCTGGATCATCGAAGGCACCACGTACGGCAAAGGTTCGGGCGCGCAGCATACTACGTCCCAGGAAAGGGCTCTCGCCCTTTCCCCCCGCCGAGCAAAGCTCGTCGGGGCCCCCCATACCCAGGACCGCCGTTGAATTGTGGTGCGGGGTTGCCTCTCGGCAGGGGGTTCCGCTTGGCGGATATATGCTTGATCTGCCGGCGTGATCGCGCTTTCGCGACAGGCAAAAAAAGCGCGGCGAGCCCCGAGGGACTCGCCGCGAAAGGGCGATGGAGGTGGGACCCGCGTGGGCCCCTGGGACCTCAGGGCTTCGGAAGCGCGGGGGGCGCCGGGGCGTCGACCTTCGGGGCCTCGGGGGCGGCCGGGAGCGCGCCGCTGCCGGGCACCTCGGGGGCGGAGGGCGGGGGCGGGGCGCCACAGGCGAGCACGAACATCGAAACGGAAACGGCGAGCGACGCGACGAGGAGCTTGGACATTGGAAGTGCCTCCGAGCTGGGATTGCGCCGCGTGGGGAACCACCGGCAGGGACCAGGACGCCCCGCGATACCAGAACGGCTCAGCGGTCCGATCAAAAAGAAGACGTGAGCCGCCAAAACCTGGCCGGGCGTCCTGTCATCCATGGGAGCCTGACGGAATGATGGCATCGCGATCAAATCGAGGGCGGTTGCGCCTGGTCGAGAGCGTTCCGGGAGCGGCCGAGCCGGCGCTCGACGCCTCGTCGACGCCCGTGCCTGGCCTGTCCGTGGGCGAGGGTCGCTCGCGATCCACCCCGCCCGAAGCGTCGGCGATCTCCGGGGAACACCGCCCCGCTGCGCGCCCCGCGCCGCTCGGCTCACCGCTGCGCGACCTGCCCGATGCGCAGCTCGTCGCCCTCGGCTGCAAGGGCGACAACCAGGCCCTCGAGCTTCTCTACCGCCGCCACGCGGCCTTCGCGATCCACCTCGCCGCGCGGATCGAAGGCTCCGCGCACGACGTCGAAGACATCGCCCACGACGCGTTCCTCCGCGCCTTCGAGCGCCTCAACGACCTCACCGATCGCGGCGCGTTCCGCTCGTGGCTCGGCGCGATCGTCGTTCATGCGGTGCGCTCGCGCATGCGCCGGCAGCGGCTCCTCAGCGTCCTCGGCATGGGCAAGTCGGCCGAGCCGGTCGACCTCGACGCCATCGCCAGCTCGGACGCGTCGCCCCACACGCGCGCGCAAATCGCTCAAATTTACGCTCTTTTGCGCACGCTGCCGACCGACGATCGGATCGCGTGGACGCTGCGCGCCGTCGAGGGACACGACCTCGAAACCGTCGCTCGGCTCACGCGTTGCTCTCTCGCGACGGTGAAGCGGCGCATCAGCCGCGCCCAGAAATTCCTCGACGACCACTTCATCGACCCCACGAACGAAGGCTCTGCTTCAGAGCCGGCCGGTTCGCCCGATCCCAAGGAAGCACGTTCATGAGCCGCCGCTCCGTTCCCCGCATCTCGATCGCCGACCTGCGCGATCACGCCGACGAGGCGCGCCTCGATCGCGTCTGGGCGCGCGTGGACGCCGATCTGCCCGGCGTCGCCCCCGCGGCGAGCCGCCGGCCGGTGCTCGCGTACCTGGCGATCGCGGCGGCGTTCTCCGCGTTCGCCGGCGGTGTCTTCGTCGGCAAAGCGGCGCTCCGCGCCCCGGTCCTCGCGGCGGAGATCGCCCCGGTGCAAGCGACGGAGCGCACGACGGTCGACGTCCTCGCGGCGGGTAGCGAAGGCCGCAGCTTCGCCCTCCCTGGCGGGGGCCAGCTCATGCTTCAGCCCGGCGCCACCGTCGAGATCGAGCACGCCGGCGGCGACCTCACGCTCAAGCTTCTGCAAGGCGCGGCGTCGGTCGACACGGTGGGCACGCAGGTCGGCGCCGGCCTGATCATCGTCGCCGGCGAAGCGCGGCTCAACACGCAGGCGGGCAGCGTCGTCAACGTCACGCGCAACCAGGACGATCTCGACGTGAGCGTGAGCGACGGCTCCGTCAGCATCACACCACCCGCAGGAGCAGAAAAGAAGCTCGGGCGCAACGGCCGCGCTGATCACGTCCCGCTCCACGCGGCGGTCGCCGTGGCGTCGCCCACCGCGCCGCCGGTGATCCATGGGCCTCGCGTCGCGTACGTGGGCCGACCGATCGCGGCGCACCCGATCAAATCGCTCCCCGTCGCCGGCTCGGGCTGGTTCGCTCGCTACGAAGCCAACGACTTCGAAGGCGCGCTCGCGCTGCTTCGCCAGGAGCCGGGCGGCATCCTCGGCGCGATCACCGGCGCTCACAGCGCCAACGAGCTCATGGCGATAAGCTCGCTCGCTCGCAGCAAAGGCGGCGATTCCGGCGCCGGCATGAGCGCGCTGCGCACCGTCGTCGATCGTTTCCCGGACGACGCGAACGCCCAGATAGCGGCCTACTCGCTCGCTGGAATGCTCCAGGCTGGTGGTAAAGCCGACGAGGCGCGCAACTACCTCGATCGCGCGAAGAACCTCAACGGACCCTTCGCGGAGGCCGCCCTTTGCCGCCGGATCAAGGACGAGCTCCGCACCGGCCACAAGGATGAGGCGATCCGACAGGCTAACGAGTATGTAGCCAAGTACCCTGATGGTCGGTGCAAGGACGAGGTCGAGCTCGCGCTCGCGAGTGACGACGGAGCGGGCGGCGCGCCTCCCGTCATCGCCGTCCCGGCGCCTGCCGTCAGCGCTGCTCCGTAGCCTCACCGCGCTGGGGGCGATGCTGCTCGCCCCGAGCGCGTTCGCGGCCGATCCCGCGCCCCCCATCACTGCTCCGCCGGCCGCTGTGCCGCTCGTCGCGCCCGCCTCACGCATCGTCGAGGTCCGCCTCGCGCTCTCGTCCGAGGCGCTGAAGAAGCTCTCCGAGCCTCGGCTACGGCGCCTCCTCGAGATCGAGCTCGAAGGCAGCGCGGTGCTCGCCCCGGGCGCGATCGGGCCGCTCGGCGATCACGTCGCGTACATCTGGGTCGACCGCCCTTCCATCAACCAGATCGCCATCGAGGTCCGCGTCGGCGATCGCGCCGTCGGCCGCCGCGAAATCGCCGCCGCCGGCCTCTCGAGCGATGTCGCCGCGCGCCTCGTCGCCATCGCGGCTTCGGAGATGGTGCGCGATCAGATGGAGCCGGTCCGCGCCGCGCCGCGCCGCCCGCTGCCGCCGCGTCGCCCCGCCGAGGCCGAGGCCGAGATCGAGCTCGCCTCACGCGTTCAGCCGGCGATTCAGCTCCTCGCCGGGGCCGATATCGCCTTTGCCCCGAAGGACGGCGCCGTCCTCGCCGGGCCGTCGCTCGGCGTCGGCTTCCGCTACTACGGTGTCAGCGAGGCCCTCTTTGCCCGATGGATCACCGGACCTTCCCACAGCGGCGCTCTCCGGTGGCTCGAATTCGGCCTCTCGGCGGACTATCGACTCTGGCTCTCTCCCGCGTTCCGCCTCTCCTTCGGCGGCGAGGCGGCCCTCGCCTCAGCCCACCTCGGCGACGCGCAGATCGCCCCGGGACTGCCGGGCGAGCGCGACACGTGGTCGGCCCGCGCGGGCGGCCGCCTCGGCGCCGAGGTCCACCTCGGAGGCCCCGTGTGGCTGAATTTCACGGCCACCCCGGGCGCGATCCTGCGCCCCGTTCGCTACGACAGCCCCCTTGGCAAAGGCGCCCTCGAAGGCCTGTGGATGGGCGTGGGCGTGGGCCTCGGCTTCGAGTGGGGCCGCAAAGCGGTGATAGCCGCGGTCGTGGCCCCGCCCTGATAGCCAATCACGAGAGGTCGAGTCGCGACGGCCCCGCGGACTCGGCCCCTCGGCGCCCTCAATGCATCATCGCGGCGCGCAGCACCCAGAAGCCCAGCACCGCCAGCACCATCAGGGCCGTGCAGCCGATGGCGATCATCCGCCCTCCGCCCTCGGTCCCGCGCACGTCGTCGAGCGTCGGCGCCCGGTCGAGAGGCAGGCCCTCGTCGTCGACGCGCTCGGCCACCTCCGGCGCCAGCGCAGCCGCCTCGTCGCTCTTCGCCCCGTCGCCCGGCTTTGACGTCTCGTCCATCGCCGCCCTCTTTAGCGCCCGCGCTACGGCTTGTACACCGGCCGATATCCTGCTCGCTTCGCCTTGTGGGCCGTGAAGAACGCCCGGAGCGCCGCGACGGCCGCGTCCGAGCGCGCGGGCTCGCGGTCCCAGAGGTTCTGCAGCTCGCCGGGATCGCGGGCCAGATCGTAGACCTCGACCGTCTTTCGCCGATCGTCCTCGATCACCTTGAGATCGCCTTCCACGTACATCGCCCGTCGCAGACGCCCCTCGATCACGAGCGGACGCTCGAGCGAGACCGTCCGCCCTTCGAGCAGCGGAACCAGGCTCTGTCCCTCGAACGCGGCGGGCGTATCGACGCCGAACAGATCGAGGATCGTCGGCCCGAGATCGATGAGCCCGACGCGCTCATCGATCGCCCGCGCCGTCAGGCCCGGCCCGCGCACCAGCAGCGGCACGCGCGTGAGCTCGTCGTACAGCGTCTTCGTGTGCTGGAACGTCGCGTGCTCGCCGAAGGCCTCGCCGTGATCGGCCGACACGATCAGCACGCCGCGATCGGGGAAGCGCTGGTGCAGCGCGGTCCACACGCGGGCCACCTGCGCGTCGGCCACGGCGATCTCCGACAGGTAGCGCTCGCGCTCGGTGCCCTCTTTCTTGCCGCGATCGTAGGGCGCGTGCGGCTCGGTCAGGTGCGCGTAGAGGAACAGCGGCTCGGCGCCGGCGCTCCGCAGCCGCGCGATCAGCGGATCGACGACGACGCGGCCGACGGCGTGACGCCGCCCATCGGTGACGATCTTCTGCTCGCCGAAGCCGCGCACCACGCCGAAATCGTCGGCGAGGAAGTTGATGCTCACCGCGGTCATCGTCTTCACGCCGTGCGCGGTGAGCAGCGCGGGGAAGCGATCCATCGGCTCGTCGGCCGGGTAGGCGAAGCGCGTCTCGCCCTTGCCGTGCATCGACCAGTACATCTCCGAGAACGCGCGGCTCGCGAACGTCGACGAGAGCGACACCGCCGTCTGGCTGCCCGGCGAGCTCGCCCGCGTGAAGAACACGCCCTGGCGCTTCATCGCCGTGAACATCGGGAAGGCCGCGTCGTTCGCGGGATCGGCGATGGCGTCGGCGCGCATGGCGTCGACCGTCAACAGCACCACGACGGGGCTCGACGAAACGAGGCGGGTCTTCGTCGGGGCGATCGGCGCAAAAGCGCTGCGATCGCCGAGCCACGGCGACGTCGGCGCGATCGCGGTCGCGTGCAGCGAAGGCGTGCGCCACAGCGCCGTGGCCTGCGCCCAGGCGAGCGTGCACGGATCGCGGAAGAGCTGCGCGCGCACCTGGTTCGGCGGCGGAACCACGACGCCGATCGCGGCCCACAGCGCGAGCGCGAGCGCCGCGACGCGCCCGCCGCGGCGCGCCCACGTCGCTCGCGCAGCGCGCGCCGCGAGCGGGGAAATCGCCGCGCCGGCGAGCGTCGCCGCGGCCCACGCCACCGCGCCGTGGCTGCCGAAGTAGTCGTCGGCGAGCACGAAATGATTGGCCACCATCGCCGCGACCGCGACGACGATCGGCAGCCAGCGCAGCCATTTCCAGCGCGAGAACCACGTGCCCACCACGTGCGCCGCGGGCACCGAGGCCGCGGCCAGGATCATCAACCCCGCGAAGATCGCCGTCGCGAGCCGGCCATCGAGGGCCACCGACGCTTGCCGCTCGAAGTCGTTGCCGAGCATCGCGAACTGGAACGGCGCGCACGCCGCGGAGAACACCGTCGCGCTCGCCCACCACGGCGTCGCGACGACGCGCACCCACGCCCCGATCGCCAGCGCCGAGAGCGCCCCGAGGCCGAGCGTGCAGGCGATCTCGAACGCGTCGTGCGCGGCGCGGAGGCCGGGGCCGCCCGGCGCCCGCGGCACGCCGATCGCGATGCAAACGACCGACGTCAGCGCCAGCAGCGCGAAGCCGGCGAACGTGCCCAGCGCCGCCGACGTACCGGGCGATTCTTCCCGGGGTGGATCGACGCGAGGAGCGAGCATCGCGCGCTCTTATAGCGCCGCCGGGGCTACCGAAGGGCGCCCCTGTGCGCCACGAAGAGCCAGAAAGGGGGAACCCGTGCTCGAAGAAGACGACCTCGTCCTTGGCCCGTCCCGCGCCGCCCGCGCCCTCTGGATCGCGTTCGGCCCCATCACCGACGCCGACTACCTGTCTGGAAAGACGCTCTTCCGTGACGCCCTGTGCGACCGATTCGATGTCTCCCTGCTCGAAGCAGAGGAGCTCTGTGACGAGCTCGAGCGGGGCGGGCGCATCGTCTTCATCCAGACCGACGAGGAAGCGGGCTGGCACATTCACGCTCCGGAGGAGCAGCTCTAGAGCGGGAGTGATCTCTTCCTGCGACCTGCGCGCTGGCACCTCCGTTGCTGGTCCGCGCTGAGGTGTGCGCGCGCGCTCCAGCGTGGCTGCGCGCGACGCGCCGAGGAAAGTGGGACGCATGAGCTCATTCAAGCTGTTTGCTGGACTCGCAGGGTGCGTCCTCGCCGTCGCGGGGCTGCCCGGGTGCTACGTGTCGACAGAGCCGCTACCCCCGCCGGGTGGGACGCCCGTGCCCGCCGCGCAGACTGGCACGGTGACAGTCTCCTGGACGGTCGCCGGCAGCCACAGCCCGCCTGCCTGCTCGCAGTTCGGCGCCGACGACATCGAGCTCGTCATCACCGATCGCGCCAATCGCCCGGTGACGACGGTGAGCGCGCCGTGCACCGACTTCTCCCTTCGGGTCCCCCTCCCGCCGGGCAATTACGAGGCACTGGCCACCCTCATCGACACGCGGTCCACCGCCATGTCGACCTCGCTTCCACTCCACGATATCGCCATCGTCCCGGCCTCCGACCTGACGATCGACATCGACTTCCCGAGCACCTCGAAGCTGTAATCCGCGCCGGGGCTGCTGGATCCAATCGGACGTGGCGTGGGCCTCCGCGCCTCTCGCATGGATTCTCCATGGCAGGCAAGAGGCCCTCTCCGGCGCCCGGTGATCGCTACTTCGTGCGCTTGATGATGTGAAATCCGCGCGGCGTCTCCACGACCTCGGAGATGTCGCCAACCTTCATCGCGAACGTGGCCTTCGAGAAGGCCTCGGGCATCGCGTTCTTCTCGAAATTGCCAATGGCGCCGCCGAGATCCTTCGACCCCGGATCGTCGGAGTACTTCTTCGCGGCCTCCTCGAAAGGCATCTTGTCCTTGGTGATCTTCGCGAGGGCCTCGGCCGCGCGCTTCTTCGCGGCGTCCTTGGTCCGCGTCACCGTCTTCGACGCCAGCTCCGCGCCCGAATAGGCCACGAGGATCTGCGCCGCGCCGGCGATCTCGCGCGCGGGGAGGGCCGAGACCATGGGCGCCGGCTCGGCCGCGCTCGCCGTCGGCGCCACCGGAGGAGGCGGCGACGCCGCGCTCACCGCAGCCGAGGCCGCGGGAGCCGGCGCGGGCTTCTCGCCACAGCCGAGCAGCGGGAGCGCAAGAAGGACCAGGGCGCGGGCGGGGAGGAGCGAGGACCGGAGATGCATGGCGCCAGTCTTCCCGGAACTGCGCCCCTCCGTCAACCCGCGATTCACGCGCCGCGGGTGGATACGTCGCCCTCGACCCCAGCGACGGTGGCGCGTCGGACTGGCCCCGAGCCGATGATCCGGCCCATCGGAGCCGGACTTTGCCGATTTGCGCCTGACATGGCCGCAGGTGCCTGGTAGCTTGGCGACCCGCCGCCCAGCCGGAGCGCTCCGGCGATCACGTTCGAGCAGGAGTCACCGCATGATCGACACGCCGCACGTCACCCGGACCACCGTCCAGCCGACCGCCGTCATTCACCTCGTCATCCCGCGGGCCGAGATCCGGACCGTGATGGGGCCTGGCCTCAAGGAGCTGATGGCCGCCGTCGCGGCGCAGGGTATCAAGCCCACCGGGCCGTGGTTCACTCACCACCTGACGACGCCGTCGGACGTCTTCGATTTCGAGATCAGCGTCCCTGTCAGCGCCCCGATCACCGCCGCAGGGCGGGTGAAGCCGGGCGCCCTGCGCGCCACCACCGTCGCCCGCACCATCTACCACGGTGGGTACGAGGGGCTCGGCGACGCGTGGGGCAAGCTCATGGCCTGGATCGCCGAGAACGGGCACACCGCGGCGGACGATCTCTGGGAAGTCTATGTCGCAGGGCCGGAGTCGGGCGCGGATCCGGCCAGCTGGCAGACCGAGCTGAACCGGCCGCTGGTGGGCTGACCGGGCGACGGCGGTGGAGCGGGCGACAGCGTCGCTCCACCGCGCGGGCTCACGGCTTCACCATGCCGGGATCGGGCACCGGCGAGTCGGTGGCTATCGTCAGATCGACGAAGCCTTCGAACAGGCGGCCCCGGTCGTCGAACTCGCGGATCAACTCCAGCATCTGCTTGCGATCCGGCGCGACGACGTCGTGGAACATCTCCTCGCCGTTGACCGTGATCGAGACCGGCTTCGTCAGATCGAGGCCCATCATCGGGTGGAGCATCACCTTCATCTGACGGACGTTCTCGGCCACGATGTCGAGGTGGTTGTCCGGCAGGACCCGGCCTTGGAACGTGAGAGACCCCATGAAATCGGGGCGTGGCGTCACCCGGATCCAGTGGCGCAGGTTGTACATCAGCGGTCGAGCGAGGTTGATCGTCTGCTTGGGCCACCCGGCCACGACCCAGTTGCCGGTGTACTGCATCGTCCCGCTCGACGAGTACCAGGTGTCGGCGCGGTACATCTTGCGCGGGTTCTGGTTGAAGAGATCGGCGATCGCGGGGAACGCGCCGGTGGCGATCGGGTGCTCGCCGGGGACCTGAGTGCCAGTCCACGCGAAGCTGTGCGCCCCGAGCCAGTCGTGCAAGATCACGTTGGTCTTGTCGAGATCGTAGGGCTCGATCTCGCCCCAGGTGTTGAATCCCACGGTGGTCCACAGGTTGCGGAGCGTGCCGTTGGCCGCCCACTCCGGGTAACCGCCGCTCATGGGCGAGAACGCGGCGTAGTGATCGCCGTAGGTGAGCGCCGTCCGCCACGACAGGTGGCCTCCCATCGATTGTCCGGTGACGTAGATGCGCTCGGGATCCACGTTGTAGTCGCGCTGGATGCGCGAGATCGACGAGAGGATGAGCGAGTCGCCGATCGGGCTCCACCCGCGCTCGGTGGCCGGCGCGACCAGGATGGCGTTCATCGTCTTGCCGAGCTGGTTGTAGGCCTTGATGTAGTCGAGCGCCGTGCTCCGCGCGAAGTCCTTCGACATCGACGAGTCGCCGCCGTGGCCCACGATGATGAGCGGTGTCGGCTTCGCGGGATCGTAGGTGAGCGGCACCTTGAAGTAGGCGATGCTCGAGTAGTCGACATGATAGCAGGTGACGTCGAACGTGCCAATCTGGCCCAGCTTCATCGCCGGGGCGGGGTACGCCGAGCGCGGGCCGCGCAGGATGGCCTCGGTCTCGTCGAGGTTGAAATGGCCCTCGTCGAGCAGCGCGAGGAGCTGGTCAGTCGCCTCGGGCGGCGCCTCGAAGCGCTGATCGACATAGGCGTCGATCGCCGCGCGCATCGCCGCCGTGTCCGCCTCGGTGTGCACGACTGGACCGCCGCCCGCGCCTCCGCTCCCGCTGCCGCTGCTGCCGCTGCCGCTGCCGCCCTGGCCCAGGGGATCAGGCAGAAAACGCTCGCTGCACGCCGCAGCTCCGAGCGCGAACGCGAGGGTCAGGCCCGTGGTGAGCACGCTCCGGACATCGACTCGAAAATTCATTGCAGCATTCCTCGAGGCTTGGTGGATTGGCGAAGGCGCGCTACGGTCGGTTCCCATGAGAAGCAATCAGACCGCGTGGGTGCTGGCGCCGCTCGTCTCGCTCCTCGCGTGTTGCAACGGAGGAGACGGCAAGGTCGAAGCGTCGGTCGCAGCGGAGCCGGTGGCGGCGGCGCACGAGGCCATTCGCGGTGGCGACGTCGAGACGGGCGAAGACGCGGTCGGCCTGCTCGAGTTCATGACTGGCCGCTTCGGCACAGGCACCCTCATCGCGCCGAACGTCGTGCTCACCGCGGGCCACGTCGTCGGGGGCTCGATCAAGGCCTTCTACACCGGCGTCGGCATCCCGACGGGCTCGTACCTCGGTACCGGGTCGAGCGACTCGATGGTGAAGCACGACATCACCGACAAGATCATCCACCCATCGTACCAGACCGCGGGAAAGAACCCCGATTACCCCGGCCTC
The DNA here is from genome assembly GCA_025362495.1 of Byssovorax sp. Classification (GTDB taxonomy): domain Bacteria; phylum Myxococcota_A; class Polyangia; order Polyangiales; family Polyangiaceae; genus JANYGI01. The sequence goes on along the minus strand of JANYGI010000023.1, from coordinate 51,107 downwards.
GATCTCGACATGGGCCTCGTGCGCCTCGCTCAGCCCATCACCGACATCGCCCCGCGCAAGCTCGCGCTGATGCCGCCCAAGGTCGGCGCGCAGTGCAAGATGGTCGGCTACGGCCGCCACGAGGATCCGGCCGATCCGATGAGCCCCGATCTGTTCCTCGTGAAGCAGAAGCGCTCCGCGATTGGCAATATCGAGCTCGTCCAGAAGGACTTGATCCGCATCGGCTGGGTGACCGGCATCGCCGACAGCGGCGACTCGGGCGGCCCGCTCTTCTGCGACGATATCCTCGTCGGCGAGACGTGCTGCCACACCGACGGTGAGTGGCCCGTGCACACGACCGAATTCTACACGCGAGTCGACATCACGTTGAAGTGGATCAACGATACCAAGGTCGCGTGGGGCAACCCGGTGGAGGGCAGCGGCGGTGCGGGCGGCGGTGGTGGCGCGGGCGGCGGCACGACCGGCAGCAGTGGATCCGGCGGCGGCGCGGCCACGACGGGCAGCGCGTCGGCGACCACGGGCGGTGAGAGCCCGCCGCCCGTGGTGGCTCGCGAAGGCAGCTGCTCGGTCGGCGCGGCCGTCGGGACGGGCGACGCCGCCGGTGGGCTCGCGGTCGTCGCGCTCGGCCTCGTGCTCGCGCGCAAACGCGCTTGGCGTCTCGCCGTCAGCAGGAATCGGTAAAGCGCGCATCACGAAGGTTTCAGCGTCGCCGGACGACCAGGGCGTGTCAAGCGCGGGGAATCGGTCACATCTGGCCGATTCCGCACCACGCCGGATGGCGTCCTCATCGGCATCACTCTCGAACGCGCGCAGGCGCTCCATGGAGTTTCGCATGACGGTACGAGAAGTAAAAGGCGCAGGACAGGGTATCTGGTCCGAGGTCTGGGAGCAGATCCTGATGACCGACGTGGCGTTCTTCCGTAGGCTGAGCGTCAGGAGCCTGGACAGGATCCGACCGGCGATAGCGCACTTCATCGACGAGAAAGAGATCCTCGGTCACGGGGTCGAGATCGACGACCGAGCGCGCCTGCTCGTCGCCGCCGCTGCCTGTCGCCTCACGCTGAACATCCCGGCCGAAACGTACACCCGGCTGCGTTGTGTCGACGTGTATGCCACCCTGTTCGAGGACGAGGGCGACGGCCACCGGATCGAGGGCAACGCCAGGCTTCACCGGGTCTCCTTGGCGTTCGACCGGCTCGAGGCGGGGCTCCGCGGCGGGAGCGGCGAGAACGTCGGATACCACGAGTTCGCGCACGTGCTCGACACCAGCGATGGCCTCTTCGACGGGGTGCCACCGCTGCTCGTCGATCCGTCGCTCCACCGGAGCTGGACTCTGGTCCTCGAGGCCGAGCTCGCGCGCGTTCGCGCCGCCGTGGAGGCCGGTGAGCCCACCGTGATCAGCAGGCACGCGACGGCGAGCGAGTCCGAGCTCTTCGCCTATGCAACCGAGGTGTTCTTCGAGGCGCCGACGAGCCTCCGTGAAGCCCACCCCGCGCTCTATACCTTGCTCGCGAAGTACTACGCCCAGGATCCGCTCGCCGCCGCGGGCCGCGTCTGAGCCGGGCACGACAGGTCACTTCCTCGCGCTTTTTCGCTTGCCGACTCGGCCTCATCGGGGCAGCATTCGCCCGGATCACGCGGAGAACCAGACGAGCATGCAAATCAAGCTGACCAGTGTGATGGTCGACGACCAGGACAAGGCTCTCCGCTTCTACACGGACAAGCTCGGCTTCGTGAAGAAGGAAGACATCCCGATGGGCCCCTTCCGCTGGCTCACGGTCACCTCGCCCGAGGGCGCCGAGGGCGTCGAGCTCGTGCTCGAGCCCCTGGGCTTTCCGCCGGCGAAAGACTTTCAGAAGGCCCTGTTCGAGGCCGGGATCCCCGCGACTGCGTTCATCACGACCGATATTCAGTCGGAGTATCGTCGCCTGGTGGCCGCGGGAGTCGTCTTCCGCAGCGAGCCCAAGAGCATGGGTCCGATCACCGCGGTGACGTTCGAGGACACCTGCGGTAACCTGATCAACCTCGTTCAGCCTGCCTGACCGCGAGCGGCTCGCGCGCTGCGACATCTACCGGCCAATCGGCGGTCCGGGCGCGCGATCTCGCCGCTGTGACCATCGACGTCGACGGCGGCATGGCATGCTGCTATGGCTTTCTGGTGGGTTTTCGACGAAAGCGCAGCAATCACGACAGCTGGTCTTCCCTCGTGCGGGAGGGCGTCGAGCCGCTCGACACGTCGTGGACGCTCAGGCCACCTCGCGTCCAGGTCGACACGGAGGCAGACCTCTTCGACGACGTCGCACGGGTCGTCGATTCTGTCCCTCCCCGAGGCGCGGTGAACGCAGGAGAGTACATGCGCTGCGACGGCTCCTCATGAATCCGCTCATCTTCCTCGACATCGACGGCGTCCTCAACTCCACCCGCTTCATCGAAGAGAGCACCGATGGTGAGGGCGTCGTCATCGTCAACGGCGAATTCGATGCCACCGCGCACATCGATCCTTCTCGCGTGGTCCGCCTCAACGCGCTCATCGCGGCCACGGGCGCCCGGGTGGTCCTCTCGTCGAGCTGGCGACAGTCGTTTGGCCTCGAGAAGACGCAGCGCAGCCTGCGGGCGAAGGGGTTCGCGCACGAGCTCGCCGACTGCACCGCTCGGTTCGTCGGGGAAGACCGGCATGTCGAGATCCGCCACTACCTGGCTGCGTTCGCGGAGCCGCCGAGCTTCGTCATCCTCGACGACGCCGTCGAGGCCGGCGCCGGCTTCGGCGAGCGCTTCGTTCACGTCGCCGACGGCCTGGAAGACGCGCACGTCGCGATCGCGATCGAGCTCTTGAACCAGACTGGCACTCACCCCCAGCGGGCGTAATACGCGTCCCACCGCCGGATCTCCTCGAGCAGCCCCGCTCCGATCTCCGTCGGCTTCCCGTTCCCGAGGACGATCTCCGCCCCCTCGCGGTTGATCCTCCTGATCGCCGCGAATCGCCCCAGAAAAGCCTCGTTCTGCGCCGCGGGCTCCCTCGCTTCAATCATCTTCTCGTAGAGCCGCGCCACCGGCAGAAAGGCATGCACCGCGAGCAAGACGCCATGGAGCGGCCGCGGATCTGGCCGCACCGGCGAGGCGTAGAGAGGCGACCACGCGTTCTCCAGCACCTCGTCGATCTCGAACAAGGCGTTGAGCTTGTTGTGCGAGAACTCGTGGATCAGCGCCTCGGCGAGCGTCATCCCGCTCGGGTGGAGGGACATGTAGATCGTGCCGATCGCTTCCTGGTACGAGGCGGAGAGGTGCTTCTCCGGGTCCCAGCCGACAGGCACGATCTGGTGGATGAACAGATCCATCTCGGCCCGCAGATCCGGCAAATGCCGCTCGATCAGCGCGAACGCCTCCCCGAGCGCCGAGGTCCAGGCCGAGACGGGCCTGTCGCCAAGGGCGATGGCGTTGCCCGATTTGTTCGGGTGGGCCTCTTCCATCGAGAGAGGGTTGTTGTCGGCCAGCGCGAGCACGATGTCGTGTGAGAGCGGGTGATAGGGCCGCTCCACGCTTGCCTCTGCGGGCACGTCGAGATCGACAGTCATCGCGGCTCCGCCTGCTCCCTCGATCGTGAGTCGCCCGTTCTCGACGAGCACGGCAGTCGTCCCTGCGGGCACCTGAACGGCGAGCTGCGCGCCGATCGAGAGCAGCTGCGCGGGCACCCGGCGCAAGCGCACCGGCCCGGGCAGAGTGCCCATCACGCCGAGCTCGAACGCCGTCTGCGCCAGCAGCGCCACGAAGAGCGCCTCTCGCCCCGGGATCGACTCGTTGCGAACGCAACGAATCAAAGCACCCACGGTGGGCCGCCGCAGCACGCTGATCAGCGCGCCGGGGGCCGCCTTCATCGTGCCGCTCACGAGCTTTCCGAGCTCGCCAGCCTCGCCGCGAGCGCCCTTTGGCGGCCGCGACCAGCACTGCTGCAGATCGCCCGCGAGCCGCCGCATCGCCGCTGACAGCACGCCGCGCGAGGTGGTCGAGCCCGGCTCGGGGATCGTCAAATCACGCGGAGGCGCGAGCGGCGCGACGGCCATGGATTCCTATCCTCGGAGGCTGTCCGGCGGGCCCGAAAGGCGCGGGCTCGACACCGACATCTCGGTCATCAGCGTCGGCGGGCAGTGGAGGGCGAGGATCTCCGGCTTCGGCGGCGCCGTCGTCTTCGCCATGCGCAGCGCCTCATCCATCGTGCGCGCCGTCTCCCAGCCCATCAGCTTGGGGATGTACTCGTTGTCGGCGCCGACCACGATCATCCGGCCGAGGTGCTGCCGCCCGGCCTCGCCCCAGTACCACATGAAGAACGGGTGAGCCGGGTGGTAGGCGTGGCCCGAGCGGTACATCTCGATGTACGCCGGGTTCGAGGCGAACTTGCCCTCGAAGCGCTTGTGCAGCTCCATCGCGTCGCGCGTCTCGGGCAAGAGGCGATGAACGAACTCGATGTACGGGGCGTGGTGCTCGTTATCGAACTGATCGGTGCAGGGGTGGAGGATGATCATCGTCCCGCCCTTCTTCACCATCGGAACGCCCTTGTAGAGGTTGAACAGATAGCCATTGGCCATCACCTGCACGAGGAGCGGATTGAGGAACGAGTTGACGTTGTAGGGGCTGATGAACGGGATACCCGTGATCAGGATGTCGGCCTGGCCCACCACCGGCACGAGGTACTGCTCGTAGGCGCGCTTCAGCGTGTGGACGTGCGTCGCCTCGGTCTCGCCGGCGAAGACGCCGGTGACGCCATAGGGCGAGGGGACGCGCTGGAAGATCGCCTGGCGCGCCGGCTGCGGCAGCTTGGAGAGCGTGAAGCGGAGCGCGCGGAGAGACGTCTTCTCGGCCGAGGTCAGCTCGTCCTCGTTCTTGGCGAGGAACTCGAGCGGGCGATCGAACATGCGGTTGTTGATCGTCGTCTCGATGGTGAAGACGTTGAGCTTGGCGTTGGCGACGCGGCCCATGCGCTCGACGCTGGTGGCGAGCGCCGAGCTGCCCGGATCCATGTACGAGTGGCAGGCGCGCATCACCCTGGGGTTGTGGTGCGCCTTGAGGCTGCGATACCCGCACAGGCCGACCGCGACCGACTTGTGGCCGCCGTCCATCGGCACGAAGTTGAGGTTGACGTAGATGACGAGATCGCTGTCGACAGCGCGCTTGTTGAGCTCGACCTCTTCGCCGAGCTCCGTCGTGCCGACGTACGTCATGTTGGCGGCGTCCTCGCCGTCGTGGTTGTAGAGCTTCTTCGGCCAGTAGGCGTTGAAGATCTTGTCGCCGACCACGTGGCGGACCTCGGGGCCCGTCATCCGGCGGTGCACGCTCGTCGCGATGATCATCTCGACGTCGTCGACGCCGTGATCACTCAGCAAATCGAGCACGATCGTCAGCACCAGCTCGCGCACGTCGGGCCGCTTCATTGGCGGGAGCGGGAGCGAGATGTCGTCGATGGCGATCGTGACCTTCATCCCCGGGCGCAGCTTGGCGTAGAGCGGCTCGGAGTTGTGCGGGTGGTTGATCGCGTAGCGGATGGCCGCGTTCACGTCCTTGAGAGGCGCGATCGGCGGCTTCGGGTAGATGACGCGCGTCCCGGTGGGCAGATCGACGTCAACGAGCTGGTCGCCCGAGAAGAGGGTGCGGGGCGCGCTGCGATGATCGATCGTGACGACGGAGGGGTGGCTCATGGCTTCTCGAAATCGGGGCGGTTCGGGGGCTGACGGGATCAAGCCGCGAGGTGGATGATCGGCCAGTGATAAGCCTCGGCGAGCTGGGTGAGCTTGCGATCGGGGTTCACGGCGGCGGGGTGGCCGACGACGGAGAGCATCGGCACGTCGGAGTAGCTGTCCGAGTAGGCGAAGCACTCGTCGAGATCGTGGCCAGAGGCGCGCGCGTGCTCGCGGATGAGGCGGGCCTTCTCGGGCCCCGCGACGACGGGACGGAGGAGCTTGCCGGTGGCGTACCGATCGTGGATCTCGAGCCGGTTGGCGATGATCCCGGTGGCGCCGAGGTGCTCCTTCAGCAGCACCATCAAGAAGTCGAGCGCGCCCGAGACGAGGATGACCTCGTGCCCCTTGTCGAGGCTGGTCTGCACGAGATCTCGCGCGCCGGCGTAGAGCTTCGGCTTCATCACCTTGGTGAAGGTCTCCTCGGCGAGGAGCAGCAGCCGGTCCTCCGACATGCCCTCGAACGAGCTGAAGAGCAGCTCGTTGAAGAGCCGTCGATCCCTGAGCTCGGCCAGGGCCATCCACGGCGCCTTCAGGAGAGCGCGTCCGAGCTTCGCCGCCGTGTGCAGCGGGGTTGGCTGGTTCTGTAAATAGAACAGCGTCGGGTGCACGAGGTTCGTCGTGACCAGGGTGCCGTCTACGTCGAAGTAGCTCGCCGCCATGGGTCGGGGGATTCTCTCCGTCCAGGCGAAGCGTCAAGCGCGACCTGCCGCGAAGATGGGTTCGCGCACCGCGGCGCCGAAAAAACCTGCTGTTTTCCCGGTCGCCGCGCGCGCGAAAGAGCTCAGCTCTTCTTGCCCTTGGCGCCCTTCGCCGGAGCCTCGTCGTCGCCCTTGCCGATCATCACGGCGATGAAGCCCGGCTGCGATCCGGCGAGGACCTTCTTGGGCATGTAGCAGTAGCCCTGGTCGCCCCAGCTCGTGCCCCAGGAGTTCTTCACGATGTAGTAGTTGCCGATGTACCCGACCATCAACATCGCGTGGTAGCCGTGCTGGCCCTTCGGCGGCTCGGCGTCCTTGAAGATGCCGTCGCGCCCGAGCTTGCTGAAGGCGTCGCCCGTCGTCATCGAGAGGTGCACGGGGCAGCCCGCGCTGAGGACCTTGCGCAGATCGTCAAGCTTGACCGGGACGAGCTTGGCCTTGAGCTTGTGCGACGCCGCGTCCTTGGCCATCGCCTCGTCTTTGGTCGCCGGCGCCTCGGAGTCGTCGGGCCACAGCTCCTGCTTGCAGGTGCCGTTGTCGATCAGCACCTGGCCGGGCTTGACCCCGCCGACGGTGCCCTCGCCGCCCTTGAACGCGTACGCGTAGTCGTCCGCGTCGCCCTGCATCTTCTGGAACTGCAGCATCGAGTAGGTGGGCGAGAGGCGCGTGTCGTCGTCCGCCGCGACCTTGTTTGCCAGCTCGAGCGCGTGCGTCCACGCGAACGCGGAGCAGCGTGACGTCTGGCCCTGATCGCCGATGGGCGAAGCGTATTTGCGCAGATCGACGGTGTCCTTCGGATCGACCTTGGCGATCACCGTGGGCAGCTTGCCGGGCTTGACCGGCTTGACGTACTTGGTGACCGTCGTGCGCAGGTAGCTGAGATCGGCGTCCGGGAACTCTTCCAGGATCAGCGTGATGTACTGCGAGGGGACGAACCCGACCGGCGTGACGACGCCGTCCTTGATGAAGAACGTGACCGAGGTGCTCGCGCCCGCGAAGATCGCGTTCATGCGTGAGGTGAGATCGTCGTCGTCCGCGACCTCGAACCCGTCGCTGGTGAACTGGTCCTCGACCGTCTCGCCGAAGAACTCGTTGTCGCCGAACAGGCGCTGCGCGCTGGCCTCGTAGTCCTCCGCGCTCCAGCTGCCATCGTCGGCCACGAAGTCGGCTGCCTCGGCGTTCTCGAAGTCGTCGGCGCTGCCGAACACGTCGTCATCGACGGCTGCCACAGCGTCGTCGTCAGCTTCCTCGTCGTCGTCCTCTTCCTCGTCGTCGTCCTCGTCGTCGCCCTCTTCCTCGTCGTCCTCGTCGTCCTCGTCGTCGTCCTCGTCGTCGTCGTCCTCTTCCTCGTCGTCGTCCTCTTCCTCGTCGTCGTCCGCCTCTTCATCCTCCCCGTCTTCCCCCTCTTCCTCGTCGGCCGCGTCGTCGCCCTCGTCCTCGCCGGCCTCGTCGCTGTCTTCTTCGCCCCCGCCGCCGCCCTCGCCTTCGTCTTCGTCACCGGCCCAGAGGGTGTCGCGCTCGTCGTCGTTCACAGGGAGTCTCCTTGATGATGGAATCGGACCCACGGCCAACGGCGCCGAAGGCGGGGAATGAAGAAAAATCCCCGCCACGGTATCGCGACGTTTCTCCGGTTGGCCAGCGTTGACGCGCTCGCGCGGCCGATTGCGGCGCGCGAGCGCGGAGCCGCGTCAGCGAGGGCCCAGCAGCCTCGTGGCCAGCGCGTCGTCGAGGTCGACCGCGGCCTCCGCGGCGCGGTCCACGGGGTTGATCCCGCAGTACTCGACGCCGGCGAGGTGACGCCAGCGGCCGGCGCGCTCCAGCTCATCGGGCCGGACCGGCGTGGTGCAGGGGAAGCAACCGATGGTAGGAAACCCCATGGAATGAAGGGGATTCAGCGCGACATCGGGATGGTCTGCCAGGTAACGATCGAGCGACTCGCGCGGCAGCGCGGCGAGCGGATGGATGCGCAGGGCGTTCATGTCGGCGTCGAGGCTGAAGGCCTGCACCTCGGCGCGCTCGCCCCCTTCGTCGCGGCGGAGCGCGCTCAAGAGCGCGTCGTAGCGGCCGCGGATCGCGCGCAGCGGCGCTGATTTGCGCAGATCGCAGCAGCGCTCCTGGCCCTCTTTGCTCAGGTAAAGGAGGCCCTCTTCGGCCGTCTGCTGCGCGAACGTGCGCTCTGGCTGCAGCGTCACCACGCGCAGGTGACGGTGGCTCCCGGCGAGCGCGTCGCGGGTCGCGAGCGTCTCCACGTGGAGGACGCCGGTGTCGACGAAGACCACGTCGAACGCGAGGCCCGCCCGATCGGCCAGGTGGCAGACGACGGCTCCCGCGCGCTGCATGCTGGAGAGGATCGCGGCGCGGTCACCGAACGTGGCGCGCGTGAAGCGGAGGATGTCGAGGGGATCGGCGCCGTCGAAGCGGCGGTTCAGCGCGGCGAGATCGCCTTCGGTGATGCGCATGGCCGGGAGGTTTAGCAGAACCTGGCGGCCAGGGTGGCGTCCGCGAGCGCCGCTGCGATCCGTGCTTTCACCGCCGCAAAGGCGCCTCGATCCGTCGTTGAGGGTTGCGTCGACGGCCCTCGTCGCCTACGGACTGCCTGCTCCAGAATGACCAGGAACCTGTCCACGCCCCGTCCCGGCGCGCCATCGGCCACCGCCGCCACCGCCGCAGATCTCGGCACGAGGCGCTTCCTCTTCGTGACGGGCAAGGGCGGCGTCGGCAAGACGACGTTCTGCGCCGCCCTCGCGCTGGCGCTCGCGGCCCAGGGCAAGCGCGTCCTCGTGGCGATGCCGCAGGCGAAAGAGCGCCTCTCGGCGATGCTCGGGACCCCGCCGCTCACCAGCGAGATCGCCCAGCTCGGCAAGAACATCTGGGCGGTGAACCTCTCGCCCGAGCGCGCCCTGTACGAGTACGGGGAGATGATCCTCAAGGTGAAGGCGGTGGCCAAGGCCGTCTTCGACAACAAGTACACGCGCACGTTCTTCCGCGCGACGCCGGGCCTCTACGAGTGGGCGATGCTGGGCAAGGCCTGGTTCCACACCACCGAGACGCTCGAAGACGGCTCGAACCGTTTCGACGTCGTGCTCTTCGACGCGCCCGCGACGGGCCATGGCGTCGACATGCTCCGCGTCCCGAAGGTGATCCTCGACGCCGTGCCGCCGGGGATCTTGCGCCGCGACGCCGAGCTCGCGTGGGCGATGTTCCGCGATCCGATCCAGAGCGGCGTCGTGGTGGTCACGCTCCCGGAAGAGATGCCGACGACCGAGACGGTGGAGCTCGTCAACAACATCCGCACCGAGCTGGGGCTCCCCGTGCTCAAGCTGATCGTGAACGGCGTGCTGACGCCGCTCTTCTCCGAGGGCGAGCGCGACGAGCTGGTGCGCGACGGCGCGCTGCTGGCGATCGACGCGCCGCAGACGACCGCGGGCACCCGCGACAGCGCCATCGTCGCCGGCGCTCGCCGCGCGGTGCGCGAGCGCGTGCAGGCCGAGAGCCTCGCCCGCCTCGATCGCGAGGTCGATCTCGTCGCGCTGCGACTGCCGTTCTTGTTCGACGAGGCCGGCACCCCCGAGGGGACCCGGCTCCTCGCGATGCGCCTTTGAAGCAGGCCAGTCGGACTGGCCTCCTTCAGCGGTACGGGTGAGCCTCGTTCTTCGGCAATTGCGCCTCGGCGCGGCGGGCGTCGTCGGGTAACAGATCGAAGGCCACCTGGCTCGTCTCGCTGGCGAGCACGAGCCGCTTTCCGTCGAGCGTCAGCGTGGTCCCCTCGCGCTTCATCACCACCGCTCGTCCGAACTCCACGTTGCCGCCGAGCGCGATCATCCGCTCTTCGATGTCCAGGGCCGAGCGGGGGGCGCCGACGATGGTATAGAGCTGGAGCATCCGTGAGCGGCTGAGCTCGGCCGCGAAGCCGACAATCGCCGTCGGCCCGACGAAGAGCGGGCCGCGCTCGGCGCCCGCGGTGATGGACGCGCGGGCGAAGAAGAGGTCTTTGCGGGTCTCGGCCGCGGAGAGCTCGCCGCCGGCGCCGGGGAGGGCGCGGACGTCGATCACGCCCTGACCGAGGCCGGTGAACAGCGTCACCAGCGCGTCGGCGTCCTTCACGGGGCCGAAGCGGCGCGTCCCGCCGGATCGCAGGGCGACGACGACCGTGTGCGTGAGCTGCTCGCGCACGATGGCGCCATACCGCATGTGCTTGATCAGGAAGCGCGCGGCCGCGCCGACGTCGTCGGGAGCGAAGGTCACCGCCGGGAGAAAGACGCGCTTGGCGATGACTCGCCTCGTCGTGACGACGTACGCGGGCTGGACCTTGAGCTGGACCCAGCGCGCCAGCGCGGCGAGGCCCGCGAGGATCGCGGCGATCGCGCCGACGACCCCGCCCACCATGGGCTCGCCCGAGGGGCTGGCGAGGAAGTGAACGCCGAACATCAGCCCGTTGCACACCTGCATCCCGCCGAAGATCGCCGCGAGCCACCACCAGCCGGAGTGCCCCGCGTCGCCGCCGCGCACGCTCGCGAAGATGACGCGCTCGCCGGGCTCGAGGGGGACAGGCGATTTCATGGTCGCGAACGGTATCGCAACCCGACCGAGATCGAAACTGTGCGCCAGTGGCACTCTCAGCCGTTGAGGAGCGGCGCGAGGAAGCTGTCGGCCTCGCTCTTGATCCGATCGAGCGAGGCCGCGAGCTCGTGTCCATCGTCGACCTCGACGAGCCGCACGTGGCGCTTGCCCGCGGCGAAGCGGCGCGAGAGCGCGACGTCGACGACCGGATCGTTCACGCCATGAACGATCAGCGTCGGGACGCGCACGTCGGGGAAGCCGCCGCTGCGCTCGTCGAGGGCCGCGGCCTCCTCCGCGAAGCCGAAGTCGACGCGCGACATCGTCTTCGAGATGTAGTCGAGCGTGTCGAGCCAGCCGGTGGTCTGCCATGCGGTCCACCCCTTTTCGCCGAGTCGCTCGCGCCAGCGCTCCATGATCCGGAACGCCGGGGCGAGCAGCACGAGGGCGCACACGCGAGGATCTTCCTCGGCGACGCGGCACGCGGTGAGGCCGCCGAGGCTCGATCCGAAGAGGACGGCGCGATCGCTCTCGCTGCCGATCGCCGTTCGCACCGAGGCGATCATCTGCCGCAGGCGGAGGCGCTCGAAGCTCGGAATCCGCAGGTCGAGCCGCTCGATCGCGACGCCGCGCCGGGCGTAATGCTCGGCGATCGCCACGCCCTTGTACGACGACGCTCCGGACGCAAAACCGTGGAGATAAAGCCAGCGCGGGCCAAGCGTCGAAGGGGAGTGGGTGTCGGTCACGGACGCTCTGTACACCATCGTCGTCGCTGGGGAAGCGCCCGACCCGCCTCGGCGTTGGCGACGGCTCGACCGAGGGGCGAGCGGCGGGGGCGCGCTCGGGGTACAAGCACAGGACGGCGTTCACCGCGCCGGGAAGTCCGTCCGCCGGAGGAGAGATGAAGTCTCACTGGATCGATATCGGCCCGCTCGACGAGCTCACGCCGGGGAAGCCGGCACTTCGCAAGGGCGAGGGCCGGCGCTTCGTGTGCGTGCGCGACGGCGCCGAGGTCCACGCGCTCGACGATCGCTGTCCGCACCAGGGCTATCCGCTCTCGCAGGGCACCGTTCGCGACGGCGTGCTCACCTGCGAATGGCACAACTGGAAGTTCGAGCTCGGCAGCGGCGCGTGCTCGTTCGGGGGCGAGGCGGTGCGGCGTTACCCGTCGCGGGTGGAAGAGGGGCGCGTTCATCTCGACATCGCGATCGATCTCGCCGCCGAGACGCGGCGTCACGTCGCGGGGCTGCGCGCCGCGCTCGCGGACGACGACTCGGCGCGCGCGCTGCGCGAAGGTCTGCGCCTCGGCGAGCTCGGGATCGGCCCCGTGCCCGCGAAGCTCGGGACGCTCGACGCGGCGTTCGAAGTGCTCGCGCGCGACGGCGCGGAGCGCGCAGAGTACGGCTTCGATCACGGCCTCGCGGTGCTGGCCGATCTCTGCGCGTGGGCCGAGCGCGGGTGGATCCCCGTCGAAGAGGCCTTCGTCGTCGGGAGCCACGCCGTCGCCGAGCCTTCGATCCGGCTCGGGCGACGATCGCTGAGCAAGCAGCCGAGCGGCCCGCGCGCGATGCTGGTGCGCATCGCCGATCTCGAGGCCGGCGATCCGGCGCACGTGAGCGAGTGCCTCGCGGTCGAGCGGCGTGAAGACGCCGAGGCGCGGATCCGATCCCTCGTGGGCGAGCGCGGCCCCGAGTCGGCGCTGCCCGCGCTGCTGCCTTTCCTGACGAAGCACATCTACGATTACGGCCACGGGGCGATCTTCTTCAGCAAGGCGCTCGAGCTCTCGCGGCGCTTTCATCCCGCGGCGATCGAGCTCCTCGCGGCGTCGACGGTGCAGCTCGCGTGGGCGACCGCGGACACGAAGCTGCCGCCGTTCACCGCGACGCGCGCCGGCCTTTCACGGCTCGCGGCCGGCGATCACCCGGCGCCGCCCGCGCACGTGTCCTGGGATCGCGCGGCCTTCGAGATGGAGGTGCTCGCCGGCGAGTCGTCGGCCGTGGACGCGGTGGTCGCGCGCATCGAAGAGGGCTGCGAGTCGCGAGAGCTGCTGCGCGCCGTCGCCCACGCCGCCGCGACGCGCCTCGCGCGCTTCGATCCGGCCTGGGAACAGCGCCTCGATGCCAGCGTCGGCGCGCTCGACGTGACCCACGCGGTGACGTTCGCCGAGGCGGCCGTGACGCTCTCTGCGCATGCTACGCGCGCCCAGGCGGCGGCCTTCGCGCTGCTCGCGGCGGCCTTCGTCGGCAAGCTGCGCAAGGCCGACGCGACGACGCCGCTCGTCGCCGCCAGCAGCGACGGCGGCGGCGATCTCCGCGCCGCAGCGGCAGCGCGCGATCTCCCGCGGGCGCTCGCGTGCGCGCAGGCGCTCGACGCGCGCGGCCGGATCGAGGCCTACGCGCGCCTCGCTCCGTTCGCCGCGTTCGACGCCGCGGTGCGCCCGATCCTCTACGCGCACACGGTGAAGAACACCGAGGCCCTGTGGCGCCTCGAGCGCGAAGATCCCGAGGCGGACGGTGTCTATCTCGAAGCGTTGCTGCGCTTCATCGTGCCGTTGCGCAAGGAGACGCAGACGCGGCGAACGGCGGCCGCGGCGAAGAAATTCCTCGTCGATGGGCGCCCGCCCGAGGGGCTCTACTGATCCGCGCTTCGTCTCTCAGCCGTTGAGCGAGCAGCACGGCAGCCCGCCGGGGAGTCCGCACGTCGTGGGCTCCGGATCGCAGGGCGGGCTGTACTGCTCGATGTCGCCGAGCACGACGTCGTTCTCGATCTCGTCGACCGGCGCGTTGTTGTCGCCGTAGAGGATCGCCGTGAGCAGCACATGCGAGCCCTTGGGGAGCTGCGTCGTCTGATCCCACGGGACGCCGGGGAGGAACGCCGTGAACCCCGCGTGCTCGCGCCACCCCGCGCCGGCGAGATCGACAGCGACCTTCTGCGGCGTGCTCATCGCGAACCAGGTCTTGGTCGCGGGATCCTTCACGCCGTACTCGATCGTCTTGCTGGAGGTGCAGCCGGTACAGCCGACAGCGAGCCAGATGTGAAAACCGCCCTGAGGGCCCTGGAGCACCTTCACCGTCTGTCCCTGGGTGAGCCGCTCAAAGCACGTTTCGCCCCCGCCCGCCTCGAACGGGGCAGGCGACGGCGGCGCAGCGCAGGTGTCTCCGCCGGTGCCGGAGGACGACGCGGCGCTCGAGCCGCTGCTGGTCGAGGTGCCGTTGCCGCCGCCTTCACCGCCGGTGGAGACGCTGGAGTTGCAGGCCACGGCGAGGATCGCAACGCAGGAAAGAAAAGCAATTCGCATGATGCACGGATATCGCGATCACGCGCGGGAGGGAACCGTCGTTGAAGCTCAGCTCCCGCCGGCGCGCGGCTTCGGCGCCTGGCCCTCGCGTCGCCGCAGGGCAGCTCGCTTCAGGCCCTTCAGCGCATAGGGCAGCGCGACCCGCGTGGCGAAGGGATCGCGCGCCGCGAGCTCGTCGATCTTGCCCAGGAATCCCTCGGCCGCCTCGCGATCACCGAAGCTCCCGAGCACCGTGGCGTGGGCCCGGAGGGTGCTTTGCATGACGGCCGAGGTTGGCGCGTCGGGCAGCGTGGTCGCGGCGATCGCGGCGAGGACGCGACGCAACGGCACCTCGGCGAGAGGCACGCTTTGCTTGCGATCCGAGGGCCCGAGCGGCTGCGGCGCATACCGCAGCCAGAGCCCCGAGATCAGGAGATGAGTCGACAGGCGCGGTCGCCAGGCGGCGTCGAACTCCACGTAGAGCGGGCGCACGTCGGCCACCTTGGAGAGCGAGAATTCACTCGGCTCGTTCGTCAGCGCGAAGTCGCGCAGCAGGGGCTCGAGGCCGCGATCTGCCGCGGCGAGGCTCGACGCGACGCGACCCTTGTCGAGGAGGTGCACCGGGACCACGACGACGTCGGGGCGCTCGCCGCGGACGATGCGCGCCGCCCAGAGGCGCCAGGCGATCGCCGGCGATCGCACCAGCACGGCGCTCCGCGGCTCGAGGCGACCGAAGGCCTCGTCGGTCCAGGTCTCGGCGGCGAGCTGCTCGCTGCGATCGGCGGCGAAACCAGCCTCTTCCGACGTGAGCGCGACCAGGGTCAGGTGGAAGACGACGACCAGCGTCGCCGCGGCCCGCGACAGCGGGATCTTCGATTCGAGCAGGCGCACCGTCGCGGCGTGGACCCCGAGCGCGGAGCCGACGGCGATCGCCGCGACCGCGAGCGAGCGCAGCGCCGTCAGCGGATCGGCCGAGAGCACCCCGGCGGCGCGCGCGGGCAGGAGCGTATCGAGCACGATCCAGGCGAGAAAAGGGGCGATCAGCGCGCGCGTGCGACCGCGGAGCAGCGCCGTCGCTGCGCCGAACGCCGCGAGCCCGAGCGACGCGAGGCCGACCTCGTGCGTCCAGGCGCCGAGCGCCGTCGTGCGGGCGCTCGCGGTGTCGAAGGCCGAGAGGCTCACCGCGGACAGCGCGCGACCGACGTCGATCCAGGTGCGCGGCGCGAGCGGACGGAGCGCGAGCGGAGCGAGCAGCAGCGCGCCGACGAAGAGCGCGGAGATCGCCGCGAGGCCGAGAACTCGAGGCGAAGGGAGGCGAAGATCGGGCGCGCCCGTCTGGCCGAAGCGACGCACGAGCACCAGCGACGCGGCCGCCGCGAGGACCGCGAGGCCGGCAGGAGGGCTCTCCGCGAACGCGGCGCCGGTGAGCGCTCCGAGCGCGATCCAGCGGCTCGGCGGCACCGACGGCCCCGACTCGGCGATGCGCAACGCGATCGTCAGCGCGGCGAGCGTCACCGCCGTTGCGAGCATCGCGCCGCCGCCGACGGTGCCTTCGCGTTGCCACGTGGGCGACAGCGCCGTGGTGAGCGCGGCGATCGCGGCGAGCGCTGCGGCGAGGCGTGGCCAGCGCGCGGTGGCCGCTGCGCCGCGGCGCGGAGTCGACAGGCTCGCCTCGACGAGGACGCGTCGCACGAGGCCGTAGAGCAGCCGCGCGGCGATCCCGAGCGCCAGCGCCCCGCCGAACGCCGCACGAAACGAGCGCGGACCGAGCGGGAACAAGCACAGCGCCTGCGTCACGAGCGTCGACAGGCCACCGCCCACGCCGACGGCGACGAGGCCGAGATCGCGCACGGCCGGCAGATCGTCGCGCCACTGCCCCGACGACGCGGCCCGCGCGAGCGCCACGCCGAACGGCAGCGCCGTCGCGAGCAGGGCGAGCGCGCGATCGATCCAGGTAACGCTCTCCGGATGCTCCGGTACGGTCTCGCGAGCCACGCCGAGGACGTGCCAGAGCCGCGAGCCCCGGGCCAAGTTCGCGATCGATCGCCGTCCTCCCGGCGATCGATCGCGCCTCGAATTTCAGGCCACGCCGGCGTCCGGTGCCGCGGTGGTGCTCTCGGGCGGGGGCGGTGGAGCGGGCGGCGGCGGCGGCACGTCGGGGCGCTTCGCGGGAGGCGTGCGCCGGCGCGCGAGCAGGATCATCGCGAGGAGCGCGACGAGGCCGATCCCTCCCGCGGCGGCGTAGCGCGGCATCTCGCTCTGCCGCTCCACGACCTTGTCCTCGAGCGTCGCGAGCGCCTGCTTCGAGGCCGCGTGCTGCGGATCGATCGACAGCGCCTTCTGGAACGCCGTCTTGTCGGGCGCGCCGCGATCGATCGAGATCGCCCCTTCCAGGTAGGCGATCTCCGCCTCGAGCTTCTTCGCCAGATCGCCCTTCGGATCGAGCCGCAGCGCCTTGCGCATCATCGCGAGCGCGTCCTCGCGGTGGCCCTCTTCGAGCGACGTCGCCCGCTCGAAGTAGCTCTTCACCATCTCTTTACGGCGATCGAAGAGCGGCGATCGCGCCAGCACCTTGTCGAACGCGTCGACGGCCTCGACGATCGAGCCTGCGCTCGCGGCCGCCGTCCCGTCGTCCATCAGCTTGTAGACCTCGGCGAGGCGAGCGCGATCGTAGAGGGCGAACAGCTCGCGCGCGAGGCGATCCCAGGCCCAGTCCTTCGGCGCCTTGTTGCCGGTGAGGCTCAGATACTGATCGCGGAGCTGCCAGATCCCCGGCTCGCCGATCGCGGTGACGGCCTCGCGCGAGGCCTCGCGGAGCTGGATCCGATCGCTGTTGCTGAACGAGAGGATCACCCGGACCGCGTCGACGTCGCGCGTGCGACCGTAGGCGCGCAGCACGTCGGCGAGGATCTGTGTGTCGTTCGACGCGACCGCCTCGCCGGGGATGGCGCGGCCGAGCACGTCGAGCTCCTTGTTCGCCCACTTCTGCACGATCTTCGCGTCGTGGGCGCGGGCCTCGATCAGGGCCGGGACGGCCTTGTCGCGGAGCTTCAAGATCTGGCGTTGCAGATCGACGCGGAGCATCTCGCCGAAGTACGCGTGGAAGTTGATCAGCTCGCGCACGGCGGGTGTCGTCCCGATCGCGGTGAGCATGCGCTCCATGGCGACGAGGCTGACGACGTCCTTCCAGTCGCGATCCTTGGCGTGGGGCTGCGCGAGCAGGAAATCGAGCCAGTCGCTGCCCTCGGCGTCCTCCTCGTCCTTCTTCGCTTTCTTCTTCTTTTTGTGGTCGGCGTCGGCGTCTGCCTCGGCGTCGCCCTTGCCCTTGATCGATTTGCGCCCGGCCTTGCGCGCGCTCTCGATCACGCGCGGCGCGGCCTCGCGATCGAGGCTGCCCCGCAGATCCTGCACGCGGTGACGGATCGCCGGGACGAGGCTCGGCGACACTTCACCGACGGCGGTGCGCGCGTTGGTGCGCGAGCGCTCGTCCTCGGACGTCAGGCGATCGAGCAGGCCGTCGAGCTCCTTGATCGACGCCGCGTCGGGCTCGGGCAAGCTGATGCTCGCGAGGCGCGGCAGCTCGGGCAGCGCGGCATCCGGCGTCGCGACGACGGCGGCCGACGCCGACGCGGATCCAGCGGGCGCGCCGAGCGCGTGCGCGTCCGACGCCGCGAGCGCGAGCACGAGAGGAACGGCAGCGAGAAAAGACCAGCGATTCAGCACCAGGTGACCTCGCGTGCTCGAACGCGCCCCCGGCGTCAAACGCTTCCCATGCCGCTACTCCACGATGCGGAAGTCGGAAAAGTCGCCGATGAAGCCGCGCCAGCGGACGTCGACGCGCTCGACTCGCGCGTTGCTGGGCCCGTGGTTCGCCCAGACGATGAGCTCCTTCAGCTCGTCTTCTTCGCCCTCGGCGATCACCTCGACGGCGCCGTCAGGGCGATTCTTCACCCAGCCGGTGAGGCCGAGGCGCTTGGCCTCGCGCTGCGCAGACGCGCGGAAGAAAACGCCCTGGACGCGGCCGCGCACGAACAACTGAACCTGCTTGAGACCCATGGACCGGGCGATTCCTAGCCGCTGGTGGGGCAAATTTCAACGATCGCCTGCACCCTCGACGCGATGGCCGCCAGGAGGCCGGAGTCTGCATTGACAGGGTACAACTGCTTGATAGAGTCCGCGCGGCCCGAGCGTCGACGCGTCGGGTGATCCTCCGGCGAGCGGCGCGATGCGCCCGTTCCGCCTTCTGCCCCGCCCCTCTCGATTTCACCGGCGAGCACCCTCACCGAGCCGAAATCACACCTCTCGACAACCCGACCCGACAACCCGATGGCCTCGAGCGCGCGTCGCTCGCTGCCGCATTTCCCCGGAGCTGTAGCGATGCACTTGCGCGAACTGAAGCAGAAGCCGATGGCCGATCTCGTCCAGCTGGCGAAGGAGCTCAACATCGAGGGCGCGGCCGGCCTGCGCAAGCAGGAGCTGATCTTCGCGATGCTCCAGGCGCACGCCGCGCTGGACCAGCCGGTGTTCGGCGAGGGCGTCCTCGAGTGCCTGCCCGATGGCTTCGGCTTCCTGCGCGCGCCCGACTACAACTACCTGCCGGGCCCGGACGACATCTACGTCTCGCCCTCGCAGATCCGTCGCTTCAACCTCCGCACGGGCGACAGCGTCGCCGGCTCGATCCGCCCGCCGAAGGAGCGCGAGGCGTACTTCGCGCTGCTCAAGGTCGACAAGATCAACAACGAGGCGCCCGAGGTCGCGCGGGATAAAATCCTCTTCGACAACCTCACGCCGCTCTACCCGCAGCAGAAGTTCAACATCGAGAACGGGAAGAAGAGCTTCTCGGCCCGGATCATCGACATGCTCTGCCCGATCGGGAAGGGCCAGCGCTGCCTGATCGTCTCGCCGCCGCGCGCGGGCAAGACGGTGCTCCTCCAGCAGATCGCCAACTCGATCAGCGAGAACCACCCCGACACTCACATCATCGTGCTGCTCATCGACGAGCGCCCCGAAGAGGTGACGGACATGCAGCGCACGGTGAAGGGCGAGGTCATCAGCTCGACCTTCGACGAGCCGGCCACGCGCCACGTGCAGGTCGCCGAGATGGTGATCGAGAAGGCCAAGCGCCTCGTCGAGCACAAGCAAGACGTGGTGATCCTCCTCGACTCGATCACGCGCCTCGCGCGCGCCTACAACACCGTCGTCCCCGCCAGCGGGAAGATCCTCTCCGGTGGCGTGGACTCCAACGCTCTCCACAAGCCCAAGCGCTTCTTCGGCGCGGCCCGCAACGTGGAAGAGGGCGGCTCGCTCACCATCATCGCGACAGCGCTCGTCGACACCGGCTCGCGCATGGACGAGGTGATCTTCGAGGAGTTCAAGGGCACGGGTAACAGCGAGATCCACCTCGATCGCAAGCTGATGGAGAAGCGGATCTTCCCCTGCCTCGACATCAACAAGAGCGCGACCCGCAAGGAAGAGCTGCTCTTGCCGGAGTGGATCCTCCAGCGCGTGTGGCTGCTCCGCGGCCTGCTCCACCCGCTCAACGTGATCGACTCGATGGAGTTCCTCCTCGACAAGGTGAGCCGCACCGAGTCGAACCAGGAGTTCCTAGAGAGCATGAACCAGTAAGACCAGACTGGCACTCTCTGGAGTGGCAATCAGCGAGGCGAGCATCCGGTCACGGGAGCTCGCCTCGCCTTCGTTCAGCGGAGGTCGTGCTTCGACGACTGCCTGTCTCATGAAAGCACGAGATTCCCGTGCTCAGTCCATCCCGGCTTCGCAGGTGCCGAGCGTCTCGCAGTCGGCCGGCGGACATTTACCGGGCTTGCAAGGCCCCGTCGAGCCGTCGGACACCGAGGGATCGCCGGGCGTCCCCTCGGGCATCGTCGTCGCGGCGTAGTAGACGAACTTGGTGAGCTGCCCGCGCGTCACGCTGTTGCCCGGCCGGAAGTAGGCGCCCGGGCAGGGCTCGCCGACGCCACCGCAGCTATAGCCGGAGATCAGCCCACGCAGAGCGCACGCCTCGACGTAGCCGTAGAACGTGCTGCCGAACGGCACATCGTTGAAGGTCGGAGTCGGATTCTGCACCTGCGGCCACCCGTGGGCGTTGGCGATGATCTTCGCGGTCTGGGCCCGGGTCACGTCGTTGTTGGGCCGGAAGTACGCACCGGGGCAGGGCTCCCCCGGGCCGCCGCAGCTATAGCCGCTGAGGACGCCGTGGCGAAACGCGGTCTCGATCTCGCGGTAATAGGGGTGATTCGGGGGAACATCGTTGAAGTGAGCCGGGCCCGAGGCGTCGAAGGCGAGATTGGCGCCCCTCACAGCCCAGGCCGCGACGGTGCCGCGCTTGGCGCTGGTGTTCGTCCCGAAGCTGAAGCGATCGGCCGGGTCGAAGCAGCTGAGGGGGCGGAAGCTGCCAGTGCTCACGCGGTCACAGCCCTCGATGGTGCCGCTGGAAGAGAGCGCCTCGACGAAGGGCTCGAAGGGGCTGGTCGAGTCGCTGTAACGCGTGGGCCAGGCGTCGGTCGGGCCGCTGGCGCCCGCGAGCTCGCGGAATTTCGTGTACGAAGGCTTGGTGTGCCAGGTCGACCCATCCGAGCCGTACAGGCCATAGTTCCCGCCGAGAAAGTCGCGATACTCGTTGTACATCGACGCGGCGACGCCGCTCAGCTGCATCGCCCGGACCGACGCGTCGAGCCCCTCGGCCTGCTGAGCTTCGTTCTTCACGCAGCCCGTCGCGTTGGGTACGGGGCAGTTGCCATAGTTGACGGCCCAGCCGAACTCGGTGGCGAAGAACCCCCAGCTCGATCCCACGCCGGGGAGCGCCTGGATTTGCTGCCGCAGACCGGAGATCAGGCTCGCGGTGTGGTTGACCCAGGAGGACCCGTTCATCACCTGATCGAAGCAGCCGCTCCCGCCTCCGTTGATGCAACCACCCGAATCCGCGCCGAGCCAGTTCGAGTCGTAGGGGTGGATTCCGAAGTAATCGAAGGGACGCGGCCCCGCGTTCCAGGCGCCGGATCCGAAGAATCGGCCCCAGTAAGCCGTCTCCGAGGTGTAGGTGTTGAGCGTGCCGCCGCTGATGATGAGCTCGGGGCGCTGGTTCTGGTCCTTCCACTCCTTGACGCGGCGGAGGAGCCAGGCCGCCGTGTTTCCGCCGACGCGCATGCCGAGCCTGCCCTGCCAGGCGTCGCAAACGGGGTTGCCGGCCACGCAGATGTTGGGCTCGTTCAAGATCTCGTAGGCGTCGGGCCGGCTGAGGTCGGTGTTGAACACCTGGGTCGCGTAGTAATTGAGCCCCTTCGGGCCGTTGATGTAGCTTGCCGTGAACGCGTCGATATCGGCGTTCACGTCGTCACGGCCGCTGAAGGGGCTGCCCAGGCAGCGCCCCTGGTTCGTGTCGACCGGGGGTACGCAGGCCTGTCCTTGAAGCAGCATCACGACCTTGAGGCCGCGGAGGTGGGCCTTCTCGACGAGGCGGCGCATCCCCTCGTCCGAGGTGTTGCCGCCGAAGTTCGCTTCCATGCGGATCCACCTGGCGCCGAGCACGCGGAAGTCGCCCATCGTCTGCTCGGCCTTCTGGAAGTAAGGATCCGTTCCGGTGCTGTAATAGCCTCCGGTCATGACGCCGAGCTCGAGGCTCGTGCTGGGGGGGAGCGGCGTGATCGCGGCCTCGGCGAGGTGAGGGCGCTCCGCGTCCACAGGCACGCTCTCGTCGGCGCAACCGGCGATTGACAGGCACCCAGCGGCGGCAAAGAGCGAGAGTCGAGCTGCGCTGAGGACAGCATTCGAGTGGATCGAAGCACGGATCATGGTCATTCCTCCATCGGACAGAGATTCGAGATGCAGGCAGGCGCGCGCCGGCCGCGCCCCTCTCGGAGCCGGCTCTCGCGCGGGTTCTTCACCGTCGTTCAGGGCTTCGCCGCGGGTCGCGACGATCTGACAACGTATCTGAAGATTGATGATCTCCTCGGCCGGCGAGCGCCGGCGCCGAGATCAGTGGGTCGACGGAGCGGCCTCGACGACGATGAGCGAAACGCTCATCCACGTGGAGCCGGAGAGGAACACGAGCTCTGCGGAGAGCGGCGAGCCCGTCGACCCGCAGTCGACGGCCACCTCGTCCTTGCGCGAGAAGCCCTGGAACACGCACGTTTGCGTGTGCAGATCCTCGTACCGGAGGACGAGCGTCAGCTCGGACGAAGTGACCTCGACGCCCTCGGGGATGCGGTAGTCGAGGAAGCCCTCCGGGGCGTTCCACTGGCCGGTGCAGGCGGGGCATGGCTTGATCGTCTGCTCGATGCCTCCGCTATCCAGGGTGGGCTCCGCCGGCGTGTCCACGTCGCTGGTCGAGAGGCGCGGAGTCGCCTCGTCCTCCATCTCGTTCGCCCCCTCGGGACCGCATCCCGTGATGAGGAGGCACCCGAGCCCGATCATGATTGCTCGCTTCATTCGATTCTGTTCCTGGATGCAGCTCCGAGTGCGTGGATGTTCGACACGTCGCGCGCCGCTCTGACAGGCGTGTCGCTCTTTTGTTGAGCGTCGCATCCCCGCGGGGGGTCGCCTACGGAACGAGCACGCGGAAGCTCGCCCAGTCGGCGGCCGGGGTCTCGCGGCGGACGGTGATCTGCGCTTCGCGCAGCGCGGCGCCGAGATCCATGGATGGGCCGGAGGGAGCCTCGTACAGGGCGCGCATCAGCCGCTCGGCGAGCGCGTCGTCGATGGGGCGAGTCGCGGCCACCACGGCGCGCGCCCCGGCGAGGATGAACGCCTGCGCGATGCCGAGGCTGGCTGCTCGAGATTCGGGGGCGGTGCGCGCCGTCTCGCAGCCGGAGAGGAGCACGCGAGCGGGCGCGCGGCGCAGGGCGAGCACGTCGCCGACCGTGAGCCATCCGCCGGCGGTCAGCGGCAGGCCGCTCTCCCAGCCGTCGCGACCCTCGAAGACGCCGTGGCCTGCGTAGTGGAGCTGCGCCGTCTGCGGATCCTCGATCCCGTCGCAGACCGCGCGGTGCGAGGCCTCGTCGCCGGTGAGGAGCTGCGTGCGCGATCCGTGGGCGCGGAGCGCGGCGTCGACCGCGCGGGCCTCGTCGCGCGCGGCGGGCAGGTTGCCGCGCGGATCGGCGACGATCAGCGCGAGCTCGGCGCCGGCGTCGCGAGGCGCCTCGGATCGCGCCGGCAAATCGACACCGTAGACCACGGGGCAGCGCGCGACGAGGGGCGCGCCATCCCACGGCAGCGCGTGAAAATCCACGTGCTCGAGGGCGCCGTACGGCAGGACGCGCAGGCGCGTCGCGGAGGCGATGGAGTCGCGGAACGGCTCGAGGAGCAGCGTCGAGAGCTCGGCGTCCGAGGCGCCGGGGTCGAGCGGCGGGATCCTCCGCGCCACGACGCCGCGCTCGGCGATCGCGAAGCCGACCCAGCCAGAAGGCGACGGGTGGTAAACCAGGAAGACTTCGCCGCCTCGCGGCACGGGGAGGGCGTGCGGGGCGGGCGCCTCGCTGACGGGCGCGGGTCGCAGCGTCGCGAGGCCTTGATCGAGCATCGATCGAAGGCGCTCCTCGGCCCGCCCGCGCTCGGCGAGGACCGCGGCGAGTCGGGTCGCCGAGAGCTTCCAGTCCGCGGCGGCCTCGGCGTCGATCGCTTCGCGCGCGCGCCGGTACGCCGCCAGCGACGCCTGCCAGCGGGCGCGGCGCTCGGGATCGAGCGCGCCGAGGCGCGAGGTCCACTCGATCGTCGCGAGCACGCGCGCGCGCGATCGCCGCGCCGCCTCGGCGGCCTCGGGGCTGCCATGGCGAAAGAGGAAATCGACGCGCCGCCGCGCGCTCTCCTCGCGCTTGCCGAGGAACGTGCCTTTGCCTTCGCCGAGCGGCACGAGGAAGCCGTCGTCGTCGAGGAGCCGCTCCGCCTCCGCATACGCCGCGCGCGCCGGCTCGATGCGCCCGAGCGTGTCGAGCGCCCTCGCCCGCCCGAGCGCCGCTTGCCAGCGCGCGTCCGGCAGCAGCGTGCGCGCCGAGAGCGTCGCGAGCTGATCGTAGAGCTCGAGCGAGCGCGAGGTCTTGCCGTCGCCGAGCGCGATCCTCCCCTCGATCTCGAGCCACTCCGCTTGCCTCACCACGTCCGCCTCGGGGTGGGCGGCGCGCGCTTCGTCGAGGTAGGCGCGGCTCCGCGCCGGATTTTCTCGAGCGAGGTACGCATGGGCGAGGTTGGTGAGCGTGCTGGCGAGCAACGGCGGGTGCGCGCACTCCCGTCGAAGGAGCGTGAGCGCCTCCTCGAAGAGCGGGATCGGATCCTGCGCGCGCTCGCCGCCCTCCGCGCGGACCTCGGCGTCGAGCAACAGCCACCCGAGGTTGTTGCTCGACCCGGCGCGGCTGCACGCGGGGCCGTCCGCGGGGCGAGCGTCGCGCGCCTGCCGTTGCAACGACACTGCCTCGGCGCGGCGGCCGAGCGCGTGGAGCACGTTGGCCTCCACTTCCAGGACGTCGATCCGCAGCTCGTCGCGCCCGAGCCTCCGGGTGCCGGCCTCGGCTTCGCGCAACAGGCGCACCGCCGCGCGGTAGTCGCCCGCCTCGAACGCGACGAGCGCCGCGTAGTACACAGCCGAGGCCCGCCCTTCCGGATAGACCGATCCGAGCGCCTCCAGCGGAGCGAGCGCGTCGCGCGCTTCGGCGAAGCGATGGCTCTCGTCGACGAGCGCGAACGAGAGCGCGCAGCGATCGCGGAACTCGTCCGAGACCCGCCCCGTGGCGCCATCGAGGGCGATCGCCTCGCCGAAGATTCGCACCGCGTCCGCAATCCGACCCTGCGCCAGCGCGATCCGCGCGAGCTTCCCCGTTGCCCGGGCCCGCAGGTTCGGCGCGCTGCTCCCCGCCAGCGCCGTGAAGCGGAGCGCGGCCTCGTCGAGGTGCTGGCCGAGGCGCAGGGCTTCGGCCTCGTCGAACGCCGGATCGATCTCGGGCCGAGCGAGCGCGATCCGGAACGATCCCTCGTCCGCACCGAGCGCTGCGTGCACCACGAGCTCGCTGCCGGTCGCGGCGGCCCCGGCGGGAAGCCTCAACAGGAGTCCATCTTCGATCGGCGCGCGCTCCGCGGCGATCCCCCGGTCGTCGACGCGGACGCTGATCGCCGCGCCCTTGTTGGCCTTCACCCACACAGCGAGCGACGTCGCTGCGTCGGTGACGCAGATCGGCCCCGCGCGCACCGAGGCGCACCCGGCGATCTCCACCTCGAGGGGCAGCGGCGCAGCGGGAGGAGCGCCCCGACCGCAGGCCGGTACGAGCGCCGCGAGCGCAGAAATCAAGGGGATCCAGGGCGAGCGCGATCGACGAGCCGGATCGGGACGCGCACGAGGTGCCATGCTTCGGTCCGAGAGCGTACCGGTTCCCGCAGCGCAGCGGTCACCGCTTCCAGGCTCGACGGGAGCGCCGACGGCCGGCCGACGGCGAACACTAGCTCGCAAGATCCCGTCGGGAGATCACCGAACAGCGCGTCGTAGCCGCCGGTGACCCGGATCGATCCGCCGTCGGCGATCACGGCGGGCGCATCCCAGGACCGAACCTCTGCGCCGCACGAAAGGAAGCTCCGCACCGCGACCGGCCCGTCGACGGCAACCTCGGGGCGGAGCACAAGCTCGAGCCGGGAGCCCGGTCCGAGCTGCGGGACGCCGGCGCCGGGCGCGCTCGAGCGCTGGGCCTGCTCGCCGACGAGCGACGCCTCGTAGCCCGGGAGAGACGACACGCCGCGCGGGAGGAAGAGCAGCAGCGCCGCGGCCGCGGCGAGCGATCCCGCCACGGCGAGCGCTCCCAGCGCGCGGCGCGCTCGTCGTGGAAACGCGATCACCCGCGCGCCGTCCCCGGGCGTTTTCTCCGGCAGAGGAGCCGCCGGCGCGCCCGCGGCGAGCCCGGCCAGGATCCCGTCCACGATCTGCTCACGCGCGGCTTCGTCGAGCGGCTGAAGCGCTTCAAACGCGCTTCGCGCGCTGTCCGATTGATCGGCGAGGAGGCGGAGCGCCGCGAGATCGCCCTCGCTCAGGCCCCCGCTCGGCAGGGCGTCCCACCGCTCGTCCTGGAGAGGATCGCCCTCGCGCGCCGCCTCGCCGGCGGCCTGGAGCAGCTCATCATCCGTCATTCGCGCCATCCTCGGGAGGCCTTCGACGCGTCCCCTCGCCTTCTGACATGCCTTCGGCAGCAACCTCGCGGAGGAGGCGCGCGAGGCGGCTGCGCCACGCATACACCGCCTCCGGGGTCATCCCGGCGAGGGTGCAGACCTCCTCGACCGAGCGCTCCTCGAGGACGATCCACTGGAAGAGATCGATCCCTCGCCCGCTCAGCCGGGCGCGGGCGCGGACGATCACGCGGCGGAGCAGATCGCGGGAGATGGCCTCGCTCTCCGGTCCTGGCGCGGCGCCGCTCATCCGATCGAAATCCTCGTCCTCGGTCGGGTGCTCGCCCCAGGGGCTGCGCCGCCGCCGCCGCAGGATCGACGCGACCTCCCGCTCGGTCACGAGGCCGATGAAGTTTTGCAGCGAGCTGCCGCGCTCCGGATCCCACTGACGCAGGACGCGGCCGCCGTCGGCGAAGAGCACCAGGAACATGTGCTGGGTCAGATCGCGGACCTCCTGCCGCACGTCGCGCCCACCCGCCGCCTCCTGCCGTCGCGTCAGCGATCGCACGATGCGCGCCTGGATGACGGGGGAGAGCTCGTCCACGAGCGCGCGGACCGCGTCTCTCTCCCCGTTCAGGGC
This sequence comes from Byssovorax sp., assembly GCA_025362495.1. GTDB lineage: Bacteria > Myxococcota_A > Polyangia > Polyangiales > Polyangiaceae > JANYGI01. The sequence continues at coordinate 24,113 of JANYGI010000023.1, read as the reverse complement.
TCTTTGGATCCTTGCGGGCATGGATGACGCGCTCGAGCAGCGCGGCGGGAGGCTATTCGCTCCGCGCAATCGGGTCAAAATCGGCCGCGAAAGAGCACGAATCGCGAGCCCACCCCCACCGCAGCCCGTCGGGGCGCCCCGCGATCACTCGTCGCTGAACACCCACTCGTAGCTCTTCTCGCCGCGCGCGAGCATCGTCAGGTAGAAGCTGTCGGCCGGCATTCCGAGCACGAGCACGCCGCGCTCCTCGTGGATCGAGAGCGCCTCTGCGGGGACCAGGGCCACCTGCGTTTGCGGCTTCGGCTCGACGTCGTGGACGAGGAGGTGGCGGCCGTGCGGGAGGCGTCCTTCGAGCACCGCGGCGAGGTGGCGGGCCGCGTCGCCGCCGGGCAGGCGGATCGTCCAGGCGTCGCGGCTCCGCTCCCAGCGCACCCCGGGGAGAGCCATTGCGGTGGTCGCGCTGCCCTCGCGCTCGGCGCCTTCGTCAATGGCTGAGACGATTGCGGCCTGGTCGGCCCAGCTCGGGCGATCGAGATCGGTCGTCAACGTGGGATCGCGCCCCGCGATCTGGCCGCCGAAGCCCGCCACCGACCAGCGCTCTATCAGGCGTCGCTCCGCCTCGTCGATACCGTAGATCCGCCGGACCTCGATCGGGCCTTTGTGAGTCGCCACGCCGCGAAGCTGCGAGTCCCCGCCGACGAGGATGGCCTGGAGTCGCGAGTCGGGCTGCGCCGCGTGGTGCTCGGGCTGCAGGGCAGCGCGGCTGAGCGGGGCAAAGAGCGGCATCACCTCGCCGACGCGGAGCTCGCGCCGCGCCGTCAGCACGTAGCGCCCGAGGTGGCGCAGGAGCAGCGTTGGCCACATCGGCGGCCCCTCGCTCGTGGCGGGGATCCGGATCGACAGCTCGTGCTCGAGGCCCTGCTCGTGGCGGCGCGGATCGATGCTGCCGGAGAGGCCATACGTGACGTAGAGGTGATAGGGAGTCGGCGCGGAGCCCGTGGCGATTGCCACGCTCCACACGGCCGGGCCGCCCGCCTCGAAGGAGAGGATACGCCGCGGATCGATGGCGTGGAGCACGCTCGCCTTCTGCGCGCCGCACGCCGCGGCGAGCGCGGTGTCGAGCGCGTCGACCGCGGAAGAGTCGACGCTGCGTGGGTCCGTGAGCTCGAATTCTTGCTTTGTCGTGGCCACCACTGCCGGTATCACGGCCGCCGCGCCGCATCAACGCGCTCGCTGTCATGACGCGCGGCGCGCGCGACAATCCTGCTCGGGGCGAATCCGCTCCTGCTCTGCAAGAGGGGTGTCCCCCGAGAATCCATTTCTTCCGCACTCCATCCCTGGATGGCAATTCGACTCTGTTCGGGGTGCCTTCCGGATCCCGCCCGAGGTCGTTATGTTGTGAAAGGGGGTCAAATGATGCGATCGAGGGCGCTGACCGCGCTTGTTACCATCGCTCTCGGGCTATCGTGCTCTCCGCCGGGCGGGGGCGCCCCGGGCCAGGGCCGTGGGGTGGCTCGGGCCTCGATCCTCGGCGCCGCCGCGCGCGCCGACTCCACCCATGATGCCGTCATCGCGATCGTGAGCGACCGAGGCAGCATGTGCAGCGGGACCGTCGTCCGCAGGAGCGCTGACGGCAACACCTTCTACGCGCTCACCGCCGCGCACTGCTGCCCCGAGGGCCATCCTGCCCTCACGGTGCGGATCGGCGCGGACTACACCGAGCCCTCGCTCATGTTCCCGGTCGCCTCGGCGGTGCGCCACCCCTGCTACAACTCGTTCAGCGACGACTACGACTTCTGTGTCGTCGCGGTCGAAGACGGAGGGGCGTTCAACGTGACGCCGATCCCGCTCGCCTCGGCGCCGGATCAGCTCGCGGTCGGAGACCCGATGACGCTCGTCGGGTACGGGAGCACTCCTGCGCTCAACACCATTCGAAGGAGGGTCGCGGCTCGCCTCCTCGAGCTCGCGCCGCTGACGATCGCCGCCGATCAGACCAGCGGGCTCGGCGGCATCTGCTTCGGCGACAGCGGCGGTCCAGCGCTGGTGATCAGGCAAGGCGTGGAGGTCGTGGTCGGCGTCGCGTCCTTCGTCGCTCCTACATCCCTTTGCAACGTCGTCGGTGTGCACGGTCGGGTGGCGTCCCCCGGTGTTCGCGACGAGTTCCTCGACAAGGTCTTGGCGGGCGAGAAGAGCACGCTGCAAAGCCGGTTCATCCAGCGACAGGGCCTGAATCCAGGCTCAGCGCGCGACACCTACCTCGCCAGCGACGAGCCCGATCGCGCCCACGGCGCCAGCGTCGATCTGCTCGTGGGGACACCGCCGGGCACCGACGCGATCCGCCGCGCTCTCCTGCGCTTCGATCTCTCGGGGCTCCCCGCCGGCGCGACGGTGCTCACCGCGCGAGTCGGCCTCCACGACGAGAGCCGGACCGGCCCCGGGACCATCGAGGTCCACCGGGTGACGAAGGACTGGGACGAGGCGAGCGAGACCTGGGCCTCGTTCGGCGACAACAGCTTCGATCCCGTCGTGATCGCGTCGTCCGGCAGCGCCACAGCCATCGTGCTCAGCTCCGATCAGATCTGGTTCGACGTCACCGGGCTCGTCGAGGATTGGTACGCTGGCAAGTTTCCTGACCATGGCATTCTGCTGAGCGAGCGCGAGCGCGCGCAAACCCAGCTCCTGAGCAGCGAGATCGGCCGCACCGGCGAGCGCCCGTGGATGCAGGTGTGCTATCGGCCGAGGTCGCCGTGACGACCGGCGATCTTGAACGACGCGCCGCGCCGCTCTACGGTGGCCGGCCATGTACACCCCGTTTCAGGGCGACGTTCCCTTCGACGCCGACCGCGTGCTCGGCGAGCTGCGCGCTCCCTTCGCGGTGATCGAGGCGATCGCCGGCGCCCCGGAGGACGACTTCGGCGACAAGGTCTCGACGGCCTGGTGCTTTCGCTGCGCCGCGCGCCCGCTCGTGGTGATCGTCGTCCGCGATTTCCACGACGAAGACGACCGGGGCTTCTCGCGCGACCGCTTCCGCGCCGAGCCCGCGTACGTGTGGCGCGTGACGGGCCCCTCGGAGGCCGAGGTCGCCGCGTTCTGTCAATGGTTGTCGGGCGAGGTCGTCGAGCGCGTGCAGACCCGCGGCGCGGCGCGGCGGCTCACCGCCGAGAGCCGCGAGAACATCAACGCTCTCGTGAGCGAGGGCATGTTGACGGCCGAGGCCATGAAGCGCGCCGCCGTGTGGGAGGACGCGCGCCCCTCCGCGGCGCAGTTCGCCTGGCCCATCGTGCGATGAGGGAGAGTGCCAGTCTCTCTCATCCCCACGAAGCGCCGAGGAAACGCGCCAGAGCGTCCAGCTCTCCGGGAGCGAGCCAGACGCCGCCGCAGCTCGAGCAACGGTCGATCTCCAGGGTCGAGGGGTGAAGCCCGCGGACGAGGGCCGTCCACCAGCCGAGCGTACCCCCCGCTCCAACGGCCGCGCCGTCGCTCACAGTGCGCTACGGCAAACTTCATGCCGCGGGCTCGGCTGTGTTAGCTTCGCTGGGTGACCGGCAAGGGCGACAAATCGGCCCCGCTCCAGGCTCGCATCGACGAGCTGGAGGAGCAGCTTGCCCGATCCGAGCGCACGGTTCAGGCCCTGCGCGAGGTCGGGCTCGCCCTCGGGAGCACGCTCGATCTCGATCAGCTCCTCGAGCTGATCCTGCAGAAAATTACCGACCTGCTCGAAGGCGACCGCGCCACGCTCTACCTGCTCGATGAGCAGCGCGGCCGGCTTCTCTCGCGGATCATGGTCGGCGACGAGGTGCGGTCGATCGAGCTGCCCGTCGGTGAGGGCATCGCCGGGCACGTGGCCAAGGTCGGCCGCACCGTGCGGATCAAGGACGCGTACCGCGACAAGCGATTCCGTCGCGAGTGGGACGACGCCACGGGCTACCGGACCCGGTCGATCCTCGCGTCGCCGATGAAGAACCACGTCGGACGGATCATCGGCGTCATCCAGGTCCTCAACAAGGATCACGGGCGCGGCGAGTTCTCGCAGCACGACGAAGAGCTCCTCACGGCGCTGGCCACACAGGCCGCCGTCTCGATCGACAACAGCCGCCTGTTCCTCTCCGTCATCCAGAAGAACATGCAGCTCGTCGAGACCAAGGAGCAGCTCGAGCACCGCGTCAGCGACCTCAAGCTCCTCTTCGATCTCGAGAGCGCGATGAGCGGCGCGCAGTCGATGGAAGACCTCGCACGCGCCGTCGTGACCGAGGCGGCGCGAGCCTGCGACGGCTCGGCGGGCGCGATCCTCGTCGACGAGCAAGAGGGCGGGATCTGGCTCTACTACGTCGACTACGACTCGGTCCGCGGCAAGCTCGGGCTGCACGCGGGCGATCACGCGACGGCCTCGGGCTCCGGCATCTCGCCCGCGCACGCGGCGATCGAGGTGAAGCGCGTGGCGATGAAGCGCAACGAGGGCATCATCGGCTGGGCGATGTACCACAACGAGGCGCTGAGCCTGCCCGCGGACGTCGACCGGCTCGCTGGCAACGACGGCCTCGAGAGCCCGGTGTCGGGGCGCCTCAGCACGATGCTCAACGTGCAGCTCGCCTCGGCGATCGCCGTGCCGCTCGACGGCGAAGCCGACGAGGCCGTGGGCGCGATCGCCCTCTACAACTCGCACAAACCCGGTGGATTTTCGCAGGACGATCGCGCCCTGCTCCGCTTGATCTCCGCCAACGCTTCGACGGCGGTGCGCCTCTTTCGATCGCGCATGGAGCGCGAACGCAGCGAGCGATTGACGACGATCGGACGCCTGCTCTCGGGCGTGATGCACGACATGCGGACGCCGCTCACGGTGATCAGCGGCTACGTGCAGCTCATGGCCACGGCGACGGACGCGGCGCAGCGATCCGATCACGCGAAGCTCATCTTGAAGCAGTTCGATCAGCTCAGCGCGATGCAGCGCGAGGTGCTGGAGTTCGCGCGCGGCGAGCGCAGCATCCTGGTGCGCAAGGTGTACCTGACGAAGTTCTTCGAGGACCTGGAGAAGCAGCTCCGCAGCGAGATGGACGGCAGCAACGTCGAGCTCGTGTTCCAGCTCGAGGACCGCGGCGTGGCCCGCTTCGACGAGTCGAAGCTCACGCGCGTCGTCCACAACCTCGCGCGCAACGCCGTCGAGGCCATGGGCACGCGCGGCGGCAAGCTCACGCTGCGCGTGTCGCGCGAGGGGACCGACCTCGTCGTCTCTGTCGGCGACACCGGCAAGGGCATCCCCAAGGACATCGAGGACAAGCTCTTCCAGAGCTTCGTGACGTCGGGCAAGCGCGGCGGCACGGGCCTCGGCCTGGCGATCGTGAAGAAGATCGTCGACGAGCACGCGGGCACGATCACCGTGAAATCAACGGCGCACGGCGCGACCTTCACGGTGCGCCTGCCGCAGGACGGCCCGCCTCAGCCGGCCGCGCCTCCGTTCGATCGGCGGCAGACGAACCGACCGCCGTCGTGATCGCTTGCGCTGAGCCGCGTCGCCCCCGACACTCGCTCGCGTGACCTCCCTCCGTCTCCCGCTGCTCGAGCCTCACCGCGCCGCCCTCGAGACCTGCGTTTACTGCCCCAAGCTCTCGCGCGCCGCGTGCCCCGTCTCCAGCGTCGAGGCCAGCGAGACGGTGACGCCGTGGGGGAAGATGTCGCTCGCGTACTTCGCCGCGCGCGGCGACGTGCCCGTCGACACGGCCCACGCCGCGCCCGCGTGGGCCTGCACGAGCTGCTACGCGTGCCGTGAGGCCTGCGATCACAAGAACGAGGTCGCGCCCGCGCTGCTCGACGCGCGCGCCGAGATGATGGATCTCGGCGCCGCTCCCCCGGCCGCGAAGGCCGTCGTCGATCGCTGGCCCGCGCGGCAAGTCGCGCTCGCCGCGGCCGTCGCGGCGCTCGAAACGGACGGCGTTGCAGCGACGGGCCGCGAGCCCGCCGCGGTGCTCGTCGGCTGCGGTTACGTGGAGCGATCGCCCGACGTCGCGAAGGACGCCCTTCGCGCGGCGGCATTTCTCCTCGATCGCCCGGTGCGCCCGGTGCGCGCGTGCTGCGGTTTACCGCTGCTCTACGCCGGCGATCGCCGAGGCTTTGCCGACGCGGTGCGCGTGCTCGCGCGCGAGGTGGCGTCGGCGCCGGCCTTCGTCGCCGTCGATCCGGGGTGCGCGCGCGCTCTCCTGGTCGAGGCGCCGCGCGTCGGGGTCGAGGTCGCGAAGCCGGAAATCTTCGTCGATCTGGCGGCGCGTTCGCTCGATCGGTTGAAGCCAATCGAGAATTCAGGCCCCGTTCGCTACCACGATCCCTGTCAGCTCGGCCGCGGGCTCGGTCGCTACGACGAGCCGCGCGCCGTCCTCGGTCGAATCACCGGCGTCGCCCCCGAAGGCTTCCTGCGCGAGCGCGCGCAGGGCGAGTGCAGCGGCGGAGGTGGCCTGTTGCCAGCGACGCGGCCCGAGAGCTCGCGGGCCATCGCCGACGCGAGGATCGCCGAGCACCGCGAGCGCGGCGGGGGAACGCTGGTGACGGCCTGCGCGTCGAGCCTCCACCGGTTCCGCACGCGCGGAGAGAACGCGGAAGACATCGTATCGATGATCGCCCGCGCCATCCCCTGATCTCGCCCCGCCAGGTGGCCAGTCTCAATGCCCGCACTGCTCGTGCGGCAAGCTCGCCAGGAACGTGGCCATCCGGTCGCGTCGCGCGGGCAAGAACACGTCAGTGAGCGCGGCCGAGATCTGCCATTCGCACTGGCACGTTCCCGGGTTCGCCGTGCAGCTCGCGTCGCAGACGACGCTGCTCGCCGGATCGATCGGTTGAAGGTTGACCTCGGAGGTCTGCGCGAAGGCCGGTGAGGAGCCGACGACCGGGCTGCCCTTGGCGCTATCGGGCCACACGAGGCCGCCGCCGAGCTGGTTCGCCCCGAGCGCGCCGCCGAAGCCGAACGGCGGCGGCGCGAACGCCGTCGACGTGGAGAGCTCGTGGCACCCCGCGCACGACTGGGTCTGCGCGCGTCGGACAATCTCGGTCGGCGATGGCCAGGGAACAACGGATATCGATCACCGCAGGTGTGCTGGCGTCATCGGCCTGTTCGGTGGACCGGATCTGCTCTTCGTCCGGCGCCTCGGCGCAGCCCGGCGCGCCGAGGATCGCGATCGGGCACAGGATTACGACCGCGTTTCGTAGCGTCGCGACAGCTCTCATGTTCCCCTCCACGGGGCGCTCTCGATTTATTCGGTGGGCTCCTGGGACGGAGAACATCCACGTTCATTCCCCCACCGTATTCCGGGGAGATGAATCAAGAGAGAATGCCAGTCAAAGGAACAACGAGCGAGCGCGCCGCCTGGATCGGGCGTAGTGCGGTAGCCCCTCCCTGTCGCGGACGGCCGCAGAGCGCCATCACGTCACGGGTATTTCAACGGCCCATGGTCGCGCATTGGTGAATTCTCACGTCGCGCCATCCGCTCCGTCTTCGTCGTTTGGTCCGTTGCCGAGGTGACTCTGAGCGTTCTTTACGTGCGCGGCCTACGCCGCCGCCCATGCGGGCCAAGCGTCGAGAACGGCCGGCTCCGCTTTCTCACCAATGACGTCGGCCAGCAAGGCGAGCCACATCGCGTCCGGATGCCCATCGCTCAGGGCTCGCTCGACGTTGCGCGTGAGGTCCCAGCCAGGCGAGCGCGCACCCTCGCTGACGATCAACTTCTTGAGCTGTGCTAGCGCCTCGCTGCGTCGCGCTGGAGCGCAGTGGGCGAGCGCGTAAAACCAGCACTCCGCTCGATACGACAAAGAACTTTCAGGCACATCAAGGGCGCGCTCAAGCAGAGACAGACCGTCAGTCTGCCGACCGACCGCCAGCAAGATTCCTGAATAGTTTAGGATATTGTTGGCATGATTCAGGTCCAAAGCGATCGCGCGTTTGAAGATATTTTCAGCGTTCTCGTAGTCTTTTCGAATATTTGAGAGGAATGTAGCGTAGGCTCCGAGAATGTCAGCGCGGGTGGGGTCTATGAGGATCGCACGCTTGAAAAACTTCTCCGCGTCGTCAAAATTTTTCCGCACATTCCAAAGGAATAATGCATAAGCTCCGAGATTATGGACATGGTTGGGATCCGCGTCGATCGCTTGCCTGAAAAGCTCCTCGGCCTTATCTATGTCCTTCCGAATATTTGCGCTGAATATTGCATAAGATCCTAGGTTACGACCGTGCTTGGGATCTGCCTCAATCGCGCGCTTATAAATCTCTTCGGCGTGGTCGAAGCTCTTCCGAACATTCACAAGAAACGTGGCGTAAGCTCCGAGGTTGTAGGCTTGCTTGGGGTCCGCGGCGATGGCACGGTTGTAAAGCTCCTCGGCCTTGTCGAAGTTGTTCCGAACATCAGAGAGGAATGTGGCGTAGGCGCCGAGATTGGTGGCGTGCTTGGGGTCTGCGTCGGTCGCACGCTCATAAAGCTGCTCGGCGTCGTCAAAGTCCTTACGAACGTTCGAAAGGAATATGGCGTAAGCTCCAAGGTTGTGTGCGTAATTGGGGTCTGCGATAATTGCTCGTTTGTAAAATTCCTCGGCCTTGTCGAAGTTCTTCCGAACGTCAGAGAGAAATATGGCATAGCCTCCGAGGTTGTGCGCATGCTCGGGATCGGCGTCGATTGCCTTCCTATAAAGCTCTTCAGCCTTGTTGAAGTCCTTTCGGATTTCTTTGTAGAATAGGGCATGATTCCCGAGATTGGTGGCGTTCTCAGGATCTGCCTCCATTGCGCTTTGGTAGAGTTCCTCTGCCCGATCTGGATCGTTCCGTGAGGTGACCGCCATTGCTCCCAGAGCAAGTGACTCGCCATGCCGAAAATCCAAAGCGCGAAAGGTCGCGAGAGCTCGCCGAAGTTCGGCCATGGCTTCATCCCGACGCCCTTGGCTTTCAAGAACTTGTCCTAGAAAAACAAGCGTAAGGGCATACGGCCCGCGCAGCTCGCGTCCGAACTGGATTCCTGCCGCCTTCTGGAACATTTCCGTGGCATTGGTCAGTTCGCCCGCCTCAGCTAACGCTCCTCCGAGCTCGAACAGTGCACCGCCGAGTCCAGCAAAATCGCTGCGCTGCTCGGCCTGTTCGACCTCATTCCGCAATTCGTCGATTGTGCGCACGGTGATCTTGTCATGAGAGCGCGTCGGCTTTTCCTTACCCGTCGCCCATTGGAGGAGCTCGTCACTCAGGGCCCCGTAGGCCTTGGCCAGCGGATCATCGTCCTCCAGCCGAGTATCGAGAACTTGCTCTCCGAAACCCCAGCGACCGACGTGCGGAAGGCGATGCGAACGGAGTCCTCGCGGGTGGTCGCCTTTGGCCCAGAGCCTCGCTTCGTATCCTTCATCGAAGCGCGATCCGTATTTGTCGAACCAGCTTTCCCCTTCAGGAACATCGAGATACGGAGCGCGCGCTACCGTCACCCATACCCTGGCGCGTTCGCGTCCCGCGCGCTCCTCGCCGGCGGCAATAGCTCGCGCCACGCGCTCGATGCCTGCAAATGATTGCTCATTCGCCGCCGTCATCAGAACGACGCCGTCGGGCATCTGGACCGTGCAAACCCCTCCTGCATCGGTAACGCCCGTGCGGCTGTCGACGAGCACCATATCTGCTTTGCCGGCGAGCTGCTTGCGGAGCGTCTCGATCGCCGCTGCGCCGGCATTGAAACGGTAGAACGGCTGCCAGTCGAAGCTACGGAGTCGATCGGCGTATCCTTCGTCGAGCTTACCTGCAAGGAGCAGCGAGACCGAGCCATGCGCAGGCATGGGGCTGACCACGGGAATAAGCCAGCCAGTTGCGTCCGGGGGAGCCTCCGCGTCGTCTTCCACCGCTTCACGCCAGGCAAGGAGGTACTCGAGGAGGCCATTTTGGGTCGCAGCGACCTCGTCGGATATACCGAAGAATCGGTGAAGCCCTGGCGCTTCGAGGTCCCAATCCACGACGATGACATCCAGGTTGCTGCGATTAGCCAAGCGGAATGCGACGTTGGCGAGAGCCATGCTACGGCCCACGCCTCCTTTGAAGGAGTAGAACGTGACGATGCGGCGGTCGGCTCTCGTGTCGGATCGGGTGACGCTCATGGTGACTATAGACTCGGTGAATGCGAATACTGCTCATACCCGCACGCCCACACGGCAGACTTCCGGGGGCCCTCTCGCCGAGCCTTCAACTCGCGTCGTGCGGTCTGGATGTGCTCGTTGAGCTGGGTGTGATCGAGCCCCGGCGTCTCGACGAGTGCTGTGGCCTCCAGGATGGGCCAAGAGGGGGTGTATGGGGACGAAGACTCCGCCAGAATGGCACCGAGTAGCACGAAGACGCGTTGCCGTACCGGGGTGCCCTGGTCAGCTACGAACAGAGCTTGCTCCAGAAGTGAGTAAGCCTTCTCGACCGAGACAGGAGAGGCGAAGCAGAGGTGCTCTCCGATCAGTCTCTCGGCTCGCTTGACGAAGCGCTCGGCGCATTGCGCCCGCCAGCGTACGGCCGAGACTCGATCGACGTAAGCGATGGTAATGTCTCGGGGGTATTCCACCCATCGGAGATCATCGCTGAGTATCACGGTGTTGCAGGCGCTTTTGAACGACGCACTCCGCAACACGAGGACATGACCTTGCTTGGCCTGAAGCGTCCGCACCGGTATCCAGACTTCCCCATCGAGAAGCTCCCGATATTCCGAGCTGGCGAGCGCATGCCTCGGCGTGATGGTCTCATCATCGACGCTGGACGGGAGAAACACGCGTCCTCCCTCATCCCGGAGGATCGGCGTACGCAGCGCGATCCCTCGCTTCCCGACGAGACCATCGGCAGCGACGACCTTCAGCGCGGACCAGCTCAAACTAGGCATAATCGCTTCACCTCGGCATCCACGGCCTGGAGAACCTCTTCAAACGTGCCGTTGGGCACGCTGATGCGACGGACCCGCTTCTGCATCAGCTTGGAGAACCACCATGGAGGCTCCCCGGCACCCGCGCGGCGCAGTGTCAGCTCGTTGTAGAGTTGATCCTCCATCGCCCACATCATGACGCGCCCGCTGTCGAGGACACGGTACAGATCAACCTCCGCGGCGATGCGGACCTCGAACGTCCACGCGCGCCAGTCGAGGCTGCCCGTCGTCGGGTGGAACACGCCGGCCGGATCGAGCTGGGTCGGCCGGCCGACGGCCTCCGCGGCGAAGTAAGCGTCGAGGTCAGCGCCGAAGTAGGCCGCGAGAAACTTCGGCGCGTGCTCCCGCCAGTCCTCGCGCCAAGTCGAAGCTGCAACGAAGTCGGCTTGATCGGCTTCTGGAAGGTGCGCCACGGGCGTGACGCACCGCCGCTCATCGTGGTCCGTCCCGGTGCCGTCGCAAAGCAGACCACCGAGGCCGAAGGGCGTGATCTCTGCCTCTTCTTCCTCTTCGAGCGGACTGAACACGAGCGCAACCTTGCCGTAGACGGGATGCGTGCGGCCCGCGTGAAAGTACACGCCGTCCGCCGCTCTCAGCCGCCGTTCTTTAGCGGCGGCGTTGGGACTTTTGTGGCTGGGCAAGAGCTTGCCGTCGCGCAGCGCGTCGTCGGTTTCGGTTACCTTGCGTGGACCTCCGAGCGGCACGACCACGCGCACGAGAGGAAGCCTCACGACGAACTCGATGGCCGCGGGGAGCGCTTTTTCGTAGGCGTCCCTCTCGGCAGCATCCATGCCCCCCAGGGCGGCGAGAGCCGGCTCTACTGTCATGCGGTGCGCGACGGTACTCGGTTACGTCCGGCGGGAGAAGGGGCGCCCTCACCTCCGCGGCGAGCGGCGCAGGACGCTACCTGGCGTGCGTGTGCGGCACGAAGGTACCCGCCCGGCGTGCAGGTGCCGCCGGAGGCTTCGCCTCCAGCGCGCGTGTGCCGCGCGCGGTCCCGCACCCGGGGTGTGTGTGCCGCACGCGGTTCCCCACCTGGCGTGCGCGTGCCGCACGCGGCTCCCCATCCGGCGTGCGCATGCAGCACGACGCCGGATGGGCGATGCAAACTACGGGCTGAAATTTTCGGGAGGTATGGGCTGGAAGCGCGCCCTTCGCCTCGGAACGCCGCGCGCTTACCGCCGGCTCACTACGGCGCGCCGCCGCCGCTCGTGCCGCCATCCGCCGGGGATTGCCCGGCAGCCGGTGCGGCCGGCGCAGCGGGAGCTGGATATCGCTCCAGAAGCCCATTCAAGGGCGCAAGCAGCCCCTCGAGCCGGGCCCGCTGCTCGTGGTCCGACGTATGCTCGATCGCCCACTCGATCTCGTCGTGAATCCCGTTGAACGCCGTCGAGCACGCGATGAGCGCCTCGCGAATACGCCTTCCGCGCGCCGGAGCGCGGCCCTTGCCGGTATCGCGGCCGAGCGCCACGGCGAACGCCTCCGTCGCCGCCTGGATGCGCTTGAGGTGCTCGCCGACTCCGGCCGTCTTCACGTCGGCGGCGAGCGGCGAGCGGCTGGCGAGATCGATCTGATTCAGACCGAAATCGACCTCTTGATCGAACCCGATCTGCGTTTGCGCGACGCCGCCTCCGGATAGCAGAGATAGGCGGATCCGCCCGGCGGCCGCGCGAGTGGCAGGCTCCTTGTGCTCCTCGGCGGCGCCGACAGCGAGGTTGAGCGCGCGTTGCGCAGAATCCCACTCGGCGTCGAACTCCGCGAGCGCGTCAACGCCGGTTGCCTTTGCGACCGCTCGAATACCCCAGAGCGTGCGGAGCTTCCACACGACCACCGCCGGAGTATCCGCGAGCGGAAGCTTCGCTGCCTCGTCCTCGGCGTCATACTTCTTGATCGACACCGCGCCCCATGCGCCACTCTCCAGCTCCCTGCTGAAGCCGTTGAATCCCCTGTCGGTGACAAAACTATAGCCGTGACCCGCCATGCTCCCTCCTTGCTTCCTGGTTCGAGAGTAAGGGCCCAAGCAATAGTGTGTCCAGACGAAAGAGAGTGTTCTTGGCGGAATGGTCGGAGTCCGCGCTGGTCCAAGAGTCGGCCATCGGACGCGGCGGCGTCCGATGCGAATCACTCGCCGTGACAACGGTGAAATTGGAGTGACCGACGAATCGATCGCGAGCCGGCCGATGACGGCGCTGGGGCGCGTCGTGCTCTGGTGCCTCCGCCTCGCGCGCGAGCCGGACGAGCTGATCGATCGACTGCGCGGCATGCGTGATCTGCTCGCCGAGGTGCGCCGCACGCCGACCGGGCGCGAGGCGCTGCAAATGATCTGGGCGTATATTCTGGCCGCCCACGAGAACAAGCCGCAGAACGAACCCGAAGAAGTGATGGAGCGATTGATGGAAGCCGCCGGCGAAGAAGCGAAAGAGGAGTTCGTGTCCATGGCCGACTGGCTGCGCGAGCAGGGCCGCGAGCAAGGCCGCACCGAGGGCGAACGGGCGATCCTCCTGAAGCAGCTCCGCATGCGCTTCGGCGTGCCCGAAGAGGCCGTCTTGGAGCGCGTTCGCGTCGCTGGGCTGGATCAGATCGAGAAGTGGGCGGAGCTCGTGCTCACGGCCCGCACCCTCGAAGAGGTGCTCGGCAAGAGCTGAGCTTGCGTCGCGCGTTCCTGCCAACGACACTCGCGCGCGTGACTCCTCTCCGCCAGCGGCGGCGCACCGTCGCGGGCAGGCTGCTCGGCAGCTACCTGATCGTGCTCCTCGCCTTCGCCGTGACCATGGGCTGGAGCTTCCGCGCCCTCCGCGCCGCCGCGCGCGACGCCGAGCTGCTCCGCGCCGGCTACGTGCCGCTCGTTCTGCGCGTGGGCGAGGCCCTCGCCGAGCAGAACGTGTTCAACGCTCAGCTCAACCACATCACCGCCGCGAAGAACTACAGCGACATCCGCGAGTGGATCGAGACCGCCCGGCGCACCCGGCCGCTCACGTTCGCGCTGGTGCGCGAGGCGGCCGAGCACGGCCTCGACGGCGACACCGATCCCGCCGTGCGCCGCTTCCGCGAGGACATCGCCCGCGAGGCGGTGGCGATCGAGGTCTTCCTCGATCGCGATCCCGAGCGCTTTTCCCAGCTCTTCCAGGCGCTCACGGTCGGCGATCGCGACGGCGCCGAGAAGGCGCGCGGCGACTTGATCAAGCGCGAGGCCGAGGGGGCGCAGCGGCTCCGCGCGATCCGGACGCGCGTGGAAGACACGATGGCCAGCCTCACCACCGACGCGCGCCGCCGCGAGGCGCAGTCGATGCAGCTCTTGATCGCCCTCGGTGCGCTGGCGTTCCTCGTCGGCGCCGTCAGCTCGTTCTACGCGCGCCGCGTGCTCGCACCGCTCAAGATCGTGACCGATCGCGCCGAGGCCGTCGCCCGCGGGGATCTCACGCCGCGCGCCGTGGTCGCGACCAACGACGAGATCGGCGAGCTGGCCACCACGTTCGAGGGCATGGTCGCCGCGATCCAGCGCGCGCGCTCCGAGCTGGTGCAGGCCGAGCGGCTCGCGACCATCGGCAAGATGGCCGCGCACGTCACCCACGAGATCCGGAACCCGCTCTCGTCGATCGGCCTCAACATCGAGCTGCTCGAAGAAGAGGTCGCGTCCGAGAGCGACAAGGCCGAGGCCATCCAGCTCGTCGCGGCGATCAAGGCCGAGGTCGAGCGCCTCTCGCGGATCGCCGAGCAGTACCTCAGCGTCGCGCGCCGGCCGCGCCCGCACCTGGAGCGCGAGAGCGCCGAGGATCTGGTGCGCGAGCTCTGCGCCTTCGTGAAGCCCGAGCTCGATCGCGCCCAGGTGAAGCTCCGCGTGGACGAGGACGCCGATCTCCCCGAGGTCGATCTCGACGAGTCGCAGCTCCGTCAGGCGCTTCTGAACCTGATCCGCAACGCGCGCGAGGCCATGGCGAAGGGCGGCGAGCTCGTCGTCGCGGTGCGCAACCCGCCCGAGGGCGGCGGCGTCGAGATCCACGTCGACGACGACGGCCCCGGCATCCCCGACGACGTGCGCGCGGCGATCTTCGATCCCTTCTTCACGACGAAGCAGCGCGGCACGGGCCTCGGTCTCGCGGTCACGCGCGAGATCATCGAGGCCCACGGCGGGACGATCGACTGCGAGCCGCGCTCCCCGCGCGGCACCCGCTTTCGCATCACGCTCCCGCAGGCGGGGACGGCGGCGATCAGCGCAGGTACATGACGAGCGACATCAGCCCGAAGCCGACGACGAGCAGCCCGACGCCGACGAGCACGAACGTCCACGCGCCCCGAGCGGGCCGGGGCGGCGCGACCGACGGCTGGGTCGCGAGCATCCGCGCGGCGGGCGACATCGGCCGGTAAACGTGGGTTTTGTCCTGCGACGAGCTCGCGGGCATCGACGTCGGATCGTCGATGAGCCGCGGCAGCGCGACCTGGCTCGACGACGCGTTCGGCAGCGGGGTTTGCCCGGGATACGCGTTGATCGCCACCGGGCGCGGCGACTGCTGCGCCAGCGCCGCGGCGACCGAGGGCGGCATGTAGTAGCCCGCGGGGTGGGGCTGGAGGTTGCCGCTGCGAGGCTCGTCGTACGTGCTCGGATCGCGCGTGAGGTTCGGCACGCCGGACGCGGCGCGGTCGGTGATGTTGATCGTCCCCGTCGGGCCGGTCGGGCGCGGCGCCGCCGTGACGGCCGCATACTGCCCCGAGCCGGGCTTCTGCGGGTGCACGAGCTGCGTCCCACCGAGGCCCAGGCGGTTGGGCACGGCCACCGGCGCGTCGATGCGCGGGGCCATGCGCGGCGGCGCCTCGTGCTCCGCGGGCCCGAGCCCGTGGTTGGTCGCGAGGTGCGAGACGGGCATCGCCAGCGTCGCGCCCGAGTCGGTCGTCACGTCGACGATCGGGGGCGCCGTCTGCACGACCGGCGCCTCGCTCGGCGAGGGCTGCGTCACCGCGTGCGGTGTGGCCGCCGACGATGTGCTCGCCTCGTACGCGGTGCGGGGCGACTGCACGCCGGGGTGCTGCGACGACGACGGATCCAGCGTCGCCGTGCGCGGCCGCAGATCGCGCCACGCCGACATCGCCTCGTTCGCCGTCTGGAAGCGCTTGCCCGGATCGCGGGCGAGCCCTTGCGAAACGAAGGCCTCGAGCCGCGCATCGACGGGCCCGCCGGTGGCCTCGGTCAGCTTGCGCGCGTCGGTCTTGCCCTTCAGCTCGACCATCTGGAGGATGTTGCGCGACGCGTACGGGAGCTGCCCCGTGAGCGACTGGTAAATCATCGTCGCGCACGCGTAGATGTCGGCGCGGTGATCGACCGTCTTGGCCTTGCCGATCTGCTCGGGCGGCATGAACGAGAACGTGCCGAGGCTCTGCCCCATCTCCGTCAGCGTCTCGCCGCCCATCTCCTTCGGGAGCTTGGAGATGCCGAAGTCGAGGATCTTCACCCGCGTCGTGCCGTCGGGTCGGGCCTCGAGGAAGATGTTGGAAGGCTTCAGATCGCGGTGAATGATGCCGACCCGGTGCGCGTCGGCGAGCCCCATCCACACCTGATCGACGATGGTCCACAGCTCGTTGAAGGGGATCGGCCCGGCGCGCTTGAGCCGGTCGATCAGCGACTCGCCCTCGAGCAGCTCGAACACCAGGACGACGCCGTGCTCGGGATCCTCCTCGACGTCGAGCACCTGGGTCACGTGATCGCTGTTGATCGATCCCGCGGCGCGCGCCTCCTGCCGGAAGCGCGCGATGGCCGACGATTTCCCCTTCGAGTCGGAGCGGAGAAGCTTGACGGCGACCGGGCGGCCCGTCCGGATGTTCTCCGCGGCGAATACTTCGCCCATCCCGCCGCGCCCGAGGGGTCGCGAGATGCGGTAGCGATTCGCTACGACGGTTCCCGGGTCGATATCCAAAGAGGCCTCAGCTCCGATTATCCACCCAAGCGGCAGCGCACCGCGGGTTTTTTTCGGCGCCGACGTGCTCGCCCGCGGGCCACGCCGCCCGGGCGTGCGAGCGCGCGAGGAACGGTCGAGCGAGGGTGCGCGTCAGAAGGCCCCCACGAGGACGGCGCCTCCACCCTCGCGACCGACGGTCGGGAGCACGTGGACGCTGCCAACCTTCGGCCCGTCGGCGGGCGGCGTCTCCGGCACCAGCTTCGTCGGCCGCGTCGCGTAGAGGACCACCGTCACGGCGGCGCTCGCGATGGTCGCGCCCATGAAGATGTCGGTGATCGTGTTCGCCGACTTGACGCTCGAGGCGAGCACGTCGAGCTGCGCCTTTGACTGGTGGCCGTTGGCGGCCTTGTAGTCGCTGCCCTTGCCGAGCGCGCTGACGCCGAAAATCGCGAACGGCACTGCGAGCGCGACCGTGAGGCCGCCGGTCACGAACACGCTCGTCGGCACCGGGCGGCGCTGCACCATCTTCTGCTCGGCGGGCTTCTCGACCTTGTCGCCCTCGACGACGACCGGCTTGCCCTTGTCGAACTCGAACGTGTGCTCGAACTTCCCGCCGTTGACGATCTCCATCGTCCACGTTTGATCGGGCATCCCCTCGGTGCTGGCGATGAACGTGTGCTGGCCGGGGTGGATCCCGATTTTGCGCCCCGTCATCGGCAGCGGGTAGCGGTTGGTGATCGGGAAGCCCTTCGAGGGCGTGCGCGTGTCGGTGATCTTCACGCCCGCGTGATCGGTGCTGAAGCTGACCGACGCGACCGACGCGCGCAGGGTGTTCACGTCGGTCTCGACCTGGGCCTTGTCGGCGGGATCGATCGCCGCGCCCTTGGCCGCGAGGTACTTCGTGTACTGATCGATCGCCTCGCCGTCGCGCTCCAGCTCGAGGTTGCACACGGCCTGGCCCTTGAGCGCGTTGAGCGACCCCGAGAGCTCGTAGGCCTTGCCGAACTCGCGGATGGCCTCCTCGCACTTGTGGCCGCTGGGATCGTTGTAGAAGGCCGCGCCGGCCTGCATGTGCTTCTTGGCTTCCTCGATCTTGGCCGGATCGGCCGCGGGCGGCGCGCCCTGCGCGAGCGCGGCGGGCGCGACGACGGAACAGATCGTGGCCAGCGAGATCGCGGCCGTGAAGCGGACGAAAGAGGAGCGCATGGCCGGAGGGTAGCGCGACGCGCCACGGGGGTGAAGTTTCGCCGAGATCGAAGCTCCACCCCCTGAAAATGCAGCGTTTCAGTCCTCGTCGGCGCGGAGCTTCGCGAGGACGCTGAGGTCTTCCAGCGTCGAGGTGTCGCCGGTCGACGCGCGCCCCGCGGCGACGTCCTTCAGCAGCCGGCGCATGATCTTGCCGCTCCGCGTCTTCGGCAGCGAGTCGGTGAAGCGGATGGCGTCGGGGCGGGCGAACTTGCCGATCTCCTTCGCCACGTGCTCGCCGAGCGCGGTCACGAGGTCGGGCCCCGATTTCACGCCGGGCCGGAGTGACACGAAAACGACGAGCGCCTGGCCCTTGAGATCGTCGGGCCGGCCCACGGCCGCGGCCTCGGCGACCGACGGGTGCGACACGAGCGCGCTCTCGATCTCGGCCGTCCCGATCCGGTGGCCGGCGACGTTGAGCACATCGTCGATGCGACCGACGACCCAGTAGTAGCCGTCCTCGTCGCGGCGCGCGCCGTCACCCGTGAAGTACACGCCGGGCACGTCGCTGAAGTACGACTTCATGAAGCGCTCATCGTCGTTCCACAGCGTGCGCAGCATCGACGGCCAGGGCTGCTTCAAGATCAGCATCCCGCCCTCGCCGGCGCCGACGGGAGTGCCGTCTTTCTTCACGACGTCGGCGACGACGCCGAACATCGGCAGGCCGGTCGATCCCGGCTTCGAGGCCGCGGCGCCGGGCACCGTCGTCATCAGGATCGAGCCCGTCTCCGTCTGCCACCACGTGTCGACGATCGGGCAGCGATTGCCGCCGATCTGCTCGCGGTACCACATCCACGCTTCGGGGTTGATCGGCTCACCCACGCTGCCGAGGAGCCGCAGGCTCGAGAGATCGCTCTTCTTCGGCCACTCGTCGCCCTGGCGCATGAAGGCGCGGATCGCCGTCGGCGCGGTGTAGAGCGTGGTCACGCCGTGCTTCTCGATCAGGCGCCAGAAGCGGCCCCAGTCCGGGAAATTCGGAGCTCCTTCATACATCAAGCATGTCGCCCCGTTGGAGAGCGGGCCGTAGACGATGTAGCTGTGGCCCGTCACCCAGCCGACGTCGGCGGTGCACCAGTACACGTCGCTCTCGCGCAGATCGAAGACGTACTTGCTCGTGACGTGGACGCCCGCGAGGTAGCCCAGCGTCGTGTGGAGCACGCCCTTCGGCTTGCCGGTCGAGCCCGACGTATAGAGGATAAAGAGCGGGTCCTCGGCCTCGCAGACCGTGGCCTCGCGCGACTCGCCGAGCGACTCGCCGACGATCTCGTGCCACCACAGATCGCGGCCCTCGGTCATCTTCACGGGGCAGCGATCGTGGCCGAGGTGCTGGAGCACGATCGTCTTCTGCACGCTCGCGGCCTGCGGCTGCGCCAGGGCCTTGTCGACGGCCTCCTTCAGCCCGAGCACGCTGCCGCGCCGGTAGCCGCCGTCCTGCGTGATCACGATCTTGGCCTGGCAATCGTGGATGCGATCACGGATCGCGTCGGCCGCGAAGCCGCCGAAGATCACCGTGTGGACCGCGCCGAGCCGCGCGCACGCGAGCATCGCCACGGCGACCTCGGGCACCATGCCCATGTAGATGGCGACGCGATCGCCCTTCACGATCCCGTGCTTCCGCAGCGCGTCCGCGAGCAGCACCGTCTCGCGGTGGAGCTGCGCGTACGTCAGCGTCTTCGTCGCGCCGAGCTCGCCCTCCCAGATGATCGCCGCCTTGTTGCGCGTCGCCGTCATGAGGTGCCGATCGAGGCAGCTCTCGGTGATGTTGAGCGTGGCGCCCTGGAACCACTTGGCGTGCGGGAGCTTCCACTCCAGCGTCGTCGTCCACGGCGTGCGCAGCACGAGATCGGCGGTCTCGCGGCGCCAGAACGTCTCGGGGCTCTCGACGCTCTCTTTGTACATAGCGTCGTAGGCCTCGCGCGTCGGGATGCGCGCGCTCTTCGCGAAATCGGCCGGCGGCTCGAAGCGGCGGGTCTCTTTGAGGTGAGAAGTGATCGCGTCGTGGGACATGCTGAACCTCGCTTGGGGGGCGGAGGATAACGCTGCGAAGGCCGTCCGGGCGAGGGCTGCCAGCGCGGAGAACCGGCGAAGCGCGTGGGTTCCGTCGCGTCAGCACGGGAAAGCCCGAAGCCTCCCCGCGCGCTTGACGCCTCCGCGCCCTTCCACCACGCTCCCGCGGCCCCCATGCCCAAGGTCACGTTCGTCAACGAGCACCGCATTGTCGAGGTCGAGTCCGGCCGCAAAATCAGCGACGTCGCCGCCGAGCTGGGCATCGCCGTCTGCCGCGAGCAGTTCGCGGGGACGGGCATCGGCGACTACACGGTCTGGGTGAAGGGCGCCGATGGCTGCGTCTCCGCGCCCGGCTTCTGGGAGAAGCTCCGCGGCATTCGCGGGATCAAGCGTTACGCCGACAAGGCGCTGATCCTCGGCGACGTCGAGATCTTCACCCAGGGCGGCCTCGCCGATCGTCTGCGCGCGCCGCGCCCGGTCGCTCCCGCGCCGACGCCGAAGACAGATCCCACGGCAAAACGGCTGCCGATCGATGCGTCGGGCACCGCCGCCTACCCCTACGGTAACCCCAAGGCCGTCGGCAAGGGCGAGCGCGACGTGCCCCCGCGCAACACCAGCAAGCCGAAGAAGGCCGGCGCCGCGGCCGCCGCAGCGGACGAGGCCGACGACGAGGCCGAGGACGCCGCCGACGAATAGCGGTGTGCTATGCCGCCCGCGATGACCGCTGTGCTGGTGATCGGGGGCGGGATAATCGGCTGCGCCGCGGCGCTCGCCCTCACCGCAAAGGGCCTTCAAATCACGGTGATCGAGCGCGGCCCGCTCGATCCCGTCGGCCGTGGTCCCCAGGGATCCAGCGCCGCCGCGGGCATCCTCGGCGCGCAGCTCGAAGCCCTCCACGGCGACAACCCGCTCTCGCGCCTCTGCCTTTCGAGCCGCGATCGTTACCCCGCGTGGATCGCCGCGATCACCGCGCAGAGCGGCCTCGACGTGGAGATGCGCCCTGCCGGCGTGGCGCGCGTGGCGACCGACACGGCCTCGCTCCGCGCTCTCGAGCACGCCGCCGCGTGGCAAGCGATCGCCGGCTACCGGGTCGAGCACCTCGACGCCGCGGGGGTCCACGCCATCGAGCCCGCGCTCGCCGATCACGTCGTCGGCGCGGTGCGCTTCGCCGACGATCACCGCATCGATCCGCCCGCTCTGATGGCCGCCGTTCGCCTCGCCGCGGCGCGCGCCGGCGTCACATTTCGCTCGCCGGCGACCGTGACGCGCGTGGTCGTGCGCGGCGATCGCGCGGCCGGCGTGCTCCTCGACGACGGCACGGTGATCCCTGCGGACGCCGTGGTGATCGCCGCCGGAAGCTGGTCGTCGCTGATCGGCGAGACCTCGCTCGCGCCCGGTGCCGTGCAGCCCGCGCGCGGCCAGATCATCGAGCTCCACGTGGGCGCGCCCGTCGTGCGCGGCGTGATCGAGGCGGCCGATTGCTACCTCTCGCCGCGCGACGATGGCCGCCTGCTCGTGGGCTCCACCGTCGAGCTCGTCGGCTTCCGCGAGGGCGCCACGGTGAGCGGCGTCCGCGATCTGCTCACCGCGGCGCTCCGACTCGTCCCCGCGCTCCACGACGCGCGCCTGAATCGCGCCTGGGCCGGCTTCCGCCCGAAGACGCACGACGACATGCCCCTGATTGGCACGGTCGGTATCGAAGGCCTGGTGATCGCGACTGGCCACTTCCGCAATGGCGTCCTGCTCGCGCCGATCACCGGCGAGATCGTGGCCGCCCTGCTCACGGGCGGTGAGCCGCCCGTGGATATCGCCCCGTTCGCCCCGAGACGATCCGCTCCTTCGCGAGCGTGACGCGCTCCAGGCGGAGGAGGGCCAGAATCGGGCGGTCGATGATGATTCCAGTGCTGTCGCCGATCCTGGTGAGGTGATTGGTCAGCATACGCATTGCGTTGGTATGCGACACCGCGACTGGCAAGGACCCGCCGGGAGCGGCGCGGGCCGGGGCCGCGGGCAGCAGCCGCGCCCGGTGAACCCACGCGTCGCGCTGGCCCTTGCGCGGCCTGCGAGCGCCGCCGCACCATGTCCGGGACCCTCTTGCGGAGGCCGCAGGTGGCGGACCAACGTCGCGGGGAAGCCTTTCTGGACCCTGCAACAAGCGGAACATCGCGATCGAGTGACCCTGGCCGCGCCCGCATGCAGGTACCCTACCGAGAGCGCAAGGGGGCGCTTGCCGCTCGCGCGGTTGATATTGCGCGCGGCGGGGGCCCGGCTGCTAGAGTCGCCGCGTGACCGATCGCCTGATCGCGCTCGAAGTTCTGGCGGCGCTCAAACGGAGCCCCATCGGCGACACGGCCGTGCTCGTCGGCTCCTCGGGCTTATTCGGGTTCGCGACGAGCGTGCCCGCATTGACGGAGGACATCGACGTCGCGATCCCCGAGGAGATCGTGGTGACAGATGGCCCCGCGATCGTCGAGGCGCTGACTCGCGAGGGGTTCGAGCACGAGGCGGGCACTGCCACCTTTGTGAGCGCTGCGCGTGGAATCAGCTTCGATCTGCTCGGGCATGGCGATCCCGAGCGAGGCGATCACATCGGCGGCGCTGGCCTCCTGCGGGTGATGGTGTTCGAGGACATCTCGCGGATTGTCGGCGAGAAACAGGCCACGATGGCCCTCGTCGACGGCGGGCGCACGCTCACCCCTGCGGGGTTCGTGGCCACCAAGCTCCTCACCGAGCGGGCGCACAAGGGGGCAAAGGACAAGATCCAGGCGCTCCTGGTGATGGCCGAGCACGTGAATGAAGCGGGCTTCGAAACCGAGCTCGCGCGGCTGCTCGCCGACATCGATCCGGTGCGTATCGAGGATCTCCGGGCCGGAGCCCAGGACGCTTTCCTGGCTCTCGAACGCGATCCACTCTTCACGGACGCGGGAGCCGAAGGGTATGCGCCTGTCTTGAGGCAGGCAGAGATCGGACTCGAACGTCTCCTGACGCTGGTGGAGCTTCGCCATGGTTGATCGCCCGCGTGGGCTCACCGCGGACGAGCGCCTCGCGGCCTTGCGGCGCGATCGGGCGCGCCTGCGTCGAGAGCGCATGGTGCGCGAGCTGAGCGGCCCCATCTGGCGCCGTATGGTGAACATCGTCCCCGTGCTCTTTCGCCTTCAAGGCGTGCCGATGGTGAGGATCCTTCGCACCGAGCCAGCCCGGATCATCGAGGCCTTGCGGCACGACGCGGTGTTCGCGGTCGACACGGCGATGCGGCTCGCGCATGGCGGCGCGGGGTTCCTCGCCGGTGGTGACGTACAGGTCTACCTCACGAGCGCCGAGCCCCTGGAGCGCCTGGCGCGCGCGTCGCTGATCGACGCTGCTCCCTGCGCGGACGCCACGCTCGTGCGGCCGTGGCCGGGCCCGCCCCGTCTGTTCGCGTGCGTCGTGAGCACCCTGCCGCCCTCGCGGATCACGCCCGGAGGTCACCATGTGGTGACGGCCGAAAGGCTGCAACGTGAGCTGATCGGGGCCGTCGGCGCGCGCGCCGATCTCTTCGCCTTGCTGGAGCGCGCAGAGCAGCCGCGAGACTCTGCTGCGAGCTGAGAGTCTGGCCGTTTATCGGCCAGACTCGATGCGGAGTGGGGTGGGGCCCCGCGGAAGGAACTTCCCTGGGGCGGGGAGGCAAGTTGCCTCCCCGTACGCGACGGAAGAGTCTGGCCGAATTCCGGCCAGACTCTGACTCGTGTTTCGCCCTTATGCGGCCATCTCACGCTCGGGTTCGACGCGTAGCGCCGACCGTAAGCCCCTTATGGCCAGCCTGAGTGCGTAGGCCTCGCTCGGTCACCACGTTCTGGCCATGGCGAAGACGACGAGTTTGCAGGCCAGCGGTCGCGGCCGCGTGAACGCCGCGCGGCGCAGCGCGGCGGAGTGGGCAGAGGAGGTCGCCGCGTGGAGGCGGAGTGGCCATTCGGCGCGGGGATATGCGCTGGCGCGTGGGACATAAACGCCAGCACGTATGGCGCGCCCGCACCGACCGAAGAAGCAAAAGACTCGCTCGTCAACGACACGACCGCGCATGCCAGTCGAGTCTCTGATG
>JANYGI010000224.1 GCA_025362495.1 Byssovorax sp. | reverse complement strand
CGGGCGTGAATTCACGGTCCAATCGCCGGAGACGAGGCTTGCTCTCCCCGGCGGCCTGCCGTAGCAACCCGGCATGAGCGGTCTTCCCAGCGAGCTCCTCGCCGCCGTGAGCCGGGATTTCCCGGCCGATTTTCTCTCGTTCGACGCCGCGGATCTCGTGACGTACGGCCGCGACTGGACCCAGGTCCTCACGCCCCGACCGGTCGCCGTAGCCTTCCCGCGCAGCACCGACGAGGTCGCGGCGCTGCTGCGGCTCTGCTCGGCGCACGACGTCGCCGTGGTGCCGTCGGGCGGGCGCACGGGCCTCGCGGGCGGCGCCGTCGCCACGAATGGCGAGCTCGTCGTCTCGCTCACGCGCATGCGCCGGATGGACCCGGTCGACGTCCTCGGCGCCACGGTGCGCGTGCAAGCGGGCGCAATCACCGAGGCCGTCCACCAGCACACGGCGCCCGAAGGCCTCACGTGGCCCGTGGATTTCGCCTCGAAAGGGTCGAGCCAGGTCGGCGGTAACATCGCCACCAACGCCGGCGGCGTGAAGGTGATCCGCTACGGCCTCACGCGGCAGTGGGTCCTCGGCCTCACGGTCGTGCTCGCGAGCGGCGAGGTCCTGGAGCTGAACGGCGCCCTCGAGAAGAACAACACCGGCGTCGATCTGCGGCAGCTCTTCATCGGGAGCGAGGGCACCCTCGGCATCATCACCGAGGCCGTCTTGAAGCTCACGCGCGTGCCCGAGAAGCTCGACGTGTTCCTCTTCGCCGTGCCCGATCTCGCGGCTGTGCTGGCGCTCTTCCGCGAGGCGCGCAAGGGCCCCTTCGTGATCATGGCCTACGAGTTCTTCACCGAGAAATGCCTCGCGCGGCTGCGTCGTCACCGCAACGTGAAGACGCCGCTCTCGGCGCCGTCGGACTACTACGTGCTGCTCGAGGTCGAGCGCGGCGCACCGGACGAGCTCGAAGCTTGGCTGACGTCGCTGTTCGAGCGCGAGCTGGTGACCGACGGCACGCAGGCCCAGCACTCGGCGCAGGCCGCGGATCTGTGGACGCTGCGCGAAGGGATCAGCGAGAGCCTCTCGGCGACGGGCCTCCCCCACAAGAACGACGTGGCGCTGCCGATCCCCGAGCTCACGGGCTTCTGCGCCGAGCTCGAGCAGTTCTTCGAGGCGAGCTACCCGGGCTGGGAGATCGCGCTCTTCGGCCACATCGGCGACGGCAACCTCCACGTCAACGTGATGAAGCCCGACGATCTGAGCCGCGAAGATTTCCTCGCGAAGACCCACGAGGCCGATCACGCGATCTTCGCGCTGGTGCAGAAGCACCACGGGAGCATCTCGGCCGAGCACGGCATCGGCCTCTTGAAGAAGGACTACCTGCGCTACTCGCGCTCACCGGCGGAGCTTTCGATCATGCGAGCGATCAAGCGGGCACTCGATCCCCGGAACCTGATGAACCCGGGGAAGATCCTCGATCCGTGAGGGCGGAGGGCGGACGCCGGAGGGCGGAGGCCGGAGGGCTCGGGAGAGGGGGACCGAGGGGGTGAGGGCTCGGGAGAGGGGGACCGAGGGACCGGGGGCTCTCCGGGGGCAAGTGTGAGCTGGCTTCTAGATCTATCTCCCGGACGACGGGTACCCCGCCGATCGGGACGAAGATCTTCGTCCCAGCGACGGGTACCCCGCCGATTGGCAGGTGGATCTTCCTCCGAAACGACGGTCACCCGTCGATCGGCACGAGACGCGAGCTGCCCGGGCGCGGGGGCGCGCTTCAGTAAAGAACGCGGGTGCGGATGTTGGTCTCGAGTGCCGCGATCCGCCGCGTGACCTCGGCCGAGACGTCGCCCGAGAGATCCATGATCAGGTAGCCGATGCTGGCGTCGGTCGAGAGGAACTGGGCGTCGATGTTGGCGTCGAGATCCGAGACGATCTTCGTCACGTCGCGGAGCACGCCGGGCACGTTGCGGTGGACGTTGAGGATCCGGTGCGTGCTCTTGCGCGGCGGGGCGTCGACGGCCGGGAAGTTCACCGCGCCGGTGGTGGCGCCGATGGTCATGAACTGCGTGAGCGAGTACGAGACCTCGCGGCCGATGGCCTCCTGCGCTTCCTCGGTCGAGCCGCCGATGTGCGGCGTGAGGATCACGTTGGGCAGCGCCTGGAGCTCGGTGTGGAAGTCCTTGCTGTTGGACTCGGGCTCCTCCGGGAAGACGTCGATCGCGGCGCCGCTGAGGTGGCCGCTCTTGAGCGCCTCGACGAGCGCGGGGATCACCACGACCGAGCCGCGGCTGGCGTTGAGCAGGTAGGTGCCCTTGCGCATGCGCGCGAGCTCCGGCGCGCCGATCATCTCCTTCGTGTCGGGCGTCTCCGGCACGTGGAGCGAGACGAAGTCGGCCTCTTCGAGGAGGGCGTCGAGGGTCTGCGTCGCGCGGTTGTTGCCCATCGGGAGGCGGCCGAAAATGTCGAAGTAGATCACGCGCAGGCCGAGCGACTCGGCGAGGACGCCGAGCTGCTGGCCGATGTGGCCGTAGCCGACGATCCCGAGCGTCTTGCCCCGGATCTCGAAGCAGCCGTTGGCGACCTTCTTCCAGACGCCGCCGTGGAGCTCGCGGGTGCGATCGCCGAGCTGGCGCGCGAGGAAGATCAGCTCGCCGATGATCATCTCGGCGACGCTGCGGGTGTTACTGAAGGGGGCGTTGAAGACCGGGACGCCGCGCCGGTTGGCCGCCGCGAGATCGACCTGGTTGGTGCCGATGCAGAAGCAGCCCACCGAGAGCAGCTTGTCGGCCTTGTCGAGCACCTCGGCCGTGATGTGCGTCTTGCTGCGGATGCCGAGGACGTGGACGCCCTGGAGCGCCGCGACCAGATCGTCGCCCTTCAGCGCCGAGCTCCGCGTCGTGATCTCGAACCGCTCCGCCAGGAAGAGGCGGTGCGCGCTCTCGTGGATGTTCTCGAGCAGGAGCACCTTGACGGGCTCTCGCGGCGGGTTCGAGGCGGGGAGGGTGCTCATGGGGCTCGCGTAGTAGCGCAGCTCGACCGGGGCGCCGGCCTTTTTTTTCGCGCCGCGCGACGCCGTGCTACGCGCCACCGGAGTGCTCCCCGACGACCTGACCTCGGACGCGTTGACGGCGGATTTTCGGCTGCTGCAGCGTCGGCGCGGGCACCGCTTCTCGGTCGACGATCTGGCCACGGCGTGGATCGCCGCGCGCGCCCGGCCCGAGGCCTCGACGACGCTCGACCTCGGCTGCGGCATCGGCTCGGTGCTGCTGATGATCGCCTGGCGCCTCCCCGCGGCGAGGTGCTTCGGGATCGAAGCGCAGGAGATCTCGTTCGGCCTCGCGCAGCGCAACGTGGCCGAGAACGGCGTCGGCGATCGGGTGACGGTCGCGCACGGCGATCTGCGCGAGGTCGCGCGCGCCGAGGCCTATCCGCCGTGTGATCTCGTCACGGGGACGCCGCCGTACCTGCCCCTCGGGACGGCGCTGCCCTCGCCCGATCCGCAGCGCGCGGCGGCGCGGATCGAGCTCCGCGGCGGCGTCGAAGACTACCTGCTCGCCGCGTCGCGCGTGCTCGCCCCCGACGGGCGCGTCGTGGTCTGCGCCGACGGTCGCTTTCCCGATCGGGTGCGTCGCGGCGCCGCGGCCGCCGGCCTCGCGCCATTGCAACGGATCGACGTCTTCCCGCGCGTCGACGCCAGGGATCCGCTATTCGCCGTGTGGACCTGCGCGCCCCTCGCGGCGGCGCCGGCGGGGCCCCTCGAAGAGGGGCGCGTGATCATGCGCGACGAGCGCGGCGAGCGATCCGCGGACGCCCTCTCGATGCGGCGCTTCTTCGGGCTCGGGCTCGATCTCGTTTGAGCTCAAACCGGATCGTTTGAGCTGAAACGATCGCGCGGCTCACGCGTCGGCGAGGCGGATCACGTCGAGGAGCTCGCCCGCGGCGACGTGATCGCGCTCGGCGGGGATCACCACCAGCGCCTCGGCCTCGGCGAAGCTCTTCACGGCGCCCGAGTCCTGGTTCGCGAGGAGCCGCGCCACGAGCCCGGCGTCGCTTCGCTCGAGGACGGCGCGGCGAAACTCTTCGCGGCCGGCCTCGCGGCGGATCTCGGTCGCAATGGACACGCGGAGGCGCGCGGGGAGGGGAGCCGCGTCGCCCTGCAGCGCGCGGAGCAGCGGAACACCGAAGAGCAGGAACGTCAGCGACGCCGACGCCGGGTTGCCGGGCAGGCCGATCACGTGCGTGTGGCCGGCGCGCCCGACGGCGAGCGGTTTCCCGGGCTTGATCTTCACGCGCCAGAAATCGAGCGTGACGCCGGCCGCCTCGAGCGCGGGGCGGATCACGTCGTGATCGCCGACGCTGACGCCGCCGATCGTGACGACCACGTCGGCGCCGCGGAGCGCGTCGGCCACGGCTACGCGGGCGATCTCGGCGTCGTCGCGGACGAAGGGCGCCACGCGGACGATCGCGCCGGCGGCGCGGGCCTGGGCGGCGACGAAGTACCCGTTGGACTCGG
Source organism: Byssovorax sp. (assembly GCA_025362495.1). Lineage (GTDB taxonomy): Bacteria > Myxococcota_A > Polyangia > Polyangiales > Polyangiaceae > JANYGI01. The sequence goes on along the minus strand of JANYGI010000224.1, from coordinate 98,233 downwards.
TGACGCTGCCGGGGATCGCGGCCTCGCCGGGCGATCGCAGCTCGTCGCCGGAGCAGAGGACGGTGACCACCGGGCGGCGCGCGACGAGGACCTGGGGGCGATCGAGCGCCGCGGCCAGCGCTACCTTGCCCGGCGTGAGGCGCATCCCGCGCCCGAGGGCGATCGCGCCCTGCTCGAGATCAGCGCCCTTGCGACGGATGTGCGCTCCGAGCTTCGGGGCCGCGGCGATGGTGATCGTGTCACCCGCCCGCTCGGCGTGCTCCTGCATCACCACGGCGTCGGCGCCCGCGGGCAGCCGCGCCCCGGTGAAGATCCGGCACGCCGAGCCCGGCGCGAGCTCCGGCAGCGCCCGGCCGGCGGCGCTCTCGCCGACGACCGGGATCCGCAGCGGCCCCGCGCCGAGGTGATCGTTTGACCTCAAAGCATATCCATCCATCGCGCTGTAATCGAAGGCGGGCATCGGCGCGGGCGCGACGAGATCCTCGGCGAGGACGCGGGCGAAGGCGTCGTCGAGCGCGACGCGCTCCGCGCCGAGGGGCGTGGTCGAGGCGAGGAGGCGAGCGAGGGCGTCGGCGAACGTGAGCATCAGCCGTGCTCCTTGCGGCCTTCGGCGCCGTGGTGGCCATGGTGAACGGCGCGGCCCTGCGCCAGCGCGACGGCGTGCGCGAGGGTCGGGGCGATCAGCGCCTCGACGCCGAGGCGCACGGCCTTGGGGCTGCCCGGGAGCGCGATGACGACCACGCCTGCCGACACGCCCGCGACGGCGCGCGAGAGGATCCCGCGCGGCCCGATCTGGTCCCAGCTCAGCCGACGAAACGCCTCGCCGAAGCCGTCGAGCGTCTTGTCGAGCAGCGGCGCGACGGCCTCGATCGTGCTGTCGCGCGGGGCGATCCCGGTGCCGCCGGTCATCACGATCGCGTCGACGGCGCGGCCGGCGATCAGCGCTTTCAGCGCCTCCTGAACCCGATCGAGATCTTCGCGGACGATGGCGTGCGCGACGACGGAGAACCCCGCGGTGCGCAGCAGCTCGCCGAGCAGCGCGCCGCCCTCGTCGTCTCCCGTCGTGCGGGTATCGCTCAGCGTCAGGGTGGCGATGCGGACCGGCTCTTGGCTCACGCGTGGAGGTCTACGCCGACGCGCGCCGCGAGGCGATTCCATTCGGAATGACGGCAAATCGCGGCGGACGCGGCGTGCCGCCACGACGCCTCGGACGAGGGGAGGGGCTCGGCCGTCATGATCCGGCGAAAGTCCGAGACGAAAGTCCCGCGTCGACGGTGCGCGCGCGGGGCGCATGCTGCTAGAACGTCGTCCAACGTGCGTCCTGCCTTCCTCCCCATGCCGCGTAGCGAACCCCAGTGGCACCGCTGATCCCGTATGTGCAGGTGCCAGAGCTCCCGCTCTCGTTCCTGAAATACATCCCGCTCCTCAACCGGGTGATCGATCCGCTGCACCCGCCGACGATCAAGCCGTTCGGTACGCTGGTGGCGATCGGCGTCTACGTCGGCTCGCTCGTCGCGATGCGCCACGCGCGCCAGCGCGGCCTCAACGAGAAGAAGATGAGCGAGTTCATCTTCTGGACGATCGGCATCGCCTTCATCGGCGGCCACGTGCTCGACGCGATCTTCTATCACCCCGATCGGCTGATGGCGGACCCGCTCTACGTCGTGAAATTGTGGGAGGGCCTGTCGAGCTACGGCGGCTTCGTCGGCGCGCTCGTCGGGGCGCTGGCCTGGCGGTTCTCGCGCAAGGAGCCCGTGCTCGGCTACATCGAGTGCGTGGCGAGCGCGTTCCCGCTGGCGTGGTTCTTCGGCCGCGCAGGCTGCGCCTCGGTGCACGATCACCCCGGTCACCGCTCCGACCTGTGGTTCGCGGTGCAGTGGCCGCTCGGGCACGGTCACGCGTGGGAGGGTCGCTTCGACCTCGGCCTCATCGAGATGACGCTGATGATCCCGCTCGCCCTCGCGTTCTGGATCCTCTGGGAAAAGCGGCACTATCGGCCCCTCGGCTTCTACATGGGCATCCTCTGCGCGGCCTACGCGCCGGTGCGCTTCTTCCTCGATTTCCTCCGCGAGGACGAGAAAGACTCGTTCGGTGGCGATCCGCGCTACGCCGGCCTCACCCCCGCGCAGTGGGCGTGCTTCGGCCTGTTCGGCGCGGGGTTGTACTTCCTGTGGATGTGGAAGAAGGGCCTCGCCGCGCAGGAGAGCGCGACCGATCCCTCGTCGGCTCCGCAGATCGAGGTGGCCCTGGCCACCGGCACCTCGGCCATCCCCGAAGACACCGACGACGAGCCGAAGAGCGCCGCCAAGGTCGCCGCGACGGACGACGCGACGCCCTCGACGCCCCGGGAGTGAGCTGCGCGATCCGCCTCGAAAACGAGGCGGATCGACGTCACATCGCCGCGACCGCGGGGAGCCCGACGCGCTCCGGGAACCACGAGGCCGGCGCGCGCCGGATCCCGTTCTCGACCGCGTACTTGGTGAACAGGTCGAACCACTCGAGGCCAGGCAGCTCGCGCATCTTCTGCTCGACCTTCTCGATCGCCGTGCCCTCGGCCCCGTCGAAGAGAAACTGGATCGCGTGGATGGACTCTTCGCGCGGCGACATCCCCTCGCCGACAGGCGTCCAGCCGATCTTGAGCGCGCGCGACACCACCCGCTGCGTGAGCTTCGAGGCCGTCAGCCGGCGCTTGGCGTGCTCGCGGTAGAACGCGTAGTGCCGCAGCTCTTGCTTCATGATCCGGGTGCAGATCACGTCGAGCACCGGGTGCTTGATCCGGTCGATCAGGCACTGGTACGCGTAATACGTGGTGATCTCCTGCACCGTGCCCCAGATCATGTGCACGGCCGGCCAGGCCTCGGGGAAGATGCGCGAGATGACGCTCTGGCCGATCTCGTCGATGCGCTCGCCCACGCTGCGCGTCTTGAAGAAGCCTTGTCGGTACGTCTGATCGATGGGCTCGCCGTAGGCCTCGAGGAAGCGGCGGAAGGCCCGGCCGTGGAACTCTTCTTCGTACATCCACGCGCAGATGAAGGGCGCGAAGTCGGGCTCTTCGAGGGTGCCCTGCACCGCCATCAGCGCGCGCACGTAGAAGAACGTCGAGCTCTCGGTCGTGAGAAAATAGCGCAGGGTCCGGATTGCCTCCGGCGTGAGCGGATGGCGCGGGACTTCGTCCCAGTCGATGTCGGACAGGTCCAGCTTGTTGGAGCCATCCATGAAGCGATCGATGTTGAACGGTTCAGCCATCCGAGTGCCCTCGACAGCCGGTGGTACCACGGTTCACGTCCGAACGGACGCGTCCGATGGCCGCGGGCAACACCCGACCTTGCGCGGGTAAATCCTGCTGCTACGCGTCGACCCGCCTGACGCACCGCGCTCCGGTGCGGCATCGTGGCCCCCGCGTCGCGCCGAATCTTTGCCGACGCTGGAAAGGCTCCCTTGACGCGGCATCGGCGCCAGATATCGTGACTCTCGTGCAGGCGCCGGGTTCAATCTCGGGGTATGCATCGGGTCGCAACTCTGCGATCCTGAGCCCATCGTTCTCCGGATTCGCGGAGCGAGGGTTGTCGGTCAGGGTGTTCGAGCAGGTTCGCGAGGGCGAGGGCACGAAGGGGCTGGAAGCGGCCCCGACTCGTCGCTGGTGATCGCCATCGTGGCGCTCGACGGAACAAGAAATCGATCGGTTCGCAGGTTTTTCGATGGCTGAAGATTCGCGTAAGTTGTTCGTGGCAGGTTTGCCGGATTCCATCACCGAAGACGTTCTCCGCCAGCTTTTTGAAGCGACCGGCGGGAATGTGGTGGAAGTGAGCCTCCCCAAGGATCGGGCCACAGGTCGCCCCCGCGGGTTCGGCTTCGTGACGCTCGCGACCGTGGAGGAGGCCACCTCCGCTCGCGAGTCGCTCGACGGCTCGTTCCAGGGCGGCAAGTCGATCTCCGTGCGGCCATTCCAGGCCGAGCCGCCGCGTCGCGACGGTGTCCTTCTCCGCCCCGGCATGGGGATGGGGATGGGCATGGGTGGTCCAGGTGGTCCCCCCGGTGCTGGTATGGGTCCGCCGGGAATGGGCGGCGGCATGGGCATGGGAATGGGCGGGCCGGCCGGCGCGCCGGATCGCACGCTCTATGTCGGCAACCTGCCGTACGACGCCACGGTCGAAGAGGTCGAAGGCCTGATCGGCGCGTCGAGCGCGGGTCCGGTCGTGCGCGTGCACCTGCCGATGGATCCCGACGGCCGCAAGCGCGGCTTCGGCTTCGTGACGATGGCGAGCGCGGACGCTGCCAAGGGCGCGATCGAGGCGCTCAAGGGCGCAGACATCCGTGGTCGTCGCCTCGTCGTGAACCTCGCGCACCCGAAGGGCGAGCGTCCTGCGGGCGGTGATCGTCCGGGCGGCTACGCCGGCGGCGGTGGCGGCGGTGGTGGCTACGCCGGCGGTGGCGGTGGCGGTGGTGGTTACGCGGGCACCTCGGGCGGCGGTGGTGGTGGCGGCGGCGGATTTGCCGGCGGCGCGCCCCCTGCGGCCCCTGGCCGGAAGACGTTCGACGAGCGTCGTCGTCGCGGCAACCACGACGGCGAGGGCCCGCCCGGAGCGGGAGCAGGCGCTGGAGCAGGCGCTGGTGCTGGTGCTGGCGGCGGCAAGCGCGCTGGCAACAAGGACTGGAGCAAGTCGCGCGACGATTGGGACGCGGACGACTGATCCCGGAGCGTGCTCACCTGGCCTCGCGCCGATCGCATTGATCGCATTGATCGCGCGCGGGGCTGGTGAGCTCGCTCGCACGTCGGTGGGCGTGGGCACCGCCGGTGCGGAGGTTTCCGACCGAGCTCGACCGGTTTTCTTCGGGTCGAGAACGCTCGTGATTGACATCCGTGCGAATTCTTGTAAGTTTCGCCCCCCTCGCTCGGGACGTTCTCACGAACCCGAGCAGAGTGGATGTTTCTGGACGAAGGGGCCGACGCGGTCGGCCCCCAACGACTCCTACCGCAGTCGAGATTTTCGGCGAGGCTACGCTGCCAGGCAGCGCTCCCGGAACCCGACGCAGGTAGGAACCTGCGGCTCAGCGCCGCGGCGGTAGAGGAGAATCCGATGCGCGACATCATCAAGCTCACGTGCGGGACCTGCAGCCGCGCGAACTATCACACGACCAAGAACAAGCGGACGATGACGGAGAAGTTCGTCATCAAGAAGTTCTGCCCGGCGTGCCGCAAGCACCTCGAGCACAAAGAAGGAAAGATCTCGCGAGGTTGAGATCATGATCGCCAGGTCCGACCGGCCCGAGAGCGAGGCCGGATCGGACCTTTCGTTCACGGCGCGCGCTGCAATGCCGCGCCACGCCCGCGCGGCTTCGCAGCCGATCCTTAGCAGCACAGCACCCACCTCGGAGGCGACGCGATGATGTTCGACTGGCTCTACGGCCTGTTTTCGAACGATCTCGCGATCGATCTCGGTACAGCCACCACCCTCATCTACGTCAAGGGCAAGGGGATCGTCTCCTGCGAGCCCTCGGTCGTCGCCGTTCAGCGCGACAACCGCGGCGGCAAGAAGGTCCTCGCCGTCGGGCGCGAAGCCAAGGAGATGCTCGGGCGAACGCCTGGCAACATCCAGGCAGTGCGTCCGCTGCGCGACGGCGTGATCGCCGACTTCGAGATCACCGAGGCGATGCTCCGGTACTTCATCGCGCGCGCCCACAACCGGCGCACGCTGGTCAAGCCGCGGATCATCATCTGCGTTCCCTTCGGCATCACCGAGGTCGAGAAGCGCGCGGTGAAAGAGAGCGCGGAGGGCGCCGGCGCGCGCGAGGTTTACCTGATCGAAGAGCCGATGGCGGCCGCGATCGGAGCGGGCCTGCCCATCACCGAGCCCTCGGGCAACATGGTCGTCGACATCGGCGGCGGCACGACCGAGGTCGCCGTGATCTCGCTCGCCGGCATCGTCTACTCGCAGAGCGTCCGCGTCGGCGGCGACAAGATGGACGAGTCGATCATGGCCTACATGAAGCGCAAGTACAACATGGCCATCGGCGAGCAGACGGCCGAGCGCATCAAGATCACCGTCGGCAACGCGTACCCGCTCGAGCAGCAACTGACGATGGAGGTCAAGGGGCGCGACATGGTCGCCGGCATCCCGAAGACCGTGGTCGTCAACTCCGACGAGATCCGCGACTCGCTCAGCGAGCCCACCAACGCCATCGTCGAGGCGGTGCTGATCGCGCTCGAGCGCACGCCGCCCGAGCTCGCGGCTGACATCGTCGACAAGGGCATCGTGCTCACCGGCGGCGGCGCGCTGCTGAAGAACATCGACGTGCTGCTGCGCGAAGAAACAGGCCTCCCCGTGATGGTCTGCGACGATCCCGTCAGCGCCGTCGTGCTCGGGAGCGGCAAGGCGCTCGACCACCTCGAGCTGCTCAAAGAAGTCACGATCAGCTAGATCGCGGCGCGAGTTCGCGGGTGTCGAACCCGGTTGACGGCTGCGGCCATGCGGGCCAGAACCGCGTCGGTCCCGTGAACTGGAAACGCTACCGCGACTCCGTGATCGTGCTGCTCGCGCTGGCGGTGCCCTTCTGGGTGCTGCGCGCGAGCATGCGTGATCCGCGGCAGATCTCGGGGCCCGACAAGGTGATCGTCCGCATCGCGACGCCGCTCCAGCTCGTCGCCGCCACGCTCGCCCGCGGCATCTCCAGCGTGTGGGGCGACTACATCTACCTGGTCGACGTGAAGGAGGACAACACCCGGCTCTCCTCGCAGAACGCGCGTCTGCAAGAGCGCGTGCGCAAGCTCGAGGGCCTCGAGGAAGAGAACCGCCGCCTGCACCGCCTGCTCGATCTCAAGCAGAGCCTCAAGACCGAGGTCGTGAGCGCGCAGGTCATCGGCAAGAACACCAACGAGTTCTTCCGCGTCGCCCGCGTCACGCTCGATCGCGACGCGCCCGACGTCGGCCCGAACCTCCCCGTCCTCTCGGCCGACGGCGTCGTGGGCACCACCCTCAAGACCGCCGGCGACACGGTCGACGTCCGGCTCGTCGTCGACGCGGGCAGCAGCGTCGACGTCGTCGTGCAGCGCACCGGGGCGCGCGGCTTCGTCCGCGGTACCGGCGACGAGAGCAAGTACTCGTGCAGCGTCCAGTACGTCGAGCGCACCGACGAGGTCGAGGTCGGCGATCTCCTCGTCACGAGCGGCGTCGGCCGCCGGTTCCCCAAAGGTATCCCGGTTGCAACTGTAACCCAGGTGGTCCGCCGCGACTTCGGCATCTACCAGCAGGTGACGGCGACGCCGACCGTCGATTTCTCGCGCGTGGAAGAGGTCCTGATCCTCACGTCGGTGCCGGGCGAGGACGCCAAGGCCAACCGCGACGCGCCGGGCCAGGTCCCCTCGAGCACCCCGAAGAAGTAGGCGACGAGCGATGCGCAACACCGCCTTCCTCGCCATCGGCGTCGCCTTGCTCGTCATCCAGTCGAACCTCTTCCGGCTGATCGGTCACCTCCACATCCCCGGCGCGACGCCGAGCCTGCTGCTGCCCCTCGTGGTGTTCATGGGCGTGCACGAGTACTCGATGGCTCGCGGCGCTGCGCTCTCGTTCACCCTCGGCTACCTGCTCGACGTGTTCGTCGCGGCGCCAACCGGGCTCTTCACGTTCATCACCGTCGCCACGTTCGTCGTCTCGCGCGCGGCCGGCGTCCGGCTCGCCGCGCAGACGCTGCTGACGAAGCTGGCGCTGGCCTTCGTGTTCTCGCTGCTCCAGGGGATCCTCGTGGTGATCCTCACGGCGATCTTCGGCGGCGATCCGGCGCGGCCGCGGGCCCTCGCGCTGCTCGTGCCGCCCCACGCGATCTCCACCGCGCTCTTCGCGCCCTTGATCTTCAGCCTCGCCGAGCGCGTCCACCAGGCGACGATCACCGTGCCCCGGCCGGGAGAGGGCTCGCCGCGATGAGCCTGTTCGTCCAGCGCTCGGACGTCACCGAGTTTCGCAAGCGCTTCCGCTTCATCGCGCTCGGCATGGCGCTGATGTTCCTCGCGCTGCTGGGCCGCCTCTTCCAGCTCCAGATCCTCGAGACCGACGACAACAAGGCCATCGCGCGCGAGAACATCGTCCGCCGCAACACGCTGGCGACGACGCGCGGGATCATCCGTGATCGCGCGGGCAAGGTGCTCGCGGCGAGCCGGCCCGCGTACAACATCTACGTCGTCCCCTCGCGCCTCGACATGACGGTGGTGTGGCCGAAGCTCGTCGACTACCTCGGGATGGGCCTCGACGAGCGCACGCGCCTCGAGCAGCACCTGCTCGCGCTCCGCGCCGAGGACGGCAAGCGCAAGGAGCAGCAGATCCTGCTCAAGGAAGACGTCTCGCGCGACGCCGTGGCCAACCTGTCGACGCACGAGGCCGAGCTGATGGGCACGTGCGGCAACAAGCCGTGCGCCTGCGTCGAGCTCGTGCCGACCCCGGTGCGGTACTACCCCTACGAAGACGTCGGCGCGCACGTGCTCGGCTACATGGCCGAGGTCGACGGCGATCGCCTCTCGACGCTGCGATCGTCGGGCTACATGGAGGGCGATCGCATCGGGGTCACCGGCGTCGAGCGCGCCTGGGAGAGCTACCTCCGCGGCACGCGCGGCTGGGAGAAGGTCCTCGTCGACGCGCGCGGCCGGAAGCGCCCAGGCGGCGAGGGCATCATCGAGGATCCGGCGCGCACCGATCCGATCCCCGGCCGCGATCTCCGCCTCACGCTCGACGCCGAGGTCCAGAAGGCCCTCGACAAGGCCTTCCGCGGCGAGCTCGCCGGCGGCGTGGCCATGGTCGACGTGCGCACCGGGCGCATCCTAGGCCTGTATTCCAAGCCCAGCTTCGATCCCAACGCCGTCTCCGGCGGCTCGGGCAAGCAGGTGATCCGCGACGCGTTCCGGCGCCTCTACTCCGATCCGCTCAAGCCCGCGCTCGACAAGACGGTCTCCGGCGCGTACCCGCCCGGCTCGACGTTCAAGCCTTTCACCGCCCTCGCGGCGCTCGAGAAGGGCATCATCGGGCCGCACATCATCACGCAGTGCAAGGGCGCGATCACCTTCGGAAAGCGCACGTTTCGTTGCACCCACGTCCACGGCGCGACCGATCTCCACAAGGCGATCGCCGAGTCGTGCAACGTCTATTTCTACACGCTGGCCGCTGAATACGGCCTGAAGATGGACGACATCTCGCTGATGGGGAACCGCTATGGCCTCGGGAGCCGCACCGGCCTCGGCGTCAACGCGGAGGCCTCGGGGCGGATGCCGACGAAGGCCTGGATGACGGTCCACAACGGCGGCCACTTCCAGCTCGGCTTCGGCCTCAACGCGACGATCGGGCAGGGCGCGACGACGGTGACGGTGCTCCAGCTCGCGCTGGCGTACGCGGCGCTCGCGAACGGCGGGACGCTGTATCAGCCGCAGCTCGTGCGCGCCGTCGAGACGTCGAACGGCACCGTCGTGCAGGAGTTCAGCCCGCGCGTGCGCCGCCAGATCGACGTGCACCCGGAGAACCTCAAGCTGGTGCAAGACGCGCTGCGCTCCGGCGTGAACGAGGAGGGCGGCACCGCCAACCGCGCGCGTGAAGCGGCGCGCCTCGTCGGCTTCGACATGGCCGGCAAGACGGGCACGGCGCAGGTCTCGCACCACCTGGCGCGCGGCGCCGAGGCCGAGAAGGTCTGGTACTACAACCGCGAGCACGCCTGGTTCGCGGGCTACGCGCCGACGAAGTCCCCCGAGGTCGCGGTGGTGGTGCTCGTCGAGCACGGCGGCACCGGCGGCAAGCACGCCGCGCCGATCGCCTTCGAAGCCGTGCGCGCCTACCAGGAGCTCGTGCGGGATCGTCGCGACGGTGGCTCGGCGAAATCGGGCACGGGCGCGGGCGCGACGCCCTCGCCGCGGCACCCACGGCCGCGCTCGGGAGGAGGCTCGCCATGATGAGCGACAAATTCTCCGACCGCGATCAGAACCACTTCGACTGGCCGCTCTTCATCGCGGCCGCGCTGATCGCGGTGCTCGGCGTGATCAACCTCTACAGCGCGACCAGCGTCTACCAGGGCGCGCGCTCCGAGCTCTACATCAGCCAGGTCCAGTGGCTGGTGGTCGGCGGGATCATCGCCGGCGTCGTCGCCGCGATCGACTACCGCCACCTCGAGCGCCTCGGCTACGTGCTCTACACGTTCGGGATCTTCTCGCTGACGCTGGTGTTCGTGCTCTCGAGCGGTGCGGCGAACAACGTGCGCAACGCCAACCGCTGGATCTTCGGCTTCCAGCCGAGCGAGTTCATGAAGCTCTTCATGGTCATCGCGCTGGCGAAGTACCTGCACGACGATCCCCGCAGCGAGGGGCGCACGCTGCGCGAGCTGCTCGTCCCGGCCGTGCTCGCGGGGGCGCCCGCGCTGCTGATCCTGAAGCAGCCCGACCTCGGCACGGCGACGATCCACATCCTGATCTTCCTGACGATCGTGGCGATGACGCGGATCCGCTGGCAGAGCGCCGCGCTCTTCTTCGGATCGATGATCCCCTCGGGCTACATCGTGTGGAACTACGTCCTCCTCGGCTACCAGAAGGCCCGCGTGACGACGTTCATCAACCCCGAGGCCGATCTCCTCCACACGGGCTGGCACGCTCACCACGCGCGCGTGGCCATCGGCGACGGCGGGCTCTTCGGCAGCGGGTTCATGAAGGGGACGCAGAACCAGTTCGGGTTCATCCCCGATCAGTTCACCGACTTCCCGTTCCCGGTGTTCGCCGAGGAGTGGGGCTTCGTCGGCTGCACGATCCTCGTCTGCCTCTACGGCTTCCTGACCGTGTGGGGGATCCACATCGCCTCACAAGCCAAGGATCGCTTCGGCGCGGTGCTCGCCGTCGGCGCGACGGCCGTCATCTTCTGGCACGCGCTGATCAACATCGGCATGGCCGCGGGCGTGCTCCCGGTGGTCGGCGTGACGCTGCCGCTCTTCTCGTACGGCGGCTCGAGCGTGATGACGATGCTGATGTCGATCGCGCTGGTGATGAACGTGTCGATGCGCCGCCACGGCAGCGTTCCAACGCCCGATCGGCTGTAAATCAAGACGATCCCGTCGGCTCGGCGACGATTGTGAGCGCCGCGCGGGCGCTCAGCCGTGGTGGATGGAGCTGCGGGCGAGGCGCGCGTCGATGGCGAACGCGTACGCGGCGAGGGCCTCGCGCGCGGTGATGAGGCCGTCGCCGCGGGCGTCGCGCACGATGCTGCGGAAGGCGAGGTAGCGGCGCCCATCGAGGCCGAGGAACATCGGCACGATGGCCGGATCGCGCGGCGCTTCGTGGGTGCCGAAGAGGCCCGCTGCGCCCGCGAGCACGCGCGACACCAGCGACTCGCAGAGCTCGATCGCGCGCCAGTAGCGGCCCCTGGCGATGGCCTCTTCGACGTCGCGCACCGTGTCGCGCTCGCCTTCGGGCCACAGCTCGGCGAACGAGACGCCGGACTCGCTCGCGCGCTCGCGGTTGACGAGCGCGTCTTCGGGCGCAGGGGGCGGCGGAGGCGCGCCCTCGGCGTCGATCTCGATCCCGGGCAGCGTCGTCAGCGGCGGCAGAACCGGGGGCGGCGGCGCCGACGGGCTGGGCTCGGGGGGAAACGACGGGTAGCCGTTGGGCGCCTTGATGTGGGCGACCACGACATCGGTCGGCGCCTCGGCGCGGTGGGTCGCGCCGCGCAGCGCGTTCACGAGGCCACCCTCGACCGCGGAGAAGTTCGCCGGAGCGCTCCCCTCGGTCGACTCGGGGAGGCGATCCTGGAAGGCGGCCAGCACCTGCTCGCTGATCTTCTCGAGCGACTCGTAGATGCCTTCGCCCGACGTCGCGCACGTCGGGAGCGACGGCGCGCCGAACAGGTTGAGCATGCTGTCGAGCTCTTCGACCGGCAGCAAGTCGGGCAGATCGCGCTTGTTGTGCTGAAAAATCAGCGGGATCTGCGCGAGATCGCGGCCCTGATCGTTGAGGTTCTCGCGCAGGTTCTCGAGGCTCTCGAGGTTGGCGTCGGCGCGGACGATCTGCGAATCGCTGACGAAGACGATGCCGTCAGCGCCCGTGAGCACCAGCTTGCGGGTGGCGTTGAAGTACACCTGCCCCGGCACCGTGAAGAGCTGGAGCCGGATGTTCATCCCGCGCACCGGCGGGAGGCGCACGGGGAGGAAGTCGAAGTAGAGGGTGCGATCGACGGGAGTCGCGAGCGAGACGAGCTTGCCCCGATGCTCCGGCTTGGCCGTCGCGTGGATGTGCTCGAGTGTTGTCGTCTTCCCGCCGAGCCCGGGCCCGTAGTAGACGATCTTGAACACGAGCTCGCGCGAGAGCGGGTTCACCGACGCCATGAATGCCCGCGCACGATACCACTCTTTGCGAGCGGATCCGCGTTAACGCGATCGTGGATCAAAACTCCAGGAATCTCCGGGAAACCTAGCGCGGGGGCGCGGTGCGGTTGAGGCCCTGGAGGGGCCGCAGGCCGGCGAACGGGGACTTCTGCCCGCGCTCCATCACGTCGAGGGCGAGCGAGACCTGACCCTGCGCGCCCTGGAAGTAGTCGAGGCGGAGGTGGTGCTGGCCGTGCACCATCTCGCGCTTGGCGCTGGAGGCGTTCGACGTGTGAGCGCTGCCGTTGTCGATGAGCACCTGCCCGTCGATCGAGAGCACCGCGCCGTCGTCCGACGTCAGCGCGAACTCGGCCAGGCCGTCGCCATCGATGAGGAACTCGCCCTCGTAGCGGATCGCGAACCAGTCGTCCTGGCGGAGCGCGCCGGGGAACCCGCCCGTGAAGGCCTGCGGCTTGACCTCGAACGTGTTGGTGAAGAGCGTGGCGAAGGGGACGAGGTCGCCGAGGTTGGGGAGGCGTTGCGTGCCGGTGGGGATCACGAAGGCCTCGCCGGTGAACGCGCCGGACTGCCCGTTGCCGAAGATGATCGGCGAGGTGATGCGCGGGCCGCGGATGCCGAACCCGGTCGTCGCCGTTTCGGTCGGCGCGATCGTGGTGCCGTTGTTGACGGGGACGACGGTGATGGTCGGCGAGGCGGGTGTGCGGGGGACCATGACCGGGCCGCCGTTGACGCCGACCCGGCGCACCGGGGCGGGCCGCGTCACCACGACGGTGCGGGGGGCCTGGTAGGTGGCGGGCCGGGGGTTCGTGTAAATCGTACACGCGCTCAGGGCGAGCGCCGAGGCGCCAAGAAGGGTGTGGGCCGAGGTCCGAAGCATGAAGTTCTCCTCCGAGGACGGGAGCCGTCGTCTCGTGGAGGGGTAGACGTTCCAGGCGCCGACGACAATCACGCCCGACGCGAGAGAATCGCCGCGAGCACGGTCCAGGCCCGGTCCGCAGCACGATCGCGGCCGCGAACGGGGCGCCGCGCGCGATCGGGACGGGTCTCGGCCAGGCTCCCGTAAGGTACGGGCGGCGCGCGCGTTTTTCGGTCGTGACGTCGCTCGCCCTCTCTGCATTTCTGCCGTCGCCCTCGTTTCGGGGGATGTTTCCCGCGACGCTTTCGCCGATCGCGGCGCTGTCTTCGGCGCTCCGACCCTCGCTGGCCGCGCGGCTCCCGCGGGAAGCGGGCGCGGAGGCACCTCCGGTCGTGCCAGCTCGACGGTGTCCGGCTATCGTGCGGGCCGTGGCGGTAGCGAGGCCGGATCTGGAGGCGGAGCGGGAGCTCTGCGAGCGCGCGCACACCGGCGATCGCGCGGCGCTCGGGCAGATCTTGCGCAAGCACGGGCCCTCGCTGTTTCGCGCCGTGCTGATGCCGCGCCTCGGCTCCGAGGCCGCCGCGCAGGACGCGCTCGGCGAGACGTACGCGCGCGTGGTCGAGCGGTTCCACCAGTTCCAGTGGCAGAGCGTCGGCGTGTACCCGTGGCTCCGCGTCATCGCCATGCGCATCGCCCTCGACATCCTGCGGTCGAGGCGCCGCGAGACGCTGTACGAGCCCGAGGATCTCCAGCGCGAGATCGACGCGTCCGAGCGCGATCTCACCCGCTCCGGGGAGGCCGAGCTCAGCGAGAAGCGCGATCTCGCCGACGCCCGCGGGCGCGTCGACGCCGCGCTCGGGCAGATCAACCCGCGCTACGCCGACGCCATCCGTCTCCGCGTGCTCGAAGAGCGCACGCGCGAAGACGTGGCGGCGACGCTCGGCGTTTCGGTCTCGACGTTCGACGTCGTCCTCCACCGCGCCCTCGCGGCGCTGAAGAAGGCGCTGGCTGCGGGGCTCCCCGGCGGTCAGCTTTCGCCGAGCGAGGCAGAGTGATGAAGCAGAACCCCCGGCTCCGTCTGGTGCCTCCTCCTGCGCCCGACTCCGTCGGCGGCGGGGACCAGCCGCCGTTCACCGAGGACGAGCTGCGTGACGCGGCCGCCCTGCGCGGAGCGCTCGATCGCGGCGCTGATCCGCTCGCGAGCGCGCTGCAGGCGGCGTACCGACCCGCGTCGCTCGCCGACGACGATCTCGACGCGATCCTCGCGCGCGCCCTCCACGACGGCGACGCGCCGCCCACACGCCTCGAGCGCGATGGCGCGGAGAGGCTGCGCAGCGAGCTCGCGCGCGGCGGAGAGCTCACCGGTGACGCGGCGATCCTCGGTGATCTGCGCGCGGCGCACCGGCCCGCGGTGCTCGCTCCGGCGCGCAATGAAGCGCTCATCGCCGACGCGCTCGCCCGGGCTCCGCGGGCGCTCGCGACCGTCTCGCGGCTGCGTCGCGCGCTCCCCGCGACGATGGCGGCGGTGACCGGCGTCGTCGCGCTCGCGGCGGGGTTCGCGCTCCTCCTGCGCGGGCAGAGCTTCGCGCCCCCGCAGCTGACGGCGGCGCCGCCGGCCGACGTCGCGACCGTCGCGCCGGCGGTGCTGATCCGCTCGCGATCCACCGACGATCTCTTCAATCCTGCCGAGAGGTTCGAGGTCGGTCACAGCTCGGCGCGCATCGATCGCATCGCCAGCGCGCGCTCGTCGGATCTGCGCCGCAACCGCTTCGCCGCCTGGGGGGTACGCTGATGCGCCGCCTCGCCCTCGTCGCGATGGTGACGGCTCTCGCGGCCGCGTCGTTCGGGGTCGCCGCCTGCGCGAACCGCCAGGTCGACGCCGACTCGCTCGGGACCGCGGGCGCGGCGCACGCCCCGCCGGCGGGCGCCCCGGGCGCCCCGGGCGCCGCGTGCGCCTGCGCCGGGGAGGCCGTCGTCGATCCCGCGCTCCTCGCGTTCCTTTCCAGGGCCCGCGCCGCGCACCACCAGGCCGATCTCGCCGAGGACGACAAGGACCTCCCGCGCGCCGTCGCCGCCGTCGAGAAGATCACCGCGGGCCCGCTCCCCGGCGGCACGCCGGCGCCGGCCGAGGTCGCCGAGGTCATCGCCGACGCCCGCGCGCGCCTCGCGGATCTCGAGAGCTCGTCGGGCAACATCGACGGCGCGCTCCGGGAAATCGAGGCCGGCTTGACGTACGCGGTGACGCCCACGCACTTCCGCGGGCACCTCTTCGAGGTGAAGGGCATCGTCCTCGAGCGGCGCATCGCGGCCCTGAAAGAGAAGGGCGACACCCGCGGCGCCGAGCGCGTGAAGGGCGAGGCGATCACCGCGTTCAACGAGGCGATCGAGATCCAGAACAAGGTGATCGAAGGGGCGCTGCTCGGCCCCGGCGACGCCGGAGCTGCCCCGCCGTAGTGGCCGAGGACGTGCGTGAGGGCGGCACCTGGACGCCGCGCCAGAGGCTCAAGAACGACGCGCTCCACGCCTTGGTGCGCGCGGCGCTGGCGCTGGTGCAGCGCGCGCCTCGCGGCCTCGTCGCCACGGTGTGCCGCGGGCTCGGCCTCGTCGCGTGGGCGGTGCTCGCGAAGGAGCGCGGCCTCGTCGGCGCTCGGCTCGCCGCCGGCCTCGGGCAGCCCGTCGCGCCGCGCCGCGTGCGCGCGGTGTTCCTCGCGGCGGCCGACGTGCTCGCCGACACGCTCGCGCTCCTCGATCCGCGCGAGCGCGCCGGCCGCGCGATGACGATGGACGCGGCCTCGCACGAGGTCTTCCGCGCCGCGCTCGCCGAGGGCCGCGGGGTCGTCTACATCGCGGCGCACCTCGGGCCGTGGGAGCGCATGGCCGCGCTGCTCGTCGAGGAGGGGTTCCCCGTCGCGACCGTCGCGCGCGAGAGCTACGATCCCCGATTCACCGCGCTGTACGAGCGGATCCGCGCGCCCCGCGGCGTGCTTTCGATCTACCGGGCGCGCCCCGGCGCCGCGACGGCGATCGTGCGCGAGCTCCGCGCCGGCCGCGCCGTGGGCTTCCTGCTCGATCTGCCCTCGCGGGTGCGATCGATCCGCGGGGTGCTCTTCGGAGCCCAGCAGAGCATCCCGGTGGGCGCGGCGCGGATCGCTCTCGCCCGCGGCGCGGCGGTCGTCGTCGGGACGCCGATGAGCTCCGCGCGCGACGGCCGGCAGCAGCTCCTCGTCGAGCGCGTCGACACGAGCGATCTCGCGCGCGGACCCGACGGCGAGACGCGGCTCACGCTGCGCCTCGCCCGGGCGCTCGAGGCGCGGATCGAAGCGCGCCCCGAAGCGTGGCTCGGCCTCTTCGCGCCTCCGTCGTCCGGCGCGATCGACGATGCCGCGCGGTGATTGCGGTGCCGCGAGGATTCCCGATAGAATCGTCGCCCCCGACCGAGCCCGAGCTGCCTTCCCCGTATGCGAGTTCCCAGGCCGAAATCCGGCTGCGACGTCAAGTCGCTCCCGCTGAGCCCCGTCGAAGGGTTTCTCCTTTCGCGCATCGACGCGGCGACGAACGAGCGCGACCTCGCGACGATGACCGGGCTCTCGCCGGCGGTCGTCGCCGCCGCGCTCGATCGCCTCGCCCAGCTCGGGGCCATCGAGCCGGCCGCGGGCGCTGCGCCGGTGTCCGCGCCCCTGTCCGTGTCGCCGCGCGTCGCCGTGAGCGTCAAGCCGCCGCGCGCCGAGCCGCCGCCGGCGCCCGCGCGGAGCGAGCCGCCGACGAGCGCGCGCGCTGCCGTCGAGCCCGCGCCTCGATCCGCGCCGGTGCTCTACGACGCGGCCGAGCTCGACGAGATCGTCGAGATCGACGACGACAAGAAGCGACGCATCCTCGATCTCTTCTACCGGCTCGACGACCTCACCTACTACGAGGTGCTCGCCGTCGAGAGAGACGCCGACAAGAAGAAGATCAAGTCCGCGTACTACGCGATCGCGCCCGAGTTTCACCCGGACCGCTTCTTCCGCAAGAACCTCGGCGCGTTCAAGCCCAAGATCGAGGCGATCTTCAACCGCGTCACCATCGCGCACGACATCCTCACCGCGAAGGATCGCCGCGCCGAGTACGACGCGTACCTCGCGCAGACGCAGAAGAACCGCGTGATGGCGGCGATCATCGAGCAGACGCCGCGCGACGTCGCGCGCGCCCCGGTCGAGGTCGCGATCGCCGAGCCCGCGTCGATCGCCGGGGCGCCGGGGCGCTACGCGTCCGAGCCCGCGCCGTCGCTCGCGCCTCCGTCGCGGCCCGCGTCGGACCGGCCCGCGGCGAGCGTGCGACCGTCGGTGGAGCCGGGGCCGATCTCGGCCGAGGCCGCGCGGATCCGCCGCGAAACGCTGGCCCGCAAGCTCAGCGGCACGATGCGCAGGCCGACGCCTCCGCCCGTCGCCCCGGATCCCGCCGCGCCGCAGCGCACCGCCGACGCGCTCCGGGTCCGCCATGATCAGGCGATCGCCGACGCGCGCCGCGCCCAGCTCCAGCGCTACCTCGACGAGGGCAAGGCCGCGCTCGTCGAGCAGCAGTTCGCCGCCGCCGCCAGCGCCTACCGGATCGCGGCGTCGCTCGCGCCCGACGACGCCGAGGTCCAGGCCCGGTTCGTCGAGGCCATGCGCCTCGCCGACGCGTCGCTCGCCGACGGCTACCTCAAGCAGGCGCAGTACGAAGAGTCGCAGGGCCGCTGGGGCGAGGCGGCGCTCAGCTACTCCAAGGTCTGCAACGGGCTACCAGGCAACGCCGCGGCGCACGATCGCGTGGCCTTCACCACGCTGAAATCATCGGCCAACATCCGCCGCGCCGTCGAGTTCGCGCGCCGCGCCGTCGAGCTCGAGCCGAAGACACCGCAGTTTCACCTCACGCTGGCGAGCGCGTATCAAGCCGCAGGCCTCGAAAAGAGCGCGCTCGGAGAGATCGAACGAGCCCTCGAGCTCGCCCCCGGGGACCAGAAAATCAAGGACCTGGCGCAGCAAGTTCGCGTTCAAGCACAGAAGTCGGCAAACTGAGCTAGCATCGCGGGCTCGCAGTTGTGTCACGAGAGCAGGAGCATCGGCTGAATGGAGCGCGTCATCGGGATCGACCTGGGCACCACGAACTCGTGCGTCGCCATAGTCGAGGACGGAGTACCGACCGTCATCCCCAACCGGGGCGGCTACAAAACGACCCCCTCGATGGTCGCCATCACCGAGGCGGGTAAGCGCCTCGTCGGCCACATCGCGAAGCGGCAAGCGATCACCAACGCCGAGAACACCGTCTACGCGGCGAAGCGCCTGATCGGGCGCAAGTGGTCCTCGCCGCAGGTGAAGAACGCGATCCTCACGGCCTCGTACAAGATCGTCGAGGGGCCGCACGGCGACGTGCGGATCCAGCTCCGCGACAAGACGTACTCGGTCCCCGAGATCAGCGCGATGGTCCTGCAAGAGATGAAGCTCTTCGCGGAGGACTATCTCTCGGAGCCGATCACCAAGGCGGTGATCACCGTCCCCGCGTACTTCAACGACAACCAGCGCCAGGCGACGAAGGACGCGGGGCAGATCGCCGGCCTCGACGTGATCCGCATCGTCAACGAGCCCACGGCGGCCGCGCTCGCGTACGGCTTCGGCAAGAACGTCGAGAAGACGATCGCCGTGTTCGATCTCGGCGGCGGCACCTTCGACATCTCGGTCCTCGAGATCGGCTCGGGCGGCGTCTTCAAGGTCATCGCCACCGCGGGCGACACCTTCCTCGGCGGCGAGGACTTCGACGCCCGGATCATCGACTGGCTCGTGCAGGGCTTCCGCGAGCAGCACAACGTCGATCTGCGCCAGGACCGCATGGCGCTCCAGCGCCTGAAAGACGCGTCCGAGAAGGCGAAGTGCGAGCTGTCGACCTCGCTCGAGACCGAGATCAACCTCCCGTTCATCATCTCCAGCAACCGCAACGAGGCGCTCCACCTCCAGCGCACGCTCACCCGCGCCGAGCTCGACACGCTCTGCGAAGATCTCGTCGAGCGCTGCATCGAGATCTGCAAGCAGACGCTCGAAGACGCGCGCCTCGATCGCGACGAGATCGAGGACGTCGTCCTCGTCGGCGGGATGACGCGCATGGCGAAGGTCCAGGACTCGGTGCGCGACTTCTTCGGCCGCGAGCCCTGCAAGGGCGTGCACCCCGACGAGGTCGTGGCCCTCGGCGCGGCGGTTCAGGGCGCGGCCCTCGTCGACGAGTCGAAGCAGATGATCCTGCTCGACGTCACGCCGCACCCGCTCGGCATCATGACCTTCGGCTCCAACTTCGAGGAGCTGATCCCTCAGAACACCACGGTCCCCACCAGCCGCTCGAAGATCTTCACCACCAGCCGAGACAACCAGACGGCCGTGAAGATCCTCGTCATGCAGGGCGAGCACGACAAGGCGACCGACAACGAGCTGCTCGGTGAGTTCATCCTCACGGGGCTCCGCCGCGCGGCCAAGGGCCAGGTCGAGATCGAGGTCACCTTCGAGATCAACAGCGACGGCATCGTCTCCGTCAGCGCCAAGGATCTGGAGACGGGGCAGCAGCAGTCGATCCAGGTCACGGCGTCGAGCGGCCTCACCAAGGAAGAGGTCGGCGACATGATGGAGTCCGCGAAGGACTACCTCGTCGAGCGCCGCAGCACCGACGAGTTCGAGGGCATCCGCCAGGAGGCGGAGAAGCTCATCAGCGAGATCGAGCGGATGTTCCCCCAGGTCGAGCAGATCGTGGCGTCGAGCGACTTCGGCCGCGACGCGATCGGCAAGGCCCGCGGCATCGTCGAGCGCTCGCGCCAGGCGATCGTCAAGAAGGACGCCGCCGCGATGAAGGAGCAGATGGAGTCGCTCACGCGCACCCACCGGATGTTCAAAGGAGTCGTCGCGAGGCCGCAGGGATGAGCGCTCGCGAGCTCGCCACCGTGCGCCCGTGGGGGCGGGCGCGAGAGCTTGGCGCCGCCTTCGTCGTGTCTCGTCGCGATGAAGCGCAGGATCGCCTGCGCGCTCCAGAGGAGTGACGGTGTCGTCGTCCCAACCGCCGAGCGCCGAGTCGCTGGACGAGGGGTGGGGGCTGTTCTCCGACGTTCCGCTGCCGGACGACGAGGACGACACGCGCACCGTACAGATGTCGTCGCCGCTGTTCAAGGGCCCGCCGACGTTCGAGGAAGGCACCTCGGACGAGCGCGACACGATGCCGCCGCCCGTGCCCGTGAGCGAGTACGTGCAGACGATGATGCAGCAAGCTGCGGAGGATCCCGAGCCTTCCGCGCGGCCGCTCGGCGCGACGTTCTCCTGGCAAGGCGCGATGCCTCCGTCGTCCCGCCGCGGCGAGGGGCCGAGGGCGGCGGTCTCGGTACCCGCCCGGCGCCGGACGGCGTGGAGCGTCCCCCCGACGCCGCGCGCCGACGCTGTCGACGACGATGATGACGATGACAACAACGCCGGCTTCACGCTCATCGCGTTCGAGCCCGAGCGCCTCGGCGGGGCCGTCGGCGACGTCGAGGATCCCCGCTTCCGCGACGCGTCCTCGCCCGCGCCCGGCTTCGACGATTTACCGTTCGACGACGTGATCGCGGCGTCGCAGCGCGCCTCTGCGGGCCTGGGCTTCCCGACGCCACCGCCGGTGCGGCCGTCGAATCCCCCCTCGTCGCGTCGCGAGCCGTCGCTCCCGCCGCTGTTCGGTAACCTCTGGGAGAGCGAGCCGCCGCCGGCTGCCGCATGCAGCACGAGCCGCACCTCGCCGCCCACGAAGCGCGGCATCGCGGTGTCGAGCAACCCGCCGCGCCCGCAGGGCGGGACGCAGCGCTACGGCTCCATCGGCGACGCCAGCGTGCAGCCCAGGCCCACGAGCGCCACGCGCGCCCCGATCGTGGCGTCGCTCCCGACGCCGCCGCCCGCGCCCGCCGATCCCTTCGACGACGTGCGCGAGCTCTACGACGCGGGCGACTTTCGCAGCGCGCTGGTCATGGCCGAGGCCCTGCTCGAGACCGAGCCCGAGCACGTCGAGGCCCGCGAGTGCGCCGCGATTTGCCGCGAAACGCTGGCAACCAAGTACCTGAGCCGCCTCGGCGGCCGGGCCAAGATCCTCCGCGTCGCGATGCCGCCCGACGAGATCCGCTGGCTGTCGCTCGACCACAAGGCCGGCTTCCTGCTCTCCTGCATCGACGGCACCTCATCGATCGAAGAGGTCCTCGACGTCGCGTGCATGCACGAGTTCGAGGCCATCCGCATCCTCCATGACTTTCGCGAGCTCGGCGTGATCGAGATCCTCCCGGATCCCCGCGCTTCGCGGCGCTGAGCCAGAAACCCGAGCCACGATCGCGATCGGGGCGATAGGCTGCCAGCGTGCGCCGCCTCTTCGAGATCACCGCCGGGCTCGGGATCGCCTGGGCCGCAGCCCGCGCGACCCAGCCCTCCTCCGCCGCGCTCGCCGCCCCGGAGCCGCTCGCGGCGATCGCGCCGACGACCATCCCCGCGCCGGTGGGCGCCGCGTACGACGACGACGCCGCGATGACGGGGCACCCCGAGGCCGTCGCCGGCTACACGCTGCGCGCCTCGCTCGATCCCGCCAAGCACACCCTCCACGGCGAGGGCCGCATCCTCTGGAAGAACGCCTCGCGCGCGGCCGTGAGCGAGCTCTGGGTGCACCTCTACCTCAACGGATTCAAGAACGACAAGACGCTCTTCCAGCGCGTCCCCGTCGATGGATTTCGCGGCACCGACAGCGTGACCGGCTTCGGCCACATCACGGTGAAGCGCTTCGCCGTGCGCGAGATGGAAGGCCAGGATCTCTGGCCCGGCGCCGACAAAACCTCGCCGGGTGATCCCGACGATGAGACCGACATCCGCGTGCCGCTACCGCGCGCAGTCGAGCCGGGCGCGTCGATCACGGTCGACGTCGCGTGGGACGAGCAGCTCCCCGCGCTCACGTTCCGCACCGGCTTCCTCGACGGCTTTCACTTCGTCGGCCAGTGGTTCCCGAAGATCGCGCGGCTCGAGCCGGACGGGCATTTCACCCACTTCGCGTTCCACCATCTCTCGGAGTTTTACTCGGATTTCGGCGCCTACGACGTCACGATCGATACGCCCGACACCATGGTCGTCGGCGCGACCGGGCGCCTCGAAGGCGAGGTCCGCACCTCGGGCCGCATCGAGCGACGCTACGTCCAGGAAGACGTCCACGACTTCGCGTTCACGGCCTGGGACGGCTTCCGCGAGCTCACGGGCAAGAGCGACGACGGCAAGGTCGCGCTGCGCTGCCTCTACCCCGCGGGCCACGAGCGCAGCGCCGAGATCGAGATGGAGACCGTGCGCTTCGGCCTCGGCTACTTCGGCAAGGCCTACGGCCGCTACCCCTACGAGACGCTGACGATGGTCCACCCGCCCGAGGGCGCGACCGAGGCCGGCGGCATGGAGTACCCGACGCTGATCACCACCGGCGGCGCCTGGTACGAGCCCTTCACCGGCGCGCACACCGTCGACACCGTCACCATCCACGAGCTCGGTCACGAGTGGTTCTACGGCCTCGTCGCCACCGACGAGCACGCGTTCCCGTTCCTCGACGAGGGCCTCAACTCGTACGCCGAGGCCGACTCGATGGAAGCGCGTTTCCCCGGCTCTTCCGCGGTGAAATGGGGTAGCACCGAGGTCAGCCTCTGGGCGATCGGGCGCCCCGGATCGATCGAGCGCGCGCCCAACGCGCCGGTCGCGCAGCCGTCGCCGTCGTTCGCCACCGGCGGCGACTACGGATCGCTCGTGTACCAGCGCACGGCGAGCATCCTCGGCACGCTCGCCAACGTCTACGGCGAGGCCACCGTGCGGCGCGCCATCGGCCGCTACACGCGACGCTATCGCTTCGAGCACCCGGGCCCGGCCGAGCTCCTCGGCGTCTTCGATGAGGTCGTCGGCCACGAGGCCGCCGAGACGCTGCGCGCCGCGCTCTTCGATCGCGCCTCGGTCGACTACCTGGTCGCGAGCTTCGAGTCCGAGCTCTCCGAGGCGCCGCGCGGCATCTTCGGCGATCCCGCGCACCCGTCGCCGACGCCTGCAGCGGCGCCTGGCCCTTGGTCCGGCGACGTGCTCCTTCGTCGTCGCGGCGCGCTGCGCTTCCCGGTCGACGTCGAGCTCCACGAAGAAGACGGCACGATCCAGCGCGTCCGCTGGGAGGCGCGCGCGCCGGCCGAGCGGCTCCCGTACACCGGTAAATCGAGGTTGGTCGCGGTGGTGATCGATCCCGAGCACCGCATCCTCCTCGACGAGAATCTCGGCAACAACGCCAAGCGCGACGGCAAATCGACGCTTGGCGGCGCCGTCCTCGAGCGGGCGCTCTACGGCGCCGAGGCGGCGCTCTGGGGGCTCCAGCCATGAGCTACCGCGACGCGTGGATCCCTTCTCCCGACGAGCCCGGGCGCGCCCGGAGGCCCGCGGCGTTCCGGCGGCCCGGCCTCGTCCTCGCCTACGCCGTCTACCTGCTCGTCGCGGGCTTCGCCGTCGCCGCGCCGTGGTCCACCGTCATCCACGGCACGGTCGCGGGCTACCCGCGCGGCGACGCCGAGCTCTTCGATCGCGGCAGCGTGATGCTCCTCGAAGCGCTCCGCCTCGCGCGCTTCGGCGGGCCGGCCGCCACCACCGCGAGCGCGTTCGCCCTCGTCGTCGCGGGCGCGCTCGGCCTGCTCCCGTTCGCCGCGCTGATCGCCGGGCTCGGCCGCGAAGGCCGCGTCCGCGCGCCGTTCCTCGCCGCGCGCGCGGTGCGACCCATCGGCACCCTCACGCTGCTCTGGGGCCTCGGCTTCGCCGCCGAGGCCATCGTGGGCGGGCTCGTCGGGGTCCTCGGGATCAAGCTCATCGGCGCGCTCCACCTCGCGGCCCGCAGCGAAGCGATCGCCCACGTCGTCCTCGGCGTGGTCGGGCTGCTCTTCCTGCTGCCGGTCGCGGTGGCCCGCGATCTCGCCGCGGTCTCCGCCGTCAACGACGAGACACGCTTTTACACATCGTCCTCGCGCGCGGTCCGCGTGCTCCGTCGCGCCTTCGGTCGCGCGCTTGGCGCCTACCTCGTGCGCGCCCTCCTCGCCCTCGCGATCCTCCTCGCCGCGCTCGCGCTCCCCTCGCTCCTGCGCGGCCCGGACGCCCCGCCCGGCGTGGCGATCCCGTTCGCGATCCACCAGCTCGCGGTGGTGCTGGCGATCTTCCTCCGCGCCTCGTGGCTGGCCTCGGCGATCCGCCTCCTCGACAGCCGCGCCCCGCTGCCGCGGCCGGAGCCGGTGCTCGAGCCGGTCTACGCATCCGCGCTCATCCCGCCCACGCCGCTCTCGTCGGCCGAGCCGGACGGGCCCGTCGTCGCGGTCGACGAGCCCGCCATCCTGGTCGAGCCCGCGCCGCTCGCGCCCGCGGAGCCCGTCGCCGAGACGCCCGAGTCGCCGCCCGCGATCGACTGAAAATCGCTTCGTTTCCAGGCGATCGGGGATCGCGTGTCAGTCGATCCAGATCGGGTTGGTGAAGCCGAAGGGCTGCGCGCCTCCGCGGTGCAGGTACGTCATCGGCTTCGATCCTCGCGCGATCGCGGCCACCCACTCGCCCTTGCGCAGCGGCTCGTCGAGCTGCACGTCGAGCACCCGCGAGCCCGGGCCGCGCGTCAGCCCCGTCCACTCTTTCATCACCTCGCCGCGGCGGATCAGCTGCACGCGATCGACGTCGACCCAGGGCGGCGCGTCGACCATCACGTGGATCTTCGCGGTCCCCGCGGGCACCGTCGATCCCACCGGCTGCCCGTTGACCTCGACGCGCACGAACGGCCCGCTCGACACGACGACGCGACCTCGCCGGATCGCATCGAGGAACGCCCGCTGATCGAACGCCGCCGGATCGTCGTTCGGGACGAGCACGAAGTTTCGCGGCGCGCCGGCCTCTTGATACGTGAGCTTGTGCGAGTCCGAGTTACCGGTCGCGGTGAAGCGAAAGCCCGCGTTCAGCAGCGCGAACCAGTCCTTGAGCACCGTCTCGACCTGGTCGATGTGGTTGTAGTGATCGCCGTTGAAGACCTCGAGCGCTTCGAAGCCCATGTCGGCCAGCGGCGCGCGGCGGAAGAAGCCCTGCAAGTCGTCGCGATCGAGGTGGAGCAGCTCGAAGTACCCGATGTCGCCCATGCGCGGATGATTGACCTGCACGATCGGGATCTCGCCGGCGGGACCGGCGGCGTGCGCGCTCGCGAAGAGCCGCCGCGGCGTCACGCCTTTCCACGGGATCGGCGGCGCTCCACCCGGGAGCGGGAAGGCGTTGAAGTGCCCGAAGAAAGGCTCTTTCGTGGTGATCTCGTCGCCTACGACGCTGGCGATTTCGCGGCCGAGGCCCATCGATCGGATCGTCGGCGCGTAGTCGGTGACGGCGTTGTGATCGGTGGCGACGCCGACCTCGACCCCGGCGGCGACGAGCGCGCGGATCCGATCTTCGAGGAGCTGCGGCGCGTCGGGGGAGGGGACGGCGTGGAGGTGCAGGTCGGCGCTGATCCACCCGCGCGTGTCGACGACGCGCTCGAGCTCGGCCTTCACGTCGGCGATCGCCTGCGGCGCCACGGTGATCTCCTGCTCGACGTCGGTGAACTCGAAGCCGCGGCCGATCACGATCTGGTACTTGCCGGGCGGGAGCTCGCGCTCGCCCACGCCCCTGTCGGAGTAGACGACGTTGACCGCGGCGCCGACGCTCGGATCGTCCCCCCAGTCGGGATCCGGCGTCGGCGCGATCCCGCGCACGAGCACGCGCGCCGGCATGGGCTTCTTCGCGTGATCGGTGACGGTGAAGCGCAGGGTGCCCGAGGGCGTGAGCGCCTGGGTCATCGCGGCGCCGGGCGCGAACCACGCGGTCGGCGTGTGGCCGGGCGCGGTGAAGCGCAGGTGCATGCAGCCGCGCGGGAGCCACGCCTCCTGCTCGCGCGCGGCGAAGCGTGCCCACGGAGCGCCGGGCTTGCCGTCGGGCGTGCAGCGCGCGGCCTCGATCCGCGCCGACTCGGGCAGCGACGGCGGCAGCGACCAGCGCTCGAGGCCTCCACGCTGCACGCACGGCAGCGTCACGGCGGCGCGCCCGAGCGAGAGCGGCGACTGCACGATCGAGATCATCCGCCGCGCGGAGAGGCCGCCTTCGGGGATCGGGATCGTCTCTTCGCCGGTGAACGCCGAAGGGTAAAACCCGGGATCGCCGCCGCCGAAGCGCGACATCATCCGCCCCGCGTCCGAGCACATCGCGTACGAGACGCCGAAGCTTTCCCGCGCGAGAAAATCGCCGGGGAACGTGCCACCGTTGTTCGCGAAGCCGTGGCCCTCGGCCCAGGTCGGCACGTTGCCCCAGCCGACGCGCTCGCCCAGCGTCACGGCGAGCTCCGCGGCGGCGGGCGCGGCGGCAGCGACGGCGGACTCGACCTTCAGCACCGGCCCGACGAACCCGATGAACTCGTGCAGCGTGATCGGCTTCTCGAGCACGCGCCGCTCGACATGGAGCACCATCGTCCCCGGGATCGGCTCGATCTTGACGATCTCGACGTGCGCGGCGTCGAAGCCGAGGAACACGGTCGCGTCGATCGCGTTGATCTCGTCGTGGCCACCGAGCCCGCCGAAATCGATGAGCTTCCCTTCGGCCGAGACGACGGCGACGCTCCCCGCGTTCTCGATCATCCAGTCGCCGGGCCTGGCGTCGACGCGGTGCCCGAGCAGCGGGACCTCGCCGGCGCTCCGCACCTTGGTGATCGCACCTTGTCCGAGAAATGAAGGCAAAATGGGCGCGGCAGCGGGCGTGACCCCACCCGGCGGGGTGACGGCCCACGCCGGCGGCGGTGCGGGCGGCCGCTCCCCGGCGCCGTTGCACGCGGTGAGCGCGACGGCGGAAGCAAGCGACGAAACCCCACGAAACCAAGCACCGCGCATGCCCTGGCTATTACTGGAGGCGAGCCAACGGAGGCAGCAGATTTTCATCGACCGTATCGGTTGACAAATCTGACCGAATGGACGAGATTGCGCGCCGCTTCCCCGCAATTACGCCCAGATAGCTCAGTTGGTAGAGCAGAGGATTGAAAATCCTCGTGTCGGCAGTTCGATTCTGTCTCTGGGCACTCCCGAAGTACTTCGTTTCCCGCGGTTTTTGGCGCTGTTGCCCTGTCCAGGGAGTGCGCCGAGTCTGCCGGAATCCTTCCGCTCCGTTGCACCGGCGTTGTAGTCCTTGGCGCTTGGAATGACGCCGCACAGCCGCGCTGCCAGCTCGTCCGCCGAGAGCTTCCCGTAGACGGTCTGCACCATCCGCGTCGACGCGTGGCCCATCATCGGCGCGACCAGCTCCAGGGGGACACCCTCTGCCCGTAGCCAATGCGAGTGGGTCCGCCGAAGATCGTTCGGCGAGCACGGCGCGATCTTGGCGGCCCTGCAGGCGGCGATGAGATCGCGGCGGATGTTGCCCAAGGCGCCGAAGAGTCGATCGTTGGCCCCCTCGGCGAAATTCATCGCGTAGGCGAGGAGCGACTTCTACCACGTCGTGACGATCGGGACCGTGCGCCAGCGCGTCGGCCGCTTGGTTCCGCGGAGCAGCACGCGACCGGTCTCCTCGTTAACGTCCTCACGGAGCACGTGGTCGCTCTCCGACGAGCACGCGCTCGTGGCGAGGGATGGCCTCCCTACCGAACGGCAGAGCGCGCGCGGCGAGTGGGATGGCGCTGGACCTGGGTCCCCGCCACCTGAGCCTGCCGAGGCAACTGCTGCCGCGCGGACGCGGTGACGCGCTGGGGCTCGTAGCCGAGGAGACCGTCCCGCCAGGCGACGCACGAGGTGCCGGGACGACGGGGCGCTCGACCCGGTGCGCGCTGCTTGGCGGGCGCGGAGGGCGGCACGCGTAACGGCGCGAGCGGCAGCGCGTCGGATGGCGAGCGCCGCCCGATGAGCGCGGCCTACGGCGCGGTGGGCGAGGGGGGCCGAGCAAGGGATCCCCGTCGGCGCACGCGGCGGCTGCGCGTGCGTGGTAGTAGTGGATCCACGCGGTCTGGGCCAGGCGCTGAAGACCGGCAGCCACCGTCGGATTGTCTTGGGTGCAGACACCGCTTTGCACCAGTATTGCCGGCTGAATTCTGCTGAATCAGCCGGGTGAATGGATGGACGAAGGCTTCCTCGCGATGGATAATGCGATTGCTTACTCCGCAACATCCAGAACGAAGAGGCCCGATGCCCACAACAGGAGTTCTTTCCCGACGCCGAGGGGTGCCTCGACTGGATTCATGCTGTGGAGAAGCTCTGGAGCTGCGGGAAGGCCATCAATCGTGGTTCGCGCACGAAGCGGGCTCCTCTCGAGACGTGGGTTCACGAGCAAAAGAAGCGGCTTCGACACGACGGGCTGGACGAGGTGCTCGCGACGCTCCAGACCGCACTCGACGGCACCGCGATCACCGGTCCGGGCAACCAGTACCGGCGGATCGTGCTCGAGAACACGATCAACCACTTCATCAAGAACCGAACGCGGATGCGCTATCAAACGCTTCGCGAGCGTGGCCTCGTCATCGGGAGTGGACTCATCGAGGGCACGGTGCGCCATCTCGTGGGATACGGCTCGACGGCCCGGGGATGCGATGGGGCAAGGCCCGAGCGGAGGCCGTCCTTCACCTGAGGTGCGTCCTTCTCAACGGCCTGTGGGCGGACTTCGAGTCGTACCTCGCGCGTCGCGATCGCCTCCGGCTCGTGTCGAAGCCGGTGCCGACGGTCACGCACGACGCGAAGCCGCAAGTGAAGATGGCCGCCTGATTCATGCGTTGCCGGTCATGCAACTCTGCGGAACTCTGTAGCAAAGTGGGATCTACACCCCCGGCTGATCGCCAATCCATCGCTGGATCTCCGGACCCCTCACCGAGGGGGGCGTCACGCTGATCCCGCTTGCCTCGGGGCCGTAGCCTCGTCGCGCGCGACGCCCAACACCCATCGCAATCAGCCGTCCCAAAGCCCCTTCAACGCCGCCTCCGAGGCTGGGCGACGGGGAGGGGAGACCTCGCCTCCACGTGCCGCACGTATCGAAACGAGGCCGCCGCTTCTCCATCACCTCGGGTGCGGGACAACGCGGCAAGCTAGCAGCGTCCGCAGGTATGCCGGCAGAACCCGCCGTCGATCATCCATCCTTCGCCGCATTTACCCCAGCCGGCCTGCTCCGAGCAGGAGTAGCTGCCGTCGGGCGGCGTGTCGTCGCACGCGCTGCCCCCGCCGCCGCCGCAGGTACCGCAGCTCGATTTGCAATAGCCCTGCATCCAGGCCTCACCGCACTTGCCCCAGCTGGCCTGCTCCGCGCAGGAATAGTCGCCGTTCGGCGGCGTATCGCCGCACGCGCCTCCGCCGCTGTTGCCTCCACCGTTGTTGCCTCCGCCGTTGCTTCCGCAGCGACCGCAGCTCGCGCTGCAGAAGCCTTGCATCCAGGACTCCCCGCATTTCCCCCACTGGGCCTGCTGAACGCAGGTGGAGTTCCCGTCGGGCGGCGTGTCGTCGCAGCCGCCGCCGCTGTTGGTGTCGGTGTTGCCGCTGCTGCCGCCGCCGCACGCGTACATCTTGTACTTCAGGGTGTAGCCCTTGGCGCTGTTGCCGTAGAGCTTCCCGTGCTGATCGAACGCGAGGTTGCTGTCGTCGGCGCTCGCCCCTCCGTCCTTGAGCGCGCCGAGGAGATCGGCGTAGGTGCACGCGTCGACGTCGAGGCGCTCGTCGGTGCGGTCGGAGGTCTGCCCGCAGAAGAAGCGGTCCTTGAGGTAAATGTCGCGCACCACCTCCTTCAGCGCGCCATTGCCATCCTGGATGTAGACGGCCGCGCAGTAGTCCTTCGTGCACGAGTCCGCTCCAAGGCTCGTCCCCCAGCGCGCGCCGACGCGAGCATAGCCGCTCTCTGCCTGAGACTTGCCCGAGCAATGCAGCGCCACGTCGCGCATTCCCTGGCTGGTGACCGAGTGGCTCGCGAGATCGCACGCCTGGGTGAGCTTCTGGCCGGCGTCGTCCGTCTGCCGGTACGAGAAGTGCGCGTCGAACATCTGCCCGCTGTCGGCCTTGGCGACGAGGTCCCCGGCCTGATCGCTGCTGTCGCAATCGCCGGCCCAGGCCTCCTCTTCGTGGGTCACGTCCTCGACTGCAGCGCCGCTCGCGAGACAGCCAGCATAGACCGTCGCCAGGAGGGCCACCGCCGCGGCCGCGGAGATCGAGCGCTGACACCGATGAATCGTCTTCATGGACTTCTCCTTGTTCTCGAGGGCCCGCTGGCCCCCAGCCGCGGAGAGCACACGTCATGCCACCTGGTAACGATGTTCTTCGGAGTCGAAAGGCGGCCATTGAAGCGCTGTTCAGCAAAACATGAGCGGTAGCATGGACAGGTCCAGATCCATGTTCTGGATCCATCGTTACCATGTGCGGAGATCCGATCTCTCGCCGCCCGGGGCTGGCGTGGCGGAGCGGGTCAATCGACGCAGCAGATGGAGTGGGGCTCGCTCGGGGACGCGTCGGCGGTGACGGCCCCGCCGGTCAGGGCGCACGCGCCCGCCGCGAACGTGGTGGTGACCTGGTAGCTCGAGACGGCCTTTGGATAGCCAAAGGGCTGGCAGCTCGCGTCGGAGGATTGCGAGGCGGGCACCGCGCAGCCGGGATCGCCGAAGTAGGTCACGCTGGCCGAGCACGAGGCCGCCGGATAGGCGCAGGCGCAGGCGGCGCACGCGCCCTTGGTGACGCCGGCGTAGGCGGTGGGCCGCCGGTGCGCGTAGAGGCCTTGCGGGCAGGGCTCGTCACCGTTCTTGAAGATGCAGAACGACGTGCCGTCGGGGGGCGCCTCGAAGCAGGTCCCGCCCGAGCAGGCCTCTCCCGGTTTGCCACCGCCACAGACGATCTGACTCTTGCCCGGCGCGGGATCCGTGGCAATGCCACCCGAGGCCTGGCACTTGACGCCGGCCGGCGCGGAGCTGGTCTGCGCCGAGCTGAACAGGCTGCCGTCGCGCGCGTGACAGGCCCCATCGGCGACGAGATCGGCCGATGTGCCGTTGCCGGGATTGCAGCCGGCGTCCGTGGAGAGGACGCTGTGGGGAGCGACGCAGATGCCTTGTGCATCGCTGCAGCCGCAGGCGCTGCACGCGGAGTGCTCCGAGGCGGGCCACGCTTCGTTGCCGGAGCTGATGGCCGTGCCCCACGGCAGCGGGCAGCTCGGCGCAGGGTCGCCGGCCACGTTGACGAAGGGCCCCGCCCAGCCCGCGGGGATCGCCGGCGCGCACGCATAGCCGGGCTCCTCGCAGCTCGCGTCGCCGCCGCTCGATGCGCCGCTGCCGCTCGCGACTGACGCGCTCGCGCTGCTCGCGCCGCCGGGGCCGAGCGCCGCGTCGAAATCGTAGGCGCAGCCGAGCGCCGTGAGGGCCGCGAGCGTCGCGCCGAGCGAGAGCACGCCTCCGCCGAAGAGGGGTTTACGCGGGACGTCGAGTGGAGCAGGCGTGTGCATGGTGATCCCGCGAGAGCTCAGAATTTGCCGGTGATCGTCGCGCCGCCGGGCGCGACGCCGAGTGCCAGCGACGGCGTGGCGCGCGGGCGCAGGATCCAGAGCGCGCCGGCGGTCCCGAGGGCGACGGCACCGATGGTGACGCTGACGTTGGCGACGATCTGATCGGTCTTACCGCGGCTGATGCGATCCAGGTTCTCGACGGAGCGTGGGCAGCTCCCCGCGCAGCCGGCGAGGCCGTCGCGGGCCGAGAGCGACATCGCGCCGAACACGCCGAAGAGAGCGAAGCCGGTCACGCCCAGGCCGGCGGCGACGATCGTCGCGGGTGGGGGCGCCGGGGAGCGCGACGCAGGCGCGGTGATCACGCGCGACGCCGCGGCCGGGAGGACCAGCGCGATCTCCACCGTCGCGCCGGCGCGCACCGCGGCGATGACGTGCGCGTCCTCGCGGCCCGGGGCCCGCAGATCGATCGTCGCTGGGCTCGGCTCGTGCCACGCGCGCAGCTCGAGCGCGCGCCCGCCGGCGGTGTCGTCCAGCGGGCGACCGTCGAGGAGCAGCGTCGCGCCGGCGGGGACCTCCGGCGCGCGGACGATGATCTCGCCGAGCTCGCGATGGAGCGCCGCGATCGACGTCCCCGCTTCGTCCATCGTCGGCCGGAAGCGCGTCTCGCCGGCTTGCACCCGCAGCTCGGCCTCGCGCTTCGCCCGCTCGTAGCTGCCGAGCGCGGCGACGCGATCGCCCTTCTGCTGGAGCGCCTGGGCGATCAGCAGCGTGGTGTTGGGGCTCGGCAGGCGCTCTTCGGAGGCGCGCAGCTCGACGAGCGCTCCGGCGGATCGCCCTGATTCGTAGAGCTTGCGGCCCTTTTGAAAGTGCGAGAGCGCCTCGTCGAGCGACGTCGGCGTGGGTTCTGCCGCGAGCGCGGGCGCGCTGCTCGCGCCCAGCGCCAGCGCGAGGGCTGCCACCCGATGGCGCTTCATGGCGCCGCCGGAACGTACTTCGTTCGCGTGCCTCCGAGGGCCCGCTTCTCCGCTGCGCGGCGGTTCGGCGGCGGAGGCGTTCCGATCGACGCGGGGCGCTCATCGAGGGCCGCCGCGCGGGTGATCGAGGGACCCATCGCGGCGCTGACGGGCTCCACCTCGGAGCGCGTCGGCGTGTCAACGCTCCCTCCGCCGGGCCGGACGCCGCTGGTGTCGGGCGTCGACATCGAGGCGGCGCGCTTCGGGGCCGAGGGCGAGCCATGCTGCGATGAGAGCGCCGCTCCGAGCATGCCAATCGCCACGGCCAGCACGGCAAAAAGCGGCTCGAGCCCGCGCCACGACGATCGCGAAGGCTCGGTGATCGTCGGGGCGATCAGTCTCCGCGCATTCGCCTCCGCAGCGGGCGAGAGCGAGGGAGTCGCGACGGCGGCGATCTCCAGCGCCGGGATCGAGGCGCGGCTCGGCGCGGAACGGTTCGAGGGCGGCTGCCCCGCGGCGCTCGCGCCGAGCTCCAGCCCGGGCACGGACGCGCGCGCCACGTCGTTCGCGGACTCGGACGCGAGGCTCTCCATCTGGAGCAGCAGCTCGCGGCGCCTGGCGATGAGCTCGTTGGCGAGCGAGCGCATCCACGCGCTCACGGCGCGCGCGGATGCGAGGGGGCCGACGACGCGCTCGATCGCCTGCGCGAAGGCCTCGCAGGTCTGGAAGCGCGCCTCGGGATCGCGCTCGAGGGCGCGGCGCACCACGGCTTCGAGCCCCGCCGGCAGATCGGGGCGATCGAGCGGCGGGATCTCGCCGCCGAGGATCGCGGTGATG
Source organism: Byssovorax sp. (assembly GCA_025362495.1). Taxonomy (GTDB): domain Bacteria; phylum Myxococcota_A; class Polyangia; order Polyangiales; family Polyangiaceae; genus JANYGI01. The sequence continues at coordinate 64,775 of JANYGI010000224.1, read as the reverse complement.
GCCTCGATCGGATCGTCCATCCCGCGCAGGCGCGTCCCGGCCAGCAGCTCCCACAGCACCACCCCCGCAGAGAAGACGTCAGCGCGGCGGTCGACGCTGCTCGACCGCTCGGGCAGGAGCTGCTCCGGCGCCATGTAGCTGATCTTGCCGCGGATCTCGTGCCTTCCCGTGGTGCGGAGCCGGATGGTCGCCTTGGCGACGCCGAAGTCGACGATGCGCGCGAGCCCGTCGACGCCGACGAGGACGTTCTGCGGCGAGACGTCGCGATGCACGATGCCGAGCAGGCTGCCGGACTCGTGGCGGGCCTCGTGCGCCGCGTGCAGGCCCTCGAGCGTGCCGACGAGGATGCTCGCGGCGACGGCGACGGGGACGCGCTCGCCCCGGCGAGCCGCCCCACGCGCGAGCCGCGCCAGAGAGGCTCCGTTGACGTACTCCATCACGATGAAGATCTCGCCGGCCTCCGCGACGACGTCGAGCGTGGCGACCACGTTGGGGTGCTGCACGCGCGCGGCGAGCGAGGCCTCGTCGAGGAACATCATCACCAGCTCGGGATCGCGCGCCAGCTCCGGGTGCATCCGCTTGACGGCGACGACGCGGCTGAAGCACACCGGCCCTGTGAAGCGGCCGAAGTACACGGTCGCCATTCCACCGGCGGCGATCTTGCCGTGCAGCGTGTAGCGACCGAACGTCACCGCGGACTCCGCGCCGAGGGTGGGACGGGGCGCGAGGGGGAGAGTCGAGCCTGCTCTCGGCGCGTGGTCCTCGTCGCGCGGCGGGCCTTCGCGGACCGTGGCCGTCAGCCCGTGTTCGCGCTCGACCGGAGGGCTCTGGCCTGGCTTTCGGCCCGTCATCGTCTGGGCAGGAAAAGAGCTCTCCATGGACGCACCCGCGGGTTGGAGGAAAGTGAGGGTATCCCCCTCGCAGCCCGCTCATCCATGAAGCGTGCCGCCTCCCCGCGACCACGCTTGGTAACGAAGATCAGCGGTCTGGGGCCTGGCTGCGGCCTGGTTCGAGCGGCCGGGTGGGTCGGCCGACCATGGACATGGTAACGATGGATCCATGGTGGGGGAGCCGGCGATCCACCCGACCTCGGTGGGGAACCGCGGCTCGGGCGCCGTCGATGGCGCCGCGTCATCCGCCCGACGCGCATGGTAACGAGATCCTGGAGCGGCGAGGCGGCGCGCGGCCGCCACCTCCTGCGCTTGCGCGTCGAGGGCTGCTCGTGCTTCGATGCCAGCAGTGTCTTTAGCCGTCACGAGAGAGAAGCGCGCGGGTGCCCGGACCAGGGCCGCCGTGCCTGCCGAAGAGGAGCAGCCAAAGCAGCTCGCGGCCGATCCGATCTTCGAATCGCTCGCGGGCGCGATCCTCCGGGGCAAGTTCGCCTCGGGGACAGCCCTCCCGCCCGAGCGCGAGCTCGCCGCGCTTTTCAACGTCTCCCGGCTCATCGTCCGCCAGGCCCTCCACCGCCTGCGCGAGATGGGCATGGTCCGCGGCAGCCAGGGCGGGCAGACCATCGTGCTGGACGCCGAGCAGTGGAACGATCCGCGCATCGTCGCGCTGATGATGCAGCTCGCCCCCGGCCACGCCGACGAGCAGTACGTGTTCGAGCGCCAGCTCCTCGCCGGATCGATGCTCCTGACCCTGGCCGAGCTGCGGATAACAGACGCCGAGATCGACGAGATCGAGCAGATCATCGCCAGGGCGGCGGTCTCGGAGAACCCGGACGCCGACCTCGAGGCCGGCTTCTGGCTGGCGATCGCCAAGGCCTCACGCAACCGGATCATGTTCCGCGAGGCGCGGTGGTGGTTCGAGATGATCGATCGCCAGCCCGAGCGCCGTCAGCGGCTGTTCTTCAGCAAGCCGGAGCTGCGGATTGGCCTCTATCAGATCCTGATAGCGCAGCTCCGCCAGCGGCAGGGTGTGCCCGAGATTTACCTCCAGGCGGTGCGAGCGCTGCTCTCCGCGCCCCCGGAGCCCCCCGAGCCCACCCCGCCGGCGGCTGCGGGCAAGGTCACGAAGCCCCGCAAACGCGCCTGATCCCGCGCATCACTGGCTCTTGCAGCTCGCGCTGAGCGAGGGGGTCGTCCAGCTCCAGAGGGGCGCCGTCACCTTCGGGTAGTAAGCCACGAAGTCGAAGCACATCTCGTCGCCGGTGTTCTCCCCGAACTTGATGGCGCTCGCGGTGTCGTTCTCCCAGACGCAGCGCGTGCGCAGGGTGTCGCCGAAGGCCACATCGACGCTGGTGGGGTATTCGATCTGGGTGTTGAAGTCGAAGTTCGGCGAGTCCACGATGGTCTGTTGCCCCATCGGTCCGCCCAGCTTGACGCTGGACATGGCCCGTCCGCGCAGGTGCATGTGCGGTGAGGCTCCGAAGAGGTGGATCTTCGGGCTGGAGTAGAAGGTGTAGTCGCACGAGAGATCGAGCTTGGAGTGCGGCTCGATCGAGAAGTTGATCGAGCCGAGCCCCATCACCTCGGCGTCGTTCGGGCGGAGCTGATCCGTGGTGCAGAGGTCGTAGCCGCTTTCGTCGGTCTGGTTCGCGAGGTGCTGCGAGTTGTTGTAGTGGACCTGCATCACCCAGTGCGTGGTGCCGGCCTCCGGAAAGCCCGCTTCGGGGGGCAGCTCGAGGTTGTCGCCGCCGGGCGCCCAGCCGGCGATCAGCCGCCAGCCCACCGATCCAAAGGCCTGACAGGCCTTGGGCGTCGGGCTCTCGGCCTGATCGGTCTGGAAGAGGAGCAGGTGGTGCACGAGGGCCTTGTTGTCGATCTTCGGCGCCAGCGCGGTGACGTGGCGCTTCTTGGAGGGGGTGACGTCGAAGCCGTAACACACGTATTGATCGATGCTGCCAGGGTCGATGGCGAAGGGCGCCGCGGGGCGGATCAGCGTGTCCGGCGCGCACGAGAGCGGCTTGGGCCCCGGGGGCTCGGCGCCGCCCTTCCCGCCTCCGGCGCCGCCGCCGCAATCCACGTTCGACACCGGGGCGCCGGCGGAGAGCCAGGTGTCGACCACGGCCATCTTGCTCGCGTCGACGCGCGGGTTGGGGAGCGGCGGCATCGGGTGAGCGTCGTCGTGGATCCGGGCCTTGACCAGCTCCGCGACCTTCTTGCCCGGGTCGCTGGGGGCCGGCGCCATCAGATCCGCGTAGGTGACGAGCGGCATCGGCGCGCCGAACGCCGGCTTTTCGCCGTGGCAACCGCGGCAGTCCTGGAGCACGGCGTCGACGTCGCAGGGCAGAGACGGCCCGGCCGGCGGGCCCGATCCAAGCGACGATTCCCCGCCGGCGCCCGCCGCGAGACCGCTGCCGACGGTGACATCGTCCGGCGGAGGGCCGCTGGAGTCGCCGCCCGCTCCCGCGCCGGGAGAGATGCTGTCGGGAGATTTGCCGGTGCAAGATGCCGTGTTCGCGGCGACGAGAACGAGCGCGAGCGAGAGAGCGATGGAGTGGTGAGGCTGCGACATCATGAGGACTCCTTCTTCGGGGTAGCGAGGACCGATGAGCAATACGTATGCCGAGCATCGATGTCGGTGAACTCCCGCGTTCGAGCGCCATCCTGGATCTTCTGTGGTCCATCCTGATGGATCCATCGTTACCAGGTTGCTGGTCTGGGATCCGTGCGCAGCGGCGGCACGATCGTCGAAAAATATCGCTTAAATATCCGTGAATCCAAGGTGTTTACATCGTTATCAAGGTGGCCTGGTCCCCGGGGCCCGCCCCGGTCGGCGCGCCCACGGCGGGGTGGGGCGTCGTGAAACCACCCTCGAATTTGCCGCTGCGGTCTCTGGCGTCACTCGTGCAGAGGAGGCTCGGCGCCATCGTCGAGAGTGGCCTGGAGGACTCATGAAGAACGTATTCGCGCTCCCGCTGCGCGGCCGGTTTCACGCGATCACGATCGCTCTTTTTCTCCTCGCGTCCGGGTGCGCGGCCGGGGTCCGTGGCCCCTCTCCCGGCGCGGGCGGCGGCGAGGTTCGTGGCGGCGGTGAGAGCAGCGGTGATCCGGTGGCGGTCGGGCCCGCGGGGAGCGGAGGCGAGGGGTCGACCCTCGACGCCGGTGATGGCGTGATGACTGGCGGCCTGGATCCCGACGCCGCCTGCGCCACCTCGAGCGCCGAGGCAGAGCTGGTCCCCGTCAACATGCTGATCCTCTTCGATCGCTCGAGCTCGATGGATGATCAGAACAAGTGGGGCAACGCCACCGCGGCGATGATCGCCTTCTTCCAGAACCCGGGGACGGCGGGCCTCCGCGTGGCGCTGCGCTTCTTCCCGGACTGGCTCTGCAGCGACAGCCTCTGCTCCGCGGACTTCTGCAGTCAGACGACGGTCGCGCTCGCGCCGCTCACCGCCGATCCCGCGCCGACGGACCAGCAGGAGAGTGCTTTGATCGGATCGATCGTGACCACCGCGACGACGCCCGATGGCGGGACGCCGCTGTCGGCTGCCCTCGGAGGCGGGGAGATCTGGGCCAAGGCCTACAGGGCCTCTCACCCGGACGAGAAGACGGTGGTGGTGCTGGTGACCGATGGTGAGCCGAGCGGCTGCGATCAGGACATCGGCCACATCGCCAAGCTGGCCTCCGACGCCAGCGCGCAGAGCGGGGTCCTCACCTTCGCTGTCGGCCTCGCCGGATCGCACCAGAGTGACATGGACGCCATCGCCAAAGCGGGGCAGACGAGCAAAGGGTTCTTCATCGGCAACGGCAACGCCCAGGGCGAGCTGCTCGCGGCGATGCAGGCGATCCAGAAGAGCCAGGTGGCGTGCCAGTTCGTCATGCCGGAGAGCAGCAACGGGGCCGCCATCGATCCGGGCCTCGTCAACGTGGACTACAGCCCTGGAGGCGGCGGCGCTCCGGTGACGTTTGGCCAGGTGCCCGCTGCCGGTGCGTGCACGGCGACGAAGGGTGGGTGGTTCTACGATGATCCGGCGAAGCCCGCGACGATCAACCTCTGCCCGGTGACGTGCGCGTCGATCCAGGCGGATACCAAGGCGAAGATCGCGATCTTGTTCGGGTGCGCGACGCAGCCTGCGAAGTGACGTTCAACGCTCGAGGCGCGGTGTCGAGGAGCGGCCAGGAGGTAGATCGATGGATATATTGAAGTACGATGCGGCTCTCTCGTGCCGTCGCCTGGAGACGACGATCGCCTCGAGTGACGTCCTCACGCAGCGAGTCCGGCGGCTCCGAGCTCGTCGTCGTCGATCACGACGAGGCGCGCTCGCGGGCCTGGTCCGTGCTCACGAAACGCTTCATTTCCCGCACGTTTGTGTCCCGGGATCGTTCTGCGCGGTGCAGCCCCCCGACGGCGCGCTGCCCGGCTTGACCGGCCCGAGCAGCGCCGGATCGGCCTCGAAGCCGACGCCGAAGGACATCGCGTTGCACGGCGACGCCGGTCCATCGACCCCGGACGGGATGTCCACCACAGAGCAGAGCTTCTGCTTGACGAAGGAGTGGAAGGTCGAGGTGGTGCAGAGGTGCTCCGTGTCGAGGATGGTCACGCTCCCGAGGTCGCCCATCATGTCGGGGACCTTCCAGCGGGCCCCGAGGATTCCGTGCGAGAGGCGATATCCCCCGCCGCTCGCCTTCTCGATCGTCGCTCGCATCACCACGGAGCTGAGGTTCACCGCCATGCGGATGCTGGGGCTGAAGAGCAGGAGCTCGACCGCGGCGATCGAGACCACGAGCACGCCGCCGCTGACATAGGCGTTGGTGGTGGTGGAGATCGGCTTGGCGATCGACACCTTGTCGACGAGCGAGACGTCGGCCACCGACCACGCGTCCTTGCCATCCCAATTCGGCGCGGCGCCGAGGCCCGGGCTCGCGAAGAGGGTGACCGCGACGTCGGCGTCGTCCGGCATTCCGTTGTACCCGGTGACGCGGATGAGCAGAGACCAGGCGCCTGCGTCGATCTGCCCGCTGAAGCCGCTCGACGAGATGATCGGGATCTTGAGCGGGTTCTCTTCGTTGATGACTCTCCACGCCTGCGCGGCGGCGTTGTCGCGCCCGCCGGGGTTGTCGCAGTGATCGGCGGCGGCCCACATCGGCTCGACGCAGCTCGTCGGCCCGGGGCAACTGCAGGCGCCGTCGAGGTTCACGCTCGATTTCATTGGGTCGCTCGCGGCATTTTCGCCGAGATCGATCGAGCGCACCGCGACCAGGATTTCCAGGGCTCCGCCGCCCGCGCTGGAGGGTGGGCCAGGCACGCTCGTGGTGTCGCACGTGGTCCCGTCGTCGAGGTGACGATCGTCGTCGAGGCCCGCGATCTGGGCGCACGCGGCGATCGATCCCAGCCCGATGACGAGGAGCGCGCCGGCGTGAGCGCGGCTCACCACGCCCCCGCGATCGTCAAGAGCCCGACGCCCGGTCCCGCCGTGGGGATCACGCGGATCGCGGCGACGGGCGCGGTCTTTTGCGGCTCTTGCTTCTCGACAGCGCGGAGGATCAGGAGCGCGCCGCCCGCCGCGACGAGCACGCCTCCGCCGACGAGGAAGGCGTTGGCGAGCGTCGCGCTGGATCGGCCGTCCACGTACGCAGCATACGCCGCTTGATCGCAGCCGCCGTCCGGCTTGCAGCCTTTCGCGCTGGTGCTCGCGAGGTCGAGCGCCCGCGCGCCGAAGTAGGTGCCGAGGCCCAGGCCGACGGCGCCGAGGCCGAGGCCCGCGACGCCGACGGGCGTCTTCCAGCTGGAGGGCGCGACGATCGGGGGCGGGACCGGCGCGAGGTCGAGCAGGGGAAGCGTGAGCACCACGGACTGCGCTTCGTCGACCCGGGTCGGCGTCGTCTGGCTGATGTGGTGAGGCGCCGCGGCGACGATGGTGTGCGCCCCCGCGTCGACCGGGATCGGCGTGCCCCACGCGCCGGGCGCGAGCGCCACCCCGTCGATGGTCAGCGCGAGGCCGTCGACGCGCGCCGGGGCGCTCACGTTCACGATGAGGTGCGAGAGGCGGGGCGTGAGCGCCACGACCCTGGCGCGGGCGAGCTGCTCGCGACCTGCCTGGCCGGCGCGCTTCGCCGCGGTGATCGCCTCGTTGTACTCGCCCCACGCGGTCGCGAGGCGGCCCTGTTTTTCGTGGCACCCGGCGAGGTTTACCAGCGTGCCGAGGGCCGCGTCGATGCGGTAGCTCGACTCGAGCTTCTCGCAGGCCTCGGCGACGTGGCCCTGCTCGAGCAGCTTGCGACCTTGCTGGAAGAGCGCCTCGGCCATCGCCCCGGCGTCCGCGCGCGCGTCACTGCCGTGGAGCGCCGAGCACGCCGCGATGAGGAGCGCGATCGCGCGCGCTCGGGGCCCCGTCGCCCGCGCCCGGCGGCGACCGAGCGCCGGCGGCTCATTTTCGATCTTCGAGGAGATCAATGGGCTTTCCTCGTCTGGTCCGGGCGCGCGCCGTGGCGCTGGGTCGAGGCTCGGGCGCGCTCGGGGGCGCGGGCGCGGAGGCCGCGGCGACGGCGCGGGGGGTGGCCGAAGCGGTGTCCGTCGGCTCGACGCGGACGAGGGGCGGGGCCTCGTCGAGCGTCGCGGCGACGAGGGAAGAGGCCCGGCCGGGGGCGCGCGCCTCGTCGGGCACCGCTGGAGCGAGGCGACCCCTGGCGATCGCCACGAGCAGGGCGATCGCGCTCACGGCCAGAGCGACCGCGGTGAGACGTCGGCGCGCGCCGACGGACGCGCGCCCGGCGGGCCCCACGGTCGGCGCCGCGGTCGAGAATTTCTCGGCGACCGCGCCGATCGGCGGCTCCACGGCGTCGATCCCGCTCGGGGACTCCAGCGAAGGGATCGGCGTGTCGATGGTGGAGGACCCCGCGGGCGCGCCCTCCCACGAGCGCGCGCGGGCGAGCGGCGTCGCGAACGGCACGAGCCCCCGCGCCAGCTCGTCGACGTCCGCGGGGCGATCCGCGCGGTCTTTTTCGAGGCAACGCAGCACGAGGGCCGCGAGCTCGGGAGGCACGTCGGGCGCGAGCTCGCGCACGGGCACAGGCTCCGCGGAGATCACCTCGAGGAGCACCGCCGCGGCGCTCTCGCCCTCGAAGGCGCCGCGGGCGGTGAGCAGCCGGTACAGCACCGCGCCGAGCGACCAGATGTCGCTGCGCGCGTCGACGTCGACGGGGTTGCGGATCTGCTCCGGGGCCATGTATTGCGGCGATCCGAGGACGTCGGTCTTCGCCGTCAGCGTCGAGTCACCGTCGCGGAACGCGCCGAGGACGAGCTTGGAGATGCCGAAGTCGAGGACCTTCACGCGCACCGAGCCGTCCGCGCGCCGGGCCAGGAAGAGGTTCGCCGGCTTGAGATCGCGGTGCACGATGCCGAGCGCGTGGGCCTCGGCGATCGCCTCGCAGGCCTGGAGAACATAGGCGACGGCCTCGCCCGGGGGGAGCGCGCCGCGGTCGCGGACGAGGCGGTTGAGATCGACCCCTTCGAGCAGCTCCATCGCGATGTAGGGCTCGCCGCCCGGGAGCGTGCCCATGTCGAGGATCCGCGCCACGTGCTCGCTCTTGATCCGGACGGCGAGCTGAGCTTCGCGAATGAAGCGTGCGGTGGTGAGATCGCGCTCGGCGGGATCGAGCGACGAGCTCGGCCGGAGAAGCTTGATCGCCACGCGCGCGCCGAGCTGGAGGTGGGTCGCGGCCCTGACCAGGCCCATGCCGCCCGAGCCGAGGATGTTTTCCAGCCGGTATTTGCCGTCGATCACGTCGCCTGGCCGCAGCGACGCGGGGCGTTCCGCGTCCTCGCGGGGCGATGGGTCAGGCTGGCGCATACGACCTGGTTCGAGCCCCTTGTCGTCCAGATCTAGCGCCAAAGCCTCCAGCGCTGCAAGGGCCGGTGCGCGGGCGCAACCGAGGCGTGCGCCTCCGCCGCTACGTGGAGACGTGAGCGGCGAATACTAGCTGCCGCGTGGGGGTGTCGGGGAAGGGTAGGTCCCAGTGCGCGGCCACGGCGGCGGGCTCGATCGTCTCGACGCGATCGAAGCCCGCAGAATGAAGCTCCGCGACGAGATCGTCACGGGTGCGCGCGTCGTGCTCGAAGGTCCTCCCGCCGGTGAAGCGCCGCATCATCCAGCCGAGCGCGCGCCCCGCGGCGCCCGGCGGCGGAGCCTCGCAGGCGGGGACGAGATCGAAGGCCAGCGTGCCTCCGCCGGCGCGCGCGAGCAGGGCGCGGGCCGCGCGGAAGAGCGCTCGCTGCGCGTCGGGCACGAGGTACACGAGCAGGCCCTCGGCGAGGATGACGAGCGGCTCGCCCGGCTCCACCAGATCGCCCAGCGGCTCGGTGACGACGTCGCGATCGACGAGGCGGAGGTTCTCGCGTGCGAGCACGCGGCGGCCCGCGTCGGTGCGCGAAAGGAGCGCGCGCTTTCGCGCGAGCACCGGCGCGAGATCGACCTCGGTATAGATCAGATCGGGATCGACGGTGAACGCCGCGCCTCGCCGCGAGAGGCCGGCGGCGAGCTCGAGCACGCGGCGCGCGCCCGAGGCGCGGACGAGGTGATCGAGGATCACATGGCGATGAAGCAGCGCGTGCTTGAGCGAGCGCGCGTCGCGCTGGAACGGCCGCGCCAGCGCGAGGACGGCGTTCGTGGCGTCGAAGACGCGGCGCCCCTCGGGGCTCACGAGCAGCTCGGCGCCGTCGAGGTTGCCCCAGCCCCATGTCTCGCAGGTGTAGAGCGCGGTCACCGAGAGATCGCCGCGCGCGGTCATGACGCGGACCTCGTGGCGACGAGCATCGCCGGCGCGAGATCGAGGCTGTTGGAGGTGGAGGGCTCGGACCGCGGCGCGGCGTCAGTGCGGCCCGGCGCGTCGCGGCGCGCGACGGCGCGGTAGGTGTTGGAGGCGACGCGACGGAGGACGGGGCCGAGCGCCCAGTCGGCGAGGCGCGCGCCGAGGTAGAGCGGCATCGATGCGGTCCACACCGCGCGGTGCCACGCGCGGTAGAGCGCGCCGCGCCGAGGGCGCCAGGGCTGATCCGGCGGCGGCGCGATCCAGCCGAGGAGGAGCATCGCCGCGAGGGAGAAGTCGACCTGCTGATGCGCCTCGGCGCGCTGGAAGCTCACCGCGTGGAACCCCTCGTCACGGAGGATCCGCGCCAGGTTACGGGTCGAGAGCAGGTGCAGGTGCTGCGGCTGGAACCACGGCAACCACCAGCGGCCCATGACTCGGCCCATCACGCACTCGGGATCGGGGACCTCGATCAGGAGCGTTCCGCCCGGGGAGAGAGCCAGCGCGGCGGCGTGGATCTCGGCGCGCGGATCGAGCGTGTGCTCGAGGTAGTGGCTCATGGTGACGGCGTCGTAGGCGCCGGCGACGCGCGGCGCGAGATCGGTGAAGAGGCCGCGGTGACCCTGATCAATCCAGCCGCGGCGCGCGGCCTCTTCGACGCTCTCGCTGAGGTCGAGGCCGTCGAAGCGGGCCTCGGGGAAGAGCTCGCGGGCGGCGCAGGAGAAGTGGCCGTGGCCGCAGCCGACGTCGAGCCAGCGTCGAGGTCGCGCCGTCCCGGCGAGGAGGCGAGCGCGGCTCAGGTAGGGCTCGGTCGAGTAGCCGAAGATCGCCTCCAGGCCGTCTTCTCCGAGGCCATCGTAGAAATCACGGTAGTAGAAATCGAGGCCCGCGAGCGACAGGCGCGGGTTCTGGAAGACGTGATCACAGCCGCGGCAGCGCTCCAGGGTGAACGTTCCGGGCTTCTGCTGGAGCAGATCGGTCGTGTGCAGGTGCGGCACGAGATCGCCGCCGCCGCAGACGATGCAGCGCTCGGCGCGGGGCTCGAAGAAGCGATCGGTGCCGCCGCGGATCAACTCTTCGTAGGCGGCCCGGCGCGTCTCCACGGGATCGAGGCCGGCCGCGGGGCTCGCGCGGCCGAGCCAGGTCCGGAGGACGGCGAGCAGCTCGAGCGGGGCGCGAAAGAGCACGATCCAGGGGAGATCGCGGGGCTTCGTGGCCTGCCCTGCGAGGATCAAGATCGGCTGGACGTGGAAGAGCGCCAGCGCGACGAGCCCGGCGCGAGGCGCGGCGAAGGCGCCATAGCCGAGCAGCGCCATCAGCAGCGCCTGGATCACGAGCACCACGCCGGCCAGGCTGCCGAGGCGCTCGCGCAGGACGGCGAAGCGGCACGCCGGATCCTCGGGCGCGGCGTGAAGATCGGGCGCGACCGCGAGCCCGGTGCCAGTGCACGCGTGGCGCTTCAACCGCGCCACCATCCGCACGAAGAGCGCGGGATCGGAGGGCGCTTCGTCGATGCCGGCGCGCGCCGCGGCGTCGGCGGCGACGAGCACGGCCTGCCCCGCGGTGAAGCCCGCGCCGAAGCGATCGCCCACGTAACGCTCGGGATCGACCAGCGCGACGAGGCCGAGGAGGCGCCGCGCGCCGAGATCGGCCGGCAGCAGATCGAGCACCGCGAGGCCGTGGATGCGCGCGTGGGCGCTCGCGGCGCGCCTCGTCGCGTCGTCGAGCGTCACGCCGTTGGCCACGAAGAAGCGATGATCCGGCGACACCGGCGCCGTCGTGGGCGCGAGCGCGCGCAACGCGGTCACGCGCGCCCGGAGGCGCAACGCGTCGGCGAGGAACAGGACAACGAGAGCCAGGCTGATCCAGGTCATACGATCTCCTCCAGCAAGTGAGCGGCCTTGGTCGCGCCCCCGGCGCGGCTGAAACTCAGGGCGATCCGCGCCGCGGACGCGCGAAAAGAAGGCTCGTCGAGGACCCGCCGCACCGCGCTCCGGAGCTCGCCCGGGCGGACCCGTCCGAACTTGAGGCGGAGGCCCGCGCCCGCGCCTTCGACCTGCTGCGCCACGACCGGCTGGTCGTCTTTGATCGGCAAGATCACCAGCGGCAGCCCCGCGGCGAGCGCCTCGCAGACCGTGTTGTGGCCCCCGTGGCAGACCACCGCGTCGACGTGCGGGAGCAGCGCGAGCTGCGGGACGAAGGGGCGCACCAGCACGCTGTCGGGCGCGCCGTGGACGAGGTGATCGGGCGCGACGAGGATCGTTTGCAGCGCGGCATCGCCGCTCAGCGCTTCGATCGCGGTCGGGTAGAAGCGCTCGCCGGCCTCGGCGTTCACCGTGCCGAGCGACACCAGCACCCGCGGGCCGGGGCGGAGCGCGTCCCACGGGAACGGCGTCGCCTCGGGGCGACGGTGGATCGAGGGGCCGACGAAGCGGTAGTGCGCGGGGAAGCGATCGAGCGGGCCGACGAGGGCCTCGGTGGTGAAGGCGACGAGCAGGTGCGGCGAGCGATCGGGGAAGCGCGTCGCGGGGAGGCCAGCCTCGCGCTCGAGGCCGGCGAGCTTCTCGTCGAGCCACGCGCGCACCAGCGGCAGGCCAGCGAGCGGATCGGTCACACCCGCCGACGTGGTGGCGAACGTGGCCCACGGGAGGCCGCTCCTGCGCGCGGCGAGCGCTCCGCCCACGGCCTGCTGATCGACGACGAGCGCCGTGGGCTCGAAGCGGGCGATGGCGTCCTCGACGCCGGGGAGCATCGCGCGCGCCAGGGGGATGAAGAATTCCTCCCAGAGAAACTTCAGCGCCGCGAGGCCGCGCGCCGCCTTCGACTCGGTAGAGGCGCGCTGCCAGCGCTCTTCGGGGAGGCGATCGTCGAGCTCGAACAGCCTCGCGCCCTCGGGCAGCAGCGGGCGGATCACCCCGGGGTGACCGACCCACGCGACCTCGTGCCCGCGAGCCTCGAGCTCGCGCGCGACGCTCACCGTGGGGTTGGTGTGGCCGACGAGCGGCGGGACGACGAAGAGGAAGCGCGCCATGGTCTGCTCCTCAGGCCGTCGCCCGCGCGGTCGACACGCGCGTGACGAATTCGAGTACGTCGTGCCTGACACGATCCGTCGCCTCCCAGAGGATCGAGTGGGTGCACCCGGGCAGGACGCGCAGCTCGCACGCGGGAAAGACGCGGGCGGCGCGCTCGGCTTCGGCGCGGAGATCCGAGGCCTCCCCGTAGAGCGCGAGCACCGGGCAAGCGACGCGGCGGAGGGCGTCGTCGTCGAGCGCGCGCGAGCCCGAGAGATCGCGCACCAGCGAAGTGTCGTGGACCAGCGCGGCGGCGCTCTCGGCGAGGCGGGTGGCCTTGCGCCCGCCGTGGCGGCCGAGCCAGCCCCCGAACGAGTCGCCGATGCGCTGATCGCGCGCCGCGCCGGTGAGCCCGAGCGTGGCCGCCATCCGCGTCGACCAGCCCGCCTCGCCGAGGTGGCCGTCGAGCAGCGCCGCGCCGACAACGCGCCCGGGACATTTGGTGGCATACGCCAGTGCCAGCAACGCGCCGAAGCTGTTGCCGACGAGGATCAGCGGGCGATCGACGGCGAGCGCGGCGAGGACCGCGTCGAGATCGGCGACCATGTCGTCGAGCCCGTAGCCCGAGGCGGGGCGCTCGCTCCGGCCGTGGCCGCGCAGATCGTAGAGCAGCACCTCGGTGACGCGCGCGAGCGGCCCCGCGAGCGTGAAGTAGAGGCTCGACAGGTTGTCCATCACGAGGCCGTGGAGGAGGACGACGATGGACCCCTCGGATCGCGGCCCGAGGCGTTGCGCGTGGAAGCGGAGATCGCGGGCGAGGACGTCAGGCATCGAAGTGCTCCTGGAGCGCCGCGGTGAGCGCGGCGGTCGCGTCGAGGTGGAGGTAGTGACCGCCCGCGAGCGTCAGGAGGCGCGCGCCGGGGATGGCCGCGGTCAGGCGATCGCCGACGGAGACGCAGCTCGATCGATCGCCGTAGACGCAGAGCGTGGGGGCTGTTAAGCGGGCGAGCTCGGCGTCGGGGAGGTCGCGCTCGGCGCGGAGATCCGCGAGCAGCGTGCTCTCGTGGGCGAGGAACGAGAGCGACTCCACGAGGCGCGCGGCGCGGCGGTCACCGGAGGCCATCGTCGCGCGGAGATCGGTGGGGAGCATCGCGACCATCTCGGCCGGCGAGCGGGCCGCGAAGGCGTCGAGATCGCGGAAGCGCGAGGGAGGGAGGGGCGCCTCGACGAGCGCCAGACGCCGCACGCGCGCCGGGTGGTCGAGCGCGAAGCGGAGGGCGATGAGGGCGCCGTAGCTGTGGCCGGCGACGTCGAAGGGTCGGCCGTCGAAGGTCTCGGCGAGGGCCCCGAGGTCGGCGGCCATCGAGGCGAGATCGTAACCGCCGCGGGCGCGATCGCTGCGGCCGTGGCCGCGGAGATCGTACATCAGCACCCGGCGCGTCTTCGCGAGCGCGGGCGCCGCCGTGAAGTACCAGGACGCGAGGCTCCCCACGAAGAGTCCGTGGAGCAGCACCAGCGGTGGTGCCGCCGGATCGCCGAGCGTCTGCACGTGGAAGGCGCGCTCTCGCGCGGCGATCATGGGCACCGCGCCACCAGCTCCACCAGATCGCCGACCCGCAGCGCGAGGATGCCGTCGAGATCCTTGCCGGCGAGCCAGCCCGCGAGATCGACGCGTCGGCCCCAGCGCGTCTCGAGCTTCTCGGCGAGGGCGACGAACTCGATGCTCTCGAGCTGGAGATCGTCGTGAAACGAAGTGTCGAGAGTGATCGGAGGGCCGAGCCCGGCGTCGTCGCCGGTGACCTCACGGATCAGCTCCGCCATCGTCTCGAGGACTCGCTCTTCGCGGTGTTCGGTCTTCATGATCACGCCTCCGTCCACGCCACGACGTGCTCGCCTTCGGCGCACGTCCGGATCCAGATCCCTTGTTCTTCTCCGACCGCGGCGATCCGCAGGCGGTCTCCGCGGACCTCGCGCACGGCGAGGCCTTCGATGCTGATCGAGCGCGCCTTCGCCGCGGCCTCGCGGGCGGCGCGCAGGCGGGCCGGGACGGCGTCGCCTCCGGGCGGCGCGAGCTCGACCGCGATCCCGAGCTCGCGCGCGTCCGCCGCAATGGCGACAGCGATGCCTGTCTTGAAATCGACAGCGACGCGGAGGCCGCCGGCGCGGGGGCCGGTGAGGCGGAGCGCGCCGCTCGACGACGCCTCGACCTCGATCTCGATCGGGAAGATCGCCCCCGCGCCGCGCTGCCAGAGGGCGTGGCGGACCGCGTCTTTCACGGCGATCCGCGCGAGCAGCCATTCGTCCTGGCCGCGCGGACCCGCGGCGTGGAGCTCGGCCCTCTCGCGCTCGCTCAGGTAGCGACGCGCCAGGAGATCGCGCGGGGCGGCGGCGCCCCACGGCGGGCGCAGCGCGACGAAGCCCCCTTCGTGCAGCGCCGCGACGGCGTTCTTCTCGGCACAGCGGAGCACGCTCCAGACGCGCTCGTCGGAGTCGAAGCGGCGATCTTCCCAGCCCTCGATGCGCGCCCAGACCGCGCCGACGTGGGCGAGCTCGACGTCGGCGCGGACGTCGGTCGGCCCGAAGCGGCGGACGCGGACGGTGCACTCGACCGCCTCGCCCGGCCGCGGCTCGGGGCCGTAGAACGTGGCCTGTTCGAGGAGCACCGGCATCGCCAGGCGATCGCGATCGGCGTGCTCCATCACCCAGTAGCCGAGGAGCTGCCCGGCGTTGTCGAGCAGGCCACCCTCGGCGGCGAGGCCGACCAGCGTGCCGCGGATCCCCGCCGGCGAGAGCGCATGGAGCGCGGTGATGCCCTGGTACGCCGGGCCGTGGAACATCCAGCGATCGGTGTAGAGATCGGCCGCGGTGATCGGCGCGGGCGCCTCGTCGGCGAGCGGCGTGACGTCGGCGCAGGGCGCGGGCGCGTACGCCGCGGCGAGCGCCACCGTGCCCGAGGCATAGCCTTCGATCGTGACCTCGACGCGATCGACGCCATCGAACCGCGAGGTGATCGTCACCTCCACCGGAGGCGCCACCGCGAGCCAGCGCAGGGCGCGCACCTCTTCGAGGCCGACGGGGAGGAGCTCGGGGACGAGCTGCTTCGCCGCCGTCATCATCATCGACAGGATCATCGTCATCGGCACCACGGGGTAGCGATCGGCGACGACGGGCCAGCCCGCGGGCTGGCGGTAGAACGCATGATCGAGCAGCGCCGGGTGCTCCTCGACGGAGAGGGCCCGTCGCTCCGTCGCCTCGCGCGGCGCGAGCGCCGACGACGGCGGCAGCGAGGCGCCGCGAAAGGCCGCGACGATCTCGCGCTGCGCCTCGGAGAGATCGGAGAAGCTCCGGGCGAGCTCGAGGACGATCGGATCGTCGCTGTCGTCGAGCGGCTCGGCCTCGGGCGAGGGCGATTGTGCGAGCGCGAGCGCGTGGCGATCGAGCGGCGTCGTGGCGACGGCGAGCGGGACGCCGAGGGAAATCATCACGGGTGCGCCGGAGGGGGCGTCCCGGCGCGCGGAGCGATCTTTGTCGATGACGAGCAGCCTCTCCAGCGCGACCGAAGCGCCCTCGACGAAGAGCGCCGCGGCGACCCTCTGGAGCTGCGCGAGGCCGGAGCGCGCCGGGACGTTGGCGCTCAACGTCAGGTGCGGGCGGCCGCGGAGCGTGTCGCTGACGAAGCCAGGCAAGCTGCCGGTGCCGATCTGGAGAAACACCTGGGCGCCCTCGGCGTGGAGCGCCTCGATCAGCTCGCGGAACCGCACCGGCTTCACGAGGTGATCGATCGCGAGGCGGCGCACGGCGTCGGGATCGGCGGGGTAGGGCGCGCAGCTCGTCGCCGACCAGAGCGGCGTCGCCGGAGCGACGAGCGGCACGCGGGCGAGCACGCGGCGGTGCGGGCCGACGAACCCGGCGAAGAGCGGCGAGTGGTAGCCCGAGCGGAAGGGCAGCTCGTGGCAGAAGACGCCGTCCGCGACGAGGCGAGCCTCGGCGACGCGCACGCTCTGTTCCCGGCCGCAGAGGACGACCTGGTGGGGGCAGTTGTCGTGCGAGAGCGCGATCTCGGGGAGGTCCACGAGGGCCTTCGCCGCGCGATCCTCGCCGCAGCCGGCGGCCAGGAAGAGCACGCCGGGCACCTCGACGCGCTCGCCGGCGAGGCCGTCGATCAGCGGATCCACCTCGGCCCGAGGGATCATTTCGGAGGCGATCATCCCGCTCCACTCGCCGATGCTGTGCCCGGCCATCACGTCGGGGCGGACGCCGATCGCGCGGACCGCGGCGTCGAGCAGCCGGTTCACGGCGATGATGCTGCGGCCGAGATCGCCGAGCGATCCCGCGGCGAGCGGGCCGCCCAGCGTGAGGCCGAAATGAGCGGCGACGTCGTCGACGCGGGGCTCGAAGGTCGCGTCGACACCGGGGAAAAGGAAGGCGATCTTGCCTCCGTCGGTCACGAGGCCGCGGGGCGCGAACCAGAGATCGTCGCGGCCCCTCCAGGCCTCGCCTCGAGCGATGATGGCGCGGGCCCGGGCGCGGCGCGCCGGGGTGGGATCGAAGAGCGCGAGGCGGCAGGGCCCATGGCCGAGCGAGCTCGGATCTCCGCGATCGAGGGCCGCCAGGAGGGCCTCGCGATCGGCCGCCGCGAGGACGAGCGGGCGTTCGGCGGGATCGTGGGCGAGGGTGGTGCGGGCGCGGCGCGCGGGGGCTCGCGTCGATGCTTGCTCCAGCACCACGTGCGCGTTGATCCCGCCAAAGCCGAAGGCGCTGACGCCGGCGCGTCGAGGCGCGGCGCTGTCCTCCCAGAGCTCGGCCCTCGAGGGCAGGTGAAAGCGCGTGGCCTCGAGCGCGGGGCGCGGCTCCTCGCAGTGCAACGTCGGCGGGAGCACGCCGCGGTGGATCGCCAGGGCCGCCTTGATCAGCCCCGCGATGCCCGCGGCGGGCATGGCGTGACCGATCATCGATTTGACCGAGCCGAGCGCGGCGCGCTTCGTCGCGGGATCGGCGGGTCCGAAGAAGCGGCGGAGCGTCTCGAGCTCGGCGCTGTCCCCCGCGGGGGTCCCGGTGCCGTGCGCCTCGACGAGGCCGACCGTCGCGGGATCGAGCCCGGCGTCCTGCCAGGCCCGCGCGAGGGCGAGGAGCTGACCGTCGACCGAGGGGGTGAGCAGGCTCGCGCCGCGACCGTCGCTGGACACGCCGGTGCCGCGGATCACCGCGTAGATCCGATCGCCGTCGCGCTCCGCGTCGGCGAGGCGCTTCATCACCACCATGCCGACGCCTTCCCCGATCAGGAGGCCGTCGGCGCGGCGATCGAAGGGCCGGATCTGCCCTGCGCGGCTGAGCGCGCCGAGCTGGCAGAAGACGCTCCAGAACGTGGCGTCCTGGCAGAGGTGCACGCCGCCCGCGAGCATGAGATCGGCGCGGCCGGCCTCGAGCTCGCGGCAGGCGTGGTCGACGGCCAGGAGCGAGCTCGCGCAGGCGGCGTCGACGGTGTACGCGGCCCCGCCCAGATCGAGGCGATTGGCGATGCGCGAGGCGGCGAGGCTGGGGACGAGGCCTATCGCGGTGTCGCCGCCGAAGGGCCCGAGCTGGGCCTGGACCTCGGCGCGCACGGCGGCGAGTCGACCCTCGTCGAGGCCCGGGAGCAGCGCGCGCAAGCTCTGCACGAGCTGCTCGGCGGCGCGGACGCGCTGGTCGAGGCGGGCCACGCCCGCGGTGAGGTAGCCGCCGCGGCCGACGACGACGCCGGCGCGCTCGCGCGAGAACGGGCGATCGTCGTAGCCGGCGTCGGCGAGCGCGCGGGCCGCGGCGTCGAGGGCGAGGAGCTGATCGGGCTCGGCGCCCTCGGCGGCGATCGGCATGATCCCGAAGGCCACCGCGTCGAAGGCGATCGTCGAAGGGAGGAAGCCGCCGCGCCGGGTGTAGAGCCGATGGGCGGCGCCCGATCCCGCGTCGTGGAACACCGGATCGCAGCGCTCGGGCGGCGCGTCGGCGAGCGCGTCGACGCCGGCCTCGATGTTGACGCGGAAGGCGTCGAGATCCGGCGCGCCCGGGAAGCGCGCGGCCATGCCGACGAGGGCGATACCCTGGCGCTTCGCCTCAACCACGGCGCACCTCGCCGGCCACGAGCTCGGGCTCCGGGGCGGGGATCGTCAACGACGTTGACGGCCTGGTGAAGGCCTCCGGCGTGGCGTTCATCAGGATGACCTGCGTGGCCGATCCACCGTGCACGAGCTCGTCGAGGAAGGCGCGGGCGCCGTCGACGGGATCGATCAGGCCCACGCCGCGGCGGTGGTACTCGCGCTCGAGCTCGGGCGAGACCATGCCCGCGCCGGACGCCCACGGACCCCAGTCGAGCGACACCACCCGGCCGCGGACCCGCGTGGAGAGCCACGAAGCCAGCTTGTCGAGAGCGTCGTTCGCCGCGGCGTAGTCGAGCTGGCCGCGGTTGCCGAAGGCGCCGGAGACGCTGCCGAAGAAGGCGACGAAGCCGATGTCGGGGCGGACCTCGAGCGCCAGCGTGAGCGCGCTCTGGACCTTGGTGTCGACGACGCGATCGAACGATGCGCGCGTCTTGTCCGCCAGCAGCCGATCCTCGATCACGCCGGCGCCGTGGAGCACGCCGTCGAGCCGGCCGTGCTCCGCGTAGAGCTCGTCGATCAGCGCGCCGAACGCGGCCTGGTCGCGCACGTCGAGCGCGTGGTAGCGCGCCGTGGAGCCCGCCTCGGCCAGCGCCGCGAGCGTGCCGCGGATCGCGCGCGCGCCGAGGATCTCCGCGCAGCGCGCCTCGACGACGGCAGGCGTGAGGCCCTCGCCGCGAGAGAGCAGCGCGCGGCGGAGCGACGGGAGATCCGTCGCGCCTCGGAGCGCGGGATCCTCGTCGCCCGTGGGGAGCGGCGAGCGCCCACAGAGCTCGACGCGGCAGCGGAAGCGCCGCGCCAGAGCGATCGCCGCGGATGCCGTGATCCCGCGGGCTCCTCCGGTCACCAGCACCACCGAGGCGGCGTCGAGCGAGACGCGGCGATCGTCCGCGCGCACCGCATCGAAGCGCCGGTGCTCCGCGGCGATCGGGGCCAGCGCCTTGCGCGCGCCGCCGACGTAGGCGATCTCCGCGCGCCCGTCGCGCGCGGCCAGCTCGGCGCAGAGGTGCTCGGCGAGGGGCACCGCGGCCTCGCGCGGATCGAGCTCGACGCTGCGCACCACGAGATCCGGGCGCTCGCGAGCGAGGCTCTTGAGCAGGCCCGCCGTACCGGGGCGAGGCCGCGCCGCCTCGGGGCCGAAGGGAGCGCCGAGGTGCGTCGCCGCGAGGATCATCGTCGCGCCCGCGGCGACGGCCTCGCGGGTGCGATCGAAGAGCTCTTTCACAGCGCCGAGCGACGCGTCCGGCGCGGCGGCGCTCGCGTCGAACGAGGCGAGGTGCACCAGGCCATCGATGTCCGCGACGCGCTGGCCGGGCTCGATCAACGAAGCCGCGGCCCCGCGCGAGCCAAGCAGCGCGACGAGCGCCTCGGCGACGCCGCTCCGATCCCGGGTGATCGCGAAGCGCCGCCCCGCGATCGCAACCGAAGTCGAGGCCCCCGCGACGGGCGCATCCTCGACCGTGAGCACGTAGCGACGAACTCCGCCGGGCACCGCGATCGTGTCGGGGATCGTCTCGACGGCCCCGGCGCGGAGCTTCACGCCGGAGCGCGGCGCGACCGCGGCATCGTCGGGCGGCAGGGTCTTCGCCGCGGGCGCCGGGGTCGACGGCGCGGCGAGCTGCTGCTCCAGGACCGTGATGATCGCCCGCAGCGTCTTCATCGTCGCGAGCTGCTCCAGCACGCGCCGCTCGCCCTTCTTGATGCCGAGCTCGTTGCCGAGGGCGCCGAGGATCTCGATCCGCTTGATCGAGTCGATGCTGAGCTCGGCCTCGAGGTTGAGATCGAGATCGAGCATCTCGACCGGGTAGCCGGTGCGATCGCTGACGATGGAGAGCAGCGCCTGCTGCAAGCCGCGCGCAGCCGGCGCGGCGGCCGATGAGGTGCCCGCGCTTCGCTCGAGCTCGCGCTGCCACTGGCCGGCCTCGCTCGGCAGGCCAGGCGCGCGCGCGACGGGGAGCGTCGGCGGCGCAGCCAGCGAGCTCGCCTGGCGAGCGGACGGCACGGTGCGTGGGGCGGACGTCGGTGCGGCGTCGCGTCGCGTCGCGGGGCCCTCGACCGATCCGGACGCGGAGCCGAGGAGACCCAGCATCACCTGGCGTTGCGCCTCGATGATCTCGCGCGTCGAGCGCAGGTACTCGAGCACCGCGCCCTCGCGGTCGCCCGCGGGCGCGGAGACGGGGATGACCACCGGCCCCGTCACAGGCCGGAGCGAGCCCGGAGGCGGCTCGCCGTCGAGCGGTCGCGCGGCGCGGCCGTCGACGATCCACGTCGAGGCCGGGACGCGGAGGGACGCCGCGGCGTCGAGATCGATCGCCCGGCCGTCGCGCCCCGCGAAGAGCGCGGTCGCGTCGATCGGCAGGCCAGCGACGGCGAGCTCCGCCACGGCGCGAAGGAGCTGCTCCAGCGTCGAAGCGCCGCGTAGATCGCAGGCCACGGCGAGGTGCGGTCGGCCCGCGAGGATCTTGCCGACGAGCCCGGTGAGCACGCTCCCCGCGCCGACCTCCACGAAGGTGCGCGCGCCGCCCGCGTACATGGCCTCGATCTGGTCGACGAAGCGCACCGGCAGCGCCACGTGCTCGGCCAGCATCCGCCGCACGGCCTCCGCATCGTCCGGGTAGGGCGCCGCGTTGACGTTGGAGAACACCGGCAACGTCGGCGCCGCGAGGGAGACGCCGACGAGGTGCGCCGCGAAGAGCGCGCTCGCGCCGGCCACCAGCGGGCTGTGAAACGCGCAGGCCACCGGGATGGCGCGGGTCATGAAGCCGGCGGCGGAAAGGCGGGTCCCCGCCTCGCTCACCGCGGCGATCGGGCCGGCGATCACCGACTGATCCGGCGCGTTGTGGTTGGCGACGACCACGCGATCGAGGCCCTCGAGCAGCGGGGCGATCTCCCCGGGCGCGGCGGACACCGCGGCCATCGTCCCGGCCTCGCCGCCGGACGACGCGAGGATCGCCGCGCCCCGGGCCGCGCTGAGGCGGATCAGATCCCCCTCGCCCACCGCGCCCGCGCACTGGAGCGCGCAGAGCTCGCCGTAGCTGTGACCGCCGGCCATGTCGGCCTCGATCCCCAGCGCGCGGAGGATCGCGCCGATCGCCAGCGCCGCGATCCCGAGGGCCGGCTGCGCGACGCGGGTGTCGGTGAGCGCCGCGACCTGCGCGGCGCGCTCTTCGTCGGTGATCGCGAGCGCGGGGAACATCCGCGCCGCGGCGCCGGGATCGAGCGTGAGCAGCCGCTGCAACCGCGGGAACGCCACGAAGAGATCGGCGAGCATCCCGGGGCGCTGGCTGCCCTGGCCGGGGAACAGGAACGCTACCTTGCCGGGGCCGCCGGCGGTCGCGTCGCGCGGCGTGAGCACCCCGCGAGGATCGGTCGTGAACGTCCGCGCCTTGCCCAGCTTGGCGCGGAGATCGTCCAGGCTCGTCGCCACGATCGCCACCTGAACGGCCTCGGTCCGGCTGCCCGTCGAGACGCGCCGAGCGAGGTCCGCGAGGCGCAGCGGCGCGCGGAGCGGATCCGCGGTGGCGAGGAGCGCGTCGAGCTTGTCGAGCTGCGCGACGGCGCCCGCGCGATCGGCCGCGCGGATCAGGAACAGCTCCGCCGGCCAGCGCCCGAGGCCCGACGCTGGATCGTCGGCGCCCTCGTAGGCCGCGAGCACGGCGTGGAAATTCGTCCCTCCGAAGCCGAACGCGCTCACCCCGGCGAGGCGCCGGCCCTCGGCGGGCCACGGGCGCGCCGCGTTGCTGAACACGAACGGGCTCACCGCGGCATCGTGCGCGGCGTTGATCGCGGACAGGTGCAGCGTCGGGGGCAGCGCGCGCCGATGGAGCGACAGGGCCGCTTTGATCAGCCCCGCCAGACCGGCCGCGCACTTCGTGTGACCGATCTGCGACTTGACCGAGCCCAGCGTCGTCGCGCCCGGGAGAGCGCCGGCGCGCGTGAACACCTCGGTGAGCGCGCCGAGCTCGGCGCGGTCGCCGACCACCGTGCCGGTGCCGTGCGCCTCCACCAGGCCCACGTCCGCGGGCGAGACCCCCGCGGCGCGGTAGGCGCGCTCGAGCGCGAGCGTTTGCCCTTCTTTCCTCGGCGCGGTGAGGCCGAGGCTGCGACCGTCGCTGCTGCCCGCCACGGACTTGATCACCGCGTAGACGCGATCTCCGTCGCGCTCGGCGTCGGCGAGCCGCTTCAGCACCAGGCAGGCCACGCCCTCGCCGAGGACGATGCCGTCGGCGCTCGCGGAGAAGGGCCGGCACGCGCCCGTCGGCGAGAGCGCATGGACGCTCGCGAACATCAGGTAGTCGTGGATGCCGTTGTGGAGATCGGCGCCGCCGCACAGCACCAGATCCGAAGTGCCGAGGCTGAGCTCCTTCACGCCGAGATCGAGCGCGGCGAGCGAGCTCGCGCAGGCCGCGTCGACCGTGTAGTTGACGCCGCGGAGATCGAGCCGGTTGGCGATGCGGCCGGCGATCACGTTGGCGAGCACGCCGGGAAACGAGTCTTCGCTCAGGCGGGGCAGATGCTCATCGAGCTCCTTCGGGATCGCGCCCGCGTACTGCGGGTAGAGCGCGCGGAAGCCGTAGGCCGAGCCGAGATCCGTCCCGCCCTCGGCGCCGAAGATCACCGAGGCGCGGCTGCGATCGAAGCTCCGGGTCGCGTAGCCCGCGTCGGCGAGGGCGCGCCCCGCGACCTCGAGGCTGAGGAGCTGCACCGGATCGATGGAGCCGAGCGAGCGCGGCGGGATGCCGTGGGCGAGCGGATCGAAGGCCGTCGGCGGGAGGAACGCACCCCAGCGCGAGCAGGTCTTCTGATCGCCGCCGGTGCCGGTCGGATCGAAGTAGAGCTCCGTGCTCCAGCGCTCCTTCGGGACCTCGGTGACGAGATCCCGACCGCCGACGACGTTGGCCCAGAACTCTTCGAGATCCGTCGCGCCAGGGAAAATGCAGGACATGCCGACGATGGCGACGTCGACCGGCGCGGGCTTCGGCGCGGCGACCTCGCGAGGGGCCGTCGCCGCGATCCGCGCCGTCGCGCCTTCGGTGACATCGCGGTGCAGGTCCTCCATCCCGACGACCACGCCGCGGAGCGCCGCGATCTGGCCGATCATGAACATGCCCTCGCGGCGCTGCGTGCCGGCGTCGACCGGGACGAGCCCCGATCCCTCGCGGCGCAGGCCCTTCGCGGCGACGCGGAGGCGCCCGAGGTTGAGCTGCTCCAGCGCGGCCCACGTCTCCTCGGCGCTCTTTCCTCCGTCCGTGAGCCTGCGCTTCTCGTCGGCGAAGGCGCGCACGTAGTCCGTCTCGACGCAGCGGGTCGCGTGGCCGGGCGCCGTCTCCAGGAGCACGGTCCGCTCGCAGGCGAGCGCCGCGTCCTGGAAGCCAGGCTGGATCGCGCCCGAGCTCACGGCCTCGTGGGTGAAGAGGTACGCCGTCCCCATCACGACGCCGACGCGCGCGCCGCGGGCCGCGAGCGGGGCCGCCATCGCCGCGACCATCGCCGCCGATCGCGCGTCGTGGATGCCGCCGGCGAAGAGCACCGCGAGCTCGCCCGGCGCCTCGAACGCCAGAAGCCGCTCGATCTGCGCCTCCCAGAGCACGAAGCTCGTGCGCGGCCCGACGTGGCCTCCGCACTCGCGACCCTCGAACACGAAGCGCCGCGCGCCCTCCTGGAGGAACAGATCGAGCAGGCCCGGCGAGGGCACGTGCAGGTACACCTCCGTCCCCTGGGCCTCGAGCCGCTGCGCCTGCGCAGGTCGACCGCCGGCGAGGATTGCCACCGCGGGCGGCTCCTCGGCGATCACCGCGAGCTGCTCGGCCCTCAGCGCCTCGGGCGCGAAGCCGAGCAACCCCACGCCGAACGGGCGATCGCCGAGGAGCGCCCGCGTCTCGCCGAGCAGCGCGCGCACCTCGTCGCCGCCGAGGAGCGAGAGCGCCAGGAAGGGCAGCCCGCCCGCGCGCGACACTGCGTCGGCGAAGGCCGCGCGATCGCTCACGCGGGTCATCGGGCCTTGAATCACCGGGTAACGCACGCTGTGGCCCGCCGCGAGCGGAGCGCCCGCCGCGAGCGGCCGCGCCTCGCGCGCCTGCTGGAGGTGCTCGTCGACCGCGGCCCGGATCGCGTGAACGATCCCGCCGGCCGTACGAAAACGATCCGAAAGGGGCCGCGCGAACGCAGCGTCCTGGCCCGCCGGGAGGAAGCAGCGCTGGAGATCGGCGCCGCCGAGGCGCGGGAGGATCTCCGCCGCGTCGATGCCGCGTATCCCCTCGGTGATGGCTGCCTTGAGGCGCGCCACGGGGAGATCCGGGCGCGTGAAGAGCCGGTGTCCGCCGAGGACCACCGTCTCGCTGCCATCCATCGCCCGGAGCGCCGACTTGACCGCGTCCGGCAGCGTCGACTCGCGCACGAGGGCGAGCTGCGCGTCGAGCACCACGCCCGCCGCGCCCCCGGCGACGCACGCGGCGGCGGTGTGCAGGCCGACGCCGCCCTGGACCCAGATCGGCGCCTTCACCGCGGCGACGACGCGCTGGAAGAGCACGAACGACGTCTCGGCGCCGACGCGCCCACCGCTCTCCGCGCCCTTGACGATCAGCCCGTCGGCGCCGGCGTTCTCCGCGGCGACCGCCTCGTCCACCGAGGTCACTTGCACCAGCACCGCGCGGGGCCGGAAGGCCGCGAAAGAGCGGCCGGCGCCGACGACCACGGTGTGCACACCGGCCGGTAGATCGGCTGGATCCCAGCTCACGCCCTCGGGGATGCGCACGCCGAAGCCTCGCGTCGCCTCGCGCTGCGCGAAGTCCAGCGCCGCGCGGGCGCGCCCTACGTCGCGGCCCAGATCGAGGATCCCCACCGCCCCGGCGCGGCCCAGGGCGATCACCAGCCGAGCGTCGGGGTGCTCGAGCGGGCAGAGCCCGAGAATCATCGTGTGGGGAGCGCCGTCACCCTTGATTGGTCCGCTGGCCTGGCCGTGATCATTCATCTGCGTTCTCCTCCGCCCGCGGGCGGATCGATGACCTCTCGTGCGACATCGCGGCTTCCGTCACTGGCACTCTGCGCTGCAAGGACCCCCCGAACAGCTCTGCACGGCCTCGACGTCCTCGACGCCTCCGGGGTGCTGGTCGGCGCAGCCGACGGCGCAGGCCAGATCCCCGGACACGCACGCTTGCGCGCACTGCAGGAGCGCGGCGCACTCCGCGCTGGCAAGACAGGTGTTCATCGCCGGCGCGCAGCCCTTGAAGAGGCAGATCTGGCACGAGGTGAGCTGCGCTGTGCCGGGGCACGCGACCGCGCACGACCGCGCCGCGCAGTCATCGAGCAAGAGCGCTTCCGACACGGCGCCAGGGTTCGCGCTCAAACACGTCTGCGCACAGGCGGTGTCGCCGAGGGGGCACTTCCGAGAGCACTGGATCAGCGCCACGCAGCCCGCGTCGCCCTGGCAAGCACAGTAGGTATCCGAGCACTGGTCCGCGGCGCACGCGGAGCACGGATCACCGAGCCCTGGGCACGCCGTCCCGCTCCCGCTGCCGCCAGCGGCGGCCGATCCGCTCGTGACCTCGCCGCTCCCCGCGGAGCTGACGCTCGATCCTTCGCCTCCCGTCGAGGTGGCATCGCTCGAGGATCCCTCGCTCTTACCCCCGCCGCCGGCCGGGTCGGTGGAGCCACACCCCATCATCGTCAGGCCGGTGAAGACACCGAATCCCAGCAAGGCGCGGCAGTACGTGAGCGCATTGTTCTTCATGGCAGTCTCCTGATCGTCGTACGGTGGTGGTCTGGAAGCGCTCGAGTCGTCGCTACTCCCCTCCAAGCACGGTTCGCGCCACGAGCCAGGGAGCCGGGTTTCACGCTCGACTGCACGATTCCGGCGAGCGCGGGACGGCAATGGATCCGGTGGATGGATCAAAAACTATCCATCCACCGGATCCATCGTTACCATGTGCGCGAGGCGGGTGGACCGTGAAGATCGCCCTCGATTGTGGCCGTTGTAGCCTTCTCTTCGGACCGACGAGCGCCTCCTCCGCGCGGGAAAATATGCGCAGCTTGGTAACGTACATCGACATCTCGCCGCCAGCGCGGTCCTCCGCGGGGCGTGATCGAGATCCCGTGGCAGGTATCTTGCTGACGGGTTTCTCATGCACTCGCCAACCACTGCAAACCGCGCTGGAGCGCCGCGGCCTCGCCTGGCCATCGTCAACGTCGACGCCGAGATCACCGTGTCGTTCTCCGGAGCGTCGACGGGAGAGGCGCTCCCGTTTCAGCCGTCCTCGGCCGAGGTGGAAGAGGAAGAGATCACCGCGCCGATCCCGATCGACGTCCGCGCCCGCGCCGCGACTCGCTTCCTCCTCGACGAAGAGGATACGGCGACGCCGGCCGGCGCGCTCCCGACCGCGCCAGTGCTCCCCTTTCAGCCGTCGAACAGCGAGGGCGCGCTCGTGAGCACCTCGTACCCTCTCGAGCGCTGCGCGGTGATCGCCGCCTCGATCGCGCGGAGCAGGCACGCCGCCCTGGAGATCCTCGACGCTCACGCGCTCGACGCCGCGACCTGGGCCGCGCTGGAGAGCCGCTGGTCGGCCGCGATCCGCGCCGAGGAGTGTCGCGGGAGAGGCTCGCTCCTGGCGCGCCACGATGCGGCCTATGTCGCGCAGCTCGAGCGCGAGAGGGGGCCTATCGGTGTCGAGGAGTATGCTCGGCTCGCTATCGCCCTCGAGCGCGGCACGATGGCCGCCGAGCTCGCGGCGCTCTCCTTGCCGAGCGGCGCCATGGTTCGAATACAGCGGGTGTGGATCGGTAGAATCGCCGCCGACGCCACGCTTGGAAAGATGGTGCTCGCCGCGATCGAGGCGGCGCGCGAAGCGTAGATGACAACCTCTCTCCCGTGGAGCACAGCCGATCATGAATCAACTCAGCGATGAGATGCCGACGATCCAGAGGCTCGAGGTGACGGTCGCCTCGGGCGACGCGCTCGACGTCCGCCGCTTCCTGATCAAGGAGAGGATCTCCTCGCTCTTCGAGATCAGCCTCGAGGTGCGCTCGGAGAACCCCGACCTCGACTTCGAGCGCGTGGTGGGGCGCCCGATGCGCCTGCTCCTCCGCGGCGGCGCGCGGCGAGAGACCGAGCGGCGGTTCGACGGGGTCTGCAAGGATCTGAGGCAGACCGCGGCGGCTCCGGATGGACTCTCCACCTACGAGCTCACCCTGGTCCCCGCGCTCTGGCTCGCCACGCAGCGGCGCAACCACCGCATCTATCAGCACCTGAGCGAGATCGACATCGCGACGGCGGTCCTGGGCGAGTGGGGCATCGAGCCGCTGGTGCAGCTCACGCGGGAGTACAAGAAGCGCAAGTATCGGGTCCAGTACGGAGAGAGCGACTACAGCTTCCTCTCCCGCCTGCTCGAGGACGCCGGGGTCAGCTTCTATTTCGAGACTGGAGGTGTCGAGACGCGGCTCGTGCTCTCCGACGCGCCGAACGCCAACGACGCGCGCGCCCCCATCGCCTATCGCGATCAACCCACCGTGAGCGAGCGTGAGCACGTGACCCGGGTCCAGGTCGAGCGCCGCGTCCGGCCGGGCCAGTACACCGTCGGCGATCACGACTACCGACTCCCGGCGACGTATCCGCTCGTCGCCTCGGCGAAGGCCACCTCCGAGGTCGAGGCCCGGCTCGAGCGCTTTCACTACGCACCCGGGGCGTTCGTCTACGAGAGCACACGCGGTCAGGACACCCCCTTTGCAGACGATCACGGGAAGTACCGGGCCGACGAGCCCGCCGGCGCCCAGCTCGCCGAGCGGCGCCTCGGGGCGAAGCGGGCAACAGCGCGGCTGGTCTCGTTCGACACCAGCGCCATCGATCCGGCGCCCGGCGCCGTCCTCTCGTTCCTCGATCACCCGCGGAGCGAGCTCGGGCCGAAGCGACGTCTGCTGGTGATCGCCAGCTTGCTCGAAGGCACCCACGACACCACCTGGACCCATGGATGCGAGGCGGTGAGCGCGGAGCAGCCGTATCACCCGCCGCTGTCCACGCCGAGGCCGCGGGTCCACGGGGTGGAGAGCGCCACCGTCGTCGGCCCGCCCGGCGAGGAGATCCACACCGACGAGTTCGGCCGCGTCCGCGTGCATTTCCACTGGGACCGCGAGGGCGCGATGGACGAGCACGCCTCCTGCTGGATCCACGTCAGTCAGCCCTGGGGCGGCACCGGGTTCGGCGGCTCCAACCTCCCGCGAACCGGGCAAGAGGTGATCGTCGATTTCCTCGGCGGTGATCCCGATCGGCCGGTGATCGTGGGGCGGGTCTTCACCAACCTCCAGAAGACACCGTATTCGCTCCCGGAGAACAAGACCCAGAGCGGATGGAAGAGCAACTCGACCGGCGGGGGCGGCGGGTACAACGAGATGATGTTCGAGGACGCGGTGGGCCAGGAGCTCCTGCGGATGCAGGCCGAGAAGGATCTGCACAAGCTGGTCAAGAACGACGAGGCCACGAAGATTGGCAATGACCAGACGCACGACATCGGGAACGACGAGACCCGGAACGTCGGCAACGATCGCAAGCGCAAGGTCGGCAACGACGAGACCCTGGAGGTCGATCGCGACCGCAAGCGCAAGGTCGGTCGGGACGAGACCGTGGAGGTGGAGCGTGACCGGACGCGCAAGGTGTCACGCAACGAGGACGTCACCGTGGGGAAGAACCGGACCAAGCAGGTCGGCGAGAACGAGCGCGAGATTATCGGCAAGAACCGCAGCCTGGTCGTCGGGGTGAGCCGCTCCACGCAGATTGGCTCCATCGACTCGACCATCGTTGGCCAATCGCACGTGGTGATGGTCGCGCCGCCGGGCGAGGGCGCGGCGGACGGGACCTCGCAGGTGATCCAGCACGATCGGATCGAGCTGCGCACGCCCGGCGGCGCGAGCATCCTCCTCGAGGGTGGGACGATCACCCTCACGGCTGTGACCATCATCGCCGCGGCCTCGGGAGACCACACCGTCAAGGCCGGAGGCGACATGAAGATCAACGGTGGTCCGATGGTCCGGATCAACGATCCCTGAGTCGTTTCGAGATCGAGGAAGGAGCCAAGTCATGCCTGGAGCAGCGCTCGAGGGCGACACCACCGCGTGTCCGATGATGAGTCCAGCACCCCACGGCGGAGGCCCGCTCGTGCGGTACAACCCGGAGAAGGCCTGTGTCTTGATCGATGGCAAGCCGGTGATCCGGCTCGCCGACTATGGCATTTGCAAGAACCTGGCTGTCGTCGGCGGCAGCCCGGTCGATCAGGTGGTCGCGGGGGCGCAGACCATCACCCTGTGCGGGCTGCCAATCGGGCGGATCGGCGATCGGATGAGCCACGGAGGCAGCATCGCGCAGGGGAGCCCCGATGTCATCCTCGGCGGTCCCGCGTTCGTGCTGCCGTCCGGGATCACCATCGCGGGAACCCAGGAGTTCAGGAACAACGCGCTCCGCGATCTCTACAAGCTGTCGACGACGGAGGCTGGCAAGAAGCTGCTCGAACGGATCGATACGTCGAAAAAGGACGTCACCGTGCAGCAGGACAGGAGCCCCGGCGGCGGAGGAGCCAGCGGGAACGCGGGCGACACGGTCATCTCCTACGACGACGGCTTTCTGGGATCGGCGGTGGACGATCAGGGAAACGACATCTCGGATCCGGCGACGATCGTCCTGGGGCACGAGCTCGTTCACGCGATGCACAACGCCGAGGGCACCAACGCAGGTAAGGGTCCGGATCCCAACGGCCCGGCGAGCGAGCCGAAGATCCAGAGCGAAGAGGCGAAAACCATCGGCACGGGGTCCTGGAACGGCACGTCTCCCACCGAGAACGCGCTCCGCGCCGAGCTCGGCCTGGCGCGCCGCGACAACCACGACGGCGGGAAGAAGGTCTTCCGTGAGAGC
Source organism: Byssovorax sp. (assembly GCA_025362495.1). Taxonomy (GTDB): domain Bacteria; phylum Myxococcota_A; class Polyangia; order Polyangiales; family Polyangiaceae; genus JANYGI01. The sequence goes on along the minus strand of JANYGI010000224.1, from coordinate 34,051 downwards.
AGCATCCGGCCCGGGAAATGCTGAAAGGAGCGAAGATCATGATTGACCACGTAGCCTTCGAGTGCAGCTCCACCCAGCGCGGCGGGGAGATCGAGATCACCTACTCGATCAAGAATGGTCGCGGCGACGCGCTCGGCGTCTTCAACAAGATTTCAGCCGTCGCCATCGACGGCGGGCTCGATTTCTCGCCGAACCATGTCTATCGCGAGATCACCCAGGGAGTGCTGCACCTGATGAAGCGGGCGCTCCCGCTGCCGCCCGGGCTGCAGGTCACTGGCCCCCTCGCGCCGCACGCGAGCCGCGTCGCGCCGGGCGAGACGCTCACGGAGACCTTCGTCGTGCGCCTGCCGGTCGAGGTCCGCCAGCGCTTCAAGTTCCTCACCATGCGAGGTGAGGTCCGGCCGTGCAAGCCCATGGTGGCGCGCGAGATCGAGCTCTCGATTGGCGTGTTCCCCTGTACAGAAGAGGTCCGCGCGGTGGCGGAGCACCCGGCGTTCCCGGAGGTGCTCACGCTCTTCAAGCCAGCGGCGGCGATCGCCGCGCAAACGGTCCTGTCGCGGAGGATCCCGCTCCGCGCCGCGATCGCGGTGCTCGATTACGAAGCTTTCCCGTGGAGCTGAGGTGATGGGAGCCCGAGTCGAGGGCGACGCTCCTGACCATCCAGCGCGGTCCATGTTCGGCGATAGTCGTCGCCATGGAGAGGTAACACGAAGCAACGACGCGCCCTGAAATCACGGCGCGATGGAGGACACTTGAAGAAGGAAATCACACGCACGCTGCTCGCCGGCTCTCTCTCGCTCGTGGGATGCATCGGCGGCGCCGACTCCGAGTCGATGCCCGTCGTCGACCGTTCCACCGACGCTGTCGGCTCGTCCGGCCTCCTCTACCGCGGAGTGAACCTCGCCGGCGCGGAGTTCGGCATCGATCCCTGGGGCAACGGCAACGGGAGCTACGTTTACCCGGACCCCTCGTACGCCGGCGGATACGCCTCGGCCGATTACTTCGTGCAGAAGGGCATGAACACCTTCCGGCTGCCGTTCCGGTGGGAGCGCCTGCAGCCGACCCGGGGTCAACCGTTCGACGGCGGTGAGCTCGACAAGCTCCGGAGCACCGTCAATCGTCTCACCGGCAAAGGGGCCTACGTGCTGATCGATCCGCACAACTACGCTCGGTATCGCGCCGGCGTCGTCGGCGCGGCCGTATCGAACACCGATTTTGCCGATTTCTGGGGTCGCCTCGCCCAGGAGTTCGGCAAGAACGGCAAGGTCCTCTTCGGGCTGATGAACGAGCCCCATGACATCTCCACCGAGCAGTGGGTGGGCGCGGCGAACGCCGCGATCAGCGCGATTCGCAGCGCCGGCGCCGGGAACCTGATCCTCGTTCCCGGTAATGGCTGGACCGGCGCGCACACCTGGGGTGAGAGCTGGTACGGGACGTCGAACGCCCAGGCGCTCCTTGCGATCCAGGATCCGTGGAACAAGGTGGCCTTCGAGGCCCACCAGTACCTCGACGACGACTCCTCGGGGACGAAGGCCAGTTGCGCGGGTCCGAACGTCGGCTCGCAGCGGATGCAGCCCTTCACGGACTGGCTGCGTCAGAACGGCAAGAAGGGCTTCCTGGGCGAATTCGGCGGTGGTCCAGACGGGACCTGCGCGAGCGCCATCGGCGACATCGTGAGTCACCTGGAGCAGAATCAAGACGTGTACCTGGGCTGGACGTACTGGGCCGCCGGCCCGTGGTGGGGCAATTACTTCACATCTCTCGAACCGAGCAACGGCGACCGGCCGCAGATGACAGCCCTGCTCCCTCACCTCGGGGCTCCGTCGAGCGGGGGAGGGGGAACCTGCGCGGACACGCCGCCTGCCGGGGGCTTCACCTGCGCGCAGCAGGCGGGCTGGGGCAAGTGCGGCGAGGCCTGGATGCAGGGATATTGCGATCAGACCTGCGGTCGCTGCAGCCAGCCCAGCTCCTGCGCGGATACCGTCCCTCCGGGCGGGTACACGTGCACGCAGCAAGCTGGCTGGGGCAAGTGCGGCGAGCCCTGGATGCAGGGGTATTGCAGCCAGACCTGCGGGCGCTGCCAGTAGCGGTGGCTCTTGCCCGGAGACGAGGTAGGCCACGATCCCTTCATGGCCTCTCTGCTCCAGCGCGCGCAGGCGAGGTGCCCGTCGAGGATGAACACCCCCGCATTGCTCGTCGGTGGATTGTGACGGATCACGTCGTCGAGGAGAGAGTGTCTCTTATTTGGGGGCCTTCATCACCGTCAGAGCGATGGAGTCCGTCCAGTAAACGTAGGTCGGGCCGACGGCGAGCCCGTTGGCCCCGAGCTGCCCGGTGGCCAGCGTCGTCGACGCGCCGCCGACGATGGGCACCTTCATGATCACCCCCACCGCGATCCCGTGGTGGACAGTCCCGAAGAACATGGCGGGATCGCCGAACTTGAGGCCTGCGCCCCCGGTGAGAGAGACGCCCAGCAGTTTGCCCCCATCTCCTTGCCAAAGTAGAGTCAGCCAGCTCCGAGCGTCAGGCCGCGAGGCGTGGTCTGCGAGCCGGTGATCACGGATTGCGCGCCGCCGGCGAGAGGCAACCTGTGGACCTCGCTCGTCGGCGTTTCTTCGACCCTTTGTTTCACGGAGCTCACTCGGCGTTTTTTCGCGACGACGCGTGACCGGGGGCGGGCGCGATGCCAGCCGTCTGTCGAGTCGCCGGCGCCGGGGTTCGCTGGATCGGGCTCGGCTTCGTCGTCATGTCATCGAGCCCCATGTCGATGGCCCGGACGAGCGTCCGCCGCTGGTCGAGCCAGGTCACGATCATCGGGACGCTGGTACTGGCACCCATCACCGCGTCGAAGCGCTCGTGAACATCGAGAATCAATTCCAGGGTCGCGACCGGGTCCTCGAGCCGCGCCCTCGCTCACTCGCGCTGCGGCGAGAGCTTCGACGGCCGCTGATTCATCGCTCGAGCCGGATCCGGTGCCCTTCCCCGACCACCACCGAGGGGCGTCCGGTGCTCAGGGTGCCTGACGGGCAGCTCACCGTGGAGCCGATCACGGCGATGGGAGATCCGTTGACGAGCACGGTTTGCCAGGCGTAGCTCACCACGGCGCCGTGGGGGGGATGATGGGGACACCCGTGCTCCTGAAGGGAGTCGCCCTGACGGGCGACCTCGAACGTCTCGGCGAAGACATCCCGGCTGAAGGTCGCAAACGGGCGCGGCGAACAGGCGTCGTGCCCGCTGCAGAGATCCACTTTCGTCGTCACGTCAGGCATACGGAAGCACCCTTCTCCTCGGAATCACAGCAGGGGTCGTGCCAGCGCTCGGCTGGCGTGGGTCGGCGATCATCCGCGCGGGAGCGGGAGCGCGCGGGCGAGCGCGATCACCCGCAGCGCGAGGGCGCTTGTTTCGTATTGATCCTGCTGCGGCAACGCCTCGACGATCAGCCGCGCGCCGAAGCGGCGGTAGAGCGGCAGGCGCTTGCTCAGCGCGTCGGGGAGGTACGTGGGCACGACGACGCCGTCCAGCGTGAGCCCCGCGCGGATCCAGGTCCCGTCCAGGATCTCGCGCTTCGCGTACTGCCGCCGCTCGAGGACCGTGCGCTCACTCAGCGCTTCGAGGTGATCCGGCGGCAGGTGACGGTTGGCCTTCGACCACGCCTCGCGCACCCGCGCGGTCAGGCGATCGCTGGTCTCGGGCGCGAACTCGAGATCGGTCTTGAGCATCTCGGTCGCGAGATCGAGAGCCTCTTTGAGGCGCTTGTCTGTTCCCGCGAGCGGCGCGGCCCCGCTCGTGGTGACCTTCAGGAGCTCGAGCTTGTCGAGGCCGAGCTCGAGCTCGCCCGCGACGAGGACGAGCGGCGCTTCGAGCGCGCCGTCGGCGCCGAGCGCCTCGGTGATCGCGGCGTCGATCTCCGCGAGGCGCGCGACCCGCGCCCGCGAGAGCACCGCGGCGACGTCCGCTCGCTCGTTCGCCGCCGCCGCGCTCGGAGGATCGGGCGGTGGAGGAGGCGCGCCCCGCTGCGTCGGCGCCTTCTTCGGCGGCGGCCGCAGCAACGCGGCCCACGCGGGCGCCTGACGGATCCGCGCCACGAACGCCGCGTCGAACCAGAGCAGCTCGAGCAGCGCGTGCGCTGACGAGGACGACGGGTGCGTGTCGCCGCGCTGCTCGACGCGTCGGCCTGCAGACGAGCCTCCCGCCGCGGCGTCGGACGCGGCCGCGACTCCGACGAACGCCGCGTGAGACAGCGCTCGTTCATCCACCTCGCCAAGCGCGATCCGATCTTCCGTCGCGACGCGCGGGGGGAGCGGCGGCGGCGCGCCACGGCTCGTCGGGCTGGTGACCGGAGCGGGAGCCGGCGGCGTGATCGACGGCGACACGATCGCCGGAGCGACCGCGGAGGGCGCGCGCGGCGGTGAAATCGGGGGCGGTGGGCGCGGCGGCGGCGCCGGCATCGCGATCGATGCCGGGCGCGGATCGCTTCGCGGCGCGTTGATCCACGCCGGCACGCCGAGCCCGCCCTCGGGCACCTGCACCTCCAGCGTCGCGCGTGGTCCGCCGGGTGGCGCCCGCGGCGGGGCGCTCGGCGCCGTCGCGCCGCCGACGCCGGGAGCGAAGGGCAACGCGGCGCTCACGGCCGGCTTGCCCACCGCGGTGATCGTGAAATCGCGCGACGGCGCGGCGCTGGTCGCGGGCGGCGACGCGGCGTCCTCGTCGCGCGCGATGGTCACGTCGGTGTCGCCGCCCGTCGCCTTGAGGAGCGCCGTGAGGTTCGCCCACGAGAGGCGCTGCCCCGGGCCCGCCGCGGCGACGAGCACGCGCCCTGCCTGCTCGCGCGCCACGAGCGGCACCTGCCCTCGCCACGTGACGGTGCAGATCGCGCGATCGCTGTCGATCCACAGCGTATCCGCCACCAGCCGGAGGTCGCGCGGCGTCTGCCCCGGGATGTCGACGAAGGCCTTCGGCTGCAGCCCCGAGAGCTGCGTGGCGAGGCGCGGATGATCCGCGAGCAGGCCCTCGAGCACGATGGACTCTTCGTCACGCAGCACGTCGATCTGCTGATCCGCCGGCGCCGCCTGGAAGTACGCCGCGTCGAAGTCGTCGCCGATAGGCACGTCTTCGAAGCGCTCTTCGTTCCACGCTTCCGCGCGGTGACGGAGCCGGTCGCGGCGCACGCGCCACTCCGCGGCGATCGGTCCAAAGCCGATCGGCGCGCCGGGCTCTGCCGCCTCGGCGTGCGTCGCTGTCGTCGCTTGCAGGTTCGGCAAGAGCCTCTGCCCGTACGCGTCCGGCGGCGCTTCGAGGCTCACGCCGACGGGGTTCCACGTGTCCGGCCCGCCCGCCGCGCGCTCGTACAGGAGCGGCATCGACGCCCAGCGCGCTCCCTCGCGGATCTCCCCGTCGCGCGTCAGCGCCCGGTCCGCGCGCACCGCGATCGCTTTGTCGACGCCCCCCACCACGAGGCGCGCCACCAGCGACTGCGCCGGAGCGCCGCGCGGCGCGAAGGCCTGACCGACGAGGACGACGTCGACGCGCCGCTTGAAGGGCACGAGATCGTTCGGCGCGTGGAGGCTCCGCGCCGGATCGTCGCCCCAGTACATCTCGCGGGAGTGGATGCTCTGCTGCTCCGCCGCGAGGCTCACCTTGCCTGGCTTGAGCGCGAAGGTGGCCTTGGCGACGACGGTGAGCACCCAGAGATCCGGCGCCGGGCGCCAGAACAGTGAGCTCGTCAGAAAGGGCCCTACGGAGATGACGTTCATGGTCGGTTCCCTGAAGCTCGCGTCCCGGCCGCCCGCGCCGCCCGTGGCCCATCGTTACCCAGCGTCAACGGCTGGTTCTGTGGGGTGATTCGTGTCTGCGCGTCATCGTAGCCCGTGGCGGCGAAGGAGCCGGAGCAGGTGCGGCCGGTCCATCCGCGCCACGCGCGCGGCCTCCGAGGCGTTGCCCTCGCAGGTCTGGATCAGCGTGCGCAGGTAGTCCCGCTCGAACACCAGCAGCGCATCGGCGCGCGCTTCGCCGTACGATCCGAGCGGCGCGGGGACGAGCGCGGGCGGCAGAGGCGCCTCGACGACGGGCGCCGCGGGCGCTCCCGGGCCGCTGCGCGGGCCGCCGAGATCGAGTCGACCGAGCATCACGGCGCGCTCCACCACGGCGCGGAGCTCGCGCACGTTGCCCGGCCAGGGGTGCGCGCGCAGCGCTTCCATCGCCTCGTCGTCGAACGGCCACGGCGAGGCGCTCCCGGTCAGCTCCGTCAGGAGAGACGCGATCAACACCGCCAGATCTTCGGTGCGACGCCGCAGCGGCGGCAGCCACAGGCCCGCCGTCGCGAGCCGGTAATAGAGATCGGCGCGGAAGGCCCCGCGCTCCATCTCGACCCGTAAATCGCGGTTGGTCGCGGCGACGAGCCGCACGTCGACCTCGACCTCGTCGTGCCCGCCGACGCGGCGGAACCGGCGGCGCTGGAGCGCGCCGAGCAGCGCGGGCTGGCTCGCGAGCGGGAGCTCGCCGATCTCGTCGAGGAACAGCGTGCCGCCGTGCGCGCGCTCGAACGCGCCCTGCCGGCGTCGATCCGCGCCGGTGAAGGCGCCGCGCTCGTGGCCGAAGAGCTCCGACTCGATCAGCGTCGCGGGGAGCGCGCCGCAGTCGACGACCACGAACGGGCCGTTGGCGCGCATGCTCAAGCGGTGCATCGCGCGGGCGATGACCTCCTTGCCGGTGCCCGTCTCGCCCTCGATCAGCACCGACGTCGCGAAGGGCGCGAGGCGCTGGAGCGACTCGGCGACGTCGGTCATCGCCGGGCCGCTGAAGACGAGCCCTTCGGCGGCGAGGCGCGCGCGGAGATCCCCCGTCACCTCGCCGGCGATGATCTCGAGCAGCGTCTCGCCGACCAGGATCCGGGTGCCCGGCGGCACGATCCCGTCGCCGAGCCGCAGCGCCCCGAGGAAGGTACCCGTGGCGCTGCCGACGTCGCGCAGCATCACGCCCGCGGGCGCCGAGGCGACCTCGAGGTGACGCGGGCTCACGCGCTCGTCGTGGAGCACGAGGTCGCTCCCGCTACCGGAGCCGATGATGACTTTGTCGCCGTGTGTTGACGGCACGGCCACGAACTGGCCGGCGTCGCGCCCGCGCACGACCGCGACGCGCATCACCGACGTCGACGCAGGCGCCGACGAGCGGGGCGGCGCCCGCCCCCGCATCGTTCGAGGAGCGTCCAAGCTCATGGATCATCTCTCGAACTGCGCCGGGCGTCGATCATAGATCTACCGCGCCCGGATCTGCGGCCCGCGCCGGGTGGCGTGCCCCGTGACGAGGCGGCAGACGCCCCCCCGCCGATCGTCGAAGTAGCCGCCGATCTCGAGCTGACTCCCCGTGGCATCGACGCGCAGCAGCATCACCTGAGACTCGCTGGCGATGGCGCCGTGCGTGTACCACTCCGGCGACGACTCGACGAAGAACCCACCCCAGTTGAGCTTGTCGCGGTACTGGCCGAGCCACCCGCGACCGACATCCTCGACGGCCTGCGCGTACTTATCGTAGTGCCGCTCGCGCGCGCCCGCGTGGCCGTCGTCGTAGCCGAGCCCGAAGACCTTCACCTCGCGCTGGACCGGCTGGTTGTTGCCGAGCTGCGACGCGATGTTGAAGAAGTTCACCAGGGTGATCAGGAACGCGCCGAAGCCGGTGAGCTGCTGGGTCGGTGACGGGTCGGGCGCGTCGAGCGAGATCCCGAGGCCGATCTGCGCGCGGTCCTGGTCGGTGCGCTCGCGGCTGAACCGCATCGAGCAGCGCTGCCCCGCGGTGTCGCCCACCGTGAACTGCACGAACGCGCCGCCACCGAGATCCCAGCTCTCCCCCGCCTGGTAGCTGTTGAGAACTCCATAGCCGGCCGACGCGAAGTTGTGGAATCCCATTCCGAGCCTGGTTCGCAAGACTCGTGCCTTCGGCCCGGCGCCACGGCCCCGGGCGACCACGTTCGCTCTCTCCTCGAAGCACGGGGCCCTGGACCGCGGCGTGACCGCCCGATGGTGCGCGGCGCCTGTTGGGCCGCCCCAACAGTGTAGGGCGCGACCAACACCGGAACCTCGCTCTTCCCGCGCAGTGTCCGGCGATCTCGCCGCGCACGGCCCGGGCACGGTTGCTGCACAGGCACCATCTGAGCTGCGGTCTTCCCAGGGGCGCGCAGAAACCCAGGCAAGAACATGAACAACGCCCATCTCTCCTTCGAGACTGAAAGCGGATCACTCTCGGTCCGCCACTTCCACGTTGAAGAGAAGATGAGCGATCTGTTCCGGATCACGGTACAGGCCCTCTCGCCCTTCGACTCGCTCGATCTGTCGAGCTACATCGGGCGGCGCGCCGAGCTGGGGATCCACGGGGCTTCGCCACGGAAATGGCGGGGGCTCTGCGTCGAGATGCGGATGGCGCGCACCGCCGTCGTCGGGGAGCAAGGCCTGACGACCTACGATATCACCATCGTCCCGACCCTGTGGCGCCTCACGCAGCGCCGGGGAAACCGCCTCTTTCAACACATCTCGATTCCCGACATCGTGACGCGGCTCCTCGGCGAGTGGGGGATCGTCCACGCGTGGCAGATCGAGGCCAGCCGCCATCCGAAGCTCGAGCTGCGGACTCAGTACGACGAGACCGATTTCGCCTTCGTTTCGCGGCTGCTGGAGGAGGCGGGGATCTCGTTCTACCTCGTCGACGAGGGCGACCGCGACTCGACCCTGGTGCTCCACGACGCGCCGCAGTCGGTCGAGCCGCGTCAACGTCCGATAACCTTCGTCGACGATGCGTTCCAGAGCCTCGCTGGGCAGGAAGAGCACGTGACGAAGCTGACGCTGCGCGAGGCCTCGCGGCCCGGCACTGTCACCCTGCGCGACCACGATCCGCGGAAGCCGCGGCTGCCGCTCTACGTCGGCGCGGCGTCGGATCGCCCCGAGGAGGCCGCGCACGAGCAGTATCGGCACGTCCCCGGCGCGTTCCTTCGCGAGGAGGGCGAGGCGCGCGGGCCCTCCGCCGCGGCGGCGACCTCGGCGGCGCTCTCGGCCGCGGGCGGCGCCTCGCCCGCGACCTTCGCCGCCGCGCAGACAGCCCAGCTCATCTCGCTGGGCGAGACGCCGGTGGCCGACGATCGCGGCGTCGCGCGCGTGGCGGAGAAGCGCGGCGAGGCGCTCGCGCAGCTGATGATCGAGTCGATGCACGCCGATCGACGCGTGGTGACGTTCGAGACCAACGCGCCCGATCTGCGGCCCGGCGTGGTGTTCGCCGTCGCCGGCCATCCTCGATTCGATGTCTCGGGAGCGACCCAGCTCCTGATGACGCACCTCGTGATCGAGGGCGATATCGCCACGGCGGACGCGTGGAAATTCGCGGGGACCGCCGTGCCCGCGAGCCGCCCGTACCGGCCCGCGATGACGACGTCGAAGCCGCGGCTCTACGGCATTCAAAGCGCGGTGGTGGTCGGCCCGCACCCGAGCGTGGTCGGCGTGATCGTCGGCGCTGCGGCCGATCTCGGCGCCGCGGCCAGCGCGCTCCACGGCAAGGCGGGCGCGGTGGCCCACGCGGCGCTGGACGGCGCCGCGACGACGGCGGCCCTGCTCGACAACGAGATCTACGTCGACGAGCTCGGCCGGGTGCGCGTGCAGTTCAACTGGGATCGCGAGGGGCGATTCGACGGTAGCAGCTCGATCTGGATGCGAGTCAGCCAGGGGTGGGCCGGCGGCGGATATGGCCTCTTCACGATCCCGCGCGTGGGGCACGAGGTCCTCGTGGCGTTCCTCGACGGCGATCCCGACGCGCCGATCGTGGTCGGGAGCGTGCACAACGTGGTCGAGCCGGTGCCCTTCAAGCTGCCGGAGAACAAGACGGTGAGCACCTGGAAGACGGCCTCTTCGCCGGGCGGCGCCGGGTTCAACGAGCTGCGCTTCGACGACGCCGCGGGCCGGGAGCACCTCTATCTCCAGGCGCAGAAGGACATGGATCACCTCGTGAAGAACGACTTCAAGGAGGCGGTCGGGCACAACCGATCACGGTCGGCGCAGAACGACGACGTGGTGGCCGTCGGTCACGATCGCGTGAAGGTCGTCAATCACAACGAGATCGAGGCGACGGGCCTCAACCGCAGCGCCGTCGTCGGGTTGAGCCGCGCCGCCACTGTCGGCGTCGAGGACAGCACCCACGTGGGGACGCGCTGGTCGGTGACGATCGCCCGAGGGCTCACCGGGCGCCTCGCGCGGGAGATTGACACCCTCGCTTCGGGTCCGCTCGGCGGCGTGCTCCGCGGCGCCGCGGGCACCATGCTCGGGTTGCTGCCGAATTCGCCGCTCGGGCGCGCCGCCGAGGCCAGCCTCTCCGATTTCGGCGCCGCGGCCGTGGGGAAGATCAAGAACGTTCTCGCGGTGCTCGACGGCTTCGAGGCCGCGCCGGGGCCGCCGCCGACGGCGATCGAGATGGTGGACCGGCAGATCAAGCTCTCCACGGGCGAGGCTTCAATCATCCTTGACGGGCCCAACGTGATCATCACCGCGCAGGGCTCGATCACCTTCCACGCGATGAAGAGCATCTCGGTGCTGGGCGAGGAGGAGGTGGCGATCGCCGCGCGCGAGAAGGCGGCCTTGATCTCGACGGGCGACGACGTGCTCATCCAGGCGAAGGGCAACGTGCATTTGAACCCGTACGAGTCGAAGAAGCGGATGGACCGCGCCGCGCGCATCGACGGGGCGATCCCGGAGGGCGTCCGCCGCTGCGACGTGTGCGGTGAAGAGCTGGTGCAGGGCGACGACGGCGCGACCTGCGTCAACGCGGTGAAGCTCGAGTATCCCGGCGAGTGAGCTCGCGTGCGCCGCGCCATCACCCCTCTGGAGGCCAATCGACATGACCACGCCGAGCTCGGAAGAGCCGCTCACGTTCCAGCACGATGACCGCGAAACCCAGGTCTGGCTCGTGCGCGACGCCGACGATTACCGCGCCATGCACGACATGATCGCCGTCGACGTCGGCGGCGAGCGCACGATCTTCGACGTTACCGGCTGGCAGGAGGAGCGGCCGATCCAGCGCGTCCTCGCGCTCGCGGGCTTCGCGGGGAGCGAGAGCAGCGGCGAGCTGACGATAGCTCCGGGAGAGACCCCCGTCGTGCCGTTGCGCGGGTTCGTCGTCGACCCTTCGAAGCTCGGCGACGTGCAGATGATGGTGCGCCTCGCGCTCACGGGGAGGCTCGGCGGCTTTCACCCCGTCGTCCACGGCCAGGCCGGCTTTCACCGCGCGGTGATGGCGTTCGAGTACGTGTGGGCCGCCGCGGGGTGTCCGCCGATCCTGATCATGCACCCCGAGGCCGTGGACGGCGAGAGCGCCTCCGAGTCGGCGCCCGCGAGCATCTCCGCCGCCGCCGAGAAGAACGTGACGCTCGCGACCGTGCGCTCCCTCGAGAAGCGTTGAGCGAGGCGCCTCGCTATCTGGCTCCACCCGACATCACACGACAGGAGAATCATGGCGACGAGCGGAAACGATCGACCCGAGCAGAGGCTGGGCACCGCGCTCTCGGATCGTGGGTTGATAGCGCAGGCCGGGTTCCAGGGTCGCGCCTACATCTTCCTTCGACGCTGGGGCGCCAACGGGCTCGGACACGTGGGCTGGGGCTATCGCACCAGCTCGACGCAGTACGACTGCGGAAGCATGGAGAACAACTCGGGCAACCCGACTCGCTTCTGGTACGAGAACAACGACGCGTGGTACGTCCTGTCGACGTCGAACGACACGATGAACAACGTCATGCAACGGGGCGTGGGCCCCGTCGACCGGGCGACCGTTCACTACGGCGGCGACAGGAACTATCCGGCCGGCGACTACCTCGTGCGACCCGATCCGGCCAGCGTCTCCAAGATCAAGATAGTCAAGGATCTACCCGACTACAGGACGCCGTCCGGACACCGGAGCCCCGGGCGACTCGTGCGCGCTCACCGGGTCACGGAGGAGGTCGAGTTCCGGCGTTACACCGAGCGCGCCTGGCTCGACGTCGCGAGCGTCAACGTCGAGGAAGCCCGCAAAATCGCCCGTCATTCGCCGTTTCTCGGGTACAACGTCGATGGCAACAACTGCGCGGACCTCACGTACAAGATCGTCGCGGCGTACGGAGTGCCGGCGGCGAGCTTGTCGTGGCTCCAGACCCACCCCGGCCCCTCTGCATGGTTCGACGGGTGTGTGGAGCAGGGATGGCACCGCGATATCTGGCCGGCCCTGCCTGACTGAGGAAACGTTTCGTGAAGGGGGCATGACAGATCCGATAAAGCTCGTCATCCCGATGAGGAGCGGCCGCGCGCGTGGCCGCAGGAGACCATGTGAGCATACTCGAACTATTCCTTGGATCCGGGCAGCACGTGCTCGAGGTGCGGCACTTCAACGTGGAGGAGGCGGCCTCCACGCTCTTCCGCGCCACGGTCATGGCTCGCTCCACGCAAGAGGATATCGATCTCGACAGCATCGTCGGTCAACCCGCCGCCCTTCGCGTCGTGTCGGGCACGAGCTTCGCGCTGAACGGCGCTCGCCTGTGGAGCGGGGTCTGCATCGCGATGGAGCAGACGCGCGCCGAGCCGATGGGCCTGTCGACCTACGAGCTGACGATCGCTCCCTCGCTCTGGCTGCTCACGCAGCGACGGAACAACCGTCTCTTTCAGCACGTGAGCATACCGGACATCGTGGATGTGATCCTGAAAGAATGGCAAATCGAGCCGATCTGGAGCATCGACCGGCCCGCCTACCCACGCCTGGAGCTGAGGGCCCAGTATGGCGAGAGCGACCACGCCTTCCTCTGCCGCCTCCTCGAGGAGGCCGGTATCAGCTACTTCTTCGAGGACCACGTCGAGAAGGGCTCGCTGCTGAGGCTCGACGATCACCCGCACAACGGTGATCATCGCGCCGGAGGTCCGCTGCCCTTCGTCGAGTCTCCGGGTCAGGCGCAGGCGGCGGAGCTCGATTTCCTCACGCAAGTCCGCGTGGGTCACGAGGTGAGTCCGGGTCGATTCACCGTGCGAGACTTCGACTTTCGCAACCCAGCCTACCCGCTCTTCGCGGAGAGCGCGCCCACGAACACCACCGACGACCGGTACGAGCACTATCACTACCGTCCCGGCGCGTCCCTGGTCGAAGCTCCGAGGGCCGCGCTCGCCGAGGCAGGCCGGGTGAGCCGCGCGCTCGCCGACGCCGTGCGGAGCGAGGCGACGCCCGTCTGCGATGACAAGGCCGTAGCGCGCTTCGATTTCGACCATGGGAGGCGCCGCGCTCAGGTGATGAGCGAGGCGGGTCGCGGATCACGGCGCGCCGTCGCGTTCCGCACCAGCGCCATCGATCTTCGCCCCGGCACCATCCTCTCGATGATCGGGCATCCGCGCTCCGATCTGCTCCCGACGAAGCGATTGCTCACCACCCACTTCACGATCGAGGGCGCCCCCGGCGAAGAGTGGCACATGCGCGGCACTGCGGTCTTCGCCGATCAGCCTTACCGCGCACCCCAGATCACGAGCAAGCCGGTGATTCATGGCGTGCAAAGCGCCATCGTGGTCGGCCCGCCCGGCGAGGAGATCTACACCGACGAGTTCGGCCGCGTGCGCGTGCAGTTTCACTGGGACCGCGAGCACGCGATGAACGACGAGAGCTCGATCTGGCTGCGCGTGAGCCAGGGCTGGGCCGGCGGCGGCTTTGGCATGTTCACTGTGCCGCGCGTCGGGCACGAGGTGCTCGTGGGCTTCCTCGACGGCGATCCGGACAGCCCCATCGTGGTGGGCCGCGTCTTCAACGGCGCCTCGACCGTCCCCTACCCGCTGCCGCAGAACAAGACGGTGAGCACCTGGAAGTCGAGCAGCTCGCCCGAGGCGGCGGACGGCTTCAACGAGCTTCGCTTCGACGACGCGCGCGGTCGCGAGCACCTCTATGTCCAGGCGCAGAAGGACATGGATACGCTGGTGAAGCACGACCAGATGTGCGCAGTCGGCAACGACCGGCGCGGCGTCGTCCAGCACGACGATTCAATCGCCGTCGGGCACGACCGCACCAAGGTCGTCCACTTCAACGAGATCGAGGTGACGGGGATGAACCGCACGGCCACGGTGGGCGTGAACCGCAACACCACCGTGGGTGTCGACGACAGCACGCTGGTGGGCTCGAAGTACTCGGTGACGATGGCGCGCGGCCTGACGGCGAAGCTCGCGCAAGAGCTCGGTACGCTGATGACCGGCCCGCTCGGATCCGTCCTCTCCGGCCCGATTCAGCAGGTGCTCGGCATGATCCCGCAAACACCGCTCGGCGGCGGCGGCGATCTCCTGGCGGCGATGGCGCGCGGCCCGCTCTCGCTCCTCAGCCGCGTCGCGCCGGACACCTTCCGCAGCGTGCTCGACGTGATGGAAGGGTTCGTCACCGATCACGGCCCGCCGCCCACCACGTTCGAGATGGTCGACCGCAAGATCACCCTGAGCACGGGAGAGGCGTCAATCGTGCTCGACGGGCCCAACATCACCTTCTTCGCCGAGGGCAACATCATGCTCCATGCGCAGAAGAACGTCGGCGTCCTCGCCGACAACGAGGCTGCGCTGTCGGCGACCGATAGAGTGCTGGTTCACGCCAGGAAGAACGAGGTCATCGTCCAGGGGCGGCTCGTCAGCCTGAACCCCTTCGACGGGACGCAGGATCGTCTGGACAGGGTCGAGCACGCGGATCTCCACGATCCAGGCTGCCAAGTGTGCGGTGAGAAGATGGTCATGACCACCGCTGGGCCGATGTGCAGCAAGATCCCGGTGGGCGAGGAGCCATGCGCCCTGTGCGGCGGCCCGATGGTGGAGCTCGGCGGGATGATGGTGTGCGGCAAGATGGTGGACGCGGCCGAAGGGGTGCCCTGCGGCGTATGCGGTGACGTGATGGTGGAGACCGAAGACGGCTACATGTGCCCGCGGATCGTGAACCTGGAGGATGACGAGCCCTCCAACCAGGATGGAAGGGAATGATCGATGCCTCACACGAATGTTTTCCGCACGCACAGCCGGAACCGCCAGTATGAGAATCGTCTCAGCAACGGCTACCACGCTTCACCATGGGACGTCCTCGCTCACGTCTGCGAGTACCTCTCGGGGCTGATCGGCCAGGTGTCGTTCGCTTACATGCCGACTCTCAACCTGTTTCACGCGCTCCACTGGGTCGGCGAGGCCGAGTACAAGGAGCTGACGGCCGACACCGACGCCAATCGCTATGGCAAGGTCACCGGCAACATGGTGGTCATCGCGTTCGCGGTCGTCGATGCTGGCCAGGTCGCCATCAATTTCGGTGGCAAGGTCATCACGGTATCGGGCGGCGTGCTGATGGCTGGTTTCCAGTCGTTCTGCAACAACATCCAGACGCTGACCACTCCGAGGTAGCCATGACCGACGCTATCCGCTTCCCCGAGGGGGACGAGCCGTATCGGGTGTGCGTGGTGGAGTGCGGCGACGCGCCCGCGCGGCAGCGCGACGCGATCGCGCTGGCCACGGGCGACGCGATCGCCGCGTATGCGCTGCGTGACCGCGCCGAGGTCAGCCCCATCGACTCCATCCTCGGCCTCGCCCGCGGCGGCGCCTCGATCTGGAGTCCGCCGGACATGCGCGCGCCGATCGAGGTGATGCACTTCGTGCTGCCCGAGGCTTGCCCGCCGCAGCGGATCGAGATGAAGCTCGAGAAGATCCTCGCGGGCGAGGTGGCCGGACATTACCGCTTCGTGATGGAGCAGAACGGCTTTCACCGGGCCCACTGGGCCTTCGAGGCGCTGCGCCGCATCGCGGGAGACCCGCCCGTGGTCCTCAGCAAGCACCGACACGACGACGGCGACGGCGACCTGGCGCACGCCGCGTCGAAGCATCCGAGCGTGGCCATGGGGCGCGCCGCGTTCGTCCCCGCTGACCCGGCGGAGATGCTTGGCGCGCAGGGGGTCTTCCCGCACCACGCGATCTACGATGGCCTGTTCCAGGAGCTCGCGGCACAGCCGCCGCCAGAGGGCGACCGGCGTCAGAAATCAGGCACGGAGGTCTTCTACGCGGGCGGATCGACCTGCTCGCACTGCGGCGGCACGATGGAGCCCGATCTCGACGGCGAGCTCAGCTGCACGTTGATGGTGAAGGTCCGCAACCTGCGGCAAATCGAGGCTGTGACGCGCGGAGCGCGGCGAGGAGGTTGACGTGGGAAACGATACTGACTCTGTCATCGTCGGTATCTCCGACAACCCCAGGCGAGAGATCCAGCGACAGCTCCACAACCTGCGCGTCTATGCCAGGTACAATCGGCGTGATGCAGAGTGGGGCAACACCCTCGGTCACATCGTGAACTTCCTGTCGGGATTCTTCGACGGTCTGACCATCAGTTACAAGCCGACGCTCTATCTCCTGCTGCAGAACGGGGCAATCGACGACGCGACGTACCATCAGCTCGTCGACGCAAACGCCGAGCGGACCGGCGGCTCGGTGCTCGGCGGCGTCGTCGGCTTCATGATGGGGGGCAAGGTGCCGGCGGGCGTGGCCTTTCTCGAGGCGAAGGTGTCGTGGTTGAGCATCAAGGGAACGAACATCGGGCTCACCGGGCGTCAGTTCCTCGCCGTGTTCATGTTCATGATGAAACAGACCGACAGCTACGTCATCGACGGACGGGAGCCGAGCAGGCGAGGACCGAACCCGCGGCCGAGGCTGACGCAAGGGATCAGAGGATAGCGCCGAGCCGCCCCGCGCGCGTCCGCCGCTCTCCCCGGTGAACAAACCGAGGATCAGCCGGTGTCAGGAGCAGCCTTTGCCGAGGATTTCGTGAACAACGAAGCCACTGGCGCCGACTCGAGGGACGAAGGCAACGGTGCTATCTCGGTCCAATCGGGGACCCACCCGTCCGGGCCCGCAGATCTTGACCAACGATGCACGACCGATCGCGCTGCTCGGGAGTCACCCCCCGCCCGAACCCGACGCTATCGGGGCCAGCGCTCGTCGCGGAGGAGCGCGGCTCGGCGCCGGCTCAGCTTCCACAGAGGTCGGCCACCGGATCCTTGCCCGCGGCGCAGCTGCCGCCGAGCATCGGGAAATCGACCACGCTGCCGAGCATCGCGGGAGAGGCCGCGAAGCCCATGCCGAACGAGAGCGCGTCGCAGGGGGCCGCGGCGGCGCCGGTGCTCGACAGATCGAACTCGTCGCAGAGCACCTTCTTCACGGTGTTGTAGTACACGTCATCGACGCAAAGCCTCATCCCGTTGTTGATCCGGAGACCGCTCAAGCTCTGGAATACCGCCGGCTCGAGCCACGAGCCGGCCAGGGTGCCCCCGACCAGCTCGACGGCGCCGGTATCCTTCTTCTCGAGTGTCGCCGCGAAGACGACCGAGCTCAGGTCGACCTCGAGGTGCACTCCGGAGCCTCGAAGCACCACCGTCGCCCCGGGCAAATGTGCCACCAGCGTGCGATTGGTGACGTAAGCCTTGGAGTCCTTGTCGATCGGCTGATCGACGGACACGGCGTCGACCAGCGACATCGGAGCGACGGGCCAGGCGTCCGTGCCGTCCCACTTCGGGACGTCCCCCAGGCCCGGGCTGGTGTAGAGCGCGACCTCGACCTGATCGTCGTCGTCACCGCCGTTGTAGCCGCTCACCTTGATCAGAACCGACCAGTTGCCCTTGGAAGCCTGGTTGCTGAGCTCGATCGAGCTGATCACCGCTCCGAAGGCGACGTTGAGCGCGGCGAACGCGTTGCCGCTTCCGTTGTCGCGGCCGTCGGGATCGTCGCAGTGGTCGGACGTGGCCCACGCGGGCTCTTGACAGGCAGTCTTGCCAGGACAGGTGCACTGGCTGTCGAGGTCGAATCCCACCTTCTTCTTGGGACCACCGAGATCGAGCGAGCGCAGGGCGAAAGTCAACACGTCGGCTCCGCCGGCGCCCACGATCGTCGGCGGAGCCGGCGGCGCGGCCGGCGAGCAGGCCGGCTTGCCGCCGCCTCCCCCGCCGCTGCCGGACGAGGATGACGACGAGGACGTGGTTGCCTCTCCGAGGTGCCGCTCCCCGTCGACGCCCGCGAGGAGCGCGCAGCCCGCGCTGGTGAAGAAGACGGACGCGGCCAGCGAGGTAGCGAGTCGATGGTTCAAAATACCCCCTTCACGGTCAGCGAGCCCGGGCCGGGTGAGATGGCGAGGCGTGGCGAAGCTGGCTTGTCGACGGCCTCGATGATCAGGAGCACGCCGCCGGTGGCGGCCAGCGCGCCCCCGACGAGCAGGAAGACGTCGGAGGTGGTGGCGGCCGTCTTTCCTCGGCCAAATGCGTCGTAAGCGCCGCTCGTGCAGCTCCCGTCCGGCTGGCACCCACGGGCGCTCTCCGAGCCCAGGTTGAGCGCGCGGACACCGAAGTACGAGCCGATCCCGATCCCGACCGCGCCGACGCCGAGCGCGGCGACGCCGACAGGCCGCCTCCAGCGCGGCTTCGGAGGCGGAGGGGGCGGGGGCGGCGGCGGCGGCGGTGGCTTCACGAGCACAGGAATGCTCACCGACTCGGAGGCTGCCTGTTCCAGCTTCACCGAGCTCTCCCACGCTCGGCGCCCCGGCGCCGTGGCGACGACGGCGTGACTGCCGGAGTCGACGGGCACCGGCGTCCCCCAGGCGCCGCGCGGGAGCGGGACGCGATCGACGGTGATCTGGAATCCTTCGACCGCGACCTCGTCGGTCACGGTCACCGTGAGGTGCGAGAGCTTCGGCTCGATCGCCGCGATGTGCTCCTTCGCGAACTTCTGCCGCGCGGCGAGATCGGCCTTCTTCGCGACGGTGAAAGCCTCGTTGAACTCGCCCCAGGCCGTCGCCAACCGCCCCTGCGTCTCGTGACACGCGGCGAGGTTCAGCAGCGTCCCGAGGACCTCGTCGAGGTGGTAGCTCGACTCGAATTTCGCGCACGCATCCTCGACCTTTCCTTTCGCGAGCAGCTTCTTGCCTTCGCGGAAGAGCGCCTCCGCCATGGCCTTCGACTCGCCCGATTGCGCGTGCGCCCGCCCCGCGAGGAGCGTCGCGCCCATGCTCAGCGCGAGCGCGATCGGCCAGGCGCGCACGCGCCACGGAGGTCGACGGCGCTCACTGGCGGTCTTCGAGCGGATCAACAACCCTGGCTCCTTTTGGCTTCGTGATCTGGACCCGCGGCGGAGCGCTCGCGCTGGACGCGGCGGCGATCGCCAGGACCGGGACCGCCTCTGCGCTGGGGCGGGCCGGTGCGATGGCGACAGGCGCGCTCGCCGGAGGTGGAGTCGCGGAGGCGCTGGGCGTCGAGGTCGCGCCCGGGATCGCGCTCGACGCGACGACCACGCTCCCGGTCGCGGCGTGGAGCCGGCTCCACGACACCAGCGAGATGGCCGCGCCGAGCGTCATCAGCAGGAGCGCTGCGCCGACCGCGAAGACCGTGCGCCGTTGCGGGTTCGCGCCGCCGTCGTTCTCGAGGACGTGACTGGCGAGCGTGGAGATCGAAACGGCGGGCAACGCCCGGGGGGCGACGACGATCGGCTGGCCCCAGTCCTTTCGTGGGCGCCGCGTCGCGAATGGCAGGAGCCCGCGCGCGAGCGCTTCCACGGTGGGCACGCGAGCCGCGGGATCTTTCTCGAGGCAGCCGAGCACCAGCGCCTCCAGCGCGGGCGGGATCTCCGGGCGATGCTCGCGCAGCGGAATCGGAGGCTCCGAGAGCACCAGCGCCAGCACCGTCGCCGCGTTCCCGCCGTCGAATGCGGGCTTGCCCGTGAGCAGCTTGTAGAGGATCGATCCCAGCGAGAAGACATCGCAGCGCGCGTCGACGTTGCGCGGATCGCGCACCTGCTCCGGAGCCATGTACTGAGGCGAGCCGAGCACGTCGTCGGCGCGCGTGAGGCTCCGATCCAGGGGCCCGCGAAACTCCGCGAGCTGCTTGGAGATGCCGAAATCGAGCACCTTGACCAGCGGCGAGCCGTCCGGGCGTCGCGTGAGAAAGAGGTTCGCCGGCTTGAGATCGCGGTGAACGATGCCGAGCGAGTGCGCCTCGGCGATGGCTTCGCAGGCCTGGAGCACATAGTCGACAGCCACGTCGAGCGGTGGGGGCCCTTCGCCTCGCAGGAGCGCGTCGAGATCCGATCCTTCGAGCAGCTCCATCACCATGTAGGGCGCGCCGTCGTCGAGCGTGGCGACGTCGAGCACCCGCGCCACGTGCTCGCTCTTGATTTGCACGGCGAGCTGCGCTTCTCGCAGGAAGCGCGCGACGAAGGACTCGTCCGTCGAGGTCACGAGGAACTTGAGCGCGACGCGCTCGCCGAGCTGGAGGTGACGCGCGGCGACCACGACCCCCATCCCGCCGCTGCCGATCAAGCGATCGACGACGTATTTCCCGGCCACGACGTCCCCCGGGCGCGGGGCTCGGCGTTCGAGGTGAGTCGGTTCGCGTGCGATCATTTCACCGAGGCGGCACGGCTGGGAGCCAGCCTGACCGGTAGCATACGGGAAGCCCCCCGCTGTGCCAAGCGCCGGGGCCGAGCCCAGCTACTTTTGAAATCGACACTGTGGCCCGGGATCCAGGGGATGTCGGGCGCGCCGGCGACCACGAGGATCGTGCTTCCGCGCGCTCCGGCGGCCGGAGCAATCGAGTCCATCGACGCCGGGCGCAGCCGCGCCGCTCGATCCCCGGCAAAGGCCCGAGAGCCGCTCTGCCATCGACCGACCACGCCGACGGTATCGAATCGGAGCTGTGGTATCCGGCGGAGGTCCCCTTTCGCTCGTCGAGCCTCTCTTCCTCGGTTCGTTGCTTGACATTGCATCTCTCGTCGTATTGGATGTGCACATGAGATCTTCAATGGTCACCGCGGCGCTCATCGTCGCCGGCGCGCTCGTGTCTTCTCGCGCCTCGGCCGACGATTGGTGGAACACATCATCGTATCTCGGCGGCTCCGCCGGGGGCGCCGTCCCCTCGGCGGCCGTCCTCTCGGATGGCACTGTCGTGCTCGCCGCGCTGATCGGCGACTCGGCCCCAGGCGGTAAAATACCCATCCTGCTGAACGGCGCGACCGCGAGCAGCGGCGGCGCGATCGTGCGTTTGAGCGCCGACGGCAAACAGGTGCTGTCGGTGACCCGCGTCGCTGAAGAAGTCCGTGAGGTGGTGGTCGACGCCAGTGACAGCATCTATGTCGCCGCGCTCGGCGGCGGCCTGCTCAAGCTCAGCGCCGACGGGGCTCAGCTCCTGTGGAAGAAGGCCGACGGCGGCGCCTGTTTCCGGGTCGACGCCGGCGACAGCGGCGAGGTCGCGGCGCTCTACGACATCAACGGGGATGCCACCGCGGTCACCGCGGCCAAGGGAGCGCCTGCGGCGGTGTTCGTGTACGACGCCTCCGGCGCCACCCTCGGCAATTTCTCGGTCGCGCGTGGCGACGGTGGCACCAACGACCTCGCCCTCGACGCGGCCAGCAAGACGGTGTTCGTCGGCGGCTACAAGAACACCTCGCAGAGCGGCGGGCTCAGCGTCCCGTTCATCAACGCCCTCGGATACGCCGGCGGCGCGCCGAAATGGACCGACTACGACTACCCGTACGCCGACGTGTTCGCCTCCAGCGACGTCGCGGACTCGTTCGTCTCGCGCCTCAGCTTCGGGCCCGACGGCAAGCTCTACGCGCTCGGCTACGAGGCCGGCGGCAACACCGTCTGGCGCCGCGATCCCAAGGACATCACCAAGATGCCCGCGCTCGACGCCATCGACGAGTACAACGATGGAGCGCGGATGGGCGGGCCGGCCAACCGCGGGTTCTACGGCCGCTTCGATCCGGACGACGGCGCTTTCCTGGGCGGCGCGCTCTACCAGGCCGTCACCCCGGACAAGACCGTGGCGTACAACAAATCCGGGCTCTTCCTCGACACGGCGGAGGGCGACATCAAGGCTGACGCCCTCGGCCGGGTGTACATCGTGACTTCGAAGAACGGCAAGGTGCTCCCGTACACCTTCGATCCGCTCGGGCTCCTCACGGCGGACGGCGGCAAGGGGGCCAACGGAGCCGGGTTGACGATCCTCGCCCCCGATCTGAAGTCGAGGCTCTACGTGACCTCGTTCGTCAACACCTCGCCGGGCGGACGTGGCCAGTCGGTCGCGGTCCGACAGATCGCCGGGCAGCCCGGGCAGAGCATTGTTTATGGTGGCCGGATGAACTTCGACGCCACCGCAGGCGAGGTGTTCCTCAAGGCGCCGATCCAGCCGCAGCGCGCCGGGGCAGCGTGTGGCTGGTTCGGCGTGACCAGCGACGCTCCGTTCCCCGGCAAACCCACCGGCGGACCGACCACCGGCGCGACCAGCGGCGGTAGCGCGTCGACGTCGACGAGCAGCGCGACCGGTGGATCCGGGGGATCCGGGGCCGGTGGCGCGAGCTCCGGGAGCGGCGCCACCGACACGAGCAGCGGATGCAGCTGCCGTGTCGAGGGTGCCAGTGATCCGTCGGCGCCGATCGCCTGGTCGGTGCTGGCAGGCCTCGGGCTCGCAACGGCCCGGCGCCGGCGCGCGCGGGCCAGGTGAGCTCGCCGCCTTCACCGGCACCCTGATCGGCTCCGAGCGTTCATGTCGCGGCGATCGACGACGGCGTCGTCGCCGCGAGGTGATTCCAGCGCGGGAGATCGATCACGGTGTCCCGGACCGACTCGCGCACCGGCCGGAACGAGAGGCCGAGCTCTGAAGGCAGATCGCGCGTACCACCGCCTGTTGACGTCGATGCTCGAGGAGGGCGCGGCGGCGGGGGAGATCGCTCCGAAGCGGGTCGGCCTCGCGCCCGGCGCGGTGGCCTCGCTGCTGATGCGCGCCGGCCACGGCGCCGCGTACGACGCCACCAGCGCCGCGACCCACGCGCGCCACCTCGCCGAGATGGTGCGCGTCCTGGTCGCGGGCCTGCGCGGCTGACGGCCAGGAGGCCCTCGATACGGCCGCTCGCGTCGCCGCTGCCCCGTTCAGGCCTTGCGCTACAGCGTATGGAGATACTCCACCACCGCGGTGCGATCCGCCGTCGATAGCCCCAGACTCAATGTCCCGTCGAGGTGCTGTACCGCCGCGTCGAGGGAGTCGTAGCGCCCGTCGTGGAAGAAGATGGCGTTGTCCCAGACGCCGACGAGGCTGGGCGCCTTGAATTCGGTGCGCTTTCGCGCCGGCCGCGGCCGGAAGTCGAGCGTCGTCTGGACGAAGTCGCCGGGCCCGAGATCGCGATCGCCGCGGAGCGCCTTGAACAGCTTGGCCTCGAGCGGTGGAAAGAGGCTCTCGAAGAACGAGCCGAGGATAACGTGGGAATCGTCGGTCGCCGTGCCCACGTCGTAGAGCTTTGGCCCGCTCGCCGCGCCGCCGCCGAGAGGGCTCGAAGCGTCGGGGTTGCCGCTCGTCATCTGCGCGCCCTGGTGACAGCCGGCGCACTTCGCGGCGAACACCTTCTGTCCCTGCGCGGCGAGCGTCGCGTCGACCTTCGGTGACTGGAGCCTGGGGATGCCAAAGGCCACGTAGCGCGCCAGCGCGGCGCTGTCCGGCGCCGCCAGATCGCCGCCGAACCGCTCGCGAACGATGGCGTCGACGAACTCCTTCGCATCGGCGTGCGTGCCCATGGCGTGCAGCCAGCCGCGTCCGGCCACGCCGCCGCGGAGTGACATCGTCCGCCGCTCGCCTTCCATCGTTCCCCACATCGAGCCGTCGTTGCCGCCTCCGGGGTGACAGCCGGCACACGAGCCGAGCCGGGTCGCCGTGAGCGTGGGATACTTGTCCGGGTTCGACGAGTGGAAGAGCACGCTGCCGCGCCGGAGCTCCGCATCCATGGGATCGGTGTCCAGCAAAGGGATCTGCGCGATCTCGACGATCGATGGCCGATCCGGGACGCTGGTGATGGTGCGGACGAGGCGTTTGCCGGTGAGCGCACCGGGAGCGCTCGGGAAATCAGGCACGTCGCGGTAGCCATAAGGCACGTACGACGGCCCGGGGAGCGCGCCGGGCGCGGCGTAGGCCGAGAGATCGATCACCGAGACGCGCGGGGAGTTGTCGTAGACGACATAGGCCTTGGCGCCGTCGGGCGTGAGCGCGATCCCGGATGGATTCGAGCCCGAGAGCGCGAAATGACGCTGCGTCGTCGGGTGGTGCGTGAGCGCGTCGGTCACGACGATCTCGTCGGACGAGTGGGCCAGCGTCATCATCCGACGGCCGCCGCGCGTGAAGGCGACCGCGTGCGCGAGGCCGCTCTCGCTCAGCCCGACAGTCGCCGTCGGGAACGCCGCGGCGCGATTGACTTGCTCGCCCGGTGAGCTCGGGATGAGATCGCGGCTGATCTGCTCGATCTCGAGGCCGAGCCTGGCGCACGAGGCGTACTTCAGGTTCACGTCCGGCGGATCGAGGACGCCCGGCAAGGCCATGATCGCCGCGTCGCTCTGGGTTCGTGTGTCGAGCGAGAGCTCGAACGGCGCGACCAGCTCACCCACGCGGATCGACGCCAAGGACGCCAGCGGCTGCGCTCCCGGGCCGCGCTCCCACACCGGGATCGCCCCACCGATGCGCATCGCGGGGATCCACGCCTCGGATCCTCCCGGATTGAAGAAGGCGCCGAACAGCTCCGACGCCGTCGCCTCGGTGGTGAGGCGCGAGGCCGAGACCCCGAACACGCTCGCCAGGCACTCGACGTTCTTCGCGTTGAACGGATCCTCGACGATGATCTCGCGCGCGATCGTGAGCGATCCTGTCGCGACGACCGACACCCACGCTTCATTTCGAGTGACGGTCCCGCGCGGCAGGAAATGGGGGACCAGCAGCGTCGCGCCGTCGGGCGAGATCGCGAGCCCGGTGGGCCGCCGCCCGACATCGAGCGTGCCTTCGACCCGGTAGCTCGAGCCATGGCGGCCGAGCCTGGTGATCGTGTCTCCCACGTAGCTGCTCACGTAGGCATAGCTGCCATCGGGGCTGAGCGCGAGGCTGCGCGGCTCGCGCCCGATACCGTCGGATTCACCCAGCGTCTGGACCACGCTGCGCTTCGCGCGATCGATGATCGAGACCGTGTTCGCGGACGGGGACGCGACCAGCACGTACGCGCCGTCGGGGGTGATACCGAGGCTGGTCGGCCGGCCTGGAACAGGCACCGTCGCAATCCGCGTATCGGAGGCGGTCGCGACGACGGCGACGAGATCGCCGTCGGGCCACGCCATCCAGGCCTCTGCGCCGTCGGGCGTCACGGCCACGGGCGACGACGCGGTCGACGCCCGCTTCGTGGCCACGGCGTCGAGCTTCAGATCGAGCTTCACGAGGCCGCCGCCGTCGGGCACGCCGATCACCAGCCGCGCGACGCCCTCCCGAGCCACGCCGCCGAGCACCAGAGTCCGCTCGTTCGTCGGTGCCGCGAAGGGATCGTTGGTGAAATCATGGAGTTCGGACAGCCCACCTCGATCACCGATCGTCACCTTCGCCCCGCGCAACGCCGCCGTCGTGCGGTTCTCGAAGAACAGCTCGACCCACAGAATGCCGGGACGCGCCGGCAAGCGCTTCACGAAGGCGCGCAGCGCGGCAGGCCCCGACGCGGTCTCGACGCTGGCCGCCCCTTCCACCGGCTCCAGCGTCTTGCTCAGCAGAGCGTTGCTCGCCGGATCGATGGTCAGGTTGAAGCTCGCCGAGATCGCCGTCGGCTCGATGTCCGGCTCGACGGTGAGCGGCTGATCCACGGGCGCACTCGTGGTCTCGCCCGCGCACGACGGCGCCACCGCGCCAATCGACACGAGCGCCAGCAGCGCGACGACGCGCGGAGATCGAGAGAGCATGGAGGGCTTCCTTTCCACGACGGGGCGGAGGCCGCCTATTTGTCCACCAGGGTCAGCTGCACCGCGGGGCCCTTGTCCGTCGTGACCTTCACGGCCGGCATGGTGATCGCCACGAGATCCTCGGGCCCGGGCGATTGCGGGTTGTTGTTGCCGATGTCGAGCACCGCCACAAGGTAATAGTCCTTCGGCACCTCCAGCCCGATGAGCGTTCCTGTCTGCGGAAACACCGGCATCTTGAACGACTGGAACGCGACCGGCGGCCCCATGGGGGGGAACATGGACACGGCGGCGATGCTGAGCGTGCCAGTCTTCGTGCCCGTGTAGCTCACCGTCACATCGACGTCGCCGAGCTGGACCGCAGCTCCGCCGCTGCCGCCCGCGCCGCTGCTGCTACTGCTCGTGCTCGTGCCCATCTCGCCCCCTGCGCCCGTGGTCGCGCCGCTGCTCGACGCGGTCGCCGTGGTTCCCGTGGTCCCCGTGGTCGACTCCCCCCCTCCACAACCGACCACGCCGAGCCCGGAAAAGCCGACGGCGAGCACGAGCCCCAGAACGCTTTGCGAATGAATCATGGTTCCCTCCAGGCGTGCGGATCCAGGGCTCAGGTTCCCGCCTGGCCCGCCCACCGCCGATGGGCGCTTCGTAGGCGCAACCGACATCGATCGCAAGAATAAATTTAGTGTACGAACTATTTGCAGTGAAAGCGTCAAGCTCCACTCTCACGCTCTCCCGTCAACGGCGTGGCGGTGGGGATTCATCGCGAAGCGCACGAGTGATCACGCCTCGCGCCGTGTTCACGCCCTGGCTTGACGGAGCGGGGCGCCGCCTCATCTTGCTCTGCGATTGTGAGGTTTCCATGATCGTCCCGTGTTGATCGTGCTCGAGGTCCAACCGGTTGCCCGCGTCACGCGCCGCCGAGAAGGCGAGCTGCGCCGCGTGCAAGACACCGCTGCTCCCGCTGCAACGACCGATCGCGCTCGCCAGCGCCGAGGACTTCGACGAGCTCGTCCGCGACGCTCCAGCGCCCGTCCTCGTCGACTTCTGGGCGGCGTGGTGCGGTCCCTGCCGGACGGTCGCCCCGGAGCTCGAGAAGATCGCCAAGGGGCAGGTCGGACGCCTGATCGTGGCCAAGGTCGACACCGAGGCGCTCCCCGAGGTCGCTTCGCGCTTCGGGATCCGCAGCATCCCCACGATGATCTTGTTTCGCGGCGGGAAGGAGTCCGCGCGGCTCAGCGGCGCGATGCCGGCCAGCGAGATCCTGGCTCAGCTCTCGCTGTGATGGCCGAGGGCGCGGAGCCTCGCGGCGCCGCCCCGTTCAGACGGGCACGCGCGGGATCTCGGCGCTGGCTCGCGGTACGTCGGCGGCGATCTTGCGCACCAGGTCCTCCGGGGTGATCAGCCAGGTCGGCTCGGGCACGTCCTCGAGCTCGTAGAAGCCGCCGCAGAAAATCGAGTGCGGGCACCCTTCGCAGACCGGCTTGCGCACGCGGCGCTCGCGCAGGTAGTCGAAGAGGTTCACCTCCTCGTTGTTCACGAAGAGCATGTGCCGCTCGAGCTTGAGCATGTCGCCCATGAGGTAGCGCTCGTAGCCGGGCATGAAGCAGAAGGGCAGGTTTATCACCTGGAATTTGATCCGGTCCTCGAAGGCGTCGATGACCCGCATCGCGACGTCGGCGGCCTCCTGCGTGTCGGGGCAAATCGAGCTCGTGGCCCGGCCGAACGGCGTGAGGAACTGGATGTTGAACCAGGCGAGGCCAAGGTCGAGCACGAGCTGCGCGACGTCGCCGAGCTTCTTGTAGTTCGACTTGGTGATCGTGATGTTGGCGCCGAGCTCGACGTGCGGCGGGGCGAGGCGGACGATGTTGCGCACGCCAGCACAGGTCTGATCGAAGGCCTCGGCGACGCCGACGTTCTGCGCGTGCGTCTGCGCGTCGGGTCCGTGGATCGAGGTGAGGATCGACGTCACGCCCGAGTGGACGAAGCTGGTCGCGAACTCGTCGTAGCTGGCCATCCGCGCGTTGGTCGTGACGTTGACCTTCTCGTAGCCGATCTTGCGCGCGAACTTCGTCAGGGCGAAGAGGTTGGGGTTCAGCGTGGGCTCGCCGCCGTCGAAGTCGAGCAGGGCGACGTCGAGCTTGCGGTATTTCACCAGCATCTCGCGCTGCCGATCGTAGTCGCCGTCGAACTGGGTGCGGGTGCCCGTCGCGCAGAACGTGCAGCGGTTGTTGCACTTGTAGGTGACGTTCATGATCACCTTCTTCGGGCCCTCGGTCGCGGCCATCCGCGCGTCGAACGTCCACTTGAACTTCGCGAGCTCCTCCAGCGTCACGGCGTCGGTCGCCATCGACGGCTTCTGCTGGAAGTGCGGCCCGTAGTCGGTGATCAGCGGCAGCACGCGCGCGCTCTCGCGGCCCATCGCGGCGAGGCGCGTGCCCGGGAGCGGCGTCGCGAACTGCACGCTCGGCCGCGCGCCGGTGTCCTCGCTCAGCTTGAGCGCCAGCTCGAGCGTGCCGTTGATCTCGGCCTTGGTCTCGCCGGGGAGGCCGATCATGAAGTGCACCAGCATCGGGATGCCGTGGGCCTGCGCGCCCTTCGCTGCCTCGGTGATCGCCTTCAGATCGAGCTTCTTGTCGACGACCTCGTCGACGACGCGCTGCACGCCGCTCTCGGCGCTCACGCTCAGCGTCGTCAGGCGGCCGCGCATGGCCTCGAAGTGCGCCGGGAGGATGTAATCGGCGCGCATCCCGTTGGGGATCTCGAAGCGGAGATCGTGCTTCGTGAGCAGGTCCATCACCGCGTCGAAGTGCCGCTCGTTCACGTTGACGAGCTCGTCGATGAGGTGGACGCGACGGACGCCGCGCGCGCGCAGATCACCGAAGAGACGATCGAGGTACGCGGGCGAGTAGCGGCGCTGCGTCTTCGGCGCGACGAGCTTGCCGTCCTTGCGCGAGGTGGGGTTGGAGGAGCAGTGCACGCAGCGGTACGGGCAGCCCCGGCTCGTCAGCACCGGCGCGCTGTGCCCGCCGAGCGGGAAGGCCCAGCTCGGCCGCCCCAGGCCCGTGATCACCGCCTCGTGGAACCGGAAATAAGCGTCGAGATCCACGAGATCCCAGGCGGGGAGGGGGAGATCGTCGAGCGGTGAAGGCTCGCCTCCATCGAGGAAATACGGCGCGGCGGGTCGACCGCCGGCGACAAGCTCCGTCAGCAGCGCGGGCAGCAAGGCCTCTGCTTCGTAGCGGACGAAGACGTCGACCTCGGGGTACGCGCCGAGCGTCGACAGCGGCGGCGCGTCGACCACGTGCTGCCCGCTCTGGTAGAGATCGGCGAGGAGGATCGGCGTCGCGGGGTGCCGCGCGCGCAGCCCTTCGAGCACCTCGGCGAGGAGCGGATCACGCGCCGGTGGCCGATGAAATGGCGTGAACGCGACGACGATCGCCGAGGCGCCCGCGGGCACGCGATCGATCACCTCCGCCGCGGTGACGCCGAGCCGCACGTACCCTTCGTCGAGGGGGATCAGCGTCGCGCCGGGCATTGCCAGCGCGTCGACGAGCGCTGGCTCGAAGCCCGCTCCGCGCACGACGGCCGCCGCCTGCACGGCGCCGAGGTCCGCGAAGTAGGGGTAGTCGATGAAGTCGCGGGAGACGCGAAGCGGGGGGAAGACAATCGCGAGGGCGCCCATGATGTGGCCGATCCTAGTCGGAATTCGCGCGCTGCCACGCCGACTTTCGCCCCGGCAAAAAGAACTCGCCATTGACGAGCGGCGAGGCCCCGTGCTCTTCTGAAGTTTAAACGGAGGACGAACATGCTTGACGGCATCTCGCGACGGACTGCACTTGGACTCGGCGCCGGTGTCCTGGCAGGGGCAATGATCACCGGAGCGGCGCAGGCTTCGAACGTGGCTGGGGCCGCGACCCCGGTGACTCCAGAAGCCCTGCTCGCTCCTCTCACCGTCGGCTCCAGGTTCGCCCGGTGGACGGTGGCGGCGATTCACCCGGTCGAGCACGGTGCCCTCACGGTGGCTGTCCGCGCCGACGACGGACACGAGTTCTCGCTCGAGGTTCTCGCGCGTGACTCATCGCCGCTGGCGCCGCGCCCCCCGGCCGACGTGGGCGAGCTGTCGATTTACGTGTGCAACTCCGGCGACGGATGGATGCCCACGGCCGAGGAGCAGGGGCTCGCGGCGATGACGCTGGCGCAGATCCTCGAGACCAACGGCAAGGGCAGCCCCGTCGAGGGCCTGCTCACGCACGCGGAGCGGACGGCTCGCTTCGGTGGCAGCATGATCAGCGAGCAACCCCGCCTCGCGGTGGCCGCGAACGAGTCCTCGCCCGCGGTCTGAACGCTTCATCAATCACGCTCTCCAGCAGTGAGACTCGACGCGCGCCGCGCGCGTGAGGGTGGCAACGGCGAACGACGTCAGTCGCCGTTGTGCCCCCGGCCCGCCGACGACGATCCCGCTCCGGGACAGCGCGTCGCGGGGCCCGCGTCGCGTGTCGAAGCACACTGCCCATCGCCCGCCGGCGAAGAGCGACAGGCAGCCACGGGGCAGGCGCGGTGGGCTCGCCCCTGCAAGCCCCACAACACAATCACACGACGCGCGCATCGCTCGACGATCGCGCCCCGTTTGTGGCGTCTCGTGCCTTCCGGATATGTCCTATCTGCTGGCCGCCGCGGCGCATCTCGTGGCACCATCCCGAGCTGGCGGCGAGCGAGCCGAGCGAGTCAAGAAGGACGATCCATGAGCCACATCAAGAGCATCCTGGGAGAAGGCAGCGTCGAGCTCGAGTTCGACGAGAGCTTGTATCCGAAGGACGCGATCTACGGCGCCGCATACGTTTTCATCGATCGCTGCTACGTGCACCTCGACCGCGCCGCCGATCAGCGCGTGCGCGTCACGCTCCGCGGCAAGGCGCCCGGGGCCGACTCCAGCGCGCTGGCGGGCGAGTTCCAGAACGAGCTGCTCGGCCAGGCCTGGCGGAGGCAAATCGTCGAGGAGAATCGCTCGTACATCGAGTCGATCACCTCGCGCGCCCTCGGCGGCGCTGCTGGCCCGCCCGGCCTCGACGATCTGCTCGCGATGGACATCGGCGAGGAGAGCGCCTTCGAGGATCCGCTCGGAATCGCGATGAGCTGGGAAGAGAAGTACACGAAGAAGAAGGCCGCCGCGAAGGGCGATGAGCCCGCTGCCGAGGCGGCGGCCGAGGCGCCCCCCGCGGGCAGCGCCGGAGAAGCTCGATGACCGAGGTCACCTTCCATCACGAGCTCTACGATGGCTTCGCCGTCGACGAGGCCGCGAAGATTTACGGCGCCTACGGCACCATGGATCTCGAGAAGAAAGACGGCGGCTACGTGGTCCGCGTGACCGTCAACGCCGAGACCGCCGCGCAGGGGATCGCCGAGACGACGCTGGTCGCCGAGCTCGCGAACTACGCCCTCGGCAAGACGATCGAGTCGCGGATCTCCGCGGGCGAGGTGGCCTCGTGATCTCGTTCACCGACGTCGGCGCCGCGACGAAAGCGCCCAGCGACATCATGCCGTTTCGCTTCCGCGCGATCGGCGGCGAGGTGCTCCTCACCAACGATTTCGGCGACTGGGTCTTCGTCAGCCAGGACGAGTTCGGGCAGCTCGCGCGCGGCGTGTTCGCCGAGGGATCGGCGCTCCATACCCGCCTCGCCGCGAAGAATTTCGTGCGCTCGAAGGTCGATGTCGAGAAGACGGTGGCGCGGGTGGCCCGCAAGAAGCGGTTCCTCAACTACGGGCCCAACCTCCACATCGTCGTCGTCACGCTGCGCTGCAACGAGACCTGCGTGTACTGCCACGCCAGCCGCGCCGACATGGACGCGGTGCACACCGACATGACGCCCGAGATCGCGGAGAAATCCGTCGATCTCATCCTGCAGTCGACGTCTCCCTCGGTGACGATCGAGTTCCAGGGCGGCGAGCCGCTGGTGAACTTCCCCGTCGTCAAGCACATCATCGAGTACGCCCTGGCGCGCAACCGCGCCTACGGGAAGCAGCTCGAGTTCACGATGGTCACCAACCTCGCTCTGATGGACGACGCGAAGCTCGCGTTCCTCGTCGAGAACAAGGTGCAGATCTGCACCAGCATCGATGGCCCCGAGGCGCTGCACACCAAGCAGCGCGTGCTCATCGGCGGCAACTCGCACCGCGAGGCCGCGAAGTGGATCGAGCGCGTCAACAAGGCGTACATCGATCTCGGGCTCGATCCGACTCTCTATCACGTCGAGGCGCTGCTCACGACGACGCGGGAAGCCCTCAAGTATCCGAAGGAGATCGTCGATACCTATTACAACCTCGGGTGTCGCGCGATCTTCCTCCGCCCCATCGATCCCTTCGGATTCGCCGGCAAGACGGCCAGGGTAGTCGAGTACGATCGGGCCGCGTACCGCGACTTCTACCGCACCGCGGTCGAGCACATCCTCGACAAGAACCGCAAGGGCGAGCAGGTGCTCGAGCGCTACGCGTCGATTTTCCTGACGAAGATCCTCGGCGACGACGAGCCCAACTTCCTCGACATTCGCAGCCCCGGCGGCTCGGCGATTGGCCAGCTCGCCTACAGCTACGACGGGAAGATCTTCACGAGCGACGAGGGCCGGATGATGGCCGAGACCGGCGAGAGCATGTTCCACATCGGCGACGTGCAGACCTCGAAGTACCGCGATCTGATGAAGCACCCCACGGTGCGCGCCCTCGTGATGGCCTCCATTCGCGAGGTGCAACCCGATTGCGTCAACTGCACCTACGCGCCGTACTGCGGCATTCAGCCGGAGCACAACCACCGCTCGCTCGGCAGCATCTTCGGGCGCGCCCGCGAGAGCACGATCTGCAGCGTGCACAAGGGCATCCAGGACTTCCTCTTCGAGAAGCTCCGCGACGACGATCCGACGACGGTGGAGATCCTCCGCCGATGGACGACGGTGCGCGAGCGCTCGCACTTCATTCAAGCTTCCGCTGCCTCGTAGAACCTCAAGGAGAGCCGAGATGACGAACAACAATGGTCCCGGTAAGCTCCCGAGCTTCGCGCGCTCGCCGAGCGGAATGCTCTCCCAGGCGGAGAGTGGCATCTCGGAGAAGGCAGCCGCCGGCGCCGACGCCGCGACGGAAATCGACGACGTGGGCGGGGTGATCCCCGCTCAGCACTGCTCGCACGGCAGCCACGGCTCGCACGGCAGCCACGGCTCGCACGGCAGCCACGGCTCGCACGGCAGCCACGGCTCGCACGGGAGCCACGGCTCGCACGGCAGCCACGGTAGCTGGTAATCGCGCGGGGGGCGCCTCGCGCTCCCTCTCTCTCTCCCTCCTCCTTTCACTCCCTCCAAGCACTGCAGCTCGCGCGCGTGACCCTCCCCCGGGCCGCGCTTCGTGGGGCCCAGCGCCAGGCTACTTCCTGCGCGCCCAGCGCGGAAATACGCCTGATCCGCGCTCCATTACGGCGTCGTGCGCGCTCGCGCCGAGACGGCGCGCCGGCGTGATCACGAGAGCGATCGGCCATGGCAAAGACCGGTCGTCGCGCGCATTTCGTGAAGACGAGAGAGCCTTCATTTCAAGCCTTTTCGCTAGAGGCCTGCGCGCCGGATTCGCGAAATCGATTGACGCCCAAATTGTGACGGGGTTGTCGATGAAGCTGCATATTTCCATTCTCCTACCCAAACCTCGCTATCGAGATCCATGGGGGATGAACATGAAGCTGGAGCATGACGTGAACAACAGCGACACGAGAGGCGAGGGAGCGGCTCGCTCCAGGCTATGGCCATCCGGGAGGCTCGCCCGGATGGCGGCCTTCGTGGGGTGCGCCGTCGGCCTGGGAGGCGCCGTCGGAGCGGGGTGCGCAGACACCGGCTCGGATGGCGCCGGCGGGCAAGGCAGCGTCGGAGGCAAGGCGCCTGAGGCCGTGGGGGCGGCGAATGAAGCGCTCACCGCGGCTCCGGTCTGCATCAGCATCCAGCGCGGGCTCTCTGGCATCGTGGCCGACACGATCCTCGCCAACAAGACCCCTGCCTCGAACTTCGGCACCAGCGCGGCGTTGATCACCGGCCTCGTGTCTGGCACGCAGCGCGAGTCGCTGCTGCGCTTCGACCTCGGCGCGATCCCGGCCGGCGCGACGATCAACTCGGCCATCCTCAGCATCTACCACTACTGTAGCAAACTTTCCCCGAGCCTTCACGGGCTCGTGATCGCGTCGACTCGTCGATCGGGGTTGTCTCGGTGGCGGCACGGACAGCGCGGGAGCCAGCTGGCGAAGACACGGGCCATCGCGAGGCGAGCGGTGATG
>JANYGI010000142.1 GCA_025362495.1 Byssovorax sp. | reverse complement strand
TTCTGCGACTTCGCCACGGCGCTCCGCGACGGCTGCGACGATCGCGGCCCGCTCGACCCGATGACGTTCCTCAAGCGCCACGGCATCGGCGCCGGCCTCGGCGCCGTCAAGCGCTTCAGCGACACCATCACGCTGGAGCCCACGGAGGGCGGGAAGCGGATCGTCGTGGTGCGGTATCTGAAGCGCTCGGGCGATCATCACCGCTGACGGCGATTGATCGGGCGAGAAGAGATACCGAGTCTCGGCGCAGCTCGACCACCTGTGTCCAGCTCGGTCAATCGGTGGCGAAGCAGCTGAGCGCCAGGTCCATGGGCTCGACCGTCATCGATGGTCCGAGGGGCAAGACGTGTCGTTACGAGCTCGAATCCGTGGTGCGGTCCCGCGTCTCGGGGACGGTGATCCGCAATCCGAAGAATACATACGTGGCGACGTGCACCAGCAAGATGGGTGACGCGATGACGCCGCTCGTATGCGCGACGGCGATCAACGACTGGAAGCCCCGGTGACCGCGGGCCCGCGCTGGTCAGAGCTCGGCGACGAAGGCCACCTCGCAGGCCTGCTCGCGGCGAGCGAACACGTGCAGCGCGCCGTCGAGGAGCTGACCACCCCGGGGTTCGGCGCCCGGAGGACGGAAGGCGCGGCCGGGCTACTTCTCCCGCGTCTGGCTGCGTGCGCGCACCAACCGCATCAGCGACCGGATCTGACTGACGAGCGCCGGGATGTTCCCTTTCCTCATGAGCGGAGCGTCGAACCCGTGGACTTTGTAGCGCCGGGCCTCCGCGTCGTCCGAGGTATAGAGCAAGAACATGCACTGGGCGCCGTTGCGCTGGGCCGCGGACTTCAAGGACTGAAGGACCGTCGCGCCGTCGAGCCCTGGCATGTGAAAGTCGAGGATCACCAGATCGCACGATCCGAGGTGGCGGGCCGCGCCCACGGTCTGGTTGGTGGTGATCACGTCGAACCCCTCGGCTCGTAGACCCGCCGCGACGGCCTCGAGCATTGGAGCGCTGTCGTCAATGATCAGGATACGAGTCGGCCGGCCGCTGGAATCGGACGCGGGGCCGGAGCTGGGTAGTGTCGACATGGTCACCTCATTTCGCGCTCGGCGTGGGCCGAGACAGGCCTCTTGGGCCGGGTTGTGGGTGAGGTGGGAATGGCGAACGTCCACCGCGTGCCGCAGCCGGGCGTGCTCTCGACCGCCAGCCTACCGCCCAGGCGCTGCACGGCGTTCTTGACGGCGGCCATCCCCACTCCGCGTCCAGAGGTATCGCTCTCGTGATCGCGAGTCGTGATACCATCCATCAGCAGGGCGTTCACCAGGTCCTCTCTCGTCGCGCCGGGTAGCCCCGCCGCGCGCGCCTTCGCTCGCAGCGCCTCCCAGTCGATGCCTCTCCCATCGTCACTCACGACGATGGCCGTTTCGTGTCCTCGCGTGCTGGCGCCGAACGTGAGTCGGGGCATGCCCTTGCCCGCCGCTTCGCGCTCGCTCGGCGTCTCGAGGCCATGGTCCACCCCGTTGCGGACCACGTGAGACATGGCTGACCAGAACGGGGCCCAGGCCTCGGCGTCGAGCCGGGTGTCGTCGAACTCGACAGCGCAGATGATCTCGCCGCGACCGAGCCGCACGGCGAGCCCTCTGGCCTGCTCCGCGAGGCGCTCCAGCGGCCGCGCGACCGGCTCCAGCGTCAAGGCTTGAAGGACGCGCCGCACCTCCTGGATACCTGTCGACGTGCCCAGGCTGACGAGGAGCGCCTCCACGTCGGCGCGGGGCACCTCGACGACGTCGCGCTGCACCTGGCCGAGGAACGGTGAGAGGGCGTCCATCAGGTCGGACCAGCGGCGGGTGAGCGTGGCAATGCCGGCGGCGGACGGGGGACCCTCGGTGATCTCCATCTCGTCTTCGAGTGCGTGGCAGAGCCCGGCGACGAGATCGAGCCCGAAGAGCGAAGAGTTCCCCTTGAGCGTGTGAATCGCGCGCTTGCTGACGACGAGATCGTCTTCCGGGCGAATCTGCTCGAAGATCCTCGTCACCTCGCGAATGAAGCCCAGAAAGCCTGCGCGGTCGCGGGTCAGGTGCTGGACGGCGCGCAGCACCTCGCGCTGCGCGCGCTCTTCGCGCTGGAGCGCCTGGGCCTCGGTGATGTCCTCGATCATCACGAGTACGCCCCGCACCGGATCGTCGTCGCCGATGGCCGCGTACACCAGCTGGTATTCGCGTCCTCCGACGGTGAGGCGATCGGGGAGCTGCTGGAGGCACAGCTCGCCCGGCAGCTCCCCGTCCGCGAGCTGCATGAGCCCCATCCGCAGGCTGCCGGCGAACTTGCTTTCGCTCGCCTCCAGGTAATCGGGGAGCGAGATGCCGTCGGGCACCGGGCCAAACCACTTTTCCACGACGCGGGAGCGCTCCTTGGCGATGATGCCGGCCGCGTCGATGGTGATCAGCCCCTGCGCCACGTTGTCGAGCACGAGGCGCATGTCACGGTTGCGCGAGCCGAGCGCCGCCGTGCGCTCCTCCACCTTGAGCTCGAGCCCCTGATTGAGGTCCTCCAGCGATCGATACGAGGTGGCCAGATCGGCCGCCATCTGATCGAACGTGGTGCCGAGCAGTTCGAGCTCGTCTCCGGAGCGGATCTCCACGCGGACCTCGCGGTCGCCGCGCGCGAGCGCGCGAGCGGCCACCGTGAGCGCGCTCAGGGGGCGGACGATCCGGGAGGCTTCGCGTCGCCCGAGGGCGATGCCGGCCGCCCCGACCACGGCCACCAGCCCGCAAACGGAGAACAACGTGAGCATCAGATCGGCGTGCGCGCGGGCCCGCGCGACGCTCAGCGCCTCTCGCATCTTCTTGGTCGAGATCCCGTAGCGGAGCGTGCCAGCCACTTCTCTGTCCACGAGGACGGGAGCCGCGACCTCGACGACGTCTTCCCCGCGCGCGTGGACGGGCCGGACCGTGAGCTGAGGGGTAGCCGGCAGCACCTCCGGCAGATCGATGGCTTGCCACGGGGCCTTGAGTCTGGCGTCGGCCCGGGGAATGTCGCGCGCCGCGAACGCCAGCTTCTGCCCTTGCGCGTCGGTGACGACCCCGTAGAGCACGTCGGGATCCTGATCCACCGTCCGCGTGATCAGCAGCTCGATGTCCGAAAAGGAATTGTCCTGGAGCATCCCCTTCAGCGCGAGGGTGTGGTTCTCGACGAGCCCGCGCCCCTTGGCGTCGAGCTGCGCCTCGATGTGACCGCTGATGTCCGAGAGGTTGCTCTTCGACGTCCGCGCGCTCCAGTACGAGACCACGCTCAGCGTGCCGATCCCGACGAGGACGACCACCCCGAGCAGCGTCCGGAGGAGCTTGTTCTGGAGCGAGCCGCGGATGGGAGACCGCCGAGGATCCTGCATGCTTTGCTCATCGGCGGGCCGGGGAGATCATTGAGGTCCCGGCGGCGTGTGCCCTTGGAGCGCCTCACAAAACGTCCCGTCGCCGGCCTGCGGAGACGCGGCGCTCACCGGCGTTGCTCGGATTCGGTGTGCAGGAGCACGCCTTCATCCTCGCGCCTTGGTGAGCTTGCGTCTCCTTGCCCGGCTCGGTCCCGTTTTGTTCGGCGCTCTTACTGCTGGGGGACATCGCCGATCGCCCCGGCGTGCACGCTCCAGGTCGACGAGGTGCCCAGGCGCCGCGCCCCGCACTCCGTGAGAAGCATCGGTCCGGTGAGGCCTGAATAGTAAATCTCGTCCTGATCCCGCAGACGCCCGAGGCCGGACTCGACCTCGTTCCAGCCGAGCGAGTCCCCCGGCGGACCGGCCTCTGCGCGAATGGCGCTCTCCAGCTGCGCGGGATCGAGCTTCCCCTGGACCAGCGTGGATTTCTCGAGGCCGAAGGCGAGGAGCACCATGGCGTCGTAGTAGAAATAGGCGCCTTCGAGTGGTCGATCGCCGAGCCATCGATCGCCGAACGCCGCCGGAAATGCCTCCGACGTGTCATGGATCTTCGGGGCCACGCCAAGCGCGCCTTCGAGGGTCTCGGGGGCGACGTTCTGCACCAGCAAATCAGTCTTGAGCAGCGGAGAGAGGAACAGGCGCGGACGCTCATCGTTCGAGGCGGCCAGCTCGTTCACGGCGAGCGCAGCGGAGCGGGGCGAGCTCGCCAGCACGATGGTGTCGGCGTGGGCGTCGACCGCGCGACCGACGATGGAGGCGTAGCTCTGCGCGTTGGGATCGAGGCTCGCCTCGAACGTGACCTGGCCCCCGAGGCTCACGAAGCGCTGGATGACCGCGTCCTCCAGCGCCGTATCATAAGCGTCCTCCGCGTGGAGGACGCCCACCCGGTCGACCTTCATCGCGTCCATCTCCTTGGCCAGGGCCTCTCCCAGGGCTCTCGCCGAGGGGGCGAGACGGAACCATGGATGAGCGCAGTCCACCTTCGCGTCGTCGGCGGCGCCGACCAGCGGCGAGAGCAAGACCACGTTGCCGTCGTCGAGGATTGGCTTGATCTCCGCCGCGATCTCCGCGCTCTCGGGGCCCAAGACCACCAGCGCGCCCTCGGCGATGAGCTGCTTCACCGAGGCCACGCTGCGGCGCGCGTCCGAGTGCGTATCGGCCGAAATCACCCGCAGACGCCGACCCTTCACCCCGCCGCCGGCGTTGATCCGATCCCGCGCATAGAGGACCGCTCGCTCGAAGTTGCTCGCGGTCGCCGACTCGGATCCGGTGAAGGGCAGCAAGAGGCCGATCGTCAGCGCGCCGGAATCGTCCGGCGGCTCGGTCGCGCAGCCGGGGAGGCTCGCGAGAGCGACGCAGACCGCGGCGCGAGTCAGGAGACCGGGTGTGGTCGACCTCATTCCAGTCCTCATCAGGTTCCGGGTTCTCGCCTGGCGCGGCGTCAGTACGTGTGGTTGAGCTCGAGGAAGATCTGCGCCGGTTCGAGCGGGTACTCGAACCCCGAGAACCCCGGGTTCGGGCCCCGGCTCGCGAGGATGTTCTTGCACCGCAGCGCGATGCGCGACTCGTGCCCTCGAACGAGGTAGAGAGCGCGCGTCGACAGGGATACGTCGAGGAGGAAGTAGGCGGGCAGATCGAACGACGCCCCGCTCTCCACGATGCTGGTGTCCGCCGCGCGACGGGGGCCGACGAACATGCCCTCGGCCCCGAGCTGGAGCGGCACGCTCGGGAGCGACGGGATGCCGAACATCATCCCACCTCGCGCGATCCAGCCCGGGTAAACCACGTTTCTCGTCCCGATGAGGTTCGCCGCATAACCCTCCTGACCGAGATCACGCACCGACTTCACGAGCTCGAACGAGGCGTACACATTGTAGTCGTCGTAGTGCCGCAGATCGGCCCGCGTCTCCCAGGTGAAGCTCTTCTGGCTGGCGACGTTGCGAGCCGTCTGGTTGATGCCTTGCGGGGTGAACTCGGCCTTGTCGAGGAGCCAGTTCTGCGACACCCCCGAGGTCACGCCGAAGAACCGCCCCGGCTTCCAGGACACCTGGAGCTCGACCGTGTGAATGTGCTGCGGCAAGAGGCTCGGGTTCCCGACGACGTCCCCCGGGCGGAGCGGCGTCGCGTAGAGCAGCGACGGGGAGGGCGCCTTGAACGCGCTGCCATAGAGCAGCTTCGTCACCAGCGACTTGCTCCATCGCGAGGTGATCCCCGCGCGCCCGGTGAACTGGCTCCCGTACTGGCTGTTCACGTCGTAACGCACGCCCCCCGTCAGCTTCACCCATGGATCGATGACCTTGAGGTTCGAGCTCACGTAGGCGCCCAGGTTGGTGAGGTTGACGATCGTGCCGCCGTCCCCGCCGGCGAGGACGGGTTGCCCGGTAGCGCGGTTGATCCGGATCGGGGCGAGCAGGTCCTCGTGGTCGTACAGGGCCTCGACGCCGCCGATGAGGTTGAAGCGGTCCATGGGCATCCAGCGCGCCTCGGTCAGCCCGTCCACCCCGTGGTAGGATTGCCGGCGCTGAACGTGGAAGAGGTCGCTCCCGATCTCGATACGATCCTGCGGCAGATTCGCTCCCTGGGAGTAGGTGGCTTGCAACGCGAGGTCGAGCTTCTTCGCCACGTGAACGACGCCATCGGCGTTGATCCGGAGCTGTCCGAGCGCCACCGTCGTACCCACCGCGCGACCCATCGCGTCGGTGCCGTGGGTCAGCTGAGCCCAGTGGACAAAGTCGCCACCGCGCTCGATCGCCGAAGCATAGATGCTGAGCGAGAACCGCCCCTTCGACGGATCCTCGTAGCCGCCGCGGCCCTGGAGGACGATCGATCGCCGCTCGAGACCGAGCGCGGTCCGGCGCGCGCCGACCCACGAGGGGAGCGTCGGCGCAGGCGACTCGGGCGGCAACCGCAGGCCCGACCGATCGGCGTACTCGCCCGCCGCGCCCAGAAGAAAATCGAATTTGCCCGATCTGCCGCCGAAGACCGCGTCGAGCCGCGCCTCGGGGTGATCGCCCGCGCGTCCCACGACGCCGCGCACCTGCACGGGGCGAACGTCGTCGGGCTTGACCGTGATGATGTTGACGACGCCGAGGAAGGCGTCCGCGCCGTAGAGCGCCGACGCCGGACCGCGGATGATCTCGATCTGGGAGATCGATCCGAGCGGGATCAGCTCGACCCCGAGCCAGTTGCCCGAGGTGGTGCGGTACGCGACGGACCGCCCATCGATCATCACCTTGATCACGCCGCTCTCGGCGCCGAGCCCTCCGGTCATCCCGCGGACACCCACGTTGGGGAGCACGTGATCGTCGATGGCGAAGAAGCCCACCGTGTGATTGAGGACCTCGGCGACATCGCGGTAGCCCCAGCGGGCGATGTCCTCGCGCGTCACCACCGTGATCACGGCGGGGGCGTCGTCGAGGCTCTCCGACGTCTTGGTGGCCGTGGACACCTCGACGTTGAGCAGCTTCACCAGATCGAGATCGTCCACCGCGCCGTGGCCCTCCTCGGGCGTGGTCGCCGGAGCGGCCTTGCCCGAGCGCGGCTGTCCCCACGCGGGAGCCGAGAGGAGCCCGAGCCCGAGGACGACGACGGAGGTGGCGAGTCGGTTCTTCATGATCGGCTGACCCCCCGCGGGCGGGGCGACGTTACCTGCGCGGCATCGAAGGGCGGCGTCGGCGACTCACGCTCACGGAGGAGTGGTGACGAAGGCCTGATAGAGCGCCTCCTTGTTTCCATCCTTCGAGAACTGGAGGCAGGCGTCGTCCCACGCGTTGCGGTTGAAGACGGGCACGCGAACCTTGGCGTTGACGAGATCGTCGAGCGTTGTCTGGCCGAGCGGGTCGAGATCGGCGCGGACATCGGTGCGCATCGGCGTCGATCCCTTGAGCCGGTTGAACGCGACCTGACCCTCCTTGGAGGCGACCACCGCGAGGAAGTCGTGCGCGTCCGCGGGGTGAGGGGCGTGTTCCGGCAGCCCGAACACGTCGACGCCATACCAGAAGAGATCCGACGTGCCAGGCCCGCCGACCTGGCCAAAATCGACGCCGGGGCTCCACCCGAGCTGGACGAAGTAGCCTTTGACCCAGTCCCCGTGGAGGTACATGGCCGCCTTGCCGTCGTGGACCGCGTCCGCCGCGTCGGTCCAGCCCACCTTATCGTTCTTGATCTGATCGGTGTCGACGTAGTCGGTCAGTATCGTCCCGAAGACGTCGATGGCGGACATGAGCGCGGCCTTCACGTCAGGATCGGTGGGCGGCTTGACGCGCTTGATGAAGTCTCTGAACAGCTCGGCGCCCATCGCTCCCGCGACGATCTCGATGAACGCCTTTTGAATGATCCACCCCTGGCCTCCCATGGCCACCGGCGTGATCCCCGCGGCCTTGAGCTTCTGGCACGCATCGAGGAACTCGGAGAGGGTCTTCGGCGGCTGGATCTTCCGGGCGGCGAAGATCTGCTTGTTGTAAAACAAGGAGT
Organism: Byssovorax sp.; assembly: GCA_025362495.1. GTDB lineage: Bacteria > Myxococcota_A > Polyangia > Polyangiales > Polyangiaceae > JANYGI01. The sequence goes on along the minus strand of JANYGI010000142.1, from coordinate 2,849 downwards.
TCTCGCGATGAAGGCCCACGGGCATCGCCGAGACGTGACCTTCGATGGTGACGTCAGCGAGGACGTCGGGGAGCACCGCAGCCTTGAGCGTCGGCTCGGCAAAGAAGTCGTCGAGCGGCTTCACCGTCCCGGGGTGAGCCTTCATGAGGTCGGCGACGTAATAGGCATTGTACTGGAAGAGGTCCGGAGGCGACGTGTCGATCTTCATGTCCAGCTTGGCCTTCGCGTCGTTGCCGCTCGCGTCACCGTCGTTGGTGACGCGGGCCCCCGGGTGCTCCTTCTTGTAGGTGTCGATGAGGGCCTGGAGCGCCTCGGCTTCGCCGGGTGCGATCCACCACGAGAACAGCGCCACGGTGTGCTCGGCCTGCGGGGTGCCGCTGCTCGACGTGGTGGTCGTGTCCTGGCCCACTCCACTCGATCCGCATGCGGACCCGGCGAGCGCGAGGCAAACGGCGATGATGGACGACTTGCTGTATTTCCCGAGCATTTGGCCTCCGTGAACTGACTCGTGCGGCGCGGCGCGGCTCTGCACCTTCCCGCGAGAGAGCGCAGCGCTCGGGAATGGTAACGGTGGAAGCTCGACCGTCTTGAGCCCTCAAGATCGAGGAGACGTCGCCGTAGTAGGACTGCATCCGCATCGGCCGCTCGGGCACGGAGAGCTCCAGGGTCACCACGTCATGAGCTCAGAAAACCCATTTCCGCGGGTAGGCGCGGCGGCCCTCGCCGCCGTCGCCCTGCTGTCTAGCGCGGGGATCGCGAGCGCCGAGGGCGCCAGGCTCCTCGTCTTCGTGCACGTCGCCGTGAAGCAGCGTGCGCTCCAGACGCTCCTGCAGTCGGCGCTCCCCGGGCTCACCGTCACGACCGTGGGTCGGGTGGCCGACTTCGATCGCGCGCTCGAAGAAGGTCAAGACGCCGTGCTCACGCTCCCGATCGTCCTCCTGGCTCGCGGCCTCGCGCCGAAGCTGCGCGGCCTCCGCGGCGGCTCGCCGGACGAGACATACTCTCTCGTGGGCGCCGACAGCGCGCCCGATCCGGCCAACGTGAAGATCGTGGGCGCGCTCGATCTGCTCGGCCGCGAGGGGACCAGCAGCTTCGTGCAGGGGCTGCTGGGAGCCAAACCCAAGGTGGAACGAGTGACCAAAGTGGAAGACCTTCTTCCGTTGCTCCAGATGCAACGAGCCGACGCGCTCCTCCTCCCGTCGCGCCTCTTCGCGGAGATCAGGTCCACGAGCTCGCTCAACGTCGCGCAGCGAGAGCTCCCGGGTAAAGTCGGCCTCCCGGCGGTCGCGACCATCAATGACGCAGGGGCCTCGGCCCTGGCCGAGGTTGGCAAGCTATCGGGCGAGGCCGCCAGAGCGCTGGGGGTGGAGTCGTGGCGATGAATCGACGAGCCTTCTTGATCACCGTCCCCCTGTGCGGGCTCGGTCTCGCCTGCTCCTCCGCGAGCCAGCGGCACGAGGTCGACAGCGCCTATGCGGAGATCGCCTCTTCGAGCCCACGCAAGAAGGGGACGACACCCACGATCCTGGTCTTCATGCCCAGGACCACCCAGACCATGGAAGTCTGGACGGGCCTCCGCGACGAGCTCGCCGCCGATTTCAAGGTGATCGCGGTGGAAATATCGAATCGCGACGCCTCGTCCATCATCGCCGAGGCGGTCCGGCGACACCGACCCACGGCCGTCGTGCTGATGAACAACCCCACGCTCGCGGCGTACGGGGAGTATCAGCGCCTGTCGCGGGACAAGGCCTTTCCGCCGGCCGTGGTGGTCATGACCTCGTTCCTCGAGCGCAGGCCAGCGCAGATCGCGGCGGCCACCGGCATCAGCTACGAGGTCCCGCTCATCACCGTGGTGACCAACCTGCGCAAGCTGATCGCGGCGCCCATCGACCGGATCGGGATCGTCGTTCGCAGGCCGCTGCGGGGCTTCGCGGGGAAGCAGGCCGCGCTCGCCGCCCGGGAGCACATCACCCTGATCCAGGAGGAGGTGAGCGCCGACGCGAGCTCGTCGGAGATCAAGCGAGCGTTGCGGCGGCTCAAGCAAGGAGCCGACGCGCTGTGGATATTGAACGACGATCACCTGCTCACGCCGCGCTTGATCGCGGACGGCTGGCTCCCCGGCCTGAACGAGCGCCCCTGGATCCCCTCGATCGTCGGCGCCGGCTCGCTGGTCTCGCCCGCGCAGGCCTTTGGCACGTTCGCCGTGCTCCCGGATCACACGGCGCTCGGCGCCCAGGCCGCGAGCGTGCTCCTCGACCTCGCCGACAACGGCTGGTCGCTCGCCGACGATGCGCCGATCCAGCTACCCCTGTCGACGACGACGACAATCGATCTGGTCCAGGCCCGCGAGCGCTTCGTGCTCCGCGCGGACGCCCTCCAGAAGGTGGACCGCGTCCTCCAGTAGAGATCCCCCACTCGGAGCTCGGCGCCGCGGCTCTGCCGGCCGGCGACCGGAGCCCTCTGTTTTCCAGGGGCTGCGCCCCTACGCGCCTTCGGCGCTACCCTTGCGGGCCGAGCCCGCAGCGGAGCCTGGTGTTTCACACCAGTCTCCTGGGCCATCACGCTGCGGGAGCCTAGCCCGTCCCGGCGGGTTCGGAACATCAAGCCCAATCGCCGCCCGCGCGGGCGTCACGCAGCGCGCCGACCAGCGCCCGGGAGCACGAGAGAGAGCGACCCTCGGCGAACGCGCCGCCGAGGGGCGCCGGCGATCAGCAGGTGGGGATGGAGCAGAAGTCGGCGACCGGCTCGTAATAGGACGTGTAGAACGTCGTCGGCGGGGTGCTCATCGCGCACACGCTCGACTCGAACTGGCTCAGGCTCGTGTACGCCGGCGAGAGCGGGCTTTGCGC
>JANYGI010000098.1 GCA_025362495.1 Byssovorax sp. | reverse complement strand
CCCCGTGCGGGGCCTGCGCGGCATCCTATAACCTCATTTCTCGCAATTCGCACCCGTTGCGTGGCCGCCTCGCGCACGGATCTTCCTCCGGCCGCGATCGCGCGCGAAGCGGCGGGAACCCCGCGGCCCGGGCGCGGTCCGTCTCGCTTCCGGAGCCTCGGCGCGATGGAAGTGGAAAATCTTGGCCCGCCACGTCTACGGTAGGGCTCGCGGAGGCCCGGGACGTTGTCGAGCGAGGAGCACGAGGAAGCCCAGTTTGTAGCGCGCCTCGTGGCTCGCGACGAAAGCGCGTTCAACGAGCTGGTCATCACCTACCAGCGCCGCGTGTTCGCGCTCGTCTTCCGCATGCTCGGCCGTCGTGAAGAAGCGGAAGATCTCGCGCAAGAAGTCTTCGTCCAGGTCTTCAAGGCCATCGACCAGTTCCGCGGCGACTCGAAGCTCTCGACCTGGATTTACCGGATCGCTGTCAACCTCTGTAAAAACCGCACCAAGTACCTCTCGCGTCGCCACGCCAACGATCAAGACGACGTCGACGCCATGGCCGATCGTCTGCCGTTCTCGGCGGCGAAGGGCGTCAGCGTCGGCGGCATCAGCCGCCCCGACGAGCTCGTCGAGGGCATGCAGCTCGAGGTGGTCGTGAAGCGCGCGATCGCGCAGATTGAGCCCGAGTTTCGCGAGGTGCTCATCCTGCGTGACGTCGAGGACATGTCGTACGAAGAGATCGCCGAGGTCACCGGCCTCGCCGACGGCACCGTGAAGAGCCGGATCCACCGCGCGAGGGCCCAGCTCCGCACGCTCGTCGAGAAGGCGATGGGCGGCGATAAAGTGAGGAGCTCGCAGGCCGACAAGCCCGCCGTGGAGAAGAAGAGGAGCGGCAAATGAGCGACGAGAAGCGCGACCACGACGAGCCCGTCGAGGCCCCTCGCGCGAGCGATCCCCGCGTCGACGATCTCGACGACGAGGCGCGCGCCGCGCTCGACGAAGCGGGCGCGTCGGTGCTCGACGAGGTCGACGTGCGCGAGCTCCTGCGGAGCGCCCTCGCCCCGCCGAAGGGCGCCGTCGCGCCGGAGCTGCTCCAGGGCGTGCAGCGCCGGATCCGCACGCGATCGCGAGGCAAGTTCTACGGCGACGGCTGGAGCACGGCGAAGTCGCCGCGATCGACGTACCTGATCACCAGCCTGCTGATGCTGGTGCTGATCGGCTTCGTGTTCTTCGTGCTGGTGCCGTGGGGCGGCGGCGCGTTGCCGCTGCCGTAGCTCAGAGAACGAGCGCCACGAGCGCGATGGCTCCCGCCGTCAACGTCGTCGCCCAGCGGAGACGCCCCGAGAACGAGGCCAGGAGCGGCATCGCCGTCATCGCCACGAACGCCGCCGGCACCGTCGCCGTCGGGCTCACGCCGGCGCCGACCATCACCAGCAAGATGCGCAGGAGCGGAAACCAGAGCAGCGCCGTGAGCGCGACCGGCGCGAGCGCCGCGAACCAGCCCAGCATCGCGGCCGCGTCGCGCTCGGTGCGCGCCGCGACGAGCAGGGCCGCGGCGAGGGCCAGCGTCGGCAGCGCGAAGAGGTAGCTCGCCCCAGGCGCGGTGAACGAGACGAGCAGCGACAGCGCCGTCCAGAGGGCCAGCACGCCGCCGAGGCGCGTGAGCGGCGCCAGCCTCCGCACCGCCGCGCCGAGCGCCGTGCTGGCCGCCACGCCGGCCGCCACGAGGGCAATCCACGGCCGCGTCGGCGCCGGGCTCCACGGCAGCAGCGGACCGTGCAGCGCCCCGAGCAGCGCCGCCATCGCCAGGCCCGCGAGCGCCGCCGCGACCACCGTCGCGAGCGCGAGCCCCGTGGCGGCCGCGATCCCGAGGATCGAAGCGCGCTTGCGGCGCACCGGGATCGCGATCGCTGCCATGGCGAGGAGCGCCCCGGCGAGCGCGAGCGGCCGCACCCAGCGGGCGCGATAGATCACGAGCGCGCGCGCGATGAGATCGAAATACACCGACTCGTCGCTGCCCTCGCGCGAGCTCCCCGCCGCGAGGATCGCCTTCGCGGACGCGAGCCCGAGATCGCCCATGTGCTGCAGGCTGCGCGGATCGAGCGCTTCGGCCGTGTCGCGCGGCGTGTGGTACTCCCACACGCGATCGGCGAACGCGAAGTTGAGCCCGCGCATGCCGGCCCGCTTGAAGACGGTGAGATCGGTGTCGTTGGGGAGCTGCTTGTAGAGCGTGTAGATCACCGAGCTGGCCACCGGTCGCGACGCTGCGTGGCCAAAGGCCTCGACGAGATCGGCGCTGCGATCGCCGGTCTCGAACATCGCGGTCTGGCCGCCGGTGCCGCGGGCCTCGAAGTTGAGCGCGACGCCGACGTCGCCCGCCCACGGATGCGCGCGCACGAAGGCGCGGGCGCCGAAGAGGCCGAGCTCTTCGCCGTCGTCGAGGAGCACGATCACCGAGCGCCGCGGCAGAGGACCCGCGAGGATCGCGCGGGCGATCTCGATCACCGCGGCGACCCCCGCGCCGTCGTCGCTCGCGCCCGGCCCGGCAGGCACCGAGTCGTAGTGCGCCGCGAGCAGGAGCGAAGGGCCCGGCTCGACGCCGGGGATACGAGCGACGATGTTGACGATGTCAACGCAGCCGCCACGGCCGCATTCGCGCGCCGGCTGGAGCTCGGGCGCGAGGCCGAGCGCGCGCAGGCGATCGACGACGACGCCCTGAACGCGCGCATGGTCGACGCTGCCCGGCGGATGCGGGAGCCCCGTCGCCGTGAGCTCGCGGACCGTCGCCAGCGCCCGCGCGCCGGAGAACTCGCTCGCGGGAGCATCGGCCGCGACGAGCGCGGGCGGCGCCGCGGTGATCGCCACCGCGATCATCAGCGCCGCGATGAGAGCGTAGAGGGCAGCGAGCCCGGGCCAGCGCGACATCACGCGGCCCGAGCCTGCGCCATCCCGCGATTCACAGCTCCGACGCGACGCGCTCGCGAACCCACGCGGCCGCCGCGCGCGTGCCGAGCTTGCCGCCGACGTCGACGGTGCACGCCATCTCCTCGATCGCTTCGGTCACGCGGCGCTCGATCCGCCGCTCTTCCTCGGGCCAGCCGAGGTGCGCGAGCAGCATCCCGGCCGTGAGCAGCGCCGCGAACGGGTTGGCGATGTCTTTCCCGGCGAGCGGCGGGGCCGAGCCGTGCACCGGCTCGAACAGCGTCACCTTCTCGGGCGACGAGGCGTGCACGTTGGCGCTCGCCGCCATCCCGAGGCCGCCCTGGAAGGCCGCGCCGAGGTCCGTCACGATGTCGCCGAAGAGGTTGTTGGTGACGATGACCTCGAACTGCGACGGGTCCTGCACGAGCAGCAAGCAGAGCGCGTCGACGTAGAGGTGACGGGCCTCGATGCCTTGGTACTGCGCGCCGACCTCGTGGAAGACGCGGAGCCAGAGCTCGTGAGCGTGGCGCATGGCGTTCGATTTGTCTGCCATCGTCACCTTTGTTTTACCGTGTGAACGCGCGTACTCGAAGGCCGCGCGGATGATCCGCTCGACGCCCTTGCGCGTGTTCAGGTCTTCGTTGATGGCGACCTCGTCCGGCGTGCCGCGCTTGAACTGGCCGCCCATGCCGACGTAGATACCCTCGGTGTTCTCGCGGAACACCACGAAGTCGACGTCCTTCGCGGTGCGACCCTTGAGCGGGACGAGGCGATCGGCGAGGGCGCGGACGGGGCGCACGTTGGCGTAGAGATCGTAGCCAAAGCGCATCCCGAAGAGGATGTCGCGCGCGTGCTCGAGGTTGGGCACGCGCGGATCGCCGAGGGCGCCGAGGAGCACCGCCGAGCACTCGCGCTGGATGGCGATCTGGATCTCTTTCGGGAACGTGGTGCCGTCGCGCAGGTAGCGATCGGCGCCGAGGTCGAGCTCCCACAGATCGAGCGGGAGCCCGGCCTTGTCCCGGTAAATTTCGAGGAGCTTCTTCGCCTCCTCGGTGACGGACGGGCCGATGCCATCGCCCCCGATGATCGCGATCTTCTTGCGAGCAGGCATGGAGCGCTGGCCCTTTCTTCAGCGAGATTTCCCGACGGATCAGCCGATGGCGCGCTCGACGGGAACGTGCTCCATCTTGTGCGCCGTCGCGACCGGGCCGTACGTCACGTGGCCGCCGTAGGTGTTGATCCCGAGCATCAGCGCGCGATCGGCCTTGGCCGCGGCGACGATGCCCTTGTTGGCGATGTGCACCGCGTAGGCGAGCGTGGTGTTGGTGAGGGCCCACGTGCTCGTGTGCGAGACGGCGCCCGGCATGTTGGCCACACAGTAGTGGACGACGCCGGCGACCTCGTACGTGGGGTGATCGTGCGTCGTCGGGCGACACGTGGCGATGCAGCCGCCCTGATCGACCGCGACGTCGACGACGACGGAGCCCTTCTCCATCTTGCCGATCAGCTCTTCCGTCACGAGGATCGGCGCCTTCGCGCCCGGGACGAGGACGGCGCCGATGACGAGATCGGCGCGCATCACAGCGCTCTCGATGTTCTCGGCGTTCGAGTACAGCGTCTCGATCGCGCCGCCGAACACGTCTTCGAGGTAGCTCATCGTCTCGGCGCGGACGTCGAGCACGGTGACCTGCGCGCCCATGCCGACGGCGATCGTCGCCGCGTTGCGACCGACGACGCCGCCGCCGAGGATCACCACGCGACCACGGCGCGTGCCGGGGACGCCGCCGAGGAGCACGCCCTTGCCGCCCTTCTCTTTCTCGAGGCACGACGCGCCGACCTGCACGGCCATGCGACCCGCGACCTCGCTCATCGGGCGGAGGAGCGGGAGCGAATTGTCTTCGAGCTGGATCGTCTCGTACGCGACGCCGATGACCTTCTTCTTGGCGAGCTCCTGCGTGAGCTCGAGCTCGGCCGCGAGGTGGAGATACGTGTAGAGGATCAACCCCTCACGGAAGAAGCCGAACTCCGCGGGGAGAGGCTCCTTCACCTTCACCACCATGTCGCCGCTCCAGGCCTCAGCCGCGGTCTTCACGATGGTCGCGCCGGCGCGCACGTACGCAGCGTCGTCGATCGCGCTGCCGTCGCCGGCGCCGGTCTCGACCATCACCTTGTGACCGTGACCGACGAGCGCGCGGACGCCGGCCGGCGTCATCCCGACACGGTACTCGCGAGTCTTGATCTCTCTGGGGACGCCGATGAGCATGATTCGTATTCCTCGTGGTTTTCGCGCGTTCCAGCCTCAGTACGCGCAGGGCGCGCGGACCATAGCAGAACTCATCCGCGTTCCAGCGCGGAAGGTAGCGAGAATCGAGGCAATTCGAGGCGATTCGAGCGACGCGGTGCGGCAGCGCGCCGCTCGATCTGCGTCACCGCGGGCGGACGCCTTCGAGGAGGATCGCGACGATCGCGCGCTTGCGCCGGGCGAGCGCCGCGTCGTCCGTGCCGACGACCGAGGGCATGACGATGCTGAGCATCTGCGCTTCGAGGAACGGGTAGGCGACCATCGACATCCCCGCGACGATGATCTCCTCGGGCGCGATGTCGGCGCGGATCTGCCCGCGCGCCTGCGCGTCGACGAGCACGGCGCGGAGCGCGGAGATCACCGGCAGCGTGCGCTCGCGCGTGATCTCCGAGAGCACGTCGGAGCCCGCCACCGCCTCGTGGCGGAGGATGGCGAGCAGGTTGTGGTGCTCGGCGTGGAAGCGCAGGAGCATCTCGGCGAAGCCATCGAGCAGGCCCTCGAGATCGCGCCCGCTGCCGAGCAAGGTCCACGACTCGGTCGACGTCGGGAGCAGCACCCGATCGAGCACGGCGCGGTAGAGGCCCTGCTTGTCGCCGAAGTAGTGGTGGATCAGCGCGGACTGCACGCCCGCCGCGTCGGCGATGTCGCGCAGCCGCACGCCGGTGAAGCCGCGCGCCGCGAACTCGTGCTCGGCCGCGTCGAGCAGGCGGAGCTTCGTGGCCGCCGAGTTGCGCTCCTTTCGAGGCCCGTTCGAGGCCGGCGGAGGTTGACTATGCGGAGGCATCCCAGGTCTCGAAGTGCAGGACGCCGAGCTCCTCGAACCCCGCGCGCACGCGCGGAGTGAGCAGCCCGAGACGCTTCACGTTGGGGACGATCTTGCTGAACAGCATCTGCCGGAACATCTTCATCGGCTCGCTCTGCAGCGCGACTGCGACGCACTCGTCGACCGGCATTCCCATGCACTCCCAGACGTCTTGCATCAGGAAGCGATCGCGCATCAACCGCGAGGCCTCGATGATGAAGTCCTCGCGCTCCTTCAGCTCCGAGCCGCCCATGTCGTCGTAGACGCCCTTGAGCGAGAGCACGCCGAAGGCCACGTGGCGCGACTCGTCGAGCATGATCATGTGGACGATCTGCTTGATCAAAGGCTCGTTCGAGGTGGCCTGGATCATCCCGAAGGCCGCGAGCGCCAGGCCCTCGACCATGATCTGCATGCCCAGGTATTTCATGTCCCAGCGCTTCTCCATCAAGATCTCGTCGAGGAGGGTGCGCAGGTACGGGGAGATCGGGAACGTGATCTCGATCTTCTCGCGCAGGTAGCGGTCGTAGGCCTCGACGTGGCGGGCCTCGTCCATCACCTGCGTCGCCGCGTAGAACTTGGCGTCGGGGCCGGGCACGGCGCTGACGATCTGCGCGGTCGCGAGGAGCGCGCCCTGCTCGCCGTGAAGGAAGTTAGAGAGCAGGTACGAGGCTCCGAGGCGACGGAGCTTGGGGAGCTCGGTCTTCTTGTCGAGCTTGTCCCAGAGGTGCGTCCCGTAGATCGGGATCATCGAGTCGGGCGTGTTCTCGGCCTCGGGATCGACGTTGGTGTCCCAGGCGAGGTACGTCGACGCGTTCCACATCGCCGTCTTGGATTTCTCGTACAGGTTGCGGAGGTCCTGCCGCTGCACGCCGTACTCCCAGGTGTAAATCGTGTCGTAGGACGTCGGAACGGTGTCGATCCCGGTGGGCGCGACCGGCATCGCGATCTCGCGCGAGAGGGGGGCTGACGGCAAGCTCGGGCGAACGTCGAACGATGTGGCCATGCGATCCTCCTGGATAACCAGCCTCAGCGTTATTGCTTATTTAATTTTTAGTCAATAGTCTCGAATTCGGCTGCACACATTGTCCCACCTTGAACGGGTTCCTGAATGCCGCGGGGTCTCTGTGCTACAGGGCTGGGCGTGCCGCGCTCGGTGACGCCATTCATCCTCACGTACAACGAGGAGCCCAACCTCGGTCGGACCCTTTCGTCCCTCCGCTGGGCGCCTCGGGTCGTGGTGGTGGACTCCGGATCGACCGATGCGTCGCGGGCGATCGCCGCGAGCTTTCCCAACGTGGCGTGGTTCGAGCGGCGCTTCGACGACTTCGAGCGGCAGTCCCGTTTCGCCATCGAGGAGACGGGGATCGACGCCGAGTACGTGCTCGCCCTCGACGCCGACATGGCCGTGCCCGCGCCCTTCGTGGCCGAGCTCGAGGCGATGTTTCTCCCCGGCGACTTCGCGGGTGGGCTCCTCCCCTTCGAGTACTGGGTCCTCGGTCGGCCGCTGCTCGGATCGATATTGCGGCCCCAGCTCCGGCTGTTTCGCCGGGCTTCGGTGAAGGTCCAGCAGGTAGGCCACGGCCACAAGTTCACGGTCGACGGGCCGATTCACCGCTTCAAGGCGCCCATCCTCCACGACGATCGCAAGTCGCTCGATCGCTGGACGAATTCGCAGCTCGGCTATTCGAAGAAGGAGCAGGACCGCATGGCCCACGAGGCTCCCTCGTTCAAGGACCGAGTCCGTCGCTCCGGCGTGATGCCGCTGATCGCCGGCGGCATCACCTATTTGCGCGCCGGCGGCCCCTTCGGTGGGCGCGCGGCGCTTCATTACACGTACGAGCGCGTCGTCTTCGAGAGCTTGATGGCCATGCGGCTGCTCGGCGAAGAGACCCCCGATGAGAGGAAATGAGCGATGATTGAGTCGAAATCGGTCCTGATCACGGGAGGCGCCGGGTTCATCGGTTCGCACCTGGCGGAGAACCTGCTCGCGGACGGCTACCGCGTGGTGGTGCTCGACGATCTGAGCACCGGCAGCCTGCGCAATATTCAACACCTGATCGACGCGCCCAGCTTCAAGTTTCACCTGGGCTCGGTGCTCGACAAGGAGGCGACTGACCGCCTCGTCTCCGAGAACCACGAGGTGATCCACCTCGCGGCCGCCGTCGGCGTGAAGATGATCTTCGATCACCCGATGGAGACCATCGAGCGCAACGTGCGTGGGACGGAGAACATCCTCGACTCGGCTCTTCGCGCCGGTCGCAAGGTGTTCATCGCTTCTACGTCGGAGGTTTACGGGAAGGAGACGAAGGGCGACAGCGACAAGTTCAGCGAGACCGACGACATCACGCTCGGGCCGTCGATGCGCTGGTGTTACGCCTGCTCGAAGGCCCTCGACGAATACCTGGCTCGCGCCTATTTCATGGAAAAAGGCTTGCCGGTCGTGGTCGGTCGCTTCTTCAACACCGTCGGTCCGCGCCAGAGCGGCGCCTACGGGATGGTGATCCCGCGCTTCGTGGAGTGGGCCCTGACCGACAAGCCCATCCAGGTCTACGGCGACGGGAAGCAGGTCCGGACGTTCACCCACGTTCAAGACGCGGTGCGGGCGCTGCGCGGGCTGATGCGGGAGCCGAAGGCCGAAGGTCAGACGATCAACATCGGATCTGCCGATCCGATCACGATCATGGATCTTGCCCTCCGCATCAAGGAGATGACCGGCAGCAAATCGCCCATCAATCTCCTGCCCTACGAGCAGGCCTATGGGAAGGGTTTCGAGGACATCCGCAACCGGGTGCCCGACCTCTCCCGCATCGGCAAGCTCATCGGGTATTCCCCCGAGCGCAACCTCGAAGCCATCCTCACTGACACCATCGCGTTCACGCGCCAGAAGCTCGCGGCTACAGCGTCGGGCTCTTGACCCTCGTCGTGAGCAGGCTCCGCACCTTCAGCGGCACGTTGTAGCCCGGGATCGGGTAGAACGACGACAGCGGGGTTCCGCACGTGGTGGGCCGGTTGGCCCACCGCGACGGGCAATGCACGTTGATGTACTGACGCACGTTCTCGCCCGCGAAGTCCCCCGAGCCGCTCGGCATCGTCAGCCACCGCGTGTTCTTCACGCACACGGCGCCCTCGGAGCCCCACTCGGCCTCGAACACCCAGTTTGCCGGCGCCTCGGGCGCCTCCAGGTTGACGTTGTCGGCCACGTCGACGAGCGTGCCGTCACGGGTCGTCGGCGTCCCGTCACCGCAGTAGTCGGCGCGCAGCATGCGCGTGCACGCCTGGTGGTGATAGGCGAGCGGGATCACCTTGCAGTTGCCGGGAGTGGCGCACTGGACGGTGGTTTTCCAGGGCTTGTATCCGATCTCCACGCACTTCGCGAGCGCGTAGCCCTGGCACGCGAACGTCACCTCGTCAGGAGCGTCGAGGTGATCTCCGCCCGTCGGCGTGCCCTGGGACTCGTCCCAGTAGCCACGGAGCGGTATCGCCTGCACCGGCTCGCCGTTCAGGCCCGTGCAGAGAGGCTGCCACGTCGGCGCGCCGGGCGGCAGGACGGAGACATCGTAGAGGTTGACGTCCGGGTCGTCGGACGAATACACCTCGTCAATGCGCACCTGGAGAGTGCCCAGGTGTCCATCGATGGTCGCGGACATCACTGCTCCCGTGAAGGCCGAGCCTGACACGGGATTCCCATCGACCGTGCCCGAGAAGACGGTACCCTCCAGCTTCGTACCGATGACGTGGAGTCCGTTCAGGCTCGTACCGTTGACGTGCAGCCCGTTGACGTGCAGCCCGTTCACGTGGAGCCCGTTGACGTGCAGCCCGTTCACGTGGAGCCCATTCTCCGTGATATCGGGCTGAATCGCCTGGCCAACGTCCTCACCCGACGGGGTGGTTTCGCTGGAACAGCCTGCCAGAGCAGCAGTCAACGCCGAGACTAGAAAGATCTGATCATTACGCATCACGTTCACCTCGCTTGACGGCCGCACGCCAAGCAAGGTGTGATCCGAACTCCGATCCATCGCCCGCCGCGCGCCCGCGTCGGACGAGATGCGTAATCAGACGGAAGCCCGCGGTTTTCCTGCGTATTTCACCCGGACGACGGCGTCGCGCAGATCCGTATGCCGATGTTGGGATCGCGCGCCGTCGGCTCGGAGACCTGGCGGTTCGAGCTCCGCACCACGGTGATGTCGTAATAGTAGGCGCCCCCGCGCAGGACGTTCTCCCGCGCGGCGAGCTTGGAGGTCGTCCACTCGAAGACGTTCCCGCAGGCGTCGTCGAGGCCAAAAGGGCTCCTGGAGGCCGGGTGAGAGCCCACCTCGTCGGGCCCGAAGGCCAGCGGCTGCTTGCCATAGGTGGCGTCGATGTTGGCGTCGTCGGGCTCGAGGCGGTCGCCGTGGGGGAACTCGCGGCCGTCCGCGCCGCGCGCCGCGCGCTCCCACTCGTGCTCATCACAGAGGCGCGCGCCGGGCACCTTCCCGGTCGCGTCGAGCCAGCGCGCGTAATCCTCGGCGTCCTCGAGCGAGATGCCCGAAACCGGGAAACGAAGCCAATCCTGGATGAAGCGGCGTTTGCGAGATTCGTAGTGGATCATCTCGCCGGATCGCGCGGTGTAGACGCGCGTCGTGGGCTGGAGCGTGAGCTGCCACTCGCCCCCTTCGAGCTGCGCGAGCTCCAGCGCCCCGGTCAGCCCGGAGACCTTGGGCGTCCGTCGCGCGCGCTCTTTCGGGGGCAGCGCCCCGAGGTAGCTGAGCCACTCCGCGTAGGTGGTCTCGTTCCTGGCGATCAGGTAAGCGCCGGTCTCGACGGGGTGAAGAGGAGCCGTGTTGAAGAACGCGCGCCGCACCTCTTCGTCGGCGGCGCTGCCGAAGAGGAAGCGCCCGTGAGGCACGTAGACGAATCCCTCCGGGACCTGGGTGAGAAGCGGGACAGGGATCGAGAGCCGCAGATCCTCGCCCCGCGCGAGGAGGATGGGATAGCGCACCGGCGCGTGATCCGGCAGCGCGAGGGTGAGCAGGTACGACCCGGGCTCGAGCGTGAGATCCGGTATCGGCGCCGGGCCGAGATCGCGCAGTTTCAACAGCGTCTGGCCGGGCAGATCCGGCGCACCGGGGGCCAGGCCCGAGGGCGCCCCGCGGAAGCCCGAGGTCGGCGACGGCGTGAAACGAAACACCGCAATGCGGGCGCCGGGAGGCACGCTCTCGACGGCGATGTGCGCGGGGGCATCCCAGCGGCGGCGGCGCTCTCCGCCGTGGTCGTAGAGGCCGAGGCGCTGCAGCAATTCGTCGCGCTGCGCGGCGCGGTGGGCCTGATCGGCGAGCGTGGCGCGCTCGTAGAGCACGTCGCCGAGCAGCCCTTGCACGTCGGTGCGGGCGGCGTCGACCATCAGCGTCGTCTCGAGCGACTGCGCGGCGCGCCCGTAGCCGCGATCGGCCTTGTCGGCGAGCCCGAGGGCCTCGGCCCAGATGGCCTCGCCGCGATCGCGATCGAAGGCGTCGAAGCTCGCGAAGGCGTCCTTGCGGCGCGACTCGGCGCTGGTGGCGTCGCGGCGCGCGCGCGCCAGGAGCACGTCGGCGTCGGCGACGAGGGCGGTGACCTGGTTGTCGAGATCGCGCCGCGCGTGCAGGCGGAGGCCGCCGTAGATCATGCCGATCGCCACGGGGATCGCCGCGAAGAAGGCGTTGCGGATCATCTTCGCGCGGCGCACGCCGGAGCGCGACGCTTCGAGGAACGCGGCGTCGCGCGGGGCGAGATCTTCGGGCGCGATCTGGCCGATCTCGGTGAGCTGGTGCGCGCGCCACTGCGCCTCGCGCACGCGGCCAAGGCGATCCCACTCGGCGGCCGCCGTCTCGAGGCGGTGCCGCGCGGGGCGCGTGTCGGCCTGCTGCTCGATCCACCGCGCGAGGGTGGCCCAGCCCTTCACGAGGGCCTCGTGCGCGAGCTCGTAGGTGGGGCCGAGCTCGGTGTCGCGCGCGACGAGGAGGCGACCGCGCACGAGCGCCGCGAGGGCGCCGTGCGCGACGGGATCGCCGCCGGCGAGCTCGACCTCGGTGCGGCGCGCGCGGGTGCCGTCGAGCGTGACCAGGGCGATGAGGATCCGTCGCGCCGCGGCGCGCGGCGCCGGCGCGAGGCTGAGCAAGACGTCGTCGGCGTGACGCGCGAGGGCGCCCCCGACGCCGCCGATCGCCGCGAGGGCGGCCGAGGTGATCGAGGCGCGGACGACGTCGCGCGCGTCCCAGAGCTCGGCGAGGGCGAACTGGAGCAGCGGGAGGCCGCCCTCGGTGATCGCGGTGGACGTGACGAGCGTGCTCACGAGGGTGTCGGATTCGAACGCGACGCCCTTGGCCCGCGCGGGCCCGACGATGGCGTCGCGCGTCCCTTCGATCGAGAGCGGACGCAGCAGATAGAGGCGCCGCGAGACCTCGTCGCCGAAGCCGGTCACGGCGAGGACGCGCGTGAGAAAATCGCTCCGCACGGTCATCAGCAGGCGCACGCCGGGGATGCCCGACGTGAGCGGGCGCAGCGCTTCACCGAGGATCTCGGTCTCGGCCTCGTCGCCCATCGTGACCAGCTCTTCGAGCTGATCGACGAACAGCACGAGGCCCTTCGTGTCGCCGTGATGACGGCGGAGGCTGCGCGCGAGGGCCGCGGGCTCGAGGCAGAGGTTCTTGAGCAGCGCCTCTTCGTCGACGCCGAGGTGCGGCGCGAGCGCGGCGGCGAGCGCGACCAGCGGGCGACGACCCGGGACGAGCGCGACGACCGACCACGTCCGCGCGTCCCCGATCGCGCTCTCCTCGACGTGCGGCAGCACGCCGGCGCGACACAGCGACGATTTGCCGACGCCGGAGTCGCCCGCGACGAGCACGAGAGGCTCGGATCGAAGTCGATCGATGACGGCGCCGATCTCGGCGCGGCGACCGAAGAAGAGGGCGCGATGCTCGGCCTCGAACGAGTGGAGGCCCCGGTACGGGTTGCCCTCGGGCAAGCCCGGCCCGCGCGCGTCGATGCCCACCTGCTCGAGGGCCTCGCGCAGCTCGTCGCCGGAGGCGAAGCGATCGGCCGCGTTGCGGCGCAGGCAGCGCTCGATCACGGCGGAGAAGCGCGGATCGATCCCGGGGACGAGGTCGATGAGGCGGGGCGCGTCGTGGCGCTGGATCGAGTGCGGGAGCGTGGTGATCGGCACGTCGCGGTGGGGCGGGTAGCCGGTGCAGAGCTCGAAGAGGAGCGCGCCGAGCGAGTACACGTCGGACCGACGCGTCGCGGGCTCGCCGCGCCAGAGCTCGGGGGGAAGGTAGTCGGGCGTGCCGAGCAGCGTGCCCGCATCGGTGATGGCGCCTGGCCCGGAGTCAGCCGTCGAGGAGGCGTCGTCGTCGGCTCCATCCGGGCGGGCCACGGCCGCCGGTCCGGGCGCGGACGCCAGCGTGCTCTCGCGCGGCGGCCCGTCGACGGCGGCGATCGCCGGCCGCGAAGAAGCCCGCAGCGCCAGCGCGAGCTCGGCGGCGCTCCGCGGCGGCTCGGCGAGCGAGCGCGGCGTCACGATCACGGGCGACGGCGGAGGCGTCGCGGGCGCAGGATGCGGCGTGATCTGCGCGAGCGTCGTCAGCAGCAGCGGCGCGCTGAAGCTCGGCGGCGGCGGCGGCAGCGCGACCGGAACGAACGGCGCGAGCAGCGGCGCGGGCGGCCGCTCGGCGAGCGCGGTGGGGCCGGGCGGATCGCCGACGTGCAGCGCGCTGTCGAGGAGCTTCGCGAGGCCGAAATCGAGGAGCTTCACCTCGCCGTCGTCGGTGAGGATCGCGTTGGCCGGCTTGATGTCCCGGTGGAGAACGTTGCGCCGATGCGCCGCCGCGAGCCCGCGCGCGAGCCCCTTGCCGAGCTCGAGCGCTCGGGTGAAATCCATCGGTTTTGGAAGGGTATCGAGGCTCTTCCCGTGGACGAACTCCGAGATGATGAACGGTCGATCGCCGAGCTCGCCGACCCGGTAGATCGCCACGACGTTGGGGTGCTGCAGCCGCGCCGCGGCGCGCGCCTCGACGAGGAACCGCTCGCGCGCCGTTTGCGACGGCTCGAGCCCGCTGATGAACTTCACCGCAACGGGGCGATCGAGGATCTTGTCGTAGGCGAGGTACACCTCGCCCATCCCGCCGCGCCCGAGCAGCTCGACGAGGCGGTACTCGTCGAAGCTCGGCGGCGGCCGAAAGCTCGTCCCCGTGCCGTTCCCGCCGATACTCGCGGTCATGGTTACGCCGTGGAAGCGAGCCGTGCTCGGCCGCCCCCACCAAGCATCCCGCGCTCCGAATTGCGGCGCCGTTCACGAAATCCCTATATCCGCGCCGGGAAAGTCCCGAGTTCCCGGAGCGGCCGCGCGGCGGCTCCGAGCTCGGACGAGACCTCTCGTGGCCGGAGCCAGTACGCCGTCCCCAAAGTTCGTCCCTGGTCGGGACGAACTGCTCTGCTTCGCCGAGCGACGGCGAACTAGCTTTGTTTCGATGGGGCTGCGGCCCATACCCCGCGTCCGCTGCGCGGCCGCTCCAGCACCTCGTCCCACGGATCGACTGGATACCAGGGAGAAACTTGGGGGACGAGGTACTGGAGCACCGAACAGGTTGAAGAGTCGGAGAATTCACAGGGAGGCGAGGAGGACCGGGAGACCCGAGGGAAAATCCTTCCCAATCTTCCTCTCACCTCCCCGTCTCCTCGCCTCCCTGTTAAATTTCCGGTCTTTTTTTT
>JANYGI010000002.1 GCA_025362495.1 Byssovorax sp. | reverse complement strand
TCGGGGCTCTCCTTCGTGGCCCGCGCGATCGCCGGTAAAGGCTCGTAGAAGTCGTGCTTGCCCAGCGCGAGCAGCCGGCGTAAATCGCGGTACTTGCCCGTGTAGAGGAAGCGCTCGCGGTCGAAGATGTTGTACTCGTCGCGCACCGGCAAGAGCATGAACAGCGGCTTGACGCCGTAGCGGGCGCCGAGCTCGTCGATGCCTTGAAACAGCCTGGCGATCACCGCCTCGGCCTCGCCGCGGCGCAGCTCGCGCGGCGCGCAGAGGGCGTTGATCGTCCCCATGGCCATGTCGCGGCTGCGCCAGATCGAGCGGAATAGCAGGCTGTGGGAGAGATCATCGATGCACGACGCGCCCTCGTTCGCGCGCACCAGCTCCCCGTTCTCGACCATGAAGAGCGGCTTGCTCGTACCCCAGCTGAACTCGCGCCCGGTGATCTGGTAATCGTTGCCGGTGAACACGCCGACGACGATGGCCTTCGGCTTCACCTCGTCGATGATCCGCTTCAGATACAGGTAATACTGATCGATCGAGTAGCCCGACACGGCGGCGTTGAGGACCTGCCAGCGGGGCATCCGCTCTTCCAGCTTGTGGCCGACGTGCTCGTCCGGCGTGAGGCCCTGGCCGAAGACGATCGAGTCGCCCATCAGCAAGATGTGGTCTCGGCCTGGATCGATGAGGTCGAGCCGCTGCCCCACACGGCCCTTGCCCTGGGGTGCCCAGCCGAGCTCCGCGTCCTCCGATTGCGCCGAGACACCGCCGTTGATCGACGCGTTCATCTGCTGGAGAGCGGGTGTCGGGCCGAGGCGGATCAGCGTCGCGCCGAGGATCACCAGCAGCGCCAGCAGCACCGTGGCGGCGGCGCTCTTGAAGCGGCGCTGAGCGGCCGCGCCCTCGGGGGCGCCGGCGAGGAACAGCAGCCACGCCGCCCAGATCAGCCCACCGACGATGAGGATCGGCGGGCCGAAGCGCAGGAAGCGCGAGCGCGGGTGGAAGAGATCGACGCCGAGCGCGGCGATGGCGAGCGCGCCGGCGAGCTTGATCCACCGGGACTTCGGCCACGGAGGTGCCTTGACCGCGTCGCTCATGGCGATGGCGCCCACGAGCGATCGAAGAGCCGGAAGCGATACCCCGGCTCGAGCGCGTCGAACGCAGCGGCGGCCTCGATCGTGCGCTGCTCGCCGGGGTGGAGCGGTCGATACCCGAACACGTTGATCAAGGCCACGTCGCGCTCGAGGTCCGGGAGCGAGAGGCCGGGTTCGCCCTTGCGCGCCATCAGGGCTTCGGCAGAGGGGAGCTCGAAGTCCTGCGTCCCGCGCACGCGCGCCTTGAAGCTCACGGCCACGACGCGGGTCGGGTACTCGTAGTCGTCGCGGAACGTGTACTGCACCTCGGACACGACCTGGAAATCGTCGACCTCGAAGCGCCCTCGGCCGAGCTGCCGCAGCTCCGACTCGGCCTCCTTCGCGCGCGCCGCCGGATCGCCCGGATCGCTCACTCCGGGCGCCGCGCCTCCGCCGCAGCCGAGGAGCGCGCCACAGAGGAGCAGTGGCGAGAGGGCGCTTCGCATGGCAAGCGGCGGACGCTACTCGTCGCCCCCCCGCGTGTAAAGCGCCGCGCTCGCGCCGGGATCGGGGCCAGCGACGCCACGCGCCCGGGCCTCGATTACCATTGATGGCGCGCCCGCCTTCGCCGTCGTCACGGGCGATCTGCGCGAAGAGCGTGAGCATGGCCAGCCGCAGGGTGAACAGCGTGTCGTCGAACGACGCGCCTCGAGCCGGGAATCGACGCGCTCCCCCTCTACACGCCGCTCGGGAGCGGTTTCCCGATCCGAGCAGCGGCCTGAGGATCAATGCTTGCGAACGCGGACTCAAAATGGTTGAGCCCGCGCGGACGCCCCGATCAATCGATGAAAAACGCTCCATCAATCGGCGCGCCCTGCCACGAGGCAAAGCACTTCATCAATCGCTGGCGACCCGGGGTATGGGGCCCCGACGAGCTCTGCTCGGCGGGGGGAAAGGGAGCGAGCCCTTTCCTGGGGCCCACCCCATCACACCCTGGCTTTGAGGGCGTCCTTGTTCAGCACGACGATGCGGCGGCGATCGATCTCGAGCACCCCGGCGCGGCGCAGATCGCCGAGCGTCAGCGTGACGGTCTCGCGCGTCGAGCCGATCATGTTCGCCATCTCCTGGTGCGTGAACGGCGCGGCGATGAGGACGCCGCGCGGCTCGGGGATGCCCCAGCGCGCCGCGGCCTTGGTCAGGAACTCGCAGAGGCGCGCTTCCACGTTGCGGAAGAGCATCGAGGCCAACCGCTCCTCGGTGTCGTGGTGACGCTCGACCATCACCTGCAGCATCGCGGCGGCGAGCGGCGGATCCGAGGTCATCAGGGCCTTCATGGCCTGGGTGGGCACCATCAGCGCCTCGACGTCCTCGGTTGCCACCGCGTTCTCGCGGTGCGATTGCACGCCGCCGAGTGCGGCCTCGCCGAGGATGTCGCCGGCGCCGCGATAGCCAATCGAGAGGCTCCGCGTGTCACCGAGCACGCGCGTCAGCCGCACGCGCCCCATTCCGAGCAACGCCACGCTGGTGGCGGCGTCGCCCTGCGCGATCAAGAGGCGGCCCTTCTCGACTCGCTGAATCGTGCCCGCTTCGACGAGCGTTGCCTGCGACGAATTGGAGGCCGCGTTGCCGAGGGGCCCGCGGCGGATAATCCGCCGCTTGCGCGCCTCCAGCTCCGTTGCTCCATCATTGCCTGCCGTCGCCGGCGGCGCCCAGGCGCGGTGCGCCACGCTGCCCATGGTCATCGAGAGTGCTCCTTCTCGTTCATTGGATCCGCAGATGGTCGGGCCAGAGGCGTCGAATGCCTACGGCGTTCTGCCAAGGCGCTCTCGTGTGCTGCCCGACTCCAGGAAAGGGTACGGCGCATCGCCCGAATCATTTAAGAGAAAAGCGCCTCAATTTTTGAGTGAATCGTGGCCGAGGGCACAGATCGACGAAATTTTCGCTAAAGATTGCAGGCGACGCGACGATTACAGAAATTGGTGATTCTCGGCCGGCAGCCAGGATGTTTGATAATCGGTGGATTGATGTGGCCCGAGAACCAATTGCCGCCCACATCCGAGCCCGATTGCCGCGGTTGGCGTACAAAATGGTCGAGCCCCCTCGACCATCGACGCCGGAGGGGGCTCGCTCGCGACTGAAAAATTGCAGCTACGTTCGGTAGTTCGGCGCTTCTTCCGTGATGATCACGTCGTGCACATGGCTCTCGCGCAAGCCTTGCGAAGTGATGCGCACGAAGCGCCCATTGCGCCGTAAATCGGCGACGGTCGCGCTGCCCGTGTAGCCCATCCCGGCGCGCAGCCCGCCGACGAGCTGGTAGAGAATCGACGTCAGCGAGCCGCGATACGGCACGCGCCCTTCGATGCCTTCGGGCACCAGCTTTTCGTCGGCCGCGCCGCCCTGCCCGTAGCGGTCTTTCGAGCCCTTGCGCATCGCTCCGAGCGAGCCCATGCCGCGGTAGACCTTGTAGCTGCGGCCCTGGTACAGCACGAGATCGCCGGGCGACTCGTCGGTTCCGGCGAAGAGCGAGCCGATCATCACCGACGACGCGCCCGCGGCGAGCGCCTTGGTGACCTCGCCCGAGTACTTGATGCCGCCGTCGGCGACGATCGGGATGTCGTGGCGATCGGCTGCGCGCGCGCAGTCGGAGATCGCCGTGATCTGCGGGACGCCGATGCCCGCGACGACGCGCGTCGTGCAGATGCTGCCCGGCCCGATGCCGACCTTCACCGCGTCGGCGCCGGCATCGATCAGCGCCTCGGTCGCCTCGGCCGTCGCCACGTTGCCGGCGATGACGTCGAGGTTCGGATACCGGCGCTTCACCGCGCGGACGACGTCGATCACTCCCTTCGAGTGCCCGTGCGCGGTGTCGACGACGATGACGTCGACGCCGGCGGCGACGAGCGCGGCCGTGCGCTCTTCGCAGTCCGGACCGGGCCCCACGGCCGCGCCGACGCGGAGCCGACCGCCCTCATCCTTGAGCGCCTCGGGGTTGCGATCGGCCTGGAGCAAGTCCTTGATCGTCACGAGGCCGACCAGCTTGCCGCCCTCGACCACGAGCAGCTTCTCGATGCGGTGCTGGTGGAGCAGCTCCTTCGCGCGCTCGTTCGACACGCCCGGCGGCACCGTGACAAGCTCCTTCGTCATCAGCGCGTGGACGGGCTGATCGAGGTTCTTCTCGAAGCGAATGTCGCGCGCCGTGAGGATGCCGACGAGCTTCTCGCCGTCGACGACCGGCACGCCGCTGATGTCGTGCTCGTTCATCACCGCGAGCGTCTGCCGCAGCGATTGATCGGGCCGCACCGTGACGGGCGAGGCGATCATCCCGCTCTCGGCCCGCTTGACGCGCTCGACCTCGCGGGCCTGCTGGGCCGGCGTGAGGTTCTTGTGGAGGATGCCGATCCCGCCGGCGCGCGCGACGGTTATCGCCGTGCGCCCCTCGGTGACCGAGTCCATCGCCGCGCTCAGCAGCGGGATGTTGAGGGTAATCTTCTTCGTGAGGCGCGTCTTGACGTCGACCTCGCCGGGGAGGACCTCACTGTACGCCGGGACGAGGAGCACATCGTCGAACGTGAGGCATTCGCGGAGTTTGTCGTCGAGCATGGGCAGCTCTAGCAAAGTCGCGCATTGGCCGCTACGGGCGCGACTTCGATCGCCCGATACCCACTCTCGAACGCCGATAACCGTCGCAACCGCCCGCGTGAGCGAGCGGCCTCCGGCTCACGCGACCTCACGGTCGTGAAGATTTCGGGTCGATCGACGAGGGCGGCGCGATCTCGATCGTCCCCGCGCGCTCCAGCGCCGCGAGCGAAGCGGCCGTCCCGAGGCGCGGGATCACGATGCGAAACCGCGCGCCGCCGAGCGGCCCCCAGCCGGCCTCGATGCTCCCGCCGTGGTCGACGACGATCTTCTTCACGATGCTGAGGCCGAGCCCCGTGCCGTCGCGCTTGGTGCTCACGTAGGGATCAAAGAGCGCTTCTTTCACCGTCTCGGGGATGCCGGGCCCGTCGTCGTCGACGGCGATGACGAAGCGATCGCCCGCTCCCTCGATCGTCGTCGTCACCTGCACGCGCCCCGGCCGCTTCTTCGCGCCGCGGAGCGCCTGCGCCGAGTTGCGGATCACGTTGGCGAGGACGCGGTGGAGCATCTCCTGATCGATCGCCGCGGGCATGGCCTCGGCGGGGATCTCGAAGCCGAGATCGAGGCCGAAGAGCAGCGTCGGATCTCCCTCGTCGCCCTCGCCGGGCGTGCCGTCCTCGGGCTTCAGGCGCTCGCTCTGGAGGCGGAGAAAGGCGCCGAGATCGTCGGGCTTGAGATCGGCCCGCGGCAGCCGCGCGAAGTTCGAGAACTCGGTGCAGAGGCGCCGCAGGCTGCCGACCTCTTCCTCGACGACCTCGAGCATCGTCTGCACGATCCGCTTGTAAACAGGGTCGTCGCCGCGATACCGCCGGTGGCACTCCTCGACGGCGAGCTGGATCGGGGTGAGCGGGTTCTTGATCTCGTGCGCGAGGCGACGCGCCACCTGCTGCCACTCGCCCATGCGCCTCAGGAACTCCACGCGCGCGCGGCTCTGCGAGAGCTCTTCGAGCATGCGATCGAAGGTGCGCCCGAGATCGGCCACCTCGTCGTCGCCCTCGATCCGGGCGCGCACGGTGAGGTCGCCCTCGGCGACAGGGCGCATCACCGCCGCCAGCGCCGCGAGCCGCCGCGTCACTGGCCGCGTCACCAGCACGCCGACGGCGACGGCGACGATCAGCGTCACCACGAGGAGCACCGCGAAGGCGTTTCCATAGGTGCGATTGAGGTACTCCTTGCGGTGGACGCGCTCGATCTGGTGGTACGCCTGCGCGAAGGCCTGCGCCGACTCGAGCTCGTCGAGGCGGGCGCGCGGCGCGGCGAACGTGGCGACGAGGATCGGCGGCTCTTCCGGGTGCGTGACCCCGCAGACCACATCGTCAACATCGTCCACGCCGAGGGGACGACGCACCAGGAGCGTGCGCTCCAGCGCCGCGTCGATGGGCAGCTCGCGCTCGCCGAGCAAGGCGCCGTTGCAGGTCTCGACGCGGATCCGCCGCAGCGATCCGTGCGCTTCGAGGGCGCGATCGAGCTCGGCGCGGAGGGCCTTCGCGTCCTTCGTCGTCGCCGCCACGCGCAGCGGCTCGCGCGCCGCGATGGCCAGCGCCTCGGCCCGCATCGTCTGCTTGAGCGCCTTGGCGAGGTCGGCGTAGACGCCGAGCGCCTGATCGATGTGGACGCTGAACTCCGGCTGAAACGCCGTGGCCGAGACGCGCGCGATGGTGGCGCGCGCGATCAGCAGCGCGAACACGAGGGGGATCAGGGCGGTGACGAGGACGGCGGAGACCATCCGCCGCGCCGTCGTTCCGAGGGAGCGCATGCCCGCGAGCGTAGCCCGGCGAGCGCCGCGCCCGCAGCGGTCGGCACGTTCCGGTGCCGGACACGCCATGGTAGGGCCCGCGGATGATCTCCACGTCCTCGCTCCGCGCTTCTTTCCTGGTCGCGCTCGCGTCCGCGTCGCTCTTCGCGCTGGGCTGCGGCTCCTCGACACCCCCGTCCGAGCACGCCGAAGGCCACGAGCACGGCGAGCACGGTGAAGAGCACGAGCACGGCGAGCACCCGAAGATGACGGGCGCCGTCCACGAGTTTCACGAGGTGCTCGGGCCGCTCTGGCACGCCGACAAGAGCCCCGAGCGCACCAGGAAGACCTGCGACGCGATCCCTGCGTTCGAGCAGCGCGCCGCGGCCGTCGACAAGGATGTTCCCGAGTCGGCCCGTGCTGCGGAGCCGGCCTATCACGCGGTCGCTCAGGGGTTGATCGCCGCTGTCGGTGATCTGAAGGCCGAGTGCGCCAGGCCCGAGAGGGCCGACTTCGAGGCGAAATTCATGGCCGTTCACAAGGCCTTTCATGCGGTGATGGAAGGCGCGCACTGAGCCGCGGCGCGCGTCGCACGAATTTCCGGCAGCGGGCGCTCCGGGCCGCGGCAAACAGGCATCCTCCGGCGTCTGGATCGCCGTTGCGGCCGGCGCCCTGGCCGTGATCACCGGCGCGGGGTAGGCGCTTACGAGCTCCTCGGCAGAGAGCCAATCGCCGCCACCCCGCGCGGACGGGCGCGCTCCAGCTCAGAGCCTGAAGCTCCCGGTGACCCTCACGCTCTACGTGACATCACGTGCAGGAGCACATCCGACGGACGTAGAAGGTCATCGTGGTGAACGGCACGCCCGAAAGGGTCGTGTACGAGCTATTGGTGTAGCTCTTGAGGGTCATCACGATCGCGAGCGTCGTGTCGGCCGCCGCGCCCGTCAGCGGGCTGCTGGTCGAGTTCGCCCACGAACCGAACGTCGCGGTGGCACCCTGAAGCATCGGGGAGAGGTTCGCCGTGGCTGCCGTCAGGCCCGGAACAGCGAACGTCACCGCGGGCCAGAGCTGCGCGCCGGTGTCGTTGTACTTGATATTGGTCTGGACACCGACCTGGGTCGCGTTGCACGGCACCTCGAAGACCGACGTGCTGCTCCCCGGGTAATAGTGCACATTCAGGCCAGCGGAGGTGCCGCTCACTGCGTAGTTGAGGTAGAGAGTCGTGGGGTCGAACGTGATCCCGGTCGTCAGCGCCTGCGCGGCCTCGTCGACGTTCTCGGCGGCCGGATCTGCCGTTTCGGCCGACATGCAGCCGACGACGGACAGGCCCACGGCGGACGCCACGACGGCGACCAAAACGCTCTTGATGAACATGATGCTTCCTTTGCTCTCCCGCGGAGCGGGGAGTCCTGATCACGAATTTGTTTTCGTGAGCACTGATATGGACGTATTCGATTAATTTTTTTCTCGCAAGCAAGATCTGGAATCTGTTGAACGTTCATGATCAACGACAGCAACCTTCATGTCAGCATGCCACTCTGGGCCTCGGTGTATCGAACGTGTCAACCCGTTGACCACTCCGACCATGGCTGGGCCTCGGGCTCGAGATGGCCGGCCCACGCGCGGCGCTGACGCTGGTTCCGGGCCTTCGAGAACACCACGGAAGCGGCGAGCGCGGACGACGCGACGGTGTCGTGCAGCGCGCTCTTGCTCGGGCCGAGCGAGAAGCAGAGGTGAGCCGCCGCAGGAGCGGCGCGGGTCGGCCCACGGCTGGCCTCGGTCCTCGTCCGTTTCAACGCGCCCGCTCAGCGGACCCGGCTAGAGCCGATTGGCGACAGGTGCGGGACCGCCGCGCTCATTGCCTCTTCCCAGCTCTGTCCTCGGGTGATCACCACGAGGGCCCGGATCACTCCGGCATGCGCGATCAGCACCTCGGTTGCGCCACCATCGGGCAGCTCTTCGTGCCACGCGCGCACGCGCTGCTCCAGCTCGACGGCGGACTCTCCCCCCGGGGGGCCGCTCGTTTTCCAGGCGCTCATCCAGGCCGCGTACGCCGCGCGATCCTCGCGCTCGAGCTGATCCCAGGTGCGCCCCTCCCACGCTCCACAAGCGATCTCCGCGAGCCTCGCGTCGATCGTGTGGGTCACGCCGAGGCGCTCGGCGAGCACGCGCGCGGGCGCTGAGCAGCGCCGGAGCGGCGATGACCAGATCCGCGCCACGGCGATCCCGGCGAGGTGAGGCTCGACGATCGCGGCCGCGTCGGTGGCGCTCAGCGTCGGGTCCACGTCGAGCTGGCCGTAGCAGACGCCCGCGAGCGCGACCGGCGCGTGGCGGAACGCCAGCACGCTCACGGGCCGTCGCCGCGCATCAGCGCCAGCGCGAGCAGCGCGGCGCACTCGCCCACTTGCTGGGTCGCGCCCAGGAAATCGCCGGTGATCCCGCCGGCGCGCGCGTGGAAGCGCTGCGCGCAGACGAGCGCCGTCGCCGCGAGACCCACGACCATGGCCGCGGCCTCGGGCAGCGAGAGCCAGCGCTGCGCGACGGCCACCGCGATCGCGAGCGCGGGCCACGCCGTCGCGACGAGCGCCTGCGCCGCGCCTGCGCGGGTGACGAGGCGGCTCTTCGCGGCGGCATCGGCGGTGACGTACGGCATCGCGACCATCATCCAGATCGGCGGCAGCCGCGAGAGGCTCTGCGTGAGGATGAGGGCGAGCGGCGCCGCCGCGCCGAGGCGCGCGAGCAAGGCGATGCGCAGGACCAGCACCACCGCGAGCGCGCCCGCGCCGAAGGATCCGACGCGGCTGTCCTTGAGGATCTCGAAGAGGCGCCGGCGCTCGTAGGCGCCGCCGAGCGCGTCGGCGGTGTCGGCGAGGCCGTCCTCGTGGAAGGCGCCGGTGAGCAGCATGCCGAGACCCACGGTGAGCGCGGCCGCGGCGAAGGGGCCAGCGCGTAGCACCAGGTGGAACACCAGGGCCTGCGCCGCGCCGAGCAGCAGACCCACCCAGGGAAACCAGGCCGAGGACCAGCGAAAATCGGCCTCGCTGTAGGGGAAACCGCCGACGGGGACGCGCGTGAGAAACGTCAGCGCCGCGCGAGCGCCGCGCAGGAATGGAGGCATTGCCGCGCGGCGATCGGGGACCGCGGGGGTGTCGAGCCCTTCGCTCACGGCGCGCGCCCGGGCACGCCCGCGCCCGCGAAGGTCGCCATCTCGCCGTGCAGCGCGCAGGCGAGATCGAGCAGCGGCAGCGCGGTGAGGGCGCCGCTCGCCTCGCCGAGGCGCAGGCCGAGATCGAGCAGCGGGCGCGCGTCGAGGGCCTCCAGGATCCGAGCGTGGCCGGGCTCCTGCGAGCGGTGCGCGAAGATCAACCCGCGCCGGGTGCGGGGCTCGATCCGCACCAGCGCGAGGATCGCCGCCGAGACGATGAAGCCGTCGACGAGCACCGCCATGCGCCGCTCGATCGCGCGCCCCGCCGCGCCCACGATGGCGGCGATCTCACGGCCACCCACCGCCTGGAGCACGCGGTGCGGCGCCGCGCCGCGCACGCGCCCGGCGGCCTCGCGCACGACGTCGATCTTGCGGGCGAGCGCGGCAGAGTCGACGCCGGTCCCCCGTCCGACCAGCTCGCTCGCGTCGCCGCCGAGCAGCGCGGCGGCCACCGCGGCGGCCACGGTGGTGTTGCCGATCCCCATCTCGCCGAGGATCACCACCCGCGTTCCCGCGTCGAGCGCGTCGATCGCGGCCACCCCGGCGGCGAGCGCGCGCGCGTAGACCTCGGGTGACATGGCGTCCTCGACGCGAAGATCGCCCTCGGCGAGATCCGCCACGGCGTCGCGATGAAGCCGCGCTCCGGGCCCGCTCAGCTCGCGCGCGTACGGCGTCGCCACGCCGACATCGACGACCGACAGCCCGACCCCGAGCCGGCGCGAGAGCACGCTCGCAGCGGCGCCGCCGCGCACGAAGTTCTCCACCATCGCCGCCGTCACCGCGGCCGGGTACGCGGAGATGCCGTGCTTCACCACCGGGTGATCGGCGGCGAAGATCAGCGCCTCCGCCGGCCGGCTCGCGGGCAGTCCACCCTGGATGGCGGCGAGCTGCACCGCGAGATCTTCGAGCACTCCAAGGCTGCCTGCAGGCTTGGTGAGCACGGCTTGCCGGGCGCGCGCCTCGGCCTCGGCGACGGAGTCGATGGCGGGGAGGTTCAGGAGGGGTGCGAGCGTCATGTCGCGACCCCTTAACCCGGATACGACGCGACGGCGTCACGCCGATCCGCGTGGCTACTCGACAGTGACCGTCTTCGCGAGGTTCCGCGGCTGATCCACGTCGTTTCCCTTGAGGTTGGCGACGTAGTACGAGATGAGCTGCAAAGGCAGCACCGTCAGCAAAGGCAGCACGTCGTCGTTCACCTTCGGCAGCCAGACCATGTGCTGCGCCAGCTCCATCACGGCCTCGTCGCCCTTGGTGGCGATGGCGATGACCTGCCCCTCGCGGGCGCGCACCTCCTGCATGTTGGAGAGCGTCTTGTCGTAATGGGAGTCGCGCGGGCAGATCACGAAGACCGGCAAATTCTCGTCGATCAGGGCGATCGGGCCGTGCTTCATCTCGCCGGCCGCGTAGCCCTCGGCGTGAGCGTAGGAGATCTCCTTGAGCTTCAAAGCACCCTCGAGCGCGATGGGGAAGCCGAGGCCGCGGCCGAGGAAGAGCACGTCTTTCGCGTGGGTGAGCTTCTTGGCGATCACGTGCATGTAGTCGGCGTCGCCGAGCACCTCGCGCATGTGGCTCGGTGTCTCCCAGAGGGCCTGCAAGATCTCTTGACCTTGCTCCTTCGAGAGGGCGCCGCGCTGGCGGCCGAGGTAGATCGCCAGCAGCAAGAGCGCCGCGAGCTGCGTCGTGAAACACTTGGTCGAGGCGACGCCGATCTCCGGCCCAGCGTGGGTGTAGAGCGCGCCGTCGGCCATGCGCGGGAGCGCGCTGTCGAGCACGTTGCTGAGGGCCAGCACCTGCGCGCCCGCGGCCTTGGCGGCCTTCACGGCGGCGATGGTGTCGGCCGTCTCGCCCGACTGGCTCACCGCGACGACGAGGTCGTTGGGGAAGAAGATCGGATCACGGTAGCGCACCTCGCTCGCGAGCTCGGTCACCGAGGGCACGCGGGCAATTTTCTCGATCCAGTAGCGGCCAGCGATGGTCGCGTGGTGGCTCGTCCCGCAGGCGACGAAATACACGCGGCCGAGCGTCTTCGCGAACTCGGGCGTGACGCCCATTTCGCCGGCGTGGACGTCGCCGTTCTGGAGATCGATCCGGCCGCGCAGGGTGGCCTCGATCGCGTCGGGCTGCTCGTGGATCTCTTTCAGCATGAAGTGCTTGAAGCCGGCCTTCTCGGCCTGCACCGCGCTCCAGTCGATGCGCTTGACCTTGCGGTCAACGGCGGTGCCGTTGACCGTCTCGATGCGATAGCCATTCTGCTTGAGCTCGACGACGTCGCCGTCTTCGAGGAAGACCATGTTGCGCGTGTGCGAGAGCAGCGCGGTCACGTCGCTGCCACAGAGCATCTCGTCCTCGCCGATGCCCACGACGAGGGGCGATCCGAAGCGCGCGGCGACGACGACGTCGGGCTCGGCGCGCGAGACGACGGCGATGGCGTAGGCGCCGACGACGCGGCCGAGGGCCTTTCGCACGGCCTCGAACAGGTTGGGCGCGCCCTGGTCGAGCTCCCGGTGGATGAGGTGCGCGATGATCTCGGTGTCGGTGTCGGAGAGGAACTTGATCCCCTGGCCCTCGAGCTCGGCGCGGACGGCGACGTGGTTCTCGATGATGCCATTGTGGACCACGGCGACGGGGCCCGCGGCGTGCGGGTGGGCGTTGACCTCACTCGGGCGGCCGTGCGTGGCCCAGCGCGTGTGGCCGATGCCCGTGGTGCCGTTGAGCGGCCGCTTCTCGAGCGCGTCGCTGAGCTTCACCAGCTTGCCGAGGGCGCGGACGATCTCGATGCCCTTGCCGTCGTGGATGGCGATCCCGGCCGAGTCGTAGCCGCGGTACTCGAGCTTGCGCAGACCATCGACGATGATCGGGGCGGCGTTCCTGGAACCGACGTAACCGACGATACCGCACATGGGATGGGCCCTCGCTGGCTGGGGTGGGCCCGGAGGCGCCACGAATCGAAGGGTTTCTGCGTCCGGCTCGGCCGGGTCGAAGACGGCCTCGTGGTGTACCGCGGGCCGGCGCGGGAGGCGATTGTTTTGCATTCCGCGGGGCTAGCCGCCGCGCGATCGCCCGTGACGATGCCGGAGCCGCCGCCCGCGTTGCGTCGTCACGCGTCCGCGAGCGAGGCCGCTCGAACGCGACCGCCCGCCTTCCGTGCCCACAGGACAGCGAGGCTCGCCGCCGCGATCGACACGAGCGCCGCGACCTCGAACGTGATCGTGCCGCCGTGGCGTCGATAGAGCGCGCCCCAGAGCGGCATTCCCAGCACGGATCCCGCGGCCACCGCCGCCGAGAACACCCCCTGCGCCGTCGCCAGCGCCGCGCTCGGGGCGCTCTCTTTCACGTGCGCCAGCGAGGCCAGCCACATCAGCGCGAACGAGATCGCGTGCAGCGGCTGCAGCGCGAGCAGCGCGGGGATCGAGGTCACCGAGGCGATCAGCGACCAGCGCAGCGCCGCCCCGAGGAAGGCCGCCGCGAGCAGCCACGGCGGCGTGAAACGTCGGAAAATCCAGCCTGAACCGGCCATCAGCGCCACCTCGGACGTCACCCCGAGCGCCCACGAGATCCCGACGAGGCCGTCGCTCGCGCCGAGATCGCGGAGGTGCAGCGTGAAGCAGAGGTCGTAGCTGGAGTGCGCGATCTGACCGAGAAATGAAGCTCCGAAGAACAACCGGAGGTCGGCGCGCGCGAGCAGCGACGAGACCATCCCGGGCGCGGGGAGCCCGGGCGCGAGGCGCTTCGCCGGCAGCGTCCACGCGGCGAGGAGCGCGGCGAGCAGCGGCGCGGCGATCGCCAGCGGCAGGCCCGCAGGCGCCGTGGGATCGACGTAACGACCGACGGCGAGCGCCGCGACGAGGAAGCCCAGCGAGCCCCAGAGGCGCGTGCGCGCGTAGCCCGACCCCGCGCCCGCCAGCTCCAGGGTGATCACGTCGGCGAGCGAGATCATCGGCGATCGGAAGAACGAGAACGCCAGGACCGCCGCGAAGATCCCCGCGAAGCCGAGCGGATGCCCCAGCGCGAACGTGGCCCCGAGCGCGCCCATGCACGCGAAGGCGCCCGCGCAGGCGACGCGGAGCAGCGCCCCGCGCAGGCCGAGCCGGTCGCTGAGGACGCCGAAGAGCGGCGGACCGACGAGGCCCATCGCGGGGAGCGACGCCGACACCAGGCCCATCGCGGCGCCGTGGATGCCGCGCGCCTCGAGCCATCGCGGGAAGAAGGGCAGGTACGCGCCGAGCGCGAGGAAGCACGCGACGTAGTAGATCCGCAGCGTCAGGAGCCGTTTCATCGCGGGGCAGGGGTCGACGCCATCGGGGAGGGGCACCCCATAGCATTCCCGCGGCGATCGGGAATCAAGTCAGCGCGTCGAGCATACTGTCCGTCACCCTCGATGCGCAGCGCTCCGTATTTCGCGCGTCTTCGCGCCTTGTTTTCAGCCGCCTTCGTGCTCGCCTCGGGCTGCGGCGGCCCGGGCGCCTCGCCCCTCGACCACGACGGCGGCCCCCCGCCGACGCCCACCGCGGCCGCGATCGCGCCCCCGACGATCGACGCCGAGCGCGACGCCTGCCGCGCGAAGATCGCCTTGATTTCAAGCCTCCCCGAGCTGCCCGGGGCGCCGACGTTCGATGCCAATCGCGCCGAGATATTCGGCCGCGCGCGGGGCGAACCGATGGTGTTCGTGCGCGAGCCGGAGCTCACCGCTGACTCCGATCTCCCGCCGGCGTGGCTCGCGTCGCGTCGCCTGTTCGAGAAGGCCCGCCCCGGCGCGCGCGTCTCCAGCCTGCGCGCGCGCCACCGCCGCGAGCCCGAGGCGCTGCGCGCGATCCTCCTGCGCGAGGGCTACGCGTACTCGCCCGATCCGCTCGACGCGCTCGATCTCGTCTCGCAGATCTTCCTCGTCGACCTCTTCGCCGACGCCGAGATCTGGCTCCAGCGCGGCACCGATACCCGCCGACTTCGCCGCGAAACGAAGCGAAACGAGACCACGTACCGCTACGTCGACGGCCCGCTTGACGGGCGCGCGGCCGATCTCCTCTTCGGCGATCGCGTCGCCGTCCACGCCGAGGATCTCGCGGCGCCGCTGCACCGCGATCTCCGCGCGCTGGCCGAGGCCGAGGGCTTCGATCGCACCCGGATCGATCGCCGCACCGAGGCGGGCCTGGTCGCCGATCTCCGCTTCGGCGATCGGCACGCGCGCGCGCTGATCCCCAGCGACGGCGCCGCGCTCCGCCTCGACTGCCTCGACGAAGGCAGCGCCACGCGCGCCGCCGTGAAGGCCATCGTCGACGAAGGCGCGCCGCGACGCCGCGCCCTGGCGAAGCTCCACGAGACGGTCACGACGGTGCTCGGCGAGTCGTTTCGCTTCGACCGGCCCGAGGGCGAGAAGGGCCCCGATCGCGACGGCACGCTCCGGCCCGTGTGGGCCTCGGCGTACCTCTCGGGCCGCAGCAGCTTCGACTACGACGGCACCACGTACGCGGTCTTCGACGGCGCCGGCAACGCCTGGCCGCCCGAGGTCTGCGTCGATTTCGTCCTCGATACGTTCGAGCGCACCTCGGGCTCGTGGTTCCGCCCGCGCGGCCCCTCGCTCGGCCGCGATCGGGGCCGGCTCCGCTTCGACGAGGCGGGGACTGCCAATCTGCGCGGGGTGATCGCCTTCGGCCAGTTCGCCGAGGCGCAACCCTCGCTCTTCACGATGCGACGGTTCGCCGGCAAAGAGCGGATCGAGTTCCGCGAGCGCTCGCGCTACTTCCAGTTCCTCACCGATCATGCCGACGAGATCCGCCCGGGTGACGTGATCGCCATTCACGGGATGAAGCGTGACAATCGGATCCACCAGCACGCCATCCTGGTGGAGTACGCCGATCCGATCACTGGCTTTCCCGGCGGCCTCGCCGATCAGATGAAGCGCCCGCGCCGGCGCACCTGGGAAGGCATCATGGCGGAAGCACCCCTGCGCAGCCTGCTCTTCCGCGCCCGCCCCACCGCCGAGGTGTTCGCCAGGATCGATCCCGGCGAGCATTGAGCTGCTGGCGTGGGCCACGCTACCGGGTTGGGGCTCGACGGCCGGGCGGATGCGTGGTCGCATCGTTCGCGACGACGATGAAGCTGACAACGCCGAACCGGATCACCCGATCTTTCACTCAGCGTCTCGTGGCCGCGCCGTCACGCGTGTTTCCGCTGCTCTGCCCGGTCCGTGAGGTCGACTGGATCGAAGGGTGGGACCCCACGCTCGTGTTGAGCAGCAGCGGTGTCGCCGAGCCAGACTGCGTGTTTGTGACCTCGGCCGCGCCGATCGACGCGGTGTGGATCATCACCCGTCACGAGCCGGAGGCGGGCTTCATCGAGATGGTGAAGATCTCGCCGACGGTGACGGCCTGCAAGCTTCGCATCCAGCTCTCCGCGGCTCCTGGCGGCTGCGAGGCCGTCGTGACGTACTCCCACACCAGCCTCGGCCCCGCGGGCGACGCGTTCGTGGCGGCGTTCACCGAGGAGCATTACCAGTCCTTCATGCGCGACTGGGAGGCCCGGCTGAACCATTACCTCCGCACCGGCACGACGTTGCGTGATAGCCTGCGCTGAGGCGATACCGATCACCGCGCGAGGTCGAAGGCTTCGTGTCGCCACGCCGCTCATCCATTGTGAGGAATGGCGATAGCGTGGGTCTGGAAAAGGAGCGGCCCCTCACTCAGCGATACGCAGGGAGGGGCCGGATGGGCGGGATTTGCGGGCGCTACAGGGTGAGGGCGCCGGTGCGGATGAGGTAGGCGAACTTCGCGCGCTGCTCCGGCGAGAGCAAGGCGTGGATGCGGGAGAGGGCCTTGACCACGGCGTCGCGCAGGCGCTCGGCGCTTTTCACGCGCTCGGTGGCCACGCCGGAGACGGCCTTTTCGTCGAAGGCCTCGGCCGAGACTGCGTCGGCGAACCCGGCGATGGTGCGCCGGTGATCGACCTCGGCCTGGGCCCGCTCCGTCTTGAGCTCGTTGAGGACCCGAGCCAGCTCGGCCACCTGCTTTTCGTCGAGCTCGAGCTTGTAGGCCAGGAAGCGAAGCGGCCGTCGAACACCGAAGGATCCGCCGCCGAAGTCGCCGTCGAGCTCGCCGCCCGCGTGGGCGTGCTCGCCGCCCCAGCCCTCGTGGCCAGGGCCGTGATGGCCAGGACCGTGATGGCCAGGTCCGTGGTGACCGTGGCGACCCCAGCCGCCCCCGCCCCCGCCGCCTTCGCCCTGCGGGCCGTCGCCCGCGTGTGCGCCGCAATCACCGTGTCGGCGCGCCTGTTTCCACCAGGCAATCATTCCAGGATGCATTTTCAATTCTCCACTGCCGGGGCGTTCGCACCCGGCGGGTTTCCGTGAAGGCGCGGGCAAAATGCCTCGCGCCGAGAGGCCATTCTTGGGCCTCGCGCGGATTTGTCAACGACCGCGCCGGGCTGGTCGCGGGCGTGTACCCTGGCCGGGATGACGTCGGCGGACCCCGGCTCGGCCCAACCACGTGGTCGTTATGTGATCCACGATCGGATCGCGGCGGGCGGAATGGCCGCGGTGCACTTCGGTCAGCTCCGCGGTCCTGCGGGCTTCAACCGGATCGTCGCGATCAAGAAGCTCCATGCGCAGTTCGCCCACGATCCGGACTTCGTCGCGATGTTCCTCGATGAAGCGCGGATGGCGAGCCGCGTCCGCCACCCCAACGTGGTCTCGACGCTCGACTTCGTGCACGAGGGCGACGAGATCCTCTTGGTCCTCGAGTACATCGCGGGCGAGTCGCTCGCGCGGCTGCTGAAGCTCACGGCCAAGCGCGGTGAGCCCGCTCCCGTCGCCGTCGCGGTGGCCATCGCCGCGGGCATGCTCCACGGGCTCCACGCGGCGCACGAGGCGCGTGACGATCGGGGCGAGCCGCTCGATCTCGTGCACCGCGACGTCTCTCCGCAGAACGTGCTCGTCGGCTCCGACGGCACCGCGCGCGTCGTCGACTTCGGCGTCGCCAAGGCCACGGGGCGATCGCAGACGACTCGCGAAGGCCAGCTCAAAGGGAAAATCCCCTACATGGCGCCGGAGCAGCTGCGGGCCGGGGAGGTGAGTCGGCAGAGCGACGTCTGGGCCGCGGCGGTGGTGCTGTGGGAGATGCTCGCGAACAAGCGCCTCTTCGACGGTGATTCCGAGGGCCACATTTACAGCCGGATCCTCAACGAACGCGCCCCGCCGCCGAGCTCGGTGGTGCCGTCGATCCCGCGCGAGCTCGACGCGATCGTGCACCGCGCGCTGCAGCGATCGCCCGATCGTCGCTTCGCCACGGCGCGCGATCTGGCGCTCGCGCTCGAGGCGTGCGTGCCGCCCGCGACGCCGGCGCAGGTCGGCGCGTGGGTCGAAGAGCTGGCGCACGACACGCTCGCGGCGCGCGCGGCGAAGCTCGTGGAGATCGAGCGACGAGGCGCCGCGCCGGAGCTCGCGCCGCGCGTGGAAGCGGCCGCCGCGCCGACGAGCACGGCGCCCGCGAGCATCGCGCCCGCGGGCGTGGCCGTCACCGCGACGACGCTGATGACGAGGCCGCGGTGGCCGTGGAAGCGAACGGCGACGCTCGTCGGCGCGGGGCTCGCCCTGCTCGCCGGCGTAGCGCTGCGGCTCGCGTTGCACGGCCCGAGCGCGCCCACCGCGATGATCGAGGCGGCTGCGGCGGCCTCGGCGTCCGCGCCGGCGGAGATGGTCGCCAGCGTCCAGGCACCGTCGGCGTCGGCGGCGCCGCCGATCGCGCTGGCCTCCGTGGCCACGCCGCCCGCCGCGTCGGCGCCGCGCGCGTCGTCCTCGCATCGCGCGCGCCCCGTCGTGGCGCCGGCGCGCGGCGAC
The DNA here is from genome assembly GCA_025362495.1 of Byssovorax sp. Lineage (GTDB taxonomy): Bacteria > Myxococcota_A > Polyangia > Polyangiales > Polyangiaceae > JANYGI01. The sequence continues at coordinate 94,902 of JANYGI010000002.1, read as the reverse complement.
GATTGCCGGAGCCGTGACGCCGCGGGGATCTGGCACATCAAGCCCGAGTGCCTGTGAGCGCGCCCCGCCGCGGCGCGTGATTCCTGTATCCTCGCGGCCGTGGCGCGCATTCCGCTCGATCTCCTCGTCGGCCTGTCGCTCATCGCCGTCGCCGCGCTTCACTCCACCGCGGCCCGCGCCGACGACACCAAGGCGGCGTGCGTGCGCTCCTACGAGGAAGCCCAGCGCCTGCGCCTCGCCGGCGATCTCCTCGCGTCGCGCGTCGAGCTCGGCGTGTGCAGCCGCGACGCGTGCCCCGAGATCGTTCGTCGCGACTGCGTGACGTGGATCCGCGAGGTCGAGGGCGCGATCGCCTCGGTCATCGTCAGCGCGCGCGCGCCCGACGACACCGATCGGCCCGACGTCCGCGTCCTCGTCGACGGCGTGCTCGCGCAGCCACGGCTCACCGGCACCGCGCTCGAGGTGAACCCGGGGCAGCGCACGTTTCGCTTCGAGCCGCGCGGCGCGCCGCCGATCGAGCTGCCCGTGCTCATCACCACGGGCGAGAAGAATCGCCTCCTGCGCGTGACGATCCCCGCGAAGACGCCGCCGCCGCCGCCGAAGCGCGCCTCGATCCCGCCGCTCTCGATGGCCTTCGGCGCGCTGGGGATCGCCTCTGCCGGGACGGGCCTCGCGCTCGATCTCGTGGGCAGCGCCTCGCTCCGGGACCTGCACTCCGGCTGCGCGCCGCGCTGCGCTCAGTCGGACGTCGACGCCACCCGCACCAAGATCATCGTCGGCGACACGCTCCTCGGTGTCGGGATCGTCGCGATGGGCGCGGCGATGATCTACTGGCTCACCCGCCCCGATCCCCGCGCGAGCCCGGTCGCGCAGCGGCTCGTCGCCCCGCCGCGCGTCCCCTTTCTGCTGACCTTCTGAGATGCGATCGATTCGTGTTTCTCCGCTTCGCGTGCTCACTGCGGTCGTCTCCGCCGCCCTCGGCGTCGGCGCCGCTCCGGCCTTCGCGGGCTGCATTTTCTTCTCGTCCTTCGACGGCCTGACCGCCGGCGGGGACGCGGACGCCGCCGCCGACGCGCCCGACGGCAACCCCGCCTGCGACTCGACGTCGCTGCTGGGCTGTACCCCGATCGCGGCCGCCCCACCGGGCTTCGCGCCCTTGATCGACGGCGATCCGAGCGAATTCTGCGGGCTACCGTCGATCGCGTTCAATCCCGCCAAGGGGCAGTACACCGATTGCCCGAAGCCGACGTGGCTCTCGTCGGACCCGGTGAGCGTGGTCATCCGCTCGGCGTGGACCGCGGACGCCATTCACGTCCATGTGCGCGTCAACAAGGCCACGCCGGTCGCCCCGTACCCCGATATCACCATGCTTTACAAGGGCGACGCCGTCGAGCTCTACTTCGTCACCATCGACGAGGCGACTGGCACTCTGACCACCGATCATGCAGTGAGCGTGATCCTCGCGCCCTCGACGGACGGGAAGAAGGGGCTGCGCGCGCCGGGCTCGACCTTCAAAGGCGCCTGGGTGACGACGGTCGACGGGGCCGGCTACAACGTCGAGGTCTCCATCCCAGCGACCGATCTCGGCATGACCAAGCTGACGTCCACGCGCGTCGTCCACTGGAACGTCGGGGTCGACGTGGCGCACCCCGGGGACGATCGATTCCAGTCCTTCCTGCACTACCAAGATCTGGACGGAGGGGCCGTGTCGTGCGGGACCATGGGCGGCCCTCTCAAGCCCTCTGCCGAGGATCGGAGCTGGTGCCGCGCCGAGCTCGAGCCGCTCCCGTAGCGAGCCTCTCACTCGTCGGCATCATCGTCGCCGTCGCCCGAGCGGAGCCCGTGCTGGGCCATCAAGCGCTGGAGCGAGCGTCGATTCACGCCCGCGAGCTCGGCGGCCCGCGTCACGTTACCGTGGCACCGGCGGAGCAGGGCGCTGACATAGAGGCTCTCGAAGCGGTTGGTCCAGAGCTCGCGCGCCTCTTTCAGCGGCAGATCCATGGGCAACAGGGCCTCGAGCCCCGGCGGCGCGCTCGCCGGCAGGCCCGGCGGAGCGCTGGTGGGCAGGCCCATCGACTTCTCGCTCTGCCGCGTCACCCACCCGAGCGAGACGCTCCGCTCGATGAAATTGCGCAGCTCGCGCACGTTCCCCGGCCAGGCGCGCGCGGCCAGCGTCGCCAGGAACTCCGGCGGCAAAGGGTCGCTGCGCCCGGAGAAGCTCTGGTAAAAATGCGCGGCCAGAGGAGGGATGTCCTCGCGGCGGGCGCGGAGCGGAGGAATGATGACCTCGAGCACGGCCAGCCGGTAATAGAGATCCTCGCGGAACGTGCCCTCGTTGACCTGACGGGCCACCATCCGGTTCGTCGCCGCGAGGACGCGGACGTCGACGCGCTTGGTGGTGCTCGCGCCGACGCGACGGATCTCGCGCATCTCCAGCACGCGGAGCAGCTTGGGCTGGAGCGAGAGCGGGAGCTCCCCGATCTCGTCGAGGAACAGCGTGCCTCCATTGGCCTGTTCGAAGAGGCCAGTCCGGTCGATCACCGCGCCGCTGAAGGCCCCGCGGACGTGCCCGAAGAGCTCGCTCTCGAAGAGGTTCTCGGCGATGGCGCCGCAGTCGACGGCGATGAACGGCCCGCCTTCGCGCTCGGACGCCTCGTGGATCGCCAGGGCCAGGGCCTCCTTGCCCGTGCCTGTTTCGCCCTGGATGAGGATGGTCGCGTCGGTGGGCGCCACGCGCTCCAGGATGGCGTAGACCCGACGGATCTCGGCGCTGGCGCCCAGGAAACGGCCGAAGCGATCGGCGCGCGAGAGCTCGACGTAGACCGGCTCGCCGGTGAGCTCGAGCCGCAGGACGGTGGCCCCGATCGTCACCGTCCCGCCCGCGCTGAGCTCGGCGGAATACACCCGCACGCCGTCGACGAACGTGCCGTTGGTGCTCTCGAGATCGGTGACATGGACGCCGTGCCCATGAATCTCGAGCTGGCAATGGAGGTGCGACACCGTCGGATCCCCGAGCCGCACGTCGCACGCGGGCGCCGTCCCGACGCGGATGCGCCCGGGCCCGAGGCGACGGTGCGCGCCGGCGTCGGGCCCGGCGATCACGTGGAGATCGAAGGCTTCGAGGACGGCCCGCGGCGGGCGCGCCAGGAGGCTCGTGGTCAGGTCCGCGGCGTCCGCCATGGCTCGACTTGTACTCCAGCGCGCGCCGCCCCGGAAGCGCGGCGCCCGATCACGCCGGTGCGACACCGCCCGCCGCAGCGCCCGGTCCCGGAGGGCGTCGCGCGGCCGAGGTGCGACGCCACGGGCCGCGCCGCGGCGCGCGCGTCGACCCGGGGTGCGGTGCGCCGCGCCGCACCCCCCTTGCAATTGCCTGGTTTCGAGGGCATCTCGGCCCGGCACGCCCCTTGCGAAGTGTGTTTCCCATGAAGCGAATCAATCTTGCTCTCCTCACCGTGGTTGCCACGTCCCTCCTCGCAGCGTGCGCGCCGGATGATTCCAGTGCTCCCGAGGGCGCCGTCGACACCAACATCGCTGCTCTCGGGACGGCGATCACCTGGCGCGCCTCGTCGGTGAGCGCCTTCGATCAATCGACCGGGCCGGGCATGGCGCTGAGCATCGCGAAGCCCACCGGCGTGGTCGCGGGCGACGTCGAGGTCGCCGTCATTGCCAGCTACTCCACCATCACCGTGGCGGCTCCGAGCGGCTGGACGCTGGTCGATCGCCGGACCGACACCGGCACTGTCGGCGGCGGCGCGGGACTCGGCACCAGCGTGTTCGTGCGCGCGGTCGCGGCGGGCGAGCCGGCCTCCTACGCCTTCACGCTCAGCGCCACGGCGCGCGGGATCGCCACCATCCAGGCGTACGCCAACGTCGATCCCGTCAACCCGATCGACGCCTCCGTCAGCAGCGCCGAGACGACGTCGCAGACGAACCACGTCACTCCCTCGCTCGCGACCACGCGCAACGGCGATGTGCTGGTGGGCGTCTATGGCGAGGTCAGCCCGGTGCAGCCCTCCACCACCACCTCCACCATCGCCCACGAGCGCCTCGACCGATCGTGCGGCAACACCGGCTCGTGGGGCATCAACCTCGCTGTCTACGACACCGACGCTCGCCTCGGGCCGGCCACCGAGGCTTCCCGCGTCGCCGTCTCGTCCGCGCCGACCGACGTCGCGACGATGGCCCTCGTCGCCCTGCGCCCGAAGGCGACGACGCTGTTCGGCGCCTCGTTCTCGCCGCACGACGCCGCGACGTTCGATCTGCTCAATGGCCAGTTCGGCGCGATGGGCGTCACCCGCGCATTCGACGGTGGTGGCGGAGTCACCCCGTTCCTCAACACCGTCCAGGCCCTGGACGTCGCGCGCAACGCGGCCTCGGCCTACTCGTTCAAGTACCCGCCGGCCGAGGTCTCCGCGGGCACGCACGACACCGCGCTCAAGAGCTTCTTCAATGGCATCCAGGACAACCACCCCGTCTACTGGACGTTCTGGCACGAGCCCGACGACGAGCTCTACGTCAACCACACGTTCACGCCCACCGCCTACCGCGCCGCGTGGAAGCACATCCGCACGATCGCCGACAGCGTGAAGGCCACCCGCCCCAACCTCGACATCCACGCGACGCTGATCATCATGCAGTACTCGATGACGCCGAAGATCGCGCCTTCGCGCCCGCTCCTCGGCACCGACGGCATGTACCCCGGCGACGACGTGATCGAGGTCTTCGGCGCCGACACCTACAACTCCAACGCCGACCAGGGCGACGTCGCCGACGCCGCGACCCAGTTCGGCAAGGTGATCGACTTCGCGCAGGCGCATGGGAAGCCGTGGGCCGTCCCCGAGCTCGGCTCGTGCCCCGTCAAGGGCAACCCGCAGGGCCGCGCGCAGTACCTCTCCCAGGCCATCACGTACTGGAACTCGCGCAGCTACCCGCCGGCTTACGCCGCGTACTTCGATCTCAACTGGCCCGCTTGCGATTACCGCCTCGACAACGATGCTCCGGCGAAGGCGGTCTGGCACGACGCCGTCACCAAGGGCCTCGCTGCCTTCCCGTGAACGCCGGCCTTCGAGGCCGGACGACGGAGATCGTTCGGCCTCGAACCATCGGATAGGCGCTCAGCCTTCCTGCTCTTCCACGAGGCGCCACAGATACCAGCACGCCACCGAGCGATGGGGCCGGAAGGGCTTCGCGAGCTTCGCCATCTTCTCGGGCGTCGGCAGCGTCTTCAGGGCGAAGAGCTTCATGAATCCCTTCTGGATCCCGAGATCGCCCACCGGCAGCACGTCGGGTCGGCCCAGGCGGAACATCAGGAACATCTCGGCCGTCCAGCGGCCAACGCCCTTGACGCTGCACAGGGCCTCGATCACCGCCTCGTCGTCGATGGCATGGAGGCTGTCGAGGGCGAGCGCGCCCGAGGTCACCTTCTCGCAGACGTCGCGGATGTAGCGGGCCTTCTGCCCCGACAGGCCTGCTCCCCTGAGGGACATTTCGTCCCTCGCGAGGAGCGTCGTGGGGTGGAAGCGGCCTGTCTCGTCCAGGCCGAGGGCCTTCACCCGCGCGAAGATCGTGGCCGCCGCCTTGGTCGAGAGCTGTTGACTGGCGATGGCGCTGACCAGCCCCTCGAAATGGTCGCTCTCGGCGGCGCGGGCGCCCATGCGGCAGGGCCCGGTGCGGGCGATGAGAGCCGCAAGGCGGGGATCTGCGGCGCTCAGGTGGCGAATGGCTTCGTCGTGGGTCGTCATGAGGTGCGCTTCATCGGGCGGCGAAAGCTGGCGCCGAGGTCCCAGCCCTCGCCGCTCGTCGATCGGGCAAACACGATATCGGGGATGGCCCCGCCGGTGATGCGGAGCTCGCCGAGGACGCCGACGCGGAGATCGCTCGTGAGCTGACGAGCGGCCGTGGCGGTGAGCCCTTTCGGTGGCGCGCGGCCGAGATCGCGCCCGCGCGTCACGTCCTCGGCTGTGGCCAGGGAGAAGAGCGCGTGCAAGGGAGTCGGGCCGACCGCGCGCACGATTTCAATGGCCAGCGCCGCCTTGCCGCGCGCTCGTCGCCGGGCAATCTCGGCTCGTGCAATGGGTGTTGCGGTCACCTCGTGGCCGGGGCGCGAGAGAATGGGCGCCACGGCGCGCGCGACCTCGACCAGATGCGGCGAGGCCTCGTCGACGAGCAGATCGGCGGGCGGGCCACCCCAGGCGGGATCGCCGGTGGCGGCCGGGAGAGCGCCAATCCCGAGGTGGGCGAGGCGCTCGGGCGGCAGCGCGTCGATCAGCCGCTGCGCGACGCCGGGGAGGTTGAACGGGCCGGCCTCGGGGCCGGTGCTCATCACGATCCACGCGGCGCGCCCGAGCTCCATCTTCACGGCGCCCTTGCGGCCGTCGTGGAGGCCGGAGCCGAGCCAGCCGAGATCGTCGGTCTCGGCCTCGAAGCTGCGGAGCGACGTCTTGAGATCGGAGGCGGGCGCGATCACGATTTCATCGAGAAACGAAGGCCCGCGTGCCGCGAGGAGGTTGCGCGTCAGGGTGAGCCCCGCGGCCGAGATGTCGGCGCGGAACGCCCCGGTGGCGTCGGGCGCGCCGGGATCGAAGCGCCGCGGCAGCAGCGCGCAGAGCGGCGACGCGAGGGCGCGCGCGAGGTGCGGCGGATCGATCGCGCCGAAGACGGCCGCGAACGGATCGCTCTTGTGGGCGAGGGGCCGGGGCACCTGCACCAGCACCGACGCCGCGCCGCGGGTGCGCGCGCGCTCGACCGAGGCGATGAGATCGCGCCCGTCGAGGGCCACGCCGCGCGCCGTCTTCAGGCCTTCGCGCAGCCGCACCACCGTGTCTGCGCCCTCGCGGCTCGGCATCGCCGCGGCGAGCGTGGGGTAGGGCGCGACGCCCGGATCGGCCGCGAAGATCGAATCGGCGATCGCCGAGGCGAAGAGCGCCGCGGTGGGATCGCGCAGATCGTGGGGATCGATCCCCACGGTCGGCCAGGGCAGGTGCATGGCGATCCGGCCGCCGAACGGCGTGCGCCCGAGCGCGCGCGCGGAGCCACCGAGCGCGGAAATGCCTGCAAATGAAGCCATTCCGGCGAGGAAGCGTCGCCGCGCGATCATCGCACCACCCAGATCTCGTCGGCCGTGGCGACGACGAACGGCGCGCGGCCGGGACCGTCGGGCGGACACGTGGCCACGGCGCGAACGCCGGCGGCCGCGGGGATGCGCAGGATCTCGTGCACGCGCGTCGCCGGCGCCGCCGTCGAGGTGCGCGCCCAGGTGCGGACGACGACCGCGTCGTCGAGCGGGTTCAGCGTGTCGAGCGTGCTGATGATCTCGGGATCGCCGTCCTGATCGAGATCGCCGACGGCGAGCTGCGCGCCGACGGCGTCGACCCCGAGCTTGCGGCCGGCGTCGTCGCGGAGCTCGAGCACGCCGCGCTCGCGACCGGCCCACACCACGTACGGCGCGCCCTTCTGCGTGACGAGGCGGCTCGACGCGACGGCGTCGTACTGACCGCCGATCGAGCTGGAAAACGGCTGCGGATCGCCCGCGGCGCACGGGCCGACGGCGCCCGTGACGAGCAGGCCGGGGAGGCGCGTGCAGACCGAGACGTCGCCGTCGGGGACCGCGAGGCCGGGGAACGACGCCGCGAGCTGCAGGGCCGCGTCGAGGCGCACGCTCTTGCCGCGATCGGTGAGGCCGACGTCGAGGAACGCCGAGGCCGCGCCGGCGCGCTCGACCATGGTGGCGAAGCCGATCGGCTCGCGTTGCGGGGCGGGCGACACCTGCGCGAGATCGGGCCAGTTGCGCGAAAGGAGCGGCAGAACGTGGCCTTCGTGCAGGCGCACGGTGCTGATCCGGCGGCGGCTCATCGCCACGATCTCCAGGCTGCCGTCGTGATCGAGATCCCCGCACGCGAGGGCGACGACGTCGCTCTCGAAGTTGCGCGCGCGATCGACGTGGAGCGTGACCAGCGGGATCGGCGCGAGGAAGCTGCGGACCTCGGCGTCGATCGGGGCCTCGGCGAAGGCATGCGCGATCGGGCCCGGCTCGGGATCGCGGATCTTCGACCACACGCTGCGGGGCACCGGATAGACGTCGGCCGTGACGCGGAGCTTGCCCGCGACGATCTCCACGGCGAGCTGCACGAGCACGCTGTCGCCGGCCGCGGCGGCGCGCGCGGCGGCGAGCGTCATGGGCTCGGGGCGCGCGTGCGATCCGCTCCCGCGCCGGCCGGCGATCTGGGTGGCGATCGTCGCCGTGAGCAGCGCGCCGCGAGGCGCCGCCGAGTCGCTCACGAGGGGCGAGGCGACGATCAGCGCGCGCGCGGGCGAGGCGGCGAGATCACGCGCGATCGCCTGCGAAACAAGGGCGATCGCCGCGCGCTCGACGTGCGCGGGCGCCGGCCCCTCGGCGCGCGCGGGCTCGATCGAGATCGATCCCATGAGCGCCGCACAGGCGACCGCGACCGCAAGGGAGCGGCCCCGGCCCACCACCGCCTCGAGCGAGCGAAAACGCACGCGCGCAGCATAGGCGAAAATCGCCGCCTACGGCGCGAGCGGCGTGCTCCGGCGCACCGGACGCCGCGGATCGAGCACGAGCAGCCCGTGGCCCGTGGTGAGCGGGGTCGCGATCGCTGCGTCGAGGCGCCCGCGCGCCCAGCGGACCGCGGCGACGAGCTCCCCCGCAGCGGGCGGCCGCCCCGCGCTCTTCGCGGCGAGGCGGCCCGCGATCAGCGAGGCCAGCGTGCAGCCCGTTCCATGGAGCGGCGGCGTCGCGCGGCGGGGCCGGGCGATCCGGGTGATCTCGATCGTTTGACCTCCAACGATCAGCCAGTCGACGGCCTCGGCGCCCGTGCCGTGGCCGCCCTTCACGAGCGCCGCGCGCGAGCCCGCCTTCACCAGCGCGAGGGCCGCCTCGCGGGCGTCTTCCTCGGTGGTGATCGTGACGCCGCCGAGGAGCGCGCTCGCCTCCGCGAGGTTCGGCGTCACCAGCGTCGCGACCCGCGCGAGCCGCTGGAGCGCGGGCAGCGACCCCGGGCCATCGAGCCGCGATCCTGCTTGTTTTCCAGCGTTTCGCGACGGGAGCATCACCGGATCGACGATCGCGGGGATCGCCGGGTGCGCCTCGATCAGCCGCGCCACGGCGCGCACATTGGCCGCCGAGCCGAGCGCGCCGGTCTTGATCGCCAGCACCCGCGCGTCGCCCAGCACCTCCTCGGCCTGGGCAATCACCAGCTTCGTGGCCACGGCGCGGACGGCGCGGACCCCGCGGGTCGACTGCACCGTGAGCGCCGCGCAGACGGCCGCGCCCCAGGCTCCGGCCGCGTCGAACGCGCGCAGATCAGCCGCGATCCCCGCGCCGCCCGAAGGATCGAGGCCAGCTATCGTCAGGGCGGTGGAGAGCACGCGCGGAGGATATCCTCTCTGCATGAGCTTCCCCAGGCCCACCTTCGACGCCGCCGTTCTCAACTACGAGACCGATCCCGAGAGCGTCCACGACTGCCCGTTCATCCACCGGAAGAGCCCGATCAACGTCAACACCTGCGCCATCCGCATGTCGGAGGCGCTGGTGATAGCCGATGAGCTCATCGCGAGCCGCGAAGCGATCGCCGCGCTCACGAGCAAGCCCGGGAGCGGGAAGACGCTGCTGCTCGGCAAGCTCGGCTATCGCGGGAGCCTCTGCCCTCACGGCCTCGCGCGCGGCGCCCGCGATCTCGCCGATTACCTGCGTCAGCAGTGGGGAGCGCCGGATCTCTCGTGGGCGACGCTCAAAGATGCGACGCCCCCCGACGAGGTGCTGGGCCAGACGGGCGTCGTCGCGTTCATCGCGCTGCCGGGCTTCAGCGGGCAGGGCCACATCGATCTGTGGAACGACACCGCCGCTGTCGGACACGACTACTGGAACGCCCAGAAGATCTTCTTCTGGAAGCTCGGTTGAGAGTCAGCCTCAGTTCGAGGCCGAGTTGTGCTTCAGGTACGTCTGCCAGAGCGAGGAGTGCCAGCACGACGTCCAGGTGTAGAACGTGTACGTGGTGTGGCTGGCGAGGGCGTTCCTGTTCACGTGCCAGTCGCGGATCTGGTTGCGCAGGCTGAGCTTCATCGGCGCTCCCACCCAGATCGCGTGGATGTGGCGGACCTCGCTCGAGGGCCAGCCGTCGTGGCCGGGGCTGCGGTAGTAAGCGGCGAATCCGACGCTGGTGAGCTGCTGGAGGAACACTCGAATCTGCGAGTCGCTCATCCCCGAGACGCTGAGGTCCGTCGCGGCGGAGTAGGCGTGGCCGCCGGCGACGCCGTCCTGCCCGTGGGTCCCGGCCGAGGCCGAGGCGTTCCCGATCGTCTGCATCACGCGGCCCGAGGTGACGTGGAGGTGCTGGAGCGCGTCCGAGGCGTCGGGGTGGAGGCCCCACTTCAGGTACGAGGCGTGAGGCGCGTTGATGATCGAGCACGACGAGGGGGCCGGAGCGCAGGAGTCGTCCGCGCCGGGGTTGACCTTGCAGCCATCGGCGCAGTGCTTGATGACCGTCGGCGTGGCCTTGCCGTGACAGAGATAGAGGGTGTTGTGATCGCCGCTGACCTTGTCGCCGCCACAGTAGGACCCGCCCACCACGCAGCTGCCGCCGCTGAGGGGCTCTTCATAGGTGCTCGCCGTCTCCTCGCCGGCGAGGCCGGGGATCGGCTCGTCCGGGGACGCCATGTCGACGAGGTTGTGCACATCGTCGTCCCCACCGTTGTCGGCCTGGTCGCTCTCGGGGACCGAGCAGGCTGCAACGAGGGCGACAATCGGGAGGAGGGAGAGCCAGCGGGTTTGCATGCCTGGAGATAGAGCACGCGTCGTGCCGCGGGCATCGAAGTCGAAATAGCCCTGAAAACGGCTGGTTTCGTGTCGATACGGCTGTCGACGATCGTCGACACCGGAGGTCTCCTGTCGACGATCGTCGACATCGCCGACGAGCACCGACCTCCGGCGAGGCAAACAGTCCACACGCGGCGCGGCGGTGAACCGGTGGATCCAGGTGGGTGGGGCATGGATGATCCATCCGAGCCGCGATGGACCCGGGGGCGGCGATCGGACGGCGCACCGCCCACCCGCGCGAAGCCACGCTGAAACCCGTCGTTCTGACGATTTTGACCCTTTTGCCAGACATGGCACGTCGCGTGCGATGAGGGTCTGCATGACGACATTCAACTGGAATCGCGCGCTGGCCCCCGTCGCACTCCTCTCGTTCCTGGCCGTCGCCCAGGCTGGATGTGCCGTCGATACGCAATCAGACACCGAGGAGGTCAGCAGCGACTCCGACGCGATCTCCAGCTGGAAGTGCGATGTCAGCAGCCTCGGCACCGATCGCTGCCAGGCCGCGCTCGCCGACGTGCGCGACCAGGCCGGCGCCGTGGGGCGCGGCGAGATCATCGAGCGCGGGATCGGCTGGCTCGAGGACGGCAATCTCTACCAGCGTGACGGTGCCTATCACGACGGGTATCGCCGCGACTGCAGCGGCTTCGTCTCGATGGCCTGGCAGTTCACGAAGAACCCCAGCACCGCGCTCTTCCCCCCCTTCGTCAGCGGCGAGTACGCCGTCGCGCTCCCGGGCTTCGACGATCTCGTCCCCGGCGACGCCGTCAACCGCACCTACCGCAAGCCTTATGGCCACGTGATGCTCTTCGCGGGCTGGGCCAGCGCCGATCACAGCGAGCTCTATTTCATGCACCACTCGGCCACCGGCAAGCCGGTCTCGCTCATCCAGATGTCGCGCGCGCAGCTCGCCGATTTCACGCCGATCCGCTCGATCAATGCGCCGGATCCCACCCAGGGAGCGGCGCCGCCCGCCGATCAGACGCCGCCTCCGCCGCCCGCGGATCAGACGCCTCCTCCGCCGCCCGCCGAGACGCCGGAGCCCATCGATGGTTGCGGAGCGCTGCGCCCGGGCCAGAGCCTCGGCGTCAACCAGGCTGCGGTGTCGTGCGATGGGCGCTTCTCCCTCGTCCAGCAGGACGACGGTAACCTCGTGCTCTATCAGGCCGGCGTCGGCCCGCTGTGGTCGTCGGGCACCTTCGGCACGAGCGCCAATCTCACCGTGATGCAGAATGACGGCAACCTGGTCAGTTACACGCCGAGCCTCCAGGCCCTCTGGTACACCAAGACCGATGGTCACGCGAACGCCTGGCTCTCGATCGGCGACGACGGCAGCCTGATCATGCACGACGGCGACGCGCTGATCTGGTGGAGCGGCACCGGCGGCAAGTGATCGCCCGGTCCTGAGATCGAAGCGCCGCGGCGCGATCCCGGAGGATCGCGCCGCGGCGCGCTTCATCTCCTCGCCTCGCTCACGATCTGCGGTGAGCCCCTTTGCGCGAAGAGCACTTGTTCTTGAGGCGATCGAGCTCGCCGTCGGCGCGCCCCGCGGCGTGCTCCAGCCGATCGAGCAGCCAGCGGCCCGCGGGGCCCGGCAGATCGTCGGCGCGATGGATGCCATAGAGCGGGATCTCGCGCGGCTCCAGGCCCCACTCGGCCGGCGAGATGAACACCAGCCGACCCGCCTCGAGATCCTCGGCGACGAGGTGGAGCGGCATCCCGCCCCAGCCGAAGCCCGCGCGCAGGAACTCGTGCTTGGCGCCCAGATCGGCGAGCCGCCACGTCGGCCCTTCGAGCACGCCGAGATCGATGCCCTCGGTGAGCCGGCTCCGATCCGAGAGCACGAGCTGCACGTGGCGCTGCATCGTCTTCATCGGGATGAGACCCTTGAGCTTCGCGAGCGGGTGAGTCGGCCCGGTGACCCCGGCCATCGTCACGCGCGTGAGCGGGCTCCGCGTGAGCCCCGCGGGGAATTTCGGCAATTCGGAGCTGATCCCGATCCGGCATGTCCCGTCGAGCACTAGCTGGGCGATGCCGCCGAGGGCCTCGACGTGGAGCACGAGCGACACCGCGGGGAACTCTTCGCGGAAGGCGCCCACGGCCTCGACGAGCGCGCTCATCGGGAACATCACGTCGACGGCGAGCGCGAGGCGCGGCTCGACGCCCTGGGCCATGCTGCGGGCGCGCGCCGTGAGCTGCTCGACCTGGCCATGGATCGCGCGCGTCTCGCTCAGGAGCGAGCGGCCGGCCTCGGTCAGCGTGGGCATGCGCCCCTCGCGCTCGAAGAGCAGCACGCCGAGGACGCGCTCCAGATTGGCAATCGCGTAGCTGACGGCAGACTGGGCCCGGCGGAGGCTGCGCGCCGCGCCCGAGAAGCTGCCCTGCTCGGCCACGAGGAGGAACACGCGGAGCTGATCGAGGGTGACCGCGTCCGGTGACGGGGCCAGCGGAGCCATCGAATTCATAGATGGATCATACCGATATTTTGCCGATTGTGGAGATAGGTGATGAGCTTATGCTCCACGCGAAAGCGAGACGGAGAACGACATGAGTGACGCGAGCGGGCCCGGCAAGGCCAAGGTGATTGCGACGTGGGTCCTGAGCGGGCTGATCGCGCTGGCAATGCTCGGAGCGGGCGGCAGCAAGCTCGCGGGCGCGCCAGAGCAGGTCAAGGGCTTCGCCGCGATGGGGTACCCGACGTGGTTCCTCTACGTGACGGGCGTGATCGAGGTCGTCGGCGCGATCCTCCTGCTCGTCCCCAAGACAGCGGCGTTCGGCGTGCTGCTCCTCGGCGCGACGATGGTCGGCGCGGTGGTCTCGCTGCTCAGGATGGGCGACGTCGGCCACGCTCCCATCCCGTTCGCGTTCCTCGTGGTGATCGGGATCATCGGCTGGCTCCGCGCGGACAGGTTCCGCGCGCTCATGGGCAAGTAGCGCGGCAGCGTGACGAGCTCTCCGCGCGCGCGTCGATCCATGCGATGACGCGCGCCTCGTGGAGATCCCGGTGCCGCTCGATGCTCCCGCGCCCGCGCCGCCCCCACGCTGGCTGATCGCCGCGGCCCTGCTCGCGGTGTACGTGATCTGGGGATCGACGTACCTGGTGATGCGGATCGGCCTCGAGACGCTGCCGCCGTTCCTCATGGCCGGCTCGCGCTTCCTGATCGCCGGCGTGGTGCTCTTCGCTGTCCTCTGGCTGGGCGGCGCGCCCACGCCGACGGCGCGCGAGTGGATCGCGTGCGCCAAGGTCGGCGTCTTGCTGCTGGTGATCGGCAACGGGTTCGTCGCCTTCGCCGAGACGCGCATCAGCTCGAGCGTCGCGGCGATGGTGGTGGCGACGATGCCGCTCTGGATGGCGCTCCTGTCGCGCTTCACGGGCCACCGGCCCTCGCGCCTCGAGTGGATCGGCCTCTTGCTCGGCTTCGTCGGCGTGGCGCTGCTCCAGCTCAGCGGGCAGCTCTCCGCGTCGCCGGGGATGGTGATCGCGCTGCTGTGCGCGCCCGTGAGCTGGGCGCTCGGCTCGGTGTGGAGCAAGCGGCTGCCGCTGCCGACGGGCGCGATGGCGACGGCGGCCGAGATGCTCGTCGGCGGCGCGACGATGCTCGCGGTGAGCTTCCTGCGGGGCGAACGCTTGACTCACGCGCCCTCGCTGCGATCGCTCGGCGCCGTCGCGTTCCTGGCCGCGTTCGGCTCGATCGTGGCGTTCTCGGCCTACGGGTTCCTGCTGCGAAACACCCGCCCGGCGATCGCCACGAGCTACGCATACGTGAACCCGGTCGTGGCGCTGGTGCTCAGCATCGCGCTCGGCGGCGAGCACGCGGGGCCGATGACCTGGGCCGCGGCGGCGGTGATCCTCGCGGGCGTCGGCATCCTCTCAATCCAGCGCGCGCGCGCGGCGCCGAAGCCGGCGTGATCACTCGAGAGCTTCCGTTGCGGCGGGTGAGGTGGAAGCCGTCGAGCGTGCCTGTCGGGATGTAACCGCAGGAGCTCGAACAGCGCATTTTCTCCGGGAAACAGGCACATTTTTGCGCCATGTCGCCCTCGGGGAAGCAGGCCTCCGGGCGCGGTTTGCCCATCAGCGGTGCTCGGGAGGTGGCCAGAGGCGCAGCCCCGCGGGCACCACCACGAGCGCGACGATCAACCCCACGACGCTGCCGAGCGCGCCGACGAGACCGAGATCGCGCAGGCCGTCGAAGTCGCAGAAGGCGAGCGCGCCGAAGCCCACGGCGGTGGTCAGCGCCGTCGCGACGATCGACGGGCCCTCGCGGCGGATGGTGTCGCGGGTGACGTCGTCGGCCGTCGTCTCGCGCGCGTGGGCGAGGAGAAACATGCCCTCGTCGACCGTGATCCCGAGCAAGACGGGGAGCACGAGGGCATCGTAAGCGTGGAGCGGGATCCCGAGCACGCGGATCAAGATCAGCACCGCGGCGATCTCGGCGGCGACGACGAGCGCGGCGATGGCGATGTCGCGCGGCTTGCGCAGCGAGGCCGCGAGGGCGAGGCCGACGAGGCCCATGGCCACGAGGGCGATGCGCGGCATGTCGTGGTGGAGCGTCTCGCGGAGCGCGAACTCGAGGCGGCTGTAGCCGGTGAGGCGCGCCCCGGGATCGGCGGCGCGCACGGCGGTCGTGACGCGCTCGGCCGCGCCGGGCGCCGCGCTGGGGCGCAGATACACCGCGACGAGGTGGTCGCCTTCGTCTTCGCCGAGGTAGCGCGTCACCAGGATCGCCGCGGCGGACGCGGCCACGTCGTCGAGGTGCGTCTCCTTGCGCGTGGCGTGGCGCATGGCCTCGAGGGCCGGCTCGAAGCGGGAGGCGGCGAACCCCGTCTCGGTGAGCGCGCGCTCCAGATCGTCTGCTTTTTTCGGCAAATCGAGCGCATCACGGGCGTCGTAGCGCGCGGCCTGCGTGGCCTCGGCGGGGACGATCGCGGTGAGGGAATCGACGGCCTCGACGTCGCCGGGCAGCTTGCCGAGCTCCTCGGTGAGGTGGTCGGCGCGCTCGCGCGCGCGCTCCAGGCTGGGATCGGCGACGAGCACCACCCACTGCCCGCGCTTGCCGCCGAAGGCGTCGAAGATCTGCTGCTGGATCTGGAGCGGTGCGAGCTTCCCCGGGCGCACGGCGACGATGGCCTCGGCGAGCGGCGGGCCGCCGAAGATCGCCAGCGCGGGGATCGGAGCGAGCGCGATCGCCGCGGCGATGAAGGCCCGGCGCTTCGTCGCGGTGAGCCAGATGATGGCCTCGGTCCAGCGCGCCGGCGACGCGGGAGGCGTCGGGCCGCGCTCGAGCCAGGCGCCGATCTCCGGCGTGACGGCGACGATGGCGATGGCCGTGAGCACCTCGCCCGCGCCGCAGAGGATGCCGAGCTGGCGCACGGCGTTGATGTCCGAGAGCGCGAGCGCGCCGAACGCCGCGGAGGCCGTGACGGCCGCCATCAGCACGCTTTTGCCTGTTTTCCTGCGCGCAGCGAGGGCGGCCTCGGCGGGCCCGAGGCCGTCGCGCCGCGCGTCGAGGAGCGCGGCGTAGACGTGGACGCCGGTGTCGACGCCGACGCCGACGACGACCGACATGAACGCCACGGCGATGGCGCTGAGCCCGCCCGGGAAGAACGCGGCGAGCCCCGCCGTCCACGCCGTGCCGAGGATCAGCGGCGGCATCACCGCGACGAGCGCGCGGACGCGCCGGAAAATCAAGGCGAACACGGCCGCCGCGAGGACCATCGAGAGCGTCCCCGACCAGATCAGATCGCTGGTGAGCATCTTCTCGGTGGCGGCGGCGATCGCGTGCCCACCGGTGATGCCGAGCGTGAGCCCGGGGTGCGCGGCGCGCACGGGATCGAGCGCGGCGTCGACGTCGTGCATGAACGCCGTCGCGTCCGCGGAGCGCAGCGCTTGCCCCCGCGGCTGCACCAGGACGAGCTGCATTTTCCCGTCGTCGGTGGAGAACGTGCCGTTCGGCTGCGTGCGCATTCCGCCGCCGAATCCGCTGCCTTCGAACGTGAGCTGCGTGAGGCGGAGCGGATCGGTCTCGACCAGCTCGCCGAGCTCGGAGCTGCCCGGCGCGAGCAGGAGCGCGCGCGTCTCGCGCAGGCGAGCGCGCATGCCCTCGGGCGTGAGCGCCTTCGCCAGCCGCTCGCGCGCCGGGCCGTCGGCGTAGCGAAACGCGAGCATCGGATCGAAGCCGCGCGGGATCTCGGCGCGCGCGGCGACGCGCAACACGTGCGACGACGTGGCGAGCGTCGCGGCGATCGTGGTCGCGGCCGCGGCGTTCTCGTCGGGGTCGTCGCCCTTGATCATGATCACGGCGAGATCGCCGCCGCCGAACGCGCGCACGTAGCGCCGCAGCGCCGCGGCCTCGCCGCGCTCGGGGAGGAGCGAGGCCACGTTGGGCTCGAGCCGCAGCCCGAACACGACCGCGAGGATCGAGCCTACCGTCGCGAAAACGAGCGCGAAGATCGCGAGGACGCGCCGCGGAGATCGATTCGCCATCGGCGCGGACCTTTGCCGCGGGGCCGCCGCAAGGTCAACACCACCGCACGCTTGTGTGACCGCCTGAGGAGCGCGATCATCGCCGGATGATGGTCGTATTCGAGGTGTTCCTGGCGCCCGGCGCCGATCCGGAAACGCTGCTCTCGGCGGAGACGCTCCGCGAGACGAAGGCCCAGGTGATGACGCCCGACGACGCGCGCAAGGTGGGCTTCGCGGGCCTGCCCGACTACGGCGACAAGGTCGTGCGGCTGGTCGCCGTGGCCAAGCGCGACGCGCCGTGGATCCAGCGCGAGCTGGAGACGAGCCCGGCCGCGGGTCGCTTCAGCGTCAACGACGTCGACTGACAGGGGTCGTTAGCGGACTGACGCGTCGCGCGGTTCGTCCTTGATTTGAAGGCTATTTCGCCTGGCGCGCGCCGTGCAATCATGGCGCGCATGCAAACCCCCCCTCTTCTTTTGCCGCGCCTCGCCGGCGGCTGCGCTCTCCTGTTCGCCGTCGCCGCGGGCTGCGGAGGCGCGGAGACGACGACGACCACGTCGACTGGCAGCGCCTCGACCTCGTCCTCGTCCACGTCCGGCAGCGGCGGCGCGGGCGGCGGCGGCACCGGCGGCGGCGCCACCGGCACGGGCGGCAACGAAGCGTTCTGCCCGCCGGGATCGCACCCGGGCGCCCTCGATTGCGAGGCCGAATTGAAGGACTGGGTCGCCGGCCCGAAGCTCGCGCACAAGCGTGATCACCACGTCACGCTCGTCGCCGAGACGCCCGCGGGCGCGTTCCTGTACGTCGTCGGCGGGGTCGGCGGGGCCGCGACGGTGAAGCAAATCGAGCGCACCACGATCGCCAAGGACGGGACGCTGAGCGCGTTCTCCGACGTGGCGATGATGCCCGAAGGCTTGCTCGGATGCGGCCTCGCGCAGGTCGATCGATCGTTCGTGATCGCCGGCGGCCTCGGCGACGACAGCAACTCGAAGACGTCGGTGTACGTCGGGCAAATCGCCGACGACGGCGGCCTCACGTTCACCAAGGGGCCCGACCTCGGCGCCTCGCGCTACCACGTCTCGCTCGCGTACTCGCAGGGGTTTGTCTACGCGATGGGCGGCCTCTCGCAGACGGTCGTGGGCGGGATGCCGACGCAGAAGATCCTCGACGTGATCGAGCGCGCCGCCTTCGACGGCAAGACGGTCTCGCCCTGGGAAATGGTCGCGCCGCTGCCCGTCGCGCTCACGCACCACGCGTCGATCGTTTACAAGAACGCGATCTACGTGATCGGCGGCGGCTCCGATGTCGCGGCGTCGCCGGCGATCCTTCGCGCGACGGTGTCGAGCGCCGGGGCGCTGGGCCCGTGGGAAGACTACGGCAGCCTCGCGCAGGGCCTCGCGTCACCGTCGGTGAACATCTTCCTCGATCAGCTCTACGTGTTCGCCGGAATGACGACGCTCACCGGCGGCGAGGTGGCGAAGGTCGAGCGCGCCCCGTTCGACGGGACGGGCAAGGTCGGCACGTTCGTGGACCTGCCGCCGCTCCCGCTGGCGCGCGCGCACTCGCACCAGACGCCGCTTTATCAAGGACATTTCTACTCGGTCGGCGGCTCGAAGAACCACGTCCCGCAGGCCGAGGTCTTCAACGGCACGCTGCAGTAGCCGCTCAGCCGAGGAACTCTTCGAGGATGGCGATCACGCGCTCGGGCGCTTCCAGGTGAGGGGAGTGCCCGAGCGGCTCGATCCGCAGCGTGGCGTTCGGCAGCGCGGCGGCCGCGGCGATGGCGACGGGCGAGGGGAACACCTCGTCGTGATCACCCCACAGAACAAGCGTTTTTGCGGTGATGTGCGGGAGGCTGTCGGCGCGATGCGGGACGGGCCCGAGGAGCGGGCACATGGCGTCGAAGGCCGCCGAGGCGTCGGGGCGGCCGCGGCGCACGCTGTAGAGCTCGAAGCCGAGCGCGCCGAGGCGAGGCCCATCCGGCGTGCTCGGCGGCGCGTTGAGGCGCTCGAACACGTCGCGCCCGAGCCGACGCGCGAGGCGCTCGGGGCCGAGGCGAAAGAAGACGCGGCTGGCGTGCGTCATCGCCGATCCGAGGCCCATGCCGCCGATGAGGACGAGCTTCGAAGGAGCTGCATGACCACGACGCGAAAGCTCGATCGCCACGAGCCCGCCGAGCGAGTGGCCCGCGATGGCCGCGTTTTGCAGGCCTTCCGCGACGATCCAGCGCTCGATGGCGTCGGTGAAGAACCCGAGCCCCGCCTCGAAGCCGCCGCCGCGAAAGCGCCGCGCCTGCGACTGCCCGAAGCCCGGCAGATCGACGGCGAGGACCCGGTGCGATCGCGCGAGCGCGGGGAGCAGCGGGAACCACGTCGTCGCCGCGTTGCCGCGGCCGTGGAGCAAGATCAGCGCGGGCCCGGCGCCGCCTTCGAGGACGCGGAGCGAGCCGAACGGCGTCTCGACGCGACGCGCGGCGAACGTGGGCGCGAGCGAGGCGAGGAGGGCCGTCTCGACGGGTCCGGGATGAGCGGGGCGGGTGCGCACGTGATCGTCATATCAGATGCGGGACGGCTCCCAGAATCCTGGGAGCCGATCCAGATGAGGCGGGATGGCGTTCCCGGATCGAGATTGGCGAAACACACGGTGCCGGACGACTCCCAACGTGTTGGAAGGCGATACTTACGCCGTGGGACGGCTCCCAGCGCGCCGGGAACGCGCCTTCAAGGCTCGGGGACGAAGCTCGCGATCTTCTCCCGGCAAAGACGCTCGATCCTCGCGGCCACGTCGCGCACCCGCTCGCCGAGGATCGCCAGCTCTTCGGCGGTGATGCGGTACTTCATGCTGTAACGAGCCTCGATGTACGCGCGCTTCAGCAGCTTGAAGAGGCGCTCGTCCTCGGGCTCGCTCATCGGGATCGGGACGGCGAGATCGGGGTGGAGCGCGGCGACCATTTCGCCGAGCGTCTCGATGTTGTGCGTCGTCGGCTTGTAGCCCGTGAAGACAAGGAGCGCGGTGGCGTAGTAACGCTCGGTTGCCTGGTGCAGTTCGAAGGCGGCCTTCGCGTTCCAGCCGCGTTCGATGCCCGCTTTGAAATCCGAATAGAACTGTCCCGCGCTCGTGAACCAGTGCGTGAAGTACTCTTCGGCGAGCGCCTTGCGCTCTTCGGGCGTTGCCGTCTTCGGCTTGGCGAGCGAGAAGCGGTGCGAGTCGTAAAGGACGACGCCTTCGCGCGCGAGGTCGGCGAAGAAGTACTGGCCGCGCCGGATCTCGTGATTGATCTGCTTCGCGTCGTGGACGATCACCGAGACCGGTACCGGCTCGGCGATCGGGCGGATGGCGTCGCTGATGGAGGACTCCAAGCGCAGCGCCTCGGCGTCGTTCAGGCTGGCGACAATGACGAGAAGATCGAAATCGCTGCGGTAGCCGGTGACGCGATCGACGACCCAGTTGCCGCGCGCGTAGCTGCCGAAGAGCAAGAGGATCTCGGCCGGCGCTACCTCGCGGATCTTCGCCGTGATCGCGCGGAGCTTCGCGCACGTTGGCTCATCGAGGTGGTCGAGGGAGTTGCTCATTGGCGGCGCCGATTTGCCACTTCATCGCGGCTTCGTGCGGCGCGCAAGGTGGGGCTCAGGGTCTGATCGCGGAGGGAGGGAAGGCGTAGACGAGCGGGCTGGTCGCGGGGATTCGGAGGCGCGAGCGGTCGGCTTCGTCGAGGCGCTTCTCGTTGAAGAGCTCGTCGATGACGCAGTTGTGGTAGCTGCGCAGCCACGTGTGCCCGCGCGAGGTGCGGTCGAGCGCGGTCGCGGCCTTGAGCTTCCGCTCGACGAACTGACCGTGCTCTTCCAAGAATGCAATGTGCTTGGACGGGTCCATTTGCTCTTCCGTATTAATCCGCAGGGAGTCAACGAACCACAATCCGTCGGTGTCTTCGCGCAAAAGCTCCCGAAGGAATGCGAGACTCTGAGGTACGTTATGGTGCGTGGCGCGTAGTTCGGTCATGGTCTCGACCGCACGAATGAGATGCGGGTCAACGACTATGCGGGGAACATCAGCGAACTCATCGCGCAGTCGCTCTGCCTCTATCAGTGCAGGCCCGACGGCGGAGTTGTCGGAGGCTGCTGCTCCGCCAATTGTAATGGCAGCGCGTAGCAGGACGTCAAGAGAGAGGAGCAGGGGCTGAAGGTAAGCGAGCATGAGCAACTTGAAGTACAAAGGCGTGCCTTCGGCCTTAATCGGTGTGACGCAAATTGCTCGACGACCTGCCACAAACAGATGACTTTGGGGCTGCGTTTTCGTTCCACGAACACCAAGACCTTGCTCGAGGATCTCGATCGCGTAACGGGCGCGTCCCGGGGACGCAGAAGAAGTGTCGAGGCCCAACAGCTCAAGGGCTACGACAATGCACGGGCGCAGGGTGAATGCCGAGGCCGATTTCACGAGGCCTCGCTCACCAGCTTGTGCAGCGCCGCTTCCAGCGTTCCCAGCTTCACGCGCTCCACCAGCCCCGCGAACTCCGGCCCCATATCGTCGCTGACGAGGACGCACCCTTCAGCCCGCGCATGGCCGATGATCAACCAATCCACCGTCGCGCCGCATTCTTTCCCGCTGCCAGGCGCGTCGTCCTTGCTCGGATCCAGGCCGACGCTGCGCAGGCTGCGCTCCTTCTTGGCGCGGTGCCAATCGCTCGAGGTCGGGTAGCGCTCGCCGATCCACGCGCCGGTCTCCATGGCGTGCTGCGCGTCGTACGCTTCGGTTGCCAAGCCGTTCGATTTGAGGCCCATCACGATGACGTCGGGGTTGAACTTGTCGCCTAAACGCCGCTTCAAATGGAACACCTTTTCGTGATGAACGACGGCGCAGACCACGAGACGCACGGGCAAAAGGCTTCGATCGACGAGCTTGGCGTTCCACTGCGCGACGCTGTCGCACACCGCGTCGCGCCGCCGGTCGGCCTCGATGGCGTTGGTGTCGAACGCCAGCTTGAGCCCGCCGGTTCGCAGTCGAACTGCGATCTCGTCCTCGGTCATGGCGTCAGTCTCGCGGCTCGAAGAGGTCCCAGAACTGGGCGTTCGTGAGCATGCGGTAGTGCTGGTCGTCCTTCTCCGGGACGAAGTACACGCCGCCGCCGTGTTCCAGGCCGAGCGCAGTCCTTACCTCTTCCGGGACGAGCACGAGGCCGTCGCTCGTCACGTACGAGAGCGGAGCGCGCGCTCCCGCAGGCGGCATTTGCATCTCCGGCGTGGTGAAATCGCGCGCCTGCTCGCTCGGCCTTTGCGTGATCAGCGGGCCGTCCGGGCCGCGCGTGATTGCGTAGAAGGTTGGCTCTTGCTCGAACGCGGGGGAGTGGCTCGTGAGTAGAAGCTGAGACGGCTCCCCGTCGGCGCCGACGATGCGCGCCAGCACATCCCTCAAACGAAGCTGCGCCGCGTAGCGAAGATTCAGCTCGGGCTCTTCGATCGCGAGGATATCGGCGCCCGTCATCACCAGCCGTGCGACGAGATTGACGATCTGCTGGGCGCCGGAGCCCATGAGGCGGAGCGGAACGCGCGATGTCGCGCCCTCGAAGCGCAGGTCGGCCCGATCGGCGCGGCGGTCGTAATAAGCTCGCCAATTCCCTTCGCCGGTGAGATCGCGAAATGCTTCCAGGGCCGCGAGCAACCGGGTGAAGCGCGGATCTCCTGCCTCCGACGCGTCATAGAGCGCAAGGCCGAGGTCGCGCGAGATTGGCTCACGACTGCCCGTCGCTTCCGTCGTGGGCATGGGCTCCGCTACGATCGTTCGATCGGCGCGAAGCCGCGCGAAGCGCGGCGACATCGCTCCCCCGCGACGTCTTGGGCTCAAGCGCTCGATGACGCGCGTTCGGTCCTCCGCGGCGCTTGCTACATCTGCATCGTCGAACGTCGTCAGGCTCGTGAGCGAGGCACGGAGCTCCTCGTCACGGCGCTCGAGACTGAAGCCGATGTCGACGGGTTTTGTGAGCCAGCTCGGATCGCTCTCGTCGACATCGGCGTCGGTGAGCTGGACGCGCGCCCGGAGCGCGATCGGGAGCTTTCCCTCGAAGTTGAAGATCTCATCGACCGGAAAGCCATGGTCGGCGAAGTACCCGAGCGATCGTCCCGTAATGCGTGCAGCGACGCCGGTCGGGGGCGCTGCTGCGGCTGGAGCGCCGAGCGCGAAGCGCTCCGCGAGGCTCGGCCCGCCGCGGGCATCTTCACGGAAGATCTGGACGAGCACGAAGAAGAGCCCGATCGCTTCGAGCAGGTTCGACTTCCCGACGTTGTTGTCGCCGTGCAGAACGTTGATTCGCCCGATGTCGGTCAGGCGCAACGGTGCTCGCAAGTTCTTGTAGCCCTCGACCTCGAACCACAAAAAGCGCATCGCTCGAAGCCTCCGCGAGCATCCTAGGCGAGGCGTCGGCGGTCGGCCAAGTCCCGCTCCCGAGCGGGCTCGGCCGTCGCCGTCCTCGCCGCGAGCTCAGCCCCGACGCGCCACGACGCGACCGTAGATCTCCCGCTTCGGTCGCCCCGACTCGATGGCGATCGCCTCGCTCACATCCTTGGCGCGGCGGCCGAGCGCGAGCTCTTCGTCGATGCGCGCGTCGATCGCCTCGTCGCTCATCCCCGGCCCGAGCCGCTCTCGCGCCGGGCCGAGCACGATCGTCACCTCGCCGAGCCACTCGCGCTTCTCCTGCGCGGCGAGCTCGGCCAGGGTGCCGCGCACGGCCTCCTCGTGCATCTTCGTCAGCTCGCGCGCGATGACGACGTCGCGATCGGGCATGGCCTGCGCGAGCTCGACGATCGTGTCCGCGGTGCGCTGCGGAGACTCGAAGATCACCACTGACTCGGGCGTCTCGACGATGCGGTTGAGCTCTTCGCGGCGCTCCGGGCCGCTGCGCGCGAGGAAGCCGAGGAAGCGAAATCCCCCTGTAACGAGGCCCGAAAGCGCGATCGCGGCGAGCACCGCCGAGGCGCCGGGGATCGGCACCACGGTCGCGCCGGCGGCGATGGCGGCCCGCACCAGCGCCGTGCCCGGATCGCTCACGATCGGCGTGCCGGCGTCGGTGCAGAGCGCGATCGACTCGCCCGCTTCGAGGTGCACGACCGCGCGGGCGATGTCGTGCGCCTCGGCGTTGGCGTCGAGCCGATCGACGGATTTTCCCGAGATGCCGAAGTGCGAGAGCAGCCCGCGCGTGCGCCGCGTGTCCTCGGCGATCACGCGATCGACGGCGCGCAGTGTCTCAATCGCCCGGACCGTGATGTCGCCGAGGTTGCCGATCGGCGTCGCGACGACGTAGAGCGTTCCTGCGGCCACGTCAGCTCGCGCCGACCGCGTCCCCGAGCTCTTTCTTCAGGTATTCGCGGAGCTTCGAGGTGACGCGCGCCTCGAGCTGACGCACCCGCTCGCGCGAGATGCCGAACTCGTCGCCCAGCTCCTGGAGGGTGAGCGGGTCCTCGGCGACCATGCGCTTGTCGAAGATGAGGACGTCCTTCCCCTTCAGCGTGTCGCGGAAGAGCATCAGGTGGCCGTGGACGAGATCGCCCATCTCGCGCGTCTCCATCGCGGCGTCGGGCCCGGTCGTCTGCGAGGGGAGCAGCTCGATCCGCGAGACCGATCGGCCCTCGCTGTCGCCCACTGGCGCGTCGAGCGAGGCCTCGCCGCTCGATAGGCGGCGATCCATGTCGATGACCTCTTTTTCCTCGACCTGGAGGCGCTTGGCGATCTCGGCCGACGAGGGCTCGATGCCCATCGCCGAGAGCCGCGCCTTCTCCTTGTTGAGGTTGAAGAAGAGCTTGCGCTGGGCCTGCGTCGTCCCGAGCTTGACCAGCCGCCAGTTGTTCAAGATGTAGCGGAGGATGTACGCGCGGATCCACCACGCGGCGTACGACGAGAGCTTCACGCCACGGTAGGGATCGTAGCGCTTCACGGCCTGCATCAGGCCGATGTTGCCCTCCTGGATCAGGTCCATGATGTTCTTGTAGGCGCGGCGATACTCGTACGCGAGCTTGACCACGAGGCGCAGGTTGGCCGTCACGAGGCGCGCCGCCGTGCGAACGTCCTGGTTCTTCTGGTAATAGGTGGTGAGCGATTTCTCTTCGTCCGGCGTCAGCAGCGCGTGACGCTGAACCTCGCGCAAATAAGCCTGCAGCGGGTCGGACCGCGAGAGCGCGAAGTCGTTCCCCAGCGGCGCGAGCGCGGCCTTGGCGTTGCGCGGCGAGCCCTCGTGATCGTCGTCGTCGACCGCGGGATCGTCGACGATTTCGCCCTCGACCTCGATGACGTCGCCGCCGTCGTCCGCGGCCTCTGCGCGGTGCTCGTCGTCGTCGCCGTCGCTCGCTTCGCGCTCGCTGTCGTCGTCGCCCTGCTCGTCGTCGTCGGCGGCGCGACGGCGCGGCTCTTCGGCCTTCGCGACGGCCTTCTTCGCCGCCGCTTTCTTCTTCACGACAGGCGCAGCGCTGACGATTGACGTGTCGCCCGGCGTTGACGACGTCAACGACGCGGTCTCCGTTGCACGCTTCGCCACACGGACGGGCGCTTTCTTCTGCGCCTCCGGCTCCCCCGTGCTCTTCCGCGGCTCGCTCTTGGTCTTGGCCACCCGGTCCTCGCGTCTTTGGCGCCTGTTCTAGTACACCTTCGGGAGCGGGCGCCACCTCCGCGGCGGATTTCCAGGCGGTGGCGTGTGTCATCTCGTGCTAGACGGCTTCCCCTCGCCAGTGGACTCTTCGAACCCGCCCCCGCCCGCCGCCTCGGAGCGCAAGCTCCGCCCCTGGTACCTCGTGCCAGGGATGGCGCTCACGTGGTGCGTCGGCGTCCGCGGCCTGATGATCGCCATCTCGTCGATCGCCTTCCTCCGCCAGGGGACGCTGCCCGACGTGGCCTCCGCGGCCGTCAACGCGCGCTCCGGCAGCGATCCGACCGAGATTTTCACCTACTGGGGCACGGTCGAGGTCGAGGCGATCCTCCGCTACTCGCGCATCATCTTCCCGCTCAGCGTCGCCCAGCTCCTCCTGTGCTCGATGCTGGTGATCGGCAGCGGCCTGGCGATGACCGCGCGCCGCGGGGCCCGTAACTTCGCGCTCCAGGCCCTCCTCGCCAACGCGCTGCTCGCCTGCGTCGCCTACGCGCTCACCCGCGCGGTGCGCGTCGACTGCATCGAGACGGTGGCCCGCTTCGCCGAGACGCTCCCCGTCAACTTGCCGCAGCGAGCCGCCTATTCCAGCCGCGAGACGCTGTGGTGGATCCTCCGGATGCGCCTCGTGCTGGTCGAGATTTTCCCCTTCGCTCTTGGCGCCTTCGTGCTCACGCGCTCGCGCACCAAGCTCTACTTCGAAGCGGTCGCCCGCGCCGCCGAGCGCGCCGAGGACCCGTGAGCCTCGAGGCCCTCCGGCAGGTTCACGTCCTGCCGGAAGACCTGGCCAACCAGATCGCTGCCGGCGAGGTCGTCGAGCGGCCAGCGAGCGTGATCAAGGAGCTGGTCGAGAACGCGCTCGACGCCGGCGCCAGGCGGATCCGCGTCGACATCGAGCAGGGCGGCGTGGTCCTGCTGCGCGTCGCCGACGACGGCTCGGGGATGAGCCGTGACGACGCGGCGCTCGCGGTGCTGCGCCACGCGACGAGCAAGATCGCCGCGATGGACGATCTCACCCACCTGCGCAGCTTCGGCTTCCGCGGCGAGGCGCTGCCCAGCATCGCCTCGGTCGCGCGCTTCGAGCTGCGCACGCGCCGCCGCGACGATGAAGAGGGCACGCTCGTTCGCATCGAGGGCGGCGCCGCGGCCGTGGTCACGCCCTGCGGCTGCGCGGCCGGCACGGCGATCGAGGTGCGCGATCTCTTCTTCAACGTGCCCGCGCGCCGCAAGTTCCTCAAGGCGACCGGGACCGAGTCGGCGCGCATCACCGAGGTCGTGCAGGCCGCGGCGCTGGGCGAGCCGGGCGTGACGCTGATCCTCTCGCGCGACGGCCGCGTCGTCGGCGAGTGGCTGCGCGCGAACAGCCGCGAAGAGCGCGCGCGATCGATCTTCGGCGGCGAAGAGCTGGCGGCGTGTCGCGGCGAGCGCGGGCCGCTCTCGGTCGAGGCGTACCTCTCGCGCCCCGAGCGCGCGCGCCCCGGCGCGGGCTCGCTCTCGATCTTCGTCAACGGCCGCCATGTCCGCGATCGCACGCTCGCCCGATCGATCGCGCTCGCGTACGGCAGCGTCCTCGAAGCCGGTCGCTTCCCGCTCGGCGTCGCCTTCCTCGATCTGCCGCCCGATCTCGTCGACGTGAACGTGCACCCGCAGAAGACCGAGGTCCGCTTCGCCGACGGTCGCGCCATCAGCGACGCGCTCTACAAGATCGTGATGGGCTCGGTCGTGTCGGCGTTCGGATTGCCCGATCCCGGGGGATATCGCGGCAAAAAGCAGAAGCTCTTCGAGGATCCGGCCGGCCCCGCGGCGTCCACGTGGACGTGGGGCGGCTCCTCCGAAGCGCCGCGTGATCCGCCGCCCGCGGCGCCTCGCTTCGATCCTGCCACCGCCGACGTCGACCGCGTGATGAGCGAGCTCGGCCCCGAGACGAGCGATCTCGACGTGAGCACGATCGCCCTCGTTTCCGGGGTGATCCCGCTCGCCGAGGCCGATCCCTGGGGCCTCGCCGCGGCGCCGATCGCGCCCGCGCAAACCTCCCCGAGCGTCCCGTCGCGCGCGCCGGCCGAGTACCCGACGGCCGCGGAGATCGCCGCGAAGACCGAGCGCCAGGTGGTCTTCGGCGCGCTGCGCTTCGTGGCGCAGGTGCGGAGCACGTTCCTGATCTGCGAGGGCAGCGACGGGCTCTACCTCCTCGATCAGCACGCAGCCGCCGAGCGGGTGACGTTCGATCGCCTCAAGAAAGGCTACGACGCGCGCGCCGTGGCCACGCAGGCGCTGCTGTTCCCGGTCGTCGTCAGCGCGAGCGTGAACGAGGTCGCGATCGTCGAAGAGGCGCACGAGGCCATCGCGGCGACGGGGCTCGACGCGCGCGTCGCCGGGCCGACGGCGCTTTCGATCCACGCCGTCCCGACGCTGCTCGGCCGCGCGTCGCCGGAGCGCCTGCTGCGCGATCTGCTCGGCGAAATGAGCCTCGCCGGCGAGCGGGCGTTCTCGGGCGCCGTCGATCGCGCCATCGCCACGATGGCCTGTCACGGCTCGCTGCGCGCCGGCGATCCGGTCGCCCCCGAAGAGGCGCGCGCGCTCCTCGCGGCCCTCGACGAGGTCGACTTCGCGGGCCACTGCCCACACGGCCGCCCGGTCGTGATGCGCATCGGCTGGAGCGAGCTCGAGCACCGCGTGGGCCGACGTTGACGGCAAATAGCCTTGATTTCGAGGCGATCACCGAACCCGAAGCCGGCGAGCTCCTGGTCGTCGTCGGCCCCACGGCGAGCGGCAAGACCGAGCTCGCGATCCGCCTCGCCGAGCGCTTCAACGGCGAGATCATCGGCGCCGACAGCGTGCAGATCTACCGCGGCTTCGACCTCGGCTCGGGCAAGCCGACGGCCGCCGAGCGACAGCGCGCGCCGCACCACCTCGTCGACTGCGCCGACCCCGCCGAGCCCTTCGACGCGCAGCGCTTCGCCGAGCTCGCCGAGCAAATCATCACCGAGATCCGCGCGCGCGGCCGCGTCCCGATCGTCTGCGGAGGCACGTTTCTCTGGGTGCGCGCGCTGGTCCGTGGCCTCGCCCCGGCGCCCGCCGCCGACGCCGCGATCCGCGCCGAGCACGCAGCGTTCGTCGCTGCCGAGGGCCGCGCCGCGCTCCACGCGCGCCTCGCCGCCGTCGATCCCGAGAGCGCGGCGCGCCTCGCTCCCAACG
Organism: Byssovorax sp.; assembly: GCA_025362495.1. Taxonomy (GTDB): domain Bacteria; phylum Myxococcota_A; class Polyangia; order Polyangiales; family Polyangiaceae; genus JANYGI01. The sequence goes on along the minus strand of JANYGI010000002.1, from coordinate 65,787 downwards.
ACGCGCTCCGCGTCAGCCGCGCCCTCGAGGTCCACGCGCTCTCCGGCCGCACGCAGAGCGCGTGGCACGCCGATCACGGCTTCCGCACCGAGCGCCACCGGGCCCGCTTGCTCGGCGTCGAGCGCGCGCGCGACGATCTCGATCGCCGCATCGAGCGCCGCACGCGCGCGTGGCTGGAGCAAGGCTGGATCGACGAGGTGCGCGGCCTCGTCGATCGCGGCCACGCCGCCACGAAGGCGATGGGCTCGGTGGGGTATCGGCAGATCCACGAGCACCTGAAGGGCGAAATCGCCGAGGCCGATCTCGAGATCGCGATCGTGCGGGCGACCCGGATCTTCGTGCGCCGACAGCGCACCTGGATCCGCGACGAGCCCGTCGCCTGGATCACGCCGCCCACGGCTTGAGGCCGCGCGTTCGCCTCTCGTTGCGACGAAGAACGCGGCGTTGATCGCGCGACAACCTGCCCGGCGCCCGGGCAACGGGCGACGAGGCTCCTGCAAAGCGAGCTTCCTCGCCCGCCGGTGCGGTGCTCTCATCCACGCGCCATGGGCACCAACGAAACCCCGCTCTTTCAGTCCAGCTCCTCCGGCGCCGCTCCCCCGCCTCGGAGCCGCACGCCGCTCTTCGCGGCCGCAGGCGTGGGGGTCCTCGTCGTCGCCGGGCTCGCCTATCGCGCGCTCCACACGTCCGCGCCGACGCCGACGCCGCCCGTCCCCGCCACGGCCGTGCCCGTCGTGGACGCCCCGTCGTCGGCAATCGATGGCGTGATGATCCCGGTGCGCGGCGGCGCGTTCAAGCTCGGGTCGACCGACGGCGACGCCGACGAGCGCCCCATCATCGATGCCCACGTCGCTCCGTTCGAGATCGATACCGTGGAAGTCTCGGTCGATGCCTACAAGGCCTGCGTCGCGGCCGGTAAATGCCAGTTGCCCGATACTGGCAATTACTGCAACTGGGATAAACCTGGAAAAGGACGACACCCCATCAACTGCGTCGATGCCATTCAAGCGGAGGCCTATTGCGTATTCGTCGGCAAACGCTTGCCCTCCGAGGATGAATGGGACTATGCCGCCCGCGGCGGTGATGGCCGCAAGTACCCGTGGAAAGACGGGCCGCCCGCGGCTCAGGTGTGCTGGAACGGCGACGGCAACGACGCTGGCAAAGGCAACCGCCAGGGGACGTGCCCCGTCGGAGCCTTCCCGACGGGCGCGTCGGCCTCGGGCGCGCTCGATATGGCAGGCAACGTATGGGAGTGGACGTCGAGCGCTTATTGTCCGTACGATAACCGAGCCTGTGGGGACGCTCGACGCGTCATCCGCGGCGGCGGCTGGAACAACCTGGTGCCGGAGTACGTGCGTGCCCAGGATCGAAGCAAGGAAGCGACGAAGGCCCGCAACGATAACATCGGTCTTCGCTGCGCGCGCACCCCGGCGGCGCGCTAGCCAGGTGTACAGCAGGAAATTTGACACCAGTCACGGTGATGACGGTCAACAGGATCGTTGGCCCCATGTCGAATCAGGCTCGCCGTCGCGAGCAAGCAGAGGCATCCTACACGGGTGTCGGGGGTAGGCTCCGATTCTCGGAGGCCTCCGGGCGATGTCGCTGGCAGCTGGAGTGAGATGAACGCGGGCAAGGTCGTGCATCCGAACAAGGACGCCGCAGCAGAGTCGCCGCCGAAAGACGATGGCTCTGGCATGGTGACGTCCCCAAGAGGGCCGACTGGTCCGGGGCTGCGAGCCCTCGGCCTGACGTGGGCGGTGCTCGACGTGCAGACGCTCGGCTATGGCTCCGTCGCGTGGGTGAAGATCGGACCGGGCGCGCAGAACGTCGGCGTGTCGGCGCGCGGCGGCTCACTCCGCATCGGCGAAACGGGGCAGGTCCCCGAGATCGAGATCGAGAACAAGGGCGACACTGCGGTGCTCGTGCCGGCGTACCTCGTGCTCGCCGGCGGCTGGCAAACGCGCGCGGTGGAGCGCTCGGTCGTGGTCCCCGCGCGCTACACGGCGCGCATCCCCGTGAAATGCATCGAGGCCGGCCGCTGGGCTCCGCGCGACGAGCGCACCGGCTCCGTGTTCGAGGTCGCCGAGCGCACCAGCGTGCGTACGCGCTGGTCGACGGCGGTGAACATGTCCGAGCAGCTCACGCGACATGGCCGCTTCACCGCCGAGCAATCGGCCGTCTGGCAGCACGTCGAGGAAGAGCTCGCGCGCACGCCCGAGCCGAGCCACACGCGATCGTACGAAGCGTACCTGCGCGGCGTGAAGCGTCGCCACATCGAGGCCGCGCGCGCGCTGCGGGTGACGCCCCCGGCCGAGGCCAACGCCGCGGTGCTGTTCCTCCGCGGCGGCGGCGTGTGGATCGAAGCTTTTCCCACGCCCGCGGCGCTCGTCGAGCAGGCCGACGATCTCCTCGCCGACCTCTTCGATGCCTCCGTGAAGCACGAGACCGAGGTCGTCGACGCGCCGCCGGTGGAGGCGCTGCTCAGCGCTCTGTGGGAGCTGCCCACGCGCGAGGTCGAGCGCATCGCGGGCACCCTCGGCGCGCCGCGCGTGATGGACGGGCTGCTCGAGCTCTCCGAGTGGGCGCCGCTCGCTTCGATCACCGGCTCGCTGCTCACCATCGACGGCGCGCTCGCGCATCTCACGGCCGGCGCGCCGCCGGCGCGGAGCCAGCCGCGTCACCCGATGACGCCCGCTGCGTCGCGGCGATCCGCCGAGCAGGAGGGCGCGGAGTCGCACCTCGCGACGAGCCCCGTCGCCTCCGGATCGCAGAGCGCGCCCGCCGTCGTCAGGCCGATTGGCCTCCACGCGGTCGCGAGCTCCGTGGCCGATCCGACGCGATCTGCCGGTGAAAGCCCGCTCGGACGCGCCCCGTCGCACGCGCCGCGCCTCGATGCGGCGTCACGCTCTGAAGCGCGGGTGATCGCGCTCGTCCCGCGCGCGCACGCGCCGACGGGCGGCGGCCCCAAGATCACTCGCGAGACGATGCGCGCGGTGTACGAGCGCGCCCGCGACCTCGTCCCCGATCTCCCCATCGCGCCGCAAGACGTCCGCGGCTACCGCTTGCTCCGCGCGCTCGACGGCAACGTGTCGTGGGTCGACATCCGCACCGGCGGCGAGGGCTACGCCGTCCTCGGGTCGCACGATCGCTGCGACCTCGTCCTCGCCGACGACACGGGGATCTGGCTTCGTCATCTGCTCGCGGCCTGCGTTCGCCTGCCCGATGGCAGCACCGGCCTGCGGATCATCGACCTCAAGACCGACGTGCCGTTTTACCTCGAAGACGACGCGCCCCAGTGGTCCGTCACCGCGAGCGGGCCGTTCGCGATTCGCCTCGGTCGCCACGTCATCTGCGGCTTCCCGCTCGGCGACGCGTCCGCTTTCGCCGCCGAGCCGCCCACGGGCGCCTCGACGATGAACCATGGCGCTCCTGGCGCGGTCCCCGCGCAAACGTTCCCGTCGCTCGTCCGCGTCGACCCGCTGCCCGCGCTTCGCCGCGTGGGCGAGCCGTTCACGATCGTCCCCTCGGCGCCCGTGTCCCAGATCCAGGATCTCATCGGCCCCGGCTCGTCGCCCAACCACGTGCGCGTCACGCTCGAACGCGGCGGGATGGGCGCCTCGGTCGAGATCCCGGCGGCCGCGCTCGAGTCCGGCGTGCTGCTCGGGCGCGCGCTCAACTGCTTCGACGGCGGCCTCCGTCGCATCTTCTGCGACGCCGTGTCGCGAGCCCACGTGCTGCTCCTCGCCGACCAGGGCGAGGTCTTTGCCCACGATCTGTGCACCACCAACGGCACGCGCGTCGCGGGGCGCCGCATCCGCCGCTACCGCCTCGCCGGCGAGGGCGCGACGCTCGAGCTGGGCAAGAAGGTCCTCTTCCGCTGGCACCGCCGCGTCGCCCCGGAGCCCGCTCCGATCGACGACGCCGGAACATCCGAGCCGGTCGACCGTTGACGGGTTCCCTGGGCTGAAGCACGCCCTGGGCTCACGTTACGAGAGGCCGAATTGCGCGCGCTGACGCGAGCGACTACGGTGCCCCGGCTCCGCCATCCCCCCGTTTCCGGAAGCAAGGCAGCGACACGACCATGATCACCTGGGCGATGAAGAAGATCTTCGGCACTTCGCACGACCGCGCCGTGCGCCGGATGAAGCCGAAGGTCGAAGCGATCAACAAGCTCGAGGACGGCCTCAAGAAGCTCACCGACGCCCAGCTCAAGGCGAAGACGGCGGAGTTCAAGGAGAAGCTCGACAACGGCGCGAAGCTGAACGACATCCTCGTTCCCGCGTTCGCCGTGTGTCGCGAGGCCGGGCGCCGCGTGCTGAAGATGCGTCACTACGACGTCCAGCTCATCGGCGGCATGGTCCTCCACGAGGGCTGCATCGCCGAGATGCGCACCGGCGAGGGCAAGACGCTGGTCGCCACCCTGCCGTGTTACCTCAACGCGCTCGAGGGCAAGGGCGTCCACGTCGTCACCGTCAACGACTACCTCGCCACCCGCGACGCGGAGTGGATGGGGAAGATCTACGGCTTCCTCGGCATGGAGACGGGCACCGTCGTCAACCAGCAACAGGAAGACGACAAGCGCCGCGCCTACCGCTGCGACATCACCTACGGCCAGAACAACGAGTTCGGCTTCGACTACCTGCGCGACAACATGAAGTTCTCGGCGCTCGAGTACAACCAGCGCCCGCTCAACTACGCCATCGTCGACGAGGTCGACTCGATCCTGATCGACGAGGCGCGCACGCCGCTCATCATCAGCGGCCAGGGCGAGAACCCGAGCGACAAGTACAAGCTGATCAACGAGCTGATCCCGCGCCTCCGCAACGAGGAGCACTACACCGTCGACGAGAAGGCCCACTCCGTCACGCTGACGGACGAGGGGACCGAGGTCGCCGAGCGCCTGCTCTCGGGCATGGGCGCCATCCGCGGCTCGAACCTCTACGATCCCGTCAACCTCGGGACGCTCCACATCCTGAACCAGTGCCTGCGCGCGCACACGCTCTACAAGCGCGACGTCAACTACATGGTTCGCGAGGGCAAGGTCCTCATCATCGACGAGTTCACGGGCCGCGTGCTCGCCGGTCGTCGCTGGTCGGACGGGCTCCACCAGGCCGTCGAGGCCAAGGAGAACGTTCGCATCCAGGAAGAGAGTCGCACCATGGCGACGATCACCTTCCAGAACCTCTTCCGCCTTTACAACAAGCTCTCCGGGATGACGGGCACCGCCGACACCGAGGCTCCCGAGTTCCACAGCACGTACAAGCTCGAGTGCGTGATCATCCCGACGAACAAGCCTGTTGTGCGCGTCGACTACGAAGACCTCGTTTACAAGACGGAGAAGGAGAAGTTCACCGCCGTCATCAACGAGATCCTCGAGAAGCACGAGCTCGGGCAGCCGATCCTCGTCGGCACCACCAGCGTCGAGAAGAGCGGCGCCATCGCGCGGATCCTCGCGAAGAAGGGCGTCAAGCACAACGTCCTCAACGCCAAGCACCACGAGAACGAGGCGACGATCGTCGCTCAGGCCGGTCGCAAAGGCGCGATCACCGTCTCCACCAACATGGCCGGTCGCGGCACCGACATCATCCTCGGCGGCAACCCCGAGATGATGGCCAAGCTCCGTTTCAAGGCCGAAAACCGCATCCCCGAGGCCGAGCCCGCGGAGTTCGACAAGCTCGTCGACGAGATCAAGCTCGAGTGCACCAAGGAGGGTGACGAGGTCCGCGAGGCCGGCGGTCTCTACATCCTCGGCACCGAGCGCCACGAGTCGCGCCGCATCGACAACCAGCTCCGCGGCCGCTCCGGTCGCCAGGGCGATCCCGGCACCAGCAAGTTCTACCTGTCGCTCGAAGACGACCTGATGCGCATCTTCGCCGGCGACCGCGTGAAGAACCTGATGGAGCGCATGGGCATGCCCGACGACGAGCCTATCGAGCACCCCTGGGTCACCAAGAGCGTCGAGAACGCGCAGAAGAAGGTCGAGGAGCGCAACTTCGACATTCGTAAAAACCTGCTCGAGTACGACGACGTGATGAGCGCCCAGCGCAAGACGATCTACGACATGCGCCAGGCGCTGCTCGTGGGCCGCTACGAGCCCGAGGTCGTCGACGACGAGGGCAAGCCGACGGGCGAGAAGCGCAAGATCAAGGCGCTCGACAAGGTCAAGGAGGCCGTCCTCCCGGACGTCGGCTACATCCTCGGCAACTTCGCCTCCGACCCGGTGATGCCCCATGACAAGGAGGGCAACGCGCGCTCGATCACCCGCAAGGACTTCGAAGGCGTGCCCAGCCTGGTCGAGGTCGAGACGCTCCAGAAGGAGATCTACAAGCCCTGGGGCGTGAAGATCGAGCTCGAAGGCCGCGAAGAGAAGGTCCTCGAAATCTACGACGAGCTCGCCGATCTCGTGCCGCGCGCGCTCACCGAGCAGCGCGAGCGCCTGCTCGATCTGCTCGATCGGATCATCGGCGCGATGGTCGAAGAGTCGTGCCCGCCGAAGAAGCCGCCGGAGGACTGGGACTGGGGCGGCATCTTCCAGGGCTTCAAGGAGCACTTCGCGACCGATCTGCCCGACGACGTGTCGCACATCTCCGACGCCGAGCTCCTCGCGCAGGACCTCTACACGCGCGCCGAGAAGCTCTATCAAGATCGCGAGAAAGAGATCGGGATCGAGCTCGTCCTCCGCGTCTTCCGGCACGTGTACCTGGAAGAGCTCGACAAGGCCTGGGTCGATCACCTCACGGAGATGGACCACCTGCGCGACAGCATCGGCCTCCGCGGCTACGGCCAGAAGGATCCGAAGCAGGAGTACAAGAAAGAGGGCTACACGCTCTTCGTCAACATGGTCGCGCGCGTGTCGTCGAACGTCGTGACCAAGGTCTTCAGCGTCAACGTGAAGCGCGAGGAAGACGAGGCGCAGATCGAGGAGAACGATCTCGCGCGCCACGCGGCCCAGCTCCGCGAGGCCGTCGCGCAGCACGACGACGAGCCGATCCCCGAGCTCCAGGCGCCGCCCGAGCCGATGATCGAGAGCACGCAAGAGTGCCCGTGCGGCAGCGGCAAGCCCTTCGCCGAATGCCACGGCGGCGCGGACGAAGAAGCCTCGGTTTGAAGCGCTACGCCCCCGCGACCGAGCGCAACCGCGAGCCGATCCTCGCCGTGCTGCGCGACGTTCTACCGTCAGCGGGGGTCGTTCTCGAGATCGCCGCCGGCTCGGGTGAGCACGCCGTGTTCTTCGCGGCGGCGTTCCCCGGGCTCGCGTGGCAGCCCACCGATCCCGACGAAGAGAGCCTCTCCAGCATCGCCGATCACGGCGCCGACGCGGCCCTCTCGAACCTGCGCGCGCCGGTTCGAGTCGACGTCACCGAGCCCGCGTGGGCGCGTGATCTCGCGGCCGACGCCGTAGTCTGCGTGAACATGATCCACATCGCGCCGTGGGAGGCGTGCCTCGGCCTCTTCGCCGGCGCGAGCACCCTCCTCGCGCCGGGAAATCCGCTCTACCTCTACGGCCCGTATCGCTTCGACGGAGCCTTCACGTCCCCGAGCAACGCCGACTTCGACGCCTCGCTCCGCGACCGCGATCCGCGCTGGGGCGTGCGCGATCTCGACGAGGTGACGCGCGCCGCGGAGGCCGCGGGCTTCGGGCGCGAGCGCGTCGTCGTCATGCCGGCGAACAACCATTCGGTCGTGTTTCGCCGTCGTTAACGCGCCTTTTGCGCGGGCGTGACCGGCGCTTCGAGGCTCAATCGCGCTTGCGCGTCGTTCGCACCGTCGTGCGCGCGCGGGCTCGCGTGGCCTCGTCGGCCTCTTCGCGGAAGCGCCCCGCCAGCGGACGCGCCAGCGGCGGCCGCAGCGAGGCCGCCCGCAGCGCGTCGACGGGGGCGGGCAGCGCAGGCGGCGGCGTCGCCTTCGCGCGCGTGACGACCCACAGGAGGTGCGTTGTGAGCGCGAACAGCCACACCCACAGCACCACCGGGAACCACAGATGATCGCTCAGCGCCTGATGCACAGCGAACATCACCGCGCTCCCGACGACCAGGATCATCCCGTGGAGGATCAGCGCGCGCCGCTCGCGTCCGCGCTTCAACACAAGCGCTTCGTACGCCGTCACCGCCTGCTCGTGCAGCGCGCGCGCGGCCTGCTCTTGCCGCAGCGCCGCCTCGCGCGCGACGGCCTCTTCCTGCTCTTCGGGCGAAACGCGGATCTCGCGCGCCGTCTCCAGCATGTCGTGGGACGGGCGAAGCGCGTCGTCGTCGACGAAGTGGTCGCGGATCTTGGGATCAGTCATGGCGCGCCGCCCCGAGCGGCCCGCCGGGTAAATAGCAGGAAGCGCGCGCTCGCGCCCGCTTCATCACACCAGGAATTCGAGCCGATTGCCCCATGGATCGGCCACGAAGAAGCGCGCTGCCACGCCCGGCACCTCCTCGTCGTCGTGATTGATGGCCACGCCGCGCGCCGTCAATCGCGCGAGCAACGCCTCGAATCCTGCGCGGTCCGCGAGCCGCAATGCCGGGTGCGCCTTCTGCGCGGCGCGAAACTCTCTCTCGACACCGATGTGGATCTGCTGTGCCCCGCATTGAAACCAGCACCCTCCGCGCGCGGCCAGCGCCGGCGGCTTCATTGCCTCTTCGAGCCCGAGCAATCCCGCGTAGAAAGCCCGCGCCTCCGCCTCGCATTCCGGCGGCGCTGCGAGCTGCACGTGGTCGACCCCGACGAATGAAATCATGGCGCCTCTCTCATTGCATTTCAATCGATTCATTCTCTGCGGATGACGTGAAATGGCCGAGGCGCATTGCCTCAACCCTGCCTCTCGTCGCGCATTCCGCCGAGCGCGCGATAGGCCCTTGCAATGGCGCTCGCCATCGTCGCGCGGCCCCGGGGCGATTGCGGATGAATCGTCTCCAGGCGCCCCGGGCGCCGGTGCTCCAGGAGCGAGAGCGCGTCGCACACCCCGGCCGCCACGCGGGCGTTGCCCGTCGACAGCGTATCGATCGACGCGGCGATCACCGTGGATCCGCGCTCCCGATCGAAGCGCTCGAGCAGCAGCCACACCGCGAGCGCCGCCGGGATCGAGCCGCGATTCTTCGCCGCCCAGTCGAGGATGGGCTGGATACCCGCGGCGCCCTCCAGCGCGGCGCGCGCCTCGGCGCCTCCGGCCAGCGTCACCCCCTCTTCGAGGACCTGTCTGCCAATCTGGATCCGGCGCGCCACCTCGGCTCCGGTCACGTGGCCGACGGCGAGAGCAATGGATAGCTCGAGCTCCGTCAATACCCGCTCTGTCCAGCTCTCTACCCTCGCTCCGCGGGCGCGCGCCTCGGCGTGACCGACGGTGATCGCGCCCGCGTGCTGCCGCAGCACCCGCGCCAGGCGGCCGCCGGAGAGGCGCCCTTTCCACTGCGGCATCGCCGAGAGCACGTAGCGCACGCGCCGCGCGTCGAGCGCCACGACGGCCAGCGCCGCGCGCGGCGACACGTTGGCGCGCGTCGTCGCCGCCAGCACCACGCGCTCGAGCACGGGCAACGATCGCAGCGAGGGATCGAGATCCACCTCGTCTTCCGGGAGATCTTCGGCGCGCTTCTTGGGCCGCCCGAGGCGCGTGGCCAGCTCCGTCAACAACGTGTCCGGGATGGACACATCGGACCACGCCAGCTCCAGGAGCGCGGCCGGCACCTCGTCGACCTCGGCGGCGGCGGCGCAGAGCTCGCCCACCATCGCGGGGCGCAGCGCGGCGCCGCGGGCGAGGATCATCCGCTCGGCGGCCATCGGACGGCGCGCGAGGTGGTGGAGCACGCGCTCGCGATCGACGGCCTCGCACCGCACCAGGCCTTCGGCGGCCCAGGCCGCGAGGCGCGCCTTGCCCGTCAAACGGCTCTCCGCCGTCGTCGTGCGGGAGAGGGACTTCACCAGATCATAGACAATCTCGGTGTGGAGCAGCTCGGCCTCGTCCTCGCTCTCGGAGGCGTCGTGAGGCACCTTGGGGCGGAGCGCCAGGCCGGCGGCGAGGCTCGTGGATCGCGCCGAATCGAAGCCCAGATCGATCACCTGATCGACGAGGCCGCAGAGCTCGGAGCGCGGCAATACCTGCCCGGCGATCAAGGCCCCTTCCAGATCCAGCTCGGCCGCGTTGCCGGCGAGGGCGCGGACCAGATCGGGCGCGAGCACGCCGCCGCCGGCCATCGCCCGCAGCGCCGCGGCGAAGCGGGCAGTCTCGATCACGCGCGAGCCGTCGCGATCGGCCTCGGTGTTCGGCGAGAGCTGCCCCGCGGCGCGCGCGCGCACCTCGACGGCCGGATCGTCGCTCGCGAGCCGCGTCCGCTCGCCGGCGGCCTCGCGGTTCGACGCCACGGCGCGGCGCACCTGCCGCGATCGATCGCGCGCGAGCCGGGATAACAAGCCTGGGTCGTGGGTGATGCGCGCCGCCGCCTCGCGCCGCAGCGGGCTCGCGTCCTGCGCCCACTCTTCGAGCGTGAGAGGGGGAACCGCGCCGGTGTCGAGGAGCGGGATCCACAGCCGATCGTGCACCGCCGACGCCGCGGGCCAGTCGACGGCGCGCTCGATCGCCGCCGACGTCGCCTGCGGATGGCACGCCGCGGCGAGCACGAAGAACGCGTCGCGCGGGTGCCTCCCGAGGATCGCGTCGCGCAGCGCATCGGGCGCGCGCGGGTGCGCGATCAGCAGCCGATCGAGCTCGCCCGCGACCGAAACGACCTCATCGGCCGGCGTCGCGGGATCCTTCCCGACCGCGTCGCCCTCGTCGATCATCCGGTGCCCGATGACCGCGAGCGCCTCGGGCCCGACCGCGATCGATCGGCAGAGCGCGAGCAGCACGGGCGCCGTCCCTTCCTCCGCGAGCGCGACGTTGAGGAGCGGAGCGTTCTTCTCCGGGGTGCGAGCGAGTCGGTCGATCGAGGCGCGGTCGAGCATCCAGGCGCGAATGGTAGCGCGAAGAGGCCCGCTGGCTCAGCTCTTCGTCGTCCAGGCGGCGGCCCTGTCGCGCGCGAAGTCGGCGAACGTCCGCGGCGCGTGCCCGGTGAGCTGCTCGACCAGCTGCGTCGTCGCCGAGGCATAGCCCGCCTTGACGATCCCGTGCAGCTCCATCATCGCGTCGACCATCCAGCCAGGCATTTGCATTTCGAGCATGCCCTTGCTCGCGGCGGCCTCGGGCACGTCGACGTAATGGATGTCGCGCCCCGACGCTTTGCCGATGGCACTGGCTGCCTCGGCGGTGGTGAGGGCCGCGGGACCGGTCAGAACGTAGGCTTTCCCGCTGTGTCCATCCTCGGTGAGCACGGCGGCGGCGACGGCGGCGATGTCGCGAGAATCGATGTACGAGCAGGCCCCCGTGCCGAGGGGCAGATAGATGTTCCCGTCGGCGGCCGGCGGGTAATAGTGAATGAAGTTATCCATGAAGTTCGCTGGGCGGAGGAACGTGTAGGCGACCCCCGAGGCCTCGATGAGCTTCTCGATCGCGCGGTGCCAGCGCCCGAGCTGGATGCCCGGCTCGATGTCGGCGCCCACGGCCGAGAGCTTGACGATGTGCTTCACGCCGGCGGCCTTCGAGGCGTCGATGAGGAGCTTGCCGAGGTCGACCTGATTCTGCGCGAACGGGGTGAGCAGGAAGACGCGGTCGGCGCCCTTCACGGCCGCTGCAATGGTGTCCGGCTTCTCGTAGTCGAAATCGACAGGAACGACGTTCGCGCCGAGGAGCTTCTCGGCCTTCGCGGCGCTGCGGACGGCGACGCGGACGGTGACGCCGGGCTTCGCCGCGAGCGCCTTCACCACTTCGGAACCAATCGTGCCGGTCGCGCCGGTGACGAGAATCGTGCTGGCCATGTTCAATCTCCTCCGGGGGTCGTCGTTGCGGAGACCGGAGGATAGTCACGCCGCGCGGGCTGCGAAGGGGCTTCCGGTGCATGGCGCTCATCGACGGCGTGAATGGCCGCGAATCAGGCGAAGAATCCGATCCCGGCGCCGCCTCGACGGCGCATCATGGGCCGCATGCTGACCGCGACCTGTCATTGTGGAGCCGTTCGCGTCGAGGTGCCGGATCGGCCGGCGAGCCTCACGGACTGCAATTGCTCCATCTGCCGCCGCTATGGCACGCTGTGGGCCTACTACGAGGCAGCCGCGGTTCGTGTCATTGCCGGAGCGGGCGCCACCGCGGAGTACGCATGGGGCGACAGGCGCCTCCGGTTCGTGCGATGTGCACACTGCGGTTGCGTCACGCACTGGGAGGCCATCGAGCGCGCTGCCGGCGGACGGATGGGGGTTAACGCGCGCAACTTCGAGCCTGGCGCCCTGGGCGAGGTGCGTATTCGTCGCCTCGACGGGGCGGCCACGTGGGAGTACCTCGACTGATCACGTGCCGCGGCGCCACCCCCCGACCTGGCGGCGCCACCCTCCCGGCTGGGAAATTCTCGATGATTTTGCGCGCGATACGCTGGCATCCGACGTGCTCCGGCGGTGCGACACGCCTGCTTGAAGGAGAGAGTTGGTCTCTCCGCCGGAGGCGCCGCGCCATCCCATGCACAATCCCTTCGACCAGCTCGCCAAGAAAGTTGGCAAAGAAGCCCTGACCGCCTCCGGCGCCACCATCATCCAGTACGAGATCTCCCGCGACGCCCAGCACGCGGACATTCGCCACGATCCGGACCCGACGCGCGACCGAGAGCGCGCCCGCCTCGGGCTCCTGGGGCGCATCGCTTCGATTCTCTGTCTCATCGAGGTGTACGCGCACGCCCCGAGCGACGCCGAGATTCGAGCTTGCCTCGGCAAGCACTTCGCCCACTGGGATGAGTGTGAACGCAGGGCGCGCACGCAGAGCAAGAGGCGCAAGCTGAAGGGGTTACCCGCGGAGCCGTTCGTCGAGCCCCGACTCTGGATCATCGCCGCCGCGGTCTCGGCGCCGACGTTGCTCAAGCTCAAGTGCCAAGCGGCGCCCGGCTGGCCGGTGGGCGTCTATTTTTTCGGGGGAGATCTCTACCGCACGGGCATCGTCGTCGCGGGCGAGCTGCCCCGCGATCGTTCGACCCTGCTCATCCGCATCATGGCGGCGGGTCCAGGCCTCCCGGGCGCGCTCGCCGATCTCGCCGCCCTGCCGCGGGACGCGCACGAGCGTGCCGTGGCCGAGCACATACTGGTACACTTGGAGAGCGTGATCGGGAAGAATCCGGGCCGGACACCGGAAGAAGAGGAGTTCATCGTGAATATACAGGGCTCATGGAACGAAGCATGCGAGCTGGGGCGGGACAAGGGACGCGCCGAGGGACGCGCCGAGGGACGCGCCGAGGCGGCGGCGCGTGCGCTGCTGACGGTGCTCCGTGTCCGCGGCATCGCCGTGCCCGACGCTGCCCGTGAGCACATCCTCGCTCAGAAGAGCCCGGAGCGCCTGGAGCAATGGCTGGAGAAGGCCGCTGTCTCCACCTCGATCGCCGACGTGATCGACGAGCTGAGCTGAACCCACTCGCCGCGGGTATCCCGCACGCTCCAGCAGCGCGCCCGCGGGCAAAACGCCGCCCCCTCGCGGCTGGGCTTGCTATAAAGCCCCCCATGCTCGCGCTCACCCCGCCGGAGCTCGTCGAGCTCCTGGTGACTCTCCCGGCCGATCGCACCCCGTTCATCTGGGGCCCTCCGGGCATCGGCAAGAGCGCCCTGGTGCGCGAAGCCGCCGATCTCCTCGCCGTTCCCTGCGTCACGCTCCTCGGCACCCAGATCGCGCCCGAGGATCTGATCGGCGTGCCCCGCATCACGGCCCGGGAGGGCGGCGGGTTCGCGACCGAGTTCTGCCCGCCCAAGGGCATCCTTCGCGAAGGCCCTTTCCTGCTCTTCATCGACGAGCTCAACAGCGCGGTCCCCGACGTGCAGAAGGCGTTCTATTCGCTCATCCTCGACCGGCGCCTCGGCGATTACGAGCTGCCCCCGGGATCGCGCGTCGTCGGCGCGGGCAATCGCGTCGAGGACCGGGCCCTCGTGCGGCCCATGGCCACGGCGCTCGCCAATCGCATGGTGCACGTGGCGCTCGCCGCCGACGTCGAGGCCTGGCTCGCGTGGGGCGCGTCGCATGGCATTCACGCCCTCGTGCTCGCGTTCATTCGCGCCCGGCCCGATCGCCTGTTCGAGCTCCCGCCGAGCGACGCGACGCCCGCGTATCCCACGCCGCGCGCCTGGCATTTGCTCTCGGACGCGCTCGTCACCGTGAGCGAGCGGCTCTGGGCCGCGATGGCCGCTGGATCCGTGGGTGATCGCGCCGGCGCCGAGTGGACGGCCTTCGCCAAGCGCGCTCTCCAGGCCCCCTCGCTCGAGGCCATTGCGGCGGGGACTGCCGCTGTCCCGCGCGATCCCGAGCTCATCTATTTCCTCGCGGCGAGCTGCCTCGCGCGCCTCGGAACGCAATCGCGCGCCGACGGCGAGCTGGCCGCGAAGGTCGTTGCCGCCCTCGGGATCGCCTCGAAAGAGGTCGCGGTGTGGGCCGTCGACGCCGCGCTCGCTCGCCAGCCGCGGACTCCTGCGCTCAACGCCTTCGAGGAGCAGATCCGCAGCGGCGGCGCGCAGGTGCTGATTGACGTGCTCCGCCTCGGCCGCTTTGCCCGCGAAGGCGCCACAAAATGACGGATCGCCCTCGTCGCGGGCCGGATTTGTTTCCCCGAGGCCAGGGCCCCATCCAGGGTGGGACGACGGCGCAGACCGTCAAGACGAGCGGCGCTCGGCAGCTCTACGCCGATCCTGCCGCCGCAGCGGCGCAATCCATCGACAAGATCGCCGCGGCCCGCGTGTGGCTCTTGAAAGAGAAGCCCTTCTTCGGGGTGCTCGCCCGCGCGCTCCAGGTCGAGGCCACCTTGAAGGTCCCGGCCTTTCGATTGACGCCCGATGATCGGCTGCTCGTCAATGCCTTGGTCGTCCTCGAGATGCGCTTTCCCACGCTCTGCGCGCGGCTGGCTCACCTGTGCTTGCACGCCGCGCTCGGGGCGCTGGTGCGCCGCGGGACGCGCGAGCCCTTGCGGTGGAACGTCGCCCACGATCTGGCGGTCGATCCGCTCCTCCGCGCCGCGGGATTCAATGTCGGCGCCACGCTCCACACGGCCGAGCTGCCCCCGGGCGCCAGCGCCGAGGAGTATTACGAGCTGCTGGAGGAGGGGACGCGACCCGACGATCTCTGGTGCGACATCACCGATGCTCCGCCGCCGCCCGACGCGCCGCCGGCAGGCAATTTCACGCGTCAGGACGACGGTGAGGGAGACGATCCTGGCGGGCCCGACAATGACAAGCCCGGGAACGAAGACGCTCCCCGACCGGATGACGGCGGCGACGACGAGGAAGAAGACGACGAGAATGGGAGTGGGGGAAGGGACGACGAGGAGCCCTCTCCGCTGGAAGCGCGCGCGCTCGAACTGCAATGGAAGATGCGCCTCGGCGCCGCGCTCGAAGAAGAGGTGGCCTCCGGCGGCAAGACCTTCGGCGAGACTCCCGCGTGGATCGATGAAATGGTGCGCGCCACCATCGAGCCTCCCCCCGACTGGTCGGCGATGCTCCAGCGCTCGATCGCCACGCTCGCCCGCACGAGCCGCACGTTCCTGCGGCCTTCGCGCCGGCAAAGCGCCCTCGCCGGCCCGGACGGCGCCTGGCCCGATATCGTGTCCATGCCGGGGCGACGGATCTTGCCTGCGGGCAAGCTGGTCAGTGTCATCGATACCTCGGCTTCGATTGACTCCGGCATGCTCGCGCGCTTCCTCGGCGCGCTCGCGTCGGTCGCCACGGCGGAGGGATTCGACGAGATCCGGTTACTCCAGGCCGACGCCGAGGTGACGCGCGACGAGACGCTGTTCGCGGCCGAGCTGTATTTCCAGCAGATCGCCATCGTCGGTCGTGGAGGCACGGACTTCGGGCCGGCCTTGCGCGGCCTCGCCGCCGAGTCGCGACGCGACGGCGAGCGCTTCACGGTCGTCTATCTCACCGATCTCGACGGCCGCTTTCCGACCGCCGCCGAAGCTCACCCGCTGGAGGTGCTCTGGGTCGTTCCGGGCAGACCGGCAAAGCTCCCTCCCTTCGGGAAAGTCCTGGAAATGGCCTTCGTCACGCGCTGATTTTCACCTCGGCGCGGCCTCTGTCCAGGCTTTCTCTGCTGGCGCGGCTATAGCTCTCTTGCGCCATTCGAGCGCGGCTGGAGGGGTCCATGATCCGGATACGGACGTTTCGCCGTGCGCCCGGCGTGGCCGGGACGGCGCTGATCCTCGGTCTCGTCGGGTCCGCCGCGCATGCGCAAGGCACGGCCGTCCTCGTCGGGACGATCCGCGACACCGCCTCGGCAGGGCCGGTGTCAGGCGCCGTCGTCACCGTCACTTCACCGAGCTTGCAAGGGGAGCAGGCCGTCGTCACCGATGCTTCAGGGCATTATCGCCTCGCCGGGTTGCCGCCGGGAACGTACCTGATCCGCGTCGACAAGGCCGAGTATCACCCCTTCGCGCGGCCCCAGGTGAGCCTGCGTATCGACACCACCATTCGCTACGACGGCGAGCTCCTCCCCGAGACGCTCGTGGGCGACGCCGTCGTCGTGACGGACCCGGCGCCCACCATCGACGTGGGATCGAGCAGCACGGGCGTGCACGTGGGCGCGGATTTCGTGGGCCGGATCCCCCTCGGGGCGCCGGGCTCGAAGGGGGCCATCACCCGATCGTTCGAGTCGCTCGCCGACGTCGCGCCGGGCGGCGGGATGGATCGGTACGGAGCCGCGATCGGCGGCGCCACGTCCCCCGAGAATCAGTATCTCATCGACGGCCTCTCGGTGAACGATCCCGGCTTTGGCGTCCTCGGAACGCCGCTCTCGCTCACCTTCATCAAGGAGGTCAACGTGCTCACGGGCGGCTATCTCCCCGAGTACGGGCGCGCCACCGGCGGCCATTTTGACGTGGTCACGAAGAGCGGATCGAACGAGCTTCATGGCTCCATCTTCGCCGGCTACAGCCCGGGTATCCTCGAGGGGACGCGGACCCCGGGGATCCTGGCGGGAAACGCCATCACCACGCGGACCCAGCTCTCGTCGGCCAGCGAGTTCGGCGCCGACCTGGGCGGGCCGATCCTGCGCGACAAGCTCTGGTTCTACGTGGGCGTATCGCCCTCGTTCGCACGGTATCGCCTCGATCGCGGCATCTCGGCGATCGGGGGCAGTGACGGGCAGCCGACGATGGCGCCTCTCGCCGGCGCTGCGCAGACCTTCTACGCCACCCAGCGGAGCTTCCAGGCCATCGGCAAGATCACCTGGCGACCGACCGAGGACAACACGCTCTCGCTCTCGGTCTTCGGCGCACCGACGCTCTCCGGCGGCGCGGGGACCCTTGGTTTCACGGGGCGGGACGGCGCTCTCGAGATCGACAACTCCGTCAACGGCGGGCTCCTCAATGGCAGCTTCTCGGCCCTGGCCCATCGCTACGTCTCTCTCCCGATCGACGCCGTGCTCAAGTGGGCGACGGCGTCGTCGGACAGGCACGTTCTCGTCGATACCACGGTGGGCTGGCACCACCAGGAAGAGGCGATACGCGCCTCCGACGGCTCGCGGATCGGCAGCGGAGCCGGGCTCGCCACCGTCGCGCAAGTGTTCTGGCAAAGGACCGATCCCGGCCCGCACAGCATCAACGATTTCGAGGCCGCGAGCGCGACGCACGGCTGCGACGGGCCCGCGGCGGTCGCCTCGACGCGCTGCCCCGTGCCCACCTACCTGAGCGGTGGGCCCGGGTACCTCGCCGAGACCAGCCTCGATCGCTGGGAGGCCCGGAGCGTGCTCACGCTCCTGTTCGAGGCCGCGGGCCGCCATGTGCTCAAGGTGGGCGCCGACGCCGAGCTCCTGCGTTACCGGAGCCAGCGCGGGTATTCGGGGAGGACGGTCTACGCCGAGAGCTCGGACGGGACGATGTTCCTCGACTTTCGCCGCTATGGCTCGCTCGTCGGGATCGACAAGGCGGTGACGCTCACGGCGTTCGAGGCCACCTCGAAATCGACCTCGCTCGGGGGCTTCGTCCAGGATAGCTATGCTCCTGCAGACAACCTCACCTTCAACGTGGGACTGCGGTACGACGCCCAGCTCCTCTATGGCGATCGCCCCGGCGCGGCGATGTCGCTGCCCGCCCAGGTTGCCCCTCGGATCGGCGTCATTTACGACCCCACGGGCAAGGGCCGCTCCCGGATCTTCGCCAGCTACGCCCGCTATTTCGAGGGCGTTCCGCTCGATGTCATCGATCGCTCGTTCGCCGGCGAGCGCACGATCAGCTCCACGCACGACGCCAAGCTCTGCGATCCTCGCCAGCAGACACCCGATCAAGGAGGCTGCGAGCTCGACGCCAGCCGGCTGCCCACGGGCGCGGCGCCCAACCTGCTCTGGACGCCGTTTGGTAGCGGGCACGCCGGGATCGATCCCGATCTCGCGGCCGAGTCGTCGGACGAGATCGTGGTGGGCGCAGAGTACGAGATCGCGCCCGCCGCGAGGCTCGGCGTGACGTACACGCGGCGCTGGCAGAACCGGATCATCGAGGACATGAGCCGTGACGACGGGGCGACGTTCTTCGTGGGCAACCCCGGCTACGGCGCGGCCAGCGATTTTCCCGTGGCGACGCGCGACTACGACGCGGTGACGCTCTACCTCGACCGCGCGTTTCGCCGCGGATTCCTCGCCCAGGCGAGCTACACGGTCTCCTCGCTCCGCGGCAACTGGGCCGGTCTCTTTCGCGCCGAAACAGGCCAGCTCGATCCCAACATGAGCTCCGACTTCGATCTGGTCTCGCTCCTGCCGAACCGGAGCGGGCCTCTCCCGGGCGATCACACCCACCAGCTCAAGCTCCACGCAGCGAAGGACTTCGACCTCGGCCACGGCACGGCGCTCGACCTCGGGATCGCCTGGCGATCGCGCTCCGGCGAGCCGACGACGTTCCTCGGCTCTCACCCGATCTACGGGCCGGGCGAGGTCTATATTCTGCCGCGCGGCAGCGGCGAGCGTTTGCCGTGGGTCCACGCGGTCGATCTTCGCTTCGGCGTGCGCCTCCCGCTCGCCCGCGAGAGCTCGATGCTGCTGTCGGTCGACGTCTTCAACGTCTTCAATTTCCAGGCGGCGGTGGCCCGGGATCAGCGCTTCACCCTCGACAGCGTCCGCCCGATCCCCGGTGGCACGCGGGGCGATCTCGCCGAGCTCCAGACCGCGGACGGGACCCCGTTCGATCCGGCGCACCGGAACCCCAGCTTCGGCGAGCCGATTGCCTACCAGCCGCCGCGCTCGTTTCGATTCGGTATCACCACCAGCTTCTGAAGGACCCTCGACGCGACCTCTGGATCATGTAAAGTGCGCGCCATCATGGCTCTTCGAATCGTTCAGGTCGACGCCTTCACCGACCGGCCCTTCGCCGGTAACCCCGCCGCGGTCTGCGTCCTGCCCGGGCCGCGCGCCGAAGCGTGGATGGCGAGCGTCGCCGCGGAGATGAACCTCTCCGAGACAGCCTTCCTCGTCCGCCGCGCCGATCCCGAGGAGGGCTGGGATCTCCGCTGGTTCACGCCCACCGTGGAGGTCGATCTCTGCGGCCACGCGACGCTCGCGAGCGCCCATGTCCTGTGGGAATCGGGCGCGCTCGCCCCGGGCGCTCAGGCGCGCTTCTTCACGAAGAGCGGAGTCCTGACCGCCGATCGCAAGGGGGCCTGGATCGAGCTCGATTTCCCCTCGCGCCCATCCGTCGCTTCGGCGCCGCCCGAGGGGCTCGCGGCGGCGCTCGGCGTCCCCGTTCTCGGCACGTCGATGAGCCGCGGAGACGTGGTGGTCGACGTGGCCTCGGAGGCCGTCCTGCGCGGGATGAAGCCAGATTTCGGCCTGCTCGGCCGCGTCGCGGCGCGCGGGATCATCGTGACGGCGAGTTCCGATTCACCGGAGCACGACGTGGTGTCGCGCTTCTTCGTCCCGAGCCAGGGCATCGACGAAGATCCGGTGACGGGCTCGGCCCACTGCTGCCTCGCGCCGCACTGGGCCCCTCGCCTGGGCAAGACGGATTTCGTCGCCTACCAGGCCTCGGCCCGCGGCGGCGTGGTGCGCGTCGGCCTCCGCGGTGATCGCGTGTTGCTGGGCGGACAGGCCATCACGGTGCTCTCGGGCGAGCTCTACGCCTGACCTACGCCCGAGCCGGGAGCACCTCGCGCTCGCGGCGTTGCTGCTCGACCCAGAGCGCGATCATCAGCGCGTTGCCGGCGAAGAGGCGCAGCCACAGGTAGGCTCCGAGCCCGCCGGCGCCGGCGAAGACCGCGAGCAAGAGCACGTGCGTGGACGCGCCCAGCCAGGCCCAAGCGCGCGCGATCAAGGCCAGTCGCTCGGCATAGCTCCGCGCTTGCTCGGCGGTGCGCGGGGTGGGGCGCGCGGCGCCGTCGAGGAGCCTTTGCACGCTCAGATAGGCCCCATGGATGCGGTGGAGGAGCAGCTCTGCGCCGGAGTCGCCCGCGTCGACGAGGCCTTTGACGGCGGCGCGGCTCTCGGCCAGATCGCTCTCTTCCGGCGGCTCTGCGCCGGAGCACGCCAGATAACGATTCTCGAAATGATCGAACAGCGTGACCTGCAGCGCGACGCTCCCCATCCCGAGGGACGCGAGCAAGAGCCCGCCTTCGCTCGTCGCCCCGAGGTGAACGGCAATGGCGATCGCCGTCACCAGGCCCACCATGTAGTCGCCGATCCCCGCGAGGATGCGGTCCACGCGCGACGCCGTGCCCCGCGCGCGGGCGAGCTGCACCGAGGCGTTGCCGACGATGGCATAGAGGAGCAGCAGCGCCGCGCCGACGATCACGTTGACTCGCGTGGTGAAGCGGAGGAGCGAGGCGCCGGCCACGCCGATGAACACCGCGAGCGCCGTCAGCCAGCGCGCCTTTAGCGGCGTCGGGAGCACGAGCTCGGTCACGACGCGCCCGAGGGGGCGGAGCAACCTCCGATCGAGCGCCGTCTCCGCGGTGCTCGGCCGGCGCGTCTTCTCGTGGGGAGCAGCGTCCGCCATGATGATCCCTTCGCCTGCCGTGACGCGCGGATCGCGCGCTCGAGCAAGGTGGGCACGGCCCACGTGCTCGCAGAGTAGCGAAGGTGAAATAGGCGAGGGAAGCGCGAAGGATGATATATCGACGCGAGCGTCGTGGCGGCCGAGCCGGTGGTCACGCTGTTTCTCCCGGCGAGCGGCTTTCTCGGCTTGATCCATGATCATCCGGCGATGCTCGCCGAGCTCTACCTGCTCGCCGCCGCGCGCGACGAGGAGACGTCGAACGTCATCTCACAGGAGACGACGGCGGCGGACGACTTCATCCTGGTGTGACGCTCGCGGCCCGCCGCCCTCGCTCCGAGGTGCACGGTGGCCGATCTGTTCGATCGCGACGACTCGCCTGACGACGACGCGCCGACGCGCCTCCAGCGGCCGCCGCGCGTTCAGCTCCACCCGAAGCTCGATCCACGCAAGATCCCCACGCTGCGGCGGCTCGCGGTCGTTCGCTCGCTCGCCGCGCCCGAGGCCGAGCCCGACCTCCCGCCACTCGATCGCCGGGGCGGGATCCGGCTCGTCTGGGTGGTCGCGTTCATCGCCGCGGCCTACGCTTCGATCCTCGTCGCGGTGCTCTTCGCGCTGCGCTGAAGCTCGCCGGGATCGAGAAAGCCATTGTGAGCGCGGGGCCGGGCGGGTGAAACTCGGGCCCGATGTCCCGAGGGCTACCCATGGTCGACGATGTTCTGTTTCGCCCGCTCGCCTTCCGTCACCTCACGGTGAAGAACCGGCTGTTTCGCTCGAGCATCTCGGGCCGGATCGACAACTACGACGGCTCCGGCACGCCCGCTCGCATCGCCTGGGAAGACCGGTTCGCTCGCGGCGGCGTCGGCGCGATCATCTCGGCGCACGTGCCTGTCCACATTCGCGGCCGCATCCTCCCGAACTACGCGACGATCGATCGCGACGAGCGGATCCCGTTCTGGCAGAAGGTGGTCGACCGCGTCCATCAATCCGACTGCAAATTCATTCTCCAGCTCTCGCACTCGGGCCATCAACAGGACGTCGGCGGCGTGGAGAACCTCGGGCTCCCCGCGCTCAGCTCCACGAATCAGCGCGACTTCTTCCATGGATTCCCGACCAAGGCGATGACGATCGCCGAGATCAAGGAGGTGGTCGCGCAGTTCGCGGCGGGCGCGCGCCGGGCCCGCGAGGCCGGCTGCGATGGTATCGAGCTCCACGGGTGCAATGGCTATCTGTTCACTCAATTCCTGAGCTCGGCCATCAACGATCGCAGCGACGAGTACGGCGGTGAGCTGGAGAATCGCGCCCGCCTCCTCCTCGACGTCGTCAGCGCGATCCGCAGGGAAGTGGGCGCAGATTTTCACTTCCAGGTGAAGACGAACGGCATCGACTACAACGACGCTCTCGAGCCCTGGCAGGGCGAGGGCAACACCATCGACGAGTCGATCCAGGTCGCACAATGGCTGGAGAAGGCCGGCGTCGACGCCCTCCACATCTCGACGGGAAGCTATTTCCCCCACCCGCGCAACCCGCTCGGGCAGTTCCCCGTGGCGACCATCGCGCGGAGCTACGATACGATGATCTCCAGCGGCTCGCACACGCTGCGGAACTACCTGGCGTTTCGCTACCTGCCCGGCCTATCGACGGCGATCTGGCAGCGCACGGTCAAGGATCTCGAGCCCGAGGCCGCGGCGCTCTCGCAGGCGCGGGCCATCAAGGAGAACGTGGCCATCCCCGTCCTCAGCACCGGGGGTTACCAGACGGCCTCCGTGATCCGCGAGGCGATCAACGACGGGAGCTGCGATGGCGTGAGCATGGCCCGTACGCTGATGGCCAACCCGGATCTACCGAAGTACTTCGCCGCCGGCGAGGACCGCGCGCCCAAGCCCTGTTCGTACTGCAACAAGTGCCTGATGAACGTCGTGGAGAACCCGCTCGGCTGCTACGACGAGAACCGTTTCGACGGCGATCGCGCGGCGATGATGAAAGAGCTGATGAGCTTCTACGGAGAGAGCGATTTCACGCAGGAGCCGCGGTAGGCCGGCCCGTCGCAGACTCCCTCTCACCGACTCAGCGGCGCCAGCGGCGGCCGCCGCCGGTGTCGAAATGGAAGCCCAGGTTCATCCCGAAGCTCACCCATTTTGCGGCGTAGTAGCTGTCGGGAATGGTCACCGTGTTATAGGCCGCCTGCACACCGAGGCTGAAGAGGCGCGTGATCTGGAAGTCGAGCCCGCCGCCGATGTCCGCCGCCGGCCCGAGCTGGTTGTTTCCCACGAAGCCGAGGCCGAGGTGCGCGAAGAAATTGGGCTGCACGATGTGCCCGAACCCGAGCCGGATCCCGCCGAACGCGGTGCCGGCGTGATCGAAGTAGGCCAGATCGTTGCCGCTGCCGAAGCTGGTGTAATGGCCGCCCAGCTCCGGCTGCAGGTAGAACGACGTCACCGGGAAGTGAAATCGATAGCCAAAGCGGCCTCCGGCTCCGAGTGACAGATCGACCTGGCGCCGAAATGCCGTGCCGAGATCGAGATCCACGCCGAGGATGGGCTCGGCGTGGGCCTTCGTCGTCGACGTGAGAATGGCAGCGAGGGCGAACGCAGGGAGCAAGCCCGCGAGAGCAATGGAGCGCATGACCACCAGCCGGCAGCAAGCGGCGTGCCCTGGCGAGGCGTGAGCATTTGTTGCCAGGACCCGCGGTTGAACGAGGCCGACACCCTGCGGCGACCTGTCACATGAGGCGAGAACGTCGCCAGCATTAGATCCAACCCCGGGCTCGCTCGTCCACCACCGTCCCGATGCGCACCCACCTCGAATCGAAGCTGTTTCTCGTGCTGTTCGCCCTGCCGCTGGCCCTCGGATGCGCGGCGACGCCTCCCGCCGTGGCGGCCCATCAGCCCGATCTACAGGTGAGCACGCCGCCCGTGATGGCCCTCGCGGCGACCGTCGCCGATCACGCGGAAGATCCAGCCGAGAAGGGGGTGGCCTCGCGGATCACGCGGGTCACGGTGTATTCGGATCGAGCACTGGTGACCCGTGAAGCGGCGGTTACACTCACGACCGAGCCGGTCGTCTTCCGCTTCAAGAACCTCCCCGGCTGGGTCGACGAAGGGTCGGTGCGCGCGGCCATCGGCGCCGGGAAAATCGTCGACGTCGCGGTCGAGCGGCGCTTCCTGGCGCGGTCCACCGACGAGGGGTTTCGCAAGGTCGAGCTCAAGCACAAGGCCCTCCTCCAGAAGCTGCAAGCGCTCGACGACGAGCTGGCGATCTTGAAGGCGCAGCAGGAGCACATCGAGTCCATCAAGGTGTTCTCGGTGGAGAAGCTGGAGAACGACGCGATCAGCCGCGATATCAAGGTCGCGAGCTATGGTGAGGTGATCAACTTCGTCTCCGACTCGTCCCGCAAGACGGCCGCGGCGCGCCGCGAGGCGCAGGCCCAGCGCGAGCAGCTCGCCCCCGACGTGGAGGCCAGCGCGCGCAACCTCGAAGAGCTGAGTCGCCTGACGAAGCTGGAAGAGACGACGGTGATGGTGACGGTACAAGGCGCCTCCGCCGCCGGATCGACGTTGACGCTCACCTACGCCACGCCCGGCGCCACATGGGAGCCGATGCACGAAGTCCGCGCCAGCAGCGCCGATCCCGACTCGGTGGAGCTCGCGTCCTTCGCTGTCGTCACCCAGACGACGGGGGAAGACTGGACTCACGCCGAGCTCACCTTCTCCACACAATCGTCGTCCGACAGCGAGAAGATCCCCGAGCTCGAGATGCTGGCGCTGGGCAAGACCCAGGAGGTCTCGCGGAGCGTCACGCGACAGATCACCTCGTTCAGCTCCGCCCAGAAGAAGTTCGAAGAGCAGAATCACCAGTGGAACCGGATGAACCAGGCCTCGTCGCAGCGGGTCTCCGAGGTCGAGAATTTCGAGCAGTCGTATTCGACCAATCTGGCGCTGCTGGAGCGGGTGCAGAGCAAGACGGTGGAGATCTTCCAGGGCCTGCAGACGCGGGGGACGACGGCGCATTTCATCGCCAGAGATCCGGCGATCGTCCGCTCCGACGGCCGCTCGATCCGCCTCCGCATCGGCGGTAGCCGCGTCAAGGCGCAGCGCCGGATCATCGCTGCACCGGAAGAGTCGCTCAACGCCGCCGTCACCCTGGAGATGTCCAACACCACGACGCAACCGCTCTTGCCGGGCAGCGTCGCGCGTTATCAGGACGGCGCGTTCCTCGGCATGACCGACATCGATTTCGTCACTAAAGACGAGGATTTCTCGGTGTTCTTCAGCGTGGCCGATCACGTCAAGCTGACGCGCGAGCTCGACAAGCACCAGAGCTCGCTGGTGCGCACCGCGCGCAATCGCATGCAGCTCTCGTTCGTGAGCAAGGCCAAAAACCTCTCGGATCGGCCGGTCACGGTCGTCCTCGCGGAGCGCGTCCCCGTCTCGGAGAACGCCGATATCCGCGTCAGCAACGTGCGTATCGCCCCGAACGAGAAGACGGACGCCAAGGGCATCATTCGCTGGACGGTGACGCTCGCGCCCCGCGAAGAGCGAGACTACCGCGTGTCGTACCAGGTCGATTACCCGCCCACGCTGGTGCTCGACGTGCAGCGCAAGCACATGGCAGCGCCGAGCCCCGCGTCACCGAGCCCCGCGTCGCCGAGCCCCCCGAGGGCCCCGAAGATGGACTTCGAGGACAAGATCATCCAGATGGAGAAGCAGCTCTGATTGAAACTGCGAAGGCCTCGGAGAGCGCTTTGCACGCTCGCCCGGGGCCTCTCAACTCATCATGAATTGAATCCACGATAGCTGATCGACGGGGACCGAGCAGGTCCCCGGGGGTTTGGGGCCGCTTGCGGCCCCATCGAGACTAACCGGCTTTGACGGCCTTGATCTGCTTGACGAGCTCGGGCACCGACGGGAACAGATCGGCCACGAGGCCGTAGTCGGCCACCTGGAAGATCGGCGCGTCGCCGTCTTTGTTGATGGCCACGATGACTTTCGAGCCCTTCATGCCCGCGAGGTGCTGGATCGCGCCGGAGATGCCGATGGCGAAATAGAGCGACGGGGCGACGACCTTGCCAGTCTGGCCGACCTGGAGATCGCTCGGCGCGTAGCCGGCGTCGCAGGCGGCGCGGCTGGCGCCGAGCGCGGCGCCGAGGACGTCGCACAGCGGGTCGAGGACCTCGCTGAACTTCTCCTTCAGCGCGCGACCGCCGGAGACGACGACGCGGGCCTCGGCGAGCTCGGGGCGCTCGCTCTTGACCTGCTCGAGCGAGAGGAGCTCGACGCGGCCATGCGCGTTGCCCGTGGGCGCGGTGAAGGCGCCCTTCTCGATCGGCGAAGTGCCCGCCGGCTCGGTCGCGGAGAACGCGCTCTGACGGACGCTGACGACATGGATCGGCGTGGCGATCGTGGCCATGCCGAAGGCGTTGCCGGCGAACATCGGCCGCTTGTAGGTGAGCTTGTCGCCGCTGGCGATCACCTCGGTGATGTCGGCCGCGTAGCCCGACGCGAGGCGACCGGCGACGCGCGGGAGCAGGTCTTTGCCGAAGGCGCTGGCGGTGCCGACGACGACGGCGAAGCCCTTGCCGATCGCCGCGACCGTGGGGGCGAAGCGCTCGGCGAGGTAGATCTTGAGCGAGGCGTCTTCGACCGTGATGACCTTCGCGGCGCCGAGGCTCGCGGCCTCGGCGGCGGCGTCGCTCACGGCGTCGCCCATCACGAGGATCGAGTAGGTGCCGCCGAGCGCAGCCGAAGCCGTGCGCGCGAACGTCACCGCGGAGTGGGTCGTCTTCTTGAGCTTGCCTTCGGCAACCTCGGCGACAACGAGAATATCGGCCATGGGTCTTCCTCTATTTCCTTCTGCGGAGACCGCTTACAGAACCTTGGCTTCGTTCTTCAGGCGCGTGACCAGCTCGGTCACGTCCTTCACCTTGATGCCGGCCTTGCGAGCGGGAGGCGCCTGGAACGCCTTGTACTCGACCTTCAGCGCCTGATCGGCCGCGAGGTCCGCGAGCTTGATCTCGACGAGGAGCTTCTTCTTCGCCGCCATGATCGCGGGCAGCGCCGCGAAGCGCACGCCGTCGTTGTACTTGAACGTGGCGGCCGTCTTCGTGGAGTAGACGCTGGTCGGCGCGACGATGCGCAGATCGACGGTGACGATGGCCGGGAGCTTGACGCGCATCGTGGCGACGCCACCGTCGACCTCGCGGCTGACGACGAGGGCGCCGGCCTCTTCCTTGATGGTCGCGGCGAACGTCGCCATCGGCCAGTCGAGCAGCTCGGCGAGGATCTGGCCGACCTGGTTCGAGTCGCCGTCGACGGCCTGCTTGCCCATGACGACGACGTCGGGCTTCTCTTTCTCGATCAGCGCGGCGAGGGCGCGGGCGACGAGATCACCGTCGAGCTTGTCGTCGGTGGTGTCGATGCGGATGGCGCGGTCGGCGCCGGTGGCGAGCGCGGCGCGGAGCGTCTGCTCCGTCTCCTTGGGGCCGAACGTCACGACGACGACCTCGCCCGCGCGCACCTTCGGCGTCTGGCCGTTCTCGGTCAATCGCAGGGCCGCCTCGAGGGCGTACTCGTCGAACGGGTTGGGCTTCCACTCGAGCCCAGTCGTCTCGATCTTGTCGCCAGCGGCGGGGATCTTGACCTTGTTGGCGTTGTCCGGGTCGGCGACCCGCTTCAGCGGAACGAGGATCTTCACGTGCTACGGCTCCTCAGAATTGAGACGAATGGCAAAACGCGCGGGCGTTTCTGACAGCGTTGTCGTTGTGCGTCAAGGAGCCTGCTACCCTGCGCGGCCGTGAGCAATACCAGCGATTTTCTCGTCATCGGCAGTGGAATTGCCGGGTTGACGTTCGCCCTCGATGCGGCGGAGCACGGCACAGTCACGCTGATAACGAAGCGCTCGCGCGAAGAGTCGAACACGCGCTATGCGCAGGGAGGCATCTCCGCTGTCTTCGCGCCCGACGACTCGCCGGCGGCCCACGCGAAGGACACGATGATCGCCGGCGCCGGCCTCTGCCACGAGGTGGTCGCCGACATCTGCGCGCAGGAAGGCCCCGATCGCGTGCTCGAGCTGATCGCGCGCGGCGCCGAGTTCGACAAGGAGGGCGACCTCCTCAGCCTCACGCGCGAGGGCGGCCACTCGGCGCGACGGGTCGTGCACAACGCCGACGCGACGGGCGCCGAGGTCGAGCGCGCGCTCGTGGCCAAGGCCTCCGCGCACCCGAACGTCCGCATCGTCGAGCACCAGACGGCGATCGATTTGATCCTTCTTTCGCGCTTCGGCGGGCCCGATCTCTGCGCCGGCGCCTACGTGCTCGACGAGACGCCGGGCCCCGACGGGCGGCCCCGGCAGGAGAGCCATCACGTCGAGACGTACCTCGCGCGCGCGACGATCCTTGCCACCGGCGGGGCGGGCAAGGTCTACCTCTACACGACCAACCCCGACGTCGCGACGGGCGACGGCGTGGCGATGGCGTACCGCGCCGGCGCCGAGATCGGGAACATGGAGTTCTACCAGTTCCACCCGACGTGCCTCTATCACCCCGAGGCGCAGCGCTATCTGATCTCCGAGGCCCTCCGCGGCGAGGGCGCGATCTTGCGGCTGCTCGACGGCACCGCGTTCATGGCCAACCACGATCCGCGGAAAGACCTCGCGCCGCGTGACATCGTGGCCCGCGCCATCGACTTCGAGATGAAGCGCACCGGCACCGAGCACGTGCTGCTCGACATCACCCACCGCCCCGCGAGCTTCATCCGCGAGCACTTCCCGACCATCCTCGCGCAGTGCGCGCGCTTCGGGATCGACATCACCACGACGCCGATCCCGGTCGTCCCCGCGGCGCATTTCATGTGCGGCGGCGTCAGCACCGATCTGCACGGGCGCACCACGATCCCCGGGCTCTGGGCCATCGGCGAGTGCGCGTTCACCGGCCTCCACGGGGCCAATCGCCTGGCGTCGAACTCGCTGCTCGAAGGCCTGGTCTTCGGTCACCGCGCCGCGGCGCGCCTCGGTGCGCAGATCGAGGAGCTGCGGCAGAGCGCGTTCCCCGACGTGCCGCCGTGGCAGGTCGGTAACGCCGTGCCGAGCGACGAGGCCGTCGTCGTCGCCCACAACTGGGACGAGCTCCGCCGCACCATGTGGAACTACGTCGGCATCTTCCGCTCCGACGCGCGCCTCCGCCGCGCCGGCCGCCGGATCGCCCTCTTGCAGGAGGAGATCCGCGAGTACTACTGGAAGCACCTCGTCACGCGCGACTTGCTCGAGCTCCGCAACATCGCGACGGTGGCCGAGCTGATCGTCGAGTGCGCGGCCTCGCGCCACGAGAGCCGCGGCCTCCACAGCACCATCGATTACCCCGAGACGAGCGACCGTTACCTCGCCGATACGCTGGTCAAGCGCGGCGTCCTGCCGCACCTTCGAGGCCGATGAGCGACTCCGATCCGCCTCCGTCGTCGGTGATCACCGAGCGCCCGATGCCGATGTTCGTCGCGGCCGGCTGGGCCCTCGGCGCGACGCTGGTGTTCCTGTTGCTCGTTTCGCTGGTGATCTACCTCAGCCCCGGCGCCGCGGACGATCTCATCAGCCAGGTCACGTGCCAGGGGGGCGCGTATCTGCTGGCGATCTTCTTCATCCTCCGCGTCCACGCTCCGACCGCACCCGCGAGCGCGTTCCTCGCGTTTCGCCGCACCAGCCTGGCTTTTTACCCGCTCGGCATCCTCCTCGGCGCGGCGTTCTTCCTCCCGGCCACCGCCCTCTTCGACGCGATCATCCACCGCTTCCCGCTGCCGGCGTTCGACGATCCGACCATCGGGATCTTCCTGTCGGCCTCGCTGCCGCGCAAGCTCGTGATGGGCGGCGTGGCCTGCGTCGCCGGCCCTTTCCTGGAAGAGCTGCTCTTCCGCGGTGCCCTCTTCAAGCCTCTGCGGAAGAGCTTCCTCGGCCTCGCGACGCCGACGATCATCACGACGGCGCTGCTCTTTGCGCTGGTCCACATGGAGCGGCAGCGCATGGTGCATGTTGGCCTGATGGGCCTCGGCCTCGGCTTCATCCGCAAGGAGAGCGGCTCGATCGTCCCGTCGACGCTCGTGCACTTCGCGTACAACGCCTCGGTGTTCGCGACCTCGATCCTGTGCACCACGCCGGCGAGCCCGGACCTCGAGATTCCAGCGCCGCGGTGGGCCGTCGCCGTGAGCGCCCTCGTCGCGGTCGGGCTCCTCGGCCTCATTCACCTCGTCGGAAAACACAGCGAGACCGCGCGTCGCGCGCAGGAGCTCGATCGAGCATGAACCTCGTCTCTCCCTCTTCGGCCCCGCGCCCCGCGTTCAAGTGCGCCCTCTGCTTGCCCGGCGGCGGCATGACGGGTGCGCTCTATCAAATCGGCGCGCTCGCCGCGCTCGAAGACGGTGTCCGCGGCATCGACGGGCAAGGCTTCTCCATGTACGTCGGCGCGGCGAGCGGCGCGGCCGTGGCGTCGGCGCTCGCGGGCGGCATCCCGATCGAGCGGCTCTACCGCGCGCTGCTCGATCCGATCGACAACTTCTTCCCGATCGATCGCAGCCACATGGTCCGCTTCGATTTCGACGAGTGGCGCCGCGCCCTGACGACGAGCTGGGTCGCGCTCCGCCACGCCTTCGCGCGCTTCGGCAGCCGCCGCGACGCCACCGGAAACGAGCCGCCGCAGGCTTTTTTCTGGCAGCAAATCGATCGCCTCAACGACTCGCTCCCGGCCGGCCTCTTCACGCTCGATCGCTACGAGCGCTTCCTCGCCGAGTTCTACCTGCGTCGCAACATCCCGAACTCGTTCCGCGCCATGCCCCGTACGCTGCGCGTCGCGGCCAACGATCTCGACTCGGGCGAGCGCGTCCTCTTCGGCGCCCCCGGCTTCGAGGACGTGCCGGTCTCCCTCGCATGCGCCGCCTCGCTGGCGCTGCCGCTCTTCTATTCGCCGGTGCGCATCGGCGATCGTCACTTCATGGAGGGCGGCCTCGGCGACGTCGCGCACCTCGACGTGGCCGAGCAGTCCGGCGCGTCGATCGCCGTCGTCGTCAACCCTCTGGTACCCGTGTCAACGGAGCACCACGGCGTCCCCACGGGGCACGGCGTGCGCAGCAGCGTCCGCGACAAGGGGCTGCTCTGGGTCTTCAACCAGTCGATGCGCATCGGCGCCCACGCGCGCCTCCAGCAGGACATCGCCCGCGTCGAAGCTGCGGGGAAAATGCGCGTGCTCGTCCTCGAGCCCGAGCCGACCGACGTGCTGCTCTTCCTCCACAACCCCGCCAACATGACGGCCCGCCGCGCCATCCTCGAGTACGCGTACCGCACCACGCGCGAGCGCATCGCCCGCTGGATCGAGAAGAACCGCGACGTCGTCGAGACCTTCGGCTGGAGCGCCGCCTAGCCCCGATCGAGCCGCCGTGAACCTGCGCGCCGTCCTCGTCCTCCTCGCGGTCCTCGTCGTCGTCCTCCGCCTCCTGCTCGCCCGCCAGAAGCGCCGCGCCCTCGCCGCCGCCTCGGCCGCGCGCGGGCACCGCTGCCCCGACTGCGGATCGCGCCGCGTCGTCGGCCAGAAATCGATCGCGCTCGCGCCCGACGCAGAGGGAAAATCGTTGGAGCTCAAAGCAATTTCCTGCCGGGCCTGCACCCTGCGCGGCGTCGCGGTTCGTCGCGGCGACGCGGCGCCGCGCGGCCACCGCCTCGACTGGCAAGTGCACGCAGCCCTCGCGCTGGCGATCGATCGCTGCCCCGCGCCGAGCGATCCCGCGTGCGACTGCGCCTCGCATCGGCGCCTCGGATCCGGCGCCGAGGTGACGCGCGATCCGATCGGATTCGATCTCGACTGAGCCTTCAGCTCTCGGCGGTCCACTCCACCGAAAGGCTCATTTTGCCGTGCTGTCCGGCGATCATCATCGATCGGCCGGAGCCGAGCGCCTCGCGCAAGGACTGCGACGACGCGCTCGTCAGGAACATCGCCACGCCGTCCTCGAAGAGCTGTCCGCCGTCGGCGGGCTGGTCGGGCAGCACCGCCACGAAGCCCACGGCGAGGCGCTCGCCGCGGCTGCTCGGCGGGGTGATCGCGCTCGGCCCGGGCTGGCCCGCTTGCCACACGAGGCACCCGTCGGCCTCGGGATCGATGCCCATCGTCACGGCGAACACGCTGCCCGCGCCGATGCCGTCGAGCAGCTGCCGCAGCAAGCTCGCGCTCGACGGATGAAGCCGCAGCGCGAGCCTATCGCCGTCGATCCGCGCCGCGCCCGTCACCGCGGCGCGCGGCACCTGGCCGAGCAAGCTCCCGTCGTTCGAGGCCATCGACGTCACGCTCGCGCGCTTGAGATCGGCCCACGGAGGGAACGGGTAATACCGGTACGCCTGCCCCAGCAGCGCGAGCAGGCGCGACTGCCCGAACGCCTGGTACACGGCGATCTCCTCGGCCGTGATCAGCACCGCGGCGAGCGCGCCCGCGGGCAGCTCGACGCCCGGCATGGGCTCGGCGCGCGCGTAGGTGATCCCGGGTCGCCCGAGCAGACCAGGCTCGCCGACCTGCGAGAAGCCGCCCGCGTCGACGACGCGCCCTTGCCCCGCGAGGTACTGAAGCTGCGCCGCGAAGCGCAGCGGATCGGTGGGCACGCGCCCCGCATCGCCGCTCGCGTCGATGGCCACGGTGAACACCACCTCGCGCTGCCGGTACACCTCGAGCCCGCGCGTCACGAAGCTCCAGCACCACACGGGACCCGTCGGGGCCTGGAGAGCGTGCAAGAACACCCGCGCCGAGAGCCCGGGCACGATCGCCACGTCGATCGGAAAGTCGTCGGGGCGCGCCGTGAAGAAGGCGGCCTGCAACGTGGACTCGGGCAACATGGTTCCTCCAGACGTCGGCATGACGTCGCGGGACTCGGGGGCGTGGCGTGACCTTATCACGCGCCCTCGAGGATCGCGGCGCCCGCGCCGACGTGGAGGTCAGCCGCGCGGCTTGTCGGCCACTTCGACCCCGTACTTCACGTTCGTACCATCGACCTCGTTGACGGTGACGGTGACGTCGTACTGCTTGCCGTCGATCGGCATGCTGCAAACGAGCTTCGTGCCGACCTTGGCCTTCAGGCCGCCCGGGCACGTGATAGGCGGCGACTCTTTGCCCACGGAGGCGCTGAGCTGCTTCATCGCCTGCTGCTCGATATCGGCCTTCGCGACCTCCCCCTCGCCGCACCCGGCGAGGAGCGAAGCGGAGATCGCGAGCGCGATGGCGGACTGGAAAACGGTGATTTTGATCATTACCTCGAAGAATACGGGGTCGCTTTCGTCGGCTGAAGGCAATTCGTCACGCGCCGCGTGAGCCTTCACCGCTACAGAAGCGATCTCCGCGCGCGCTCGCCCGCCGCCGGTCACGCGCACTTGACGATCGCGGCGCCCGCGCCGACCATCCCGCCAAACCCGATGCGAACGACGATGACGAGGATCGAACGAGGAGCGCTCGCGCTCGTGATTTGTGCTGCTGGCTGCGGGAAAACCGCCGATCCGGCCCCGGCCACGTCTGCCGCGCCCAGCGCCTCGGCGCCGCCCGTCGCCGCGCCCGGCGTGCTCGCGGCGCCGGTCAAAGCGGTGATTGACACCTGCAGCAGCGGCTTTCGTCCCGGCGCCGGCTTCGAGGCCACGTGCCCCGCCTTCGTGGCCTTCTCGGCGCTGAAGATCGCTCGCGGCGCCGAGGACGCGAGCCTCGTGCAGCTCCTCGACGATCCGAGCGAGAAGGTCCGCGCGCTCGGCGCCCGCGGCCTCGCGATGTGGGGAGGCGCGTACACCACTGACAAGCCTCTCGCCGAGAAGGTCATCGCCGCCGCGGGCAAGGAGACGAGCGAGGCGTTCGCTGGCATCCTCGGCAACGTCGCCGGTCACATCGACGCTGCGGCCACGGGGCTCGCCGAGCCGATCAAGGGCCTCGTCCTCCGCGACGGCGCGCTGCAAGAGCTCCAGGCGGGCGTCATCTCGTCGTTCCTGCCCTCCAACACCGCGAGCCCGCTCGCCTTCGATCTCACTCACGACATGGCCACGCGCGGCCCCAGCACGCGGGTCCGCAACGCCGCCGTCACCGCCCTCTCCGCGGTCTACGACAAGCGCGGCGACGAGGTCTGCGCGATCTGGATGGACGCGCTCAAGGCCCCGGAAGAAGCCCCCGCTGCCAACGCGGCCTCTCGTCTCACCACCGGCGCGAGCTGGATTGGCTACAGCCAGAACGGGTGGTCCACGACCAGCTCGTTCTTCGTCCGCGAGAACCGCTGCGCCAGACTCCTCGGCCCCACGCTCGCGGCGATCGACGCCCGCGCGAAGTCCTACAAGCTGACCGAGGATTCCTGGGTGACGGCGCTCGCCGGCGTGTTCCGCGAGGATCTCAAGACCACCACCGCGGCCGACAGGAAGCAGGCGCTCACCATCGCGCGCGGCCTCGTCGAGAAGAAGGAGCACAGCCCCACGCTGCGCGGCGCCGCGCTCCGCTTCGTCGCCAAGAAGGATCCCGACGGCCCGGCCTTCGCCGCGAAGTTCGAGAAAGATCCCGACATCTTCCTGAAGACGGTGGCCGCCGAGGTCGCGAAGAAGAAGTAAGCTCCGCGCCCTCATGATGACCCAGAGCTCCACGCCCACGCCGCGCCTCATCGGCGTCATCCACCTGGCTCCTCTCCCGGAAAGCCCGCGTTATCAAGGCGATCTCGGCGCTGTCGTCGCCTCTGCAGCGCGCGACGCCGAGGCCCTCCGAGCCGCCGGCTTCGACGGGATCATCGTCGAGAACTTCGGCGACGCGCCCTTCATCCCGGGCACGGTCGCGCCGATCACCGTGGCCGCGATGACGGCGTGCGCCATCGCCGTGCGCGCCGCCGCGCCGCGCGTCTCGCTCGGGATCAACGTCCTCCGCAACGACGCCGAGGCGGCTCTCGCGATCGCCGTCGCCTCCGCGGCCGACCTCATCCGCATCAACGTTCACACCGGCGCGCGCGTCACCGATCAGGGCCTGATCGAAGGCCGCGCGCACGTCACGGTGCGCCAGCGCCGCGCCCTCGGGGCCGATCGCGTGCGCCTCTTCTGCGACGTCGACGTCAAGCACTCGGCCGCGCTCGCGCCGCGTCCCATCGGCGAAGAGGCCCACGATCTCGCCTCGCGCGGCCTCGCCGACGCCGTCCTCGTCACGGGCAGCGGCACCGGCCGCGGCGTCGCCGTGCGCGATCTCGAGGCCGTGCTGGCCGAGGTCGGCGAGACGCCCGTCCTCGTCGCGAGCGGCGTCACCCTGGCCACGCTCGGCGACGTCCGCCGCGCTCACGGCGTGATCGTCGGGACGTGCTTGCGAACCAGCGGGCGAGCGGGCGATCCCGTGGACGCCGCGCTCTCCCGCCAGTTCGTGGAAGCCTTCCACGCTTCCCGTCGCTGACCAGCCCTTCAATGCTTCGACTGCGGGCCTGGCTCGCTCGCCACGCGGGCCTGGTCGCTGTCACTCTCCTCGCCCTCGCGGTTCGCCTGATCTGGAACCTCGGCGTCCATCCGCCGCTCGACTACCGTCGTTCGGACATGGGCATGTACCTCGGTCGCGCGACCGACGTGCTCGACAAACCGTGGGCGCCCCGCGGCGATTACACCGTCTTTCCGTACGGCACGCACCTCCTCCTGGCGGCGTTGAAAGGGCTCTTTGGCCGTGACAACGCGGTTGCTCTCGGCGTGGCCTTCGCGCTCCTCGGCGCCCTCGCCGTCGGGTTCACCTTCGCGACGGCAGAGAGGCTATCTCCGCGCCCGTCGGTCCGCTGGATCACGGGCCTCGTGCTCGTGGTCTATTATCCATGGATCTCCTTCAGTGGCTACCTGCTGAGCGAGGCGCCCTTCGCGCTCGCGCTCGCCGCCGCGGCCTTCTTCTCGCTTCGACTCGCCGATCGCGGCCGCCCGCGCGACGCCTGGCTGCTGGGAGCCTCGATCGCCGTCGGCGCCGTCTTCCGCCCGCAAATGCTCCTCTCGGCCGCCTTCCTCGGCCTTCATCTCGTCCTTCGTCGTCGCTCGTGGCGCAGCTTCACCCGCGGGCAATTCGCCCGCATCGCCGCGCCGATCGTCCTCGTCCTCGCGGCCTCCTCGGTCCGCCTCTACTGGCACACGTCCACGAGCTGGCGGGGCGGGCAGCTCGGCCTCGTCTCCACCAACGGCGCTGTCAATTACGTCTTTGGCCGCTGTCACGCGACGGCGGTCACCTCGGACGGGGGCGGCTACTTCTCGTCTCCTTCGCTCCTCGCGCTGGACTCTGTCGACAGGAACCGCGGCGGTCCGGGTTTCTTCCCGCTCGATCCCGTGTTCGAAAAAACAGCGCATTTCTCCGGCAAGATGTGGGAGCCCGCCGGCGCGTACGCCCTCGCTCACCGCTGCGTCGAGAAGAGTGGCTATCTCGTCCAGGCACGCTTCGCCCTCACTCACGTCATCTTGCTCTGGGCGTACAACCTGCCCTGGCCCGATCAGGGGCAAGACGCGCGCTTTCGCGTCCCCATGGCGGTTTCGGCCGTCGTTCATGGCGTCGTGATCCTCCCGCCCGGGGTCGCGGCGATCCTGCTCTCGTTTCGCCGCCGCGGCGGCCGGCGCCTGCTCCTCGCGCTCCACCCGCTGGCGCTGATCGTCACGGCCATGATCTACTTCGGCGACGCGCGGTTCCGGGTGCCCTACGATGGGCTCTTGATCCTCCTCGCCGCGGATTTGCTCGTCGCGGCCTCCGTCTGGCTCCGGCGCCGACCACTGTCATCCTGGTAGACCGAAAAGGAGAGCTCGCCTCGCCATGAAATTCGAAGCGTACGTGGTTTCAGCCCAATCGATCGTCACTCTCGCCCCGGCGCCCGCCCGGCGCGAGTGGATGGAGCAGACCCCGCAGCGCTTCGCCAACCGCTGCCTCCCGCTGATGATGGCCAATCAGGCCGGCTGGTTCGTCACGCTGACCGAGGCCGTCGAGGTCTCGTGGAGCGGCGACGACGGCCTCGGCGAGATCACCGTCTCTGGCAGCGAAAAAGCCCGCGAGAACGTCTCCAGCCACTTTGGCTGCGGCATCGTCACCTTCAAGCTGCCTTTTCTCTTCCGCACGCCGACGGGCTACAACCTCCTCGCGCGCGGCCCGGCCAACCTCTTCAAGGACGGTATCTCCCCGCTCGAAGGGATGATCGAGGCCGACTGGGCCATCTCCCCCTTCACGATGAACTGGAAGATAACGAGGCCGAACCACCGCATTCGCTTCGAGGCCGGCGAGCCGGTGTGCATGCTCGTCCCCGAGCGCCGCCACGCCCTCGAGAAGCTCGAGCCCACGCTCCAGGATCTCGACGAGGATCCCGATCTCGCGGCCGAGTACCGCGAGTGGCGCGCCGGCCGCGACAAGTTCATCGGTGATCTCAACGCCGGTGAAGAAGAGGCCGTGAAGGCCGGGTGGCAGCGCGACTATTTCCTCGGGCGCGGCCCGGGCCAGTCGGTGGCGCAGCAGCACCAGACGAAGATGGCCTTGCGCGCCTTTCGCCGCAAGATGAACCTGAAATGAGCCATTTTCATGGCGCCCTGGTCCGAGGAGATCTCATGCAATCGACATTCATGCTGAAGCACGCTCGCTGGTCGCTCCCGTGCTCGTTCGTCCTGGCCTTCGTGGCGGGGTGCGGCGGTGACGGCTCCACCGCCGCCACGTCGGCGTCCACGGGCGCCACGTCGACCGGCACGGGAGCGGGCGGTAGCGGCAGCGGCGGCGCCGCGTCGACGAGCACCGGTATGGGCACGAGCGCGGGCGGCGGCAGCACGGGGACTGGCCTCGCCATGACCGGCCCTCCGGTGCCTGTCGACGCGCCCGTGTACCACGAGACGCCCGACGTGATGACGCCGATCATGCCCGGGGTGCAGGCTGGATACGGTATCTCGACCGACGGACAGGGCACCTTTCAGCTCATCTGGACGGGCAACACCACCCCGGGCAACCCCGCGGTCGCGTTCACGGGCTCGGTCTGGACGACGGGCAAATTCACGATGGTCGCCCGCGGCTGCACGAACCTCATGTGTGGGCTCGAAATGGAAGACGTGGTCTCCCCGACGGACGGCGCCATGGGCGGCGGCGAGCACATCGCCTTCACGGCCACCTCCACCAACGATCTCGACGGCTTCGAGTTCATCGTCGACAAGGAGCCGGTGTATTTCGATCTGAAGTACGACGGCCAATCGCAGACCGGGCGCGTCATCTACGTCGACTCAGACAAGGGCGGGTCGCCCGCCAACCCGCAGAAGATGCCCTTCGGTATCATGGCTCAGTAGGCCTGGCGACACCCTGGCGGCGTCGACACACTATCTCGGAGCGTCCATGGATCACCACGCGCCTGCCAGGACGCCCCATCGGGGCGCCGGCGCGCGGGAGACCGCGCTGTCCCGGGGCGAGATCACCGACTGATCGCGCGTGATTCCGCATCCTCAGCCGGATATCCGGGGCGCCGCCGTCATGGCACATGCGATGCAATACGTGACGTCGAGATGTCGAGATGCTCGTACGGGGCGGGGCAGCGCGAGAATGCTGCTCTCCCTCGGAGCTCTCGAACGCCGGTCCGCTTTGCGTGGGGCGGTGAACCCGTTCATCAGGAGACGATCGCCATGCAATCCATCACGACCACCAAGACCAAGACCGAGATCCAGAGCTCGAACGTCACAAAGCTCCAGGAGCTCGTCCGCGGCGAGATGTCGGCCGTCGAGACCTACGAGCTGGCGCTGAAGAGCGTCAATCACGTCGGCCTGCACCGCACGCTCCAGGAGATCCTGGTCAGCCACGAAAAGCGTATACCGCAGCTTCGCGAGAAGATCATCGCCCTCGGCGGCGAGGCTCCGACGAGCTCGGGAGTCTGGGGTACCTTCGCCAAGGTCTTCCAGGCGGGCGCGGATCTCCTCGGTGATCGCGCGGCGATCGCCGCGCTCGAAGAGGGCGAGGATCGCGGAGTCGCCCTCTACGACGGCGACATGGCCGGCTTCGACGCCGGGACGCGCAGGCTGATCGACGTCGAGCTCGCGCCCGAGCAGCGCCGCACCCACGACCTCTGCAAGACGCTCAAGGCCTACATGAACGCTCCGAGCTGAACATCGCCGGCGATCTCCGCGTGTCCCTGGCGCGATCAGCGCTAGGATGCGCGGATGAATCGTCGCAGCTTCCTGCAGAGAGGGCTCTTCGGGGGAGCGGTGCTCCTCTTGGGCGGAGGTGGCCTCTCGCTCTACCCGACGCGGCGCGTGGCCTCGCCCACACGGCCGCTCCGCGTGCTCGACGACCGGGGATTCCAGGTGATCGCCGCCGTCGCGGCCCGCGTGATCTCCTCACCCGACGCTGATCCGGGGGTGCTCGCGGAGCGCATCGACGAATCGCTCTCGCGCCTCCCCGCGGAGTCACAGCACGATCTGGCGGGGCTCGTCGGGCTCTTCGAGAACGCGCTCCCTGGCCTGCTCCTCGACGGGCGCGTCACCCCGTTCACCCGCCTCGACGCCGCGGCGCAAGATCGCGCCCTCGAGTCCTGGCGCGACAGCCGGCTCGTCGTGCGGCGCAGCGGCTATCACGCGCTCCGGCGGCTCTGCTTCGTCGCCTACTATGGCGATGAGAGCGCCTGGCCAGGCATCCATTACAAGGGCCCTCCCGACGTCAAAGGCTTCTCCCACGACGACTCGAAGGCGGGCACGCCCGGGTGGATCGCGGCGCAGGATCAGGCAGGTGCGCCGTGACTAAGCTCAGCGTGGTGCGCGCCAGCGCGGGGGTGATCGACGGCTCCGCCGCCTCTGCGGATCTCGATCTCTCGGCCGAGGTGTGCGTGATCGGCAGCGGCGCGGGCGGCGCCGTGGTCGCGTCGGTGCTCGCGGCGGCAGGCGTGAGCGTGATCCTCGTCGAGGAGGGCGGCTATTTCAGCACGGCCGACTTCGACATGCACGAGGCGCACACCGTCCCGAAGCTCTACCAGGAGAGCATGCAGCGGGCGACCGCCGATCTCGCGATATCGGTCCTCCAGGGACGAGCCGTCGGCGGGACCACGGTCGTCAACTGGACCACGAGCTTCCGCACGCCGGAAGACGTGGTGGCGCACTGGGCCACGAAGCACGCTGTCGGCGGCTTTCATCACGCCGATCTCGTCCCGCACTACGAGGCGATCGAGGCCCGGTTATCGGTTCACCAGGTCGACGAGTCGGCGATGAACCGCAACAACAAGAAGCTCTACGAGGGCTGCAAATCGAAAGGGTTTGCCGTGGCGCCGACGCGCCGTAACGTCTACCAGTGCATGCAGACGGGCTACTGCGGCACCGGCTGCCCGATCAACGCCAAGCGCTCCATGCTGGTGACGCTGGTGCCGGACGCCATCGACGCCGGCGCGCGGCTGCTCTTCCGCTGCCGCGTCGATCGCCTGGAGTCTTCTGCCGGCGAGATCACGTCGGCGCAATGCACGCTCCTCGACGCCTCGGGCTATGGCGTCACCGGCAAGCGCGCGACGATCAAGGCCAGGCGCTTCATCCTCTCCGGCGGCGCGATCAACAGCCCCGCGGTGCTGCTTCGTTCGGGCCTGAACGACAATGGCCTCGTGGGGACTCGAACGTTCCTCCACCCCACCATCGGTGTCACCGGCCTCTACGACGAGCCGATCGAGGCCTTCTACGGGGCCCCGCAGACGGCCGCGAGCCACGCCTTCGCCCACCGCGGCGACGACGTGGGCTTCTTCATGGAGGCGGCGCCGGGCTATCCGGTGCTCTCCGCGACGGCCATGCCCGGCTTCGGCGCGTCGCACCGCCGCCTGATGGAGACTTCGTCGCGGCGCACCGTGCACATCGCTCTGGCCATCGACGGCTTCCACGACGACGTCCCCGGAGGCACGGTGAAGGTCCGGCCTTCGGGCGCGCCGCTCCTCGAATATCCCATCCCCCCGCGGCTCTGGGAGGCGTTCCGCACGGCGCAGCGGCGACTGGCGGAGATCAACTTCGCCAGCGGCGCAAAAGAGGTGACGACTCTGCACGATCCGCCCGTCACCGCGACGAGCGACAAGGACCTCGATCGGCTCGACGCAGCCCCGTGGGAGCCGTGCCGCGTCGGCGTGTTCACCGCGCATCAGATGGGCGGTTGCCGCATGGGCGACGATCCGAAGAGCGCGATCGTGCGGTCGGAGGATCTGCGCCACCATGTCCTCAAGAATCTTCATGTGATTGATGGGTCGGTGTTCCCGACGAGCCTCGGGGTGAACCCGCAGGAGTCGATCTACGGCCTGGCGCGGCTGATGGCGACCCGCCTCGCGGGGCGCTGATCCGTGGTAAGCAAGGCCGCCCAATGAACGCCATCCCCTACGTCTCCTTGCTCCTCGCCGTCGTCCTCATCTACGCGCCCCGCATGGTCGTCGCGCGCGAGCAGGCGAAGCAGCCCGAGGGCTACGACAACGCCACTCCACGCGCCCAGTACGCCCGCCTGGGCGACCTCGGGCAGCGCGCCCAGGGAGCTCACCAGAACGCCTTCGAGGCCCTGACCCTCTTCGCCCCCGCCGTGCTCGCGTGCGAGCTCCGGCACGTCGACATCGGCCGCACCGCGGCGCTGTGCCTCGCGTTCGTCGCCCTCAGGACAGTGTATCTGGGGCTCTATCTCGGCGACAAACCCTCGGTGCGATCGGCGATCTGGGGGCTCGGCCTCCTCACGACGCTGGCGCTCTACGTGCTCGCCATCGTGGGCGGGTGAAGGCTTGCCGAGGCTTCATTTTGCGGTCTTCGGCGACATCCATGGTCGCATCGCCCTGATGATCACCATGGCTCGCCTCTGGGAGCAGCAGAGCGGCCGGCGCCTCGCGGGCATCCTCCAGGTCGGCGACATGGGCGCTTTCCCCGATCCGGCGCGCCTCGACGACGCCACGGCGCGCATGGCCCGGAGCGATCCCGACGAGCTCGGGTTCGCCAGCTACTGTGTCGCGACGGAAGAAGGCGAGCGCTACCTCGGTGGGCCCGGCGTGCCAGTCACCGTCTTCATTCGAGGCAACCACGAAGACTTCGATTACCTCGGTCAGTTCCCCGAGCCCGAGGCCGTCGACCCCTGGAATCGCCTCTGGTACGTGCCTGACGGCGCCGTCTTCGAGCTCGAGCGGGGAGGGCGGGTGATCCGGATCGCCGGCTTCGGCGGTATTTCCCCCCGCGACGAGGTGGCCAAGCAAAGCAAGAAGTCGCGTCACGCGGTGGCCCACGCCGGCTCGCACGGCGCGCCCGATCCCCGGTGTTTCTCGCTCGAAGACGCTGCACTGGCCTTCTCCGGCGAGGCGCCGATCGACATCCTGCTCACCCACGCTGGGCCCGACCACCCCGATCTCCCCGGCGGCTCGCCCGCGCTCGCCGCGCTCTCACGTCGTCTGGCGCCGCGCGCGCACCTCTTCGGGCATCATCACGTCGCCCTCGGCCCCACCGAAGGGCCGGGCGGCGGCCTCCTCGTCGGGCTCGATCACCTCGAGTTCGGCCGTCGCGGCGAGCTGCGCGAGGCCTCGGCCGGCGTGCTCACGCTCGACGGCGAGGCCACCTCGTTCGAGGTGTTCGAAGCGTCGCGGCACCCCTGGCTCGCGGGCGTTCGCCGCGACACCTACCGGGGTCTGCTTCCCGCGCCGGGCGCCTCGTTGCTGGGCGGCTGAGCCCGGCGATCACGCGCCGCCGCGCCTTCTGCGCGCACCGTTCGTCTTGACAACCCCGCCTCGTCTTGTAATCGCAATACGCTGGCCGCCGCGCTCATCCCGGTCGCCCCGATACCCCTGATTTCGCGAGGCTCGAGTAACAAATGACCTTCTTGTCTTGGCTCCAGAAGCATGGTCGTCGCGCGCTGTTCGTCGTCCCCGGAGCGATGACGCTCGCGGCCGGCGCCGTCCTCGCAGGCTGCCCCTCCGACGTGACCTCGGCGAGCACCGGCGGCAGCTCCGGTGATCCGGTCGACGGCGGCCACGACGCCAAGCCCGACGCCTTCGTGAAGCCCGACGTCACGCCGCCGAGCAGCACCTTCTGCAAGCTCGCCGGCGCCGTCGTCACCGACGCGACTGGCAAGCACGTCATCCCCGGCGGAGCAGGGCAGCCCGATCTCACCTGGTTGACGGTGCCGGCGGGGTTCTGCGTTCACTACTTCGGCAACGTGCCCAACACGCGTCAGCTCCGCTTCGCCCCGGGGGGCGAGCTCTTCGTCGCCTCACCGGTGCAGTCGACGACCGGCGGTGGGCCCAATGGCCTCGCCGGCATTGCCGTGCTCGCCGACGACAATCAAGACGGCCTCGCCGACGGGACACCGCTGTTCCTCGGCCAGCTCCCGGCCACGCAAGGCCTGCTCTTCAACGGCGACTTCTTCTATTACCAGGATGGTACGCGCATCCGCCGGCTCCCCTACAAGCCGGGCGAGCGTCAGGGCTTCAAGCCCGGGGACGTCGTCGTCGACATCACGGTCTTCACCTCGGCGCTCCACTGGCCGAAGACGCTCGACGCGGCCGACGACGGCACCATCTACGTGAGCAACGGCGGCGACCAGGGCGAGGTCTGCGATCCGACTCACCCCTTCCGCGGCGGCATCCTCGCCATCGACGGCAGCCCCAACGGCAAGCTGATCTCGAGGGGCTATCGCAACCCCATCTCGGTCCGCTGCCAGCGCGGCCACAACAACTGCTTCGCCAGCGAGCTCGCCAAGGACTACTCCGATCTGCAGGGCGGGCGCGAGAAGCTTGTGCCGATCCACGCCGACGACGACATCGGCTATCCGTGCTGCGCCTCGAAGGATCTCCCGTACACCGACGTCATCCCCACGCCGGATTGCTCCAAGGTCGCGAGCGAGTCCGGCTC
Source organism: Byssovorax sp. (assembly GCA_025362495.1). Taxonomy (GTDB): domain Bacteria; phylum Myxococcota_A; class Polyangia; order Polyangiales; family Polyangiaceae; genus JANYGI01. Next base: position 21,985 of record JANYGI010000002.1, on the reverse strand, counting down.
GTTCATCATCGGCGACACCCCGTTCAACATCGAGTTCGATCTCGGCGCCTGGCCCGCCCCGTGGACCGAGAACGTGTTTCTACCGCTCCACGGCGAATTCGGCTCCTGGAAGGGCGCTCGCATGGTCGCCATCGCCACCGATCCCGCGACCGGCCTCGCCGTGCCCGCGACCGATCTGATGGGGCACCCGACCGACTCGATGAAGGACTTCGCCACGGGCTGGGACGACGGGATCCACGCCCACGGCCGCCCGGCCGCCGTGGCGATGTCGGCCGACGGTCGTCTCTTCGTGGGCAACGACGTAAACGGCGATATTTTCTGGATCTCTCCGGTGGTCGCGGACGGGAACTAGGCCGCGCAACGGAAGGCTTGAATTGCACGGGGCGGGACCTGATACTCCCGCCCTGTGCGCCCCCTGCAATCGTTATTTCGACTCGTCCTCGGCGAGCGGCGCGCCCGCACCGCCGGTACGATCGCGGTCGAATCGCTGCGTTCGCCCGTCACCATCCGTCGCGACGAGCACGGGATCCCGTACATCGAGGCCGACAACGACGAGGACGCCTGGTACGGCCTCGGCTTCTGCCAGGGGCAAGACCGCGCCTTCCAGATCGAGACGTTGATCCGCGCCGGCCGCGGGCGCCTCGCCGAGATCGCCGGCAAAGACGCTCTGCCGATGGATCGATTGTCGCGCCGCATCGGATTCCGCCGCATCGCCGAGGGGCAGCTCCCGCTCCTCGACGCCGACGTTCGCCTGCAAATCGAGGCCTATGCGCGCGGCGCCACCGATGGAGCGCGCCTCGGCGGCGAGGGCCGCGCGCACGAGCTCACCGTGCTCGGGATCGAGCCGACGCCCCTCGAGCCGGCCGACGTCCTCGCGGTGCTGGCGTTCCTGGCCTTCGCGCTCGCCTCGAACTGGGATATCGAGCTCGCGCGCCTGCGCATCCTCCGCGCCGACGGGGCCGAGGCGCTCCGCGCCGTCGATCCCACCTACGCGGCCTGGCATCCGGTCGTGTCGCCGTCATCGACGCTGGCCGGCGCCGCGCTCGATCGGCTCGCCGGTGACCTGACTGCCTATCAATCGTTTGCGGGGACAGGCGGCGGCTCCAATGCCTGGGTGGTCGGGCCGTCGCGCAGCGCGAGCGGGCGAGCGATCCTGTCGAACGATCCGCATTTACCACCTGCGCTCCCGGTCTCCTGGTATCTCGCCCACATTCGCACGCCGGGCTGGTCGATCTGCGGCGCTTCCTACGTGTCGCAGCCGTCGTTCTCGGCGGGCCACAATGGGTTCAGCGCCTGGGGGATCACCGCCGGTCATCACGATAACACCGATCTCTTCCTGGAAGAGATGGGCCCCGACGGCCGCAGCGTCCGCGAGGGCGATAGCTTCGTCCCGTGCGAGGTGCGCCGCGAGGTGATCCGGGTCAAGGGCGGCCCTGACGTGATTGAAGACGTGGTGATCACCGCCCGCGGCCCCATCGTCGGTCCGGCGTTCCACGGCGAGGTCGGCGCGATATCCATGCGCGCGACGTGGATGGCGGCGCGCCCGATGCGCGGCTTCTTCGCCTTCAACAAGGTGAAGAGCTTCGACGAGTTCCGCGCGCTCTACAGCAGCGCTCCCTGCATGTCGACGAGCTACGTTTACGCCGACGTCACCGGGAAGATCGGCTGGACGCTGGTCGGCGAGGCCCCGATCCGCAAGAAGGGGTCTGGCACGTTGCCGCTCGCCGGGTGGGATCCCGAGGTGGGCTGGGAGGACGCGACGGTGCCCTTCGATCAGATGCCCTGGAGCGTCGATCCGGAGGAGGGGTTCCTCGCCACGGCCAACAATCAACCGGTGCTCGACGGGGATGCTCCGTTCCTCGGCGTCGACTGGCTCGATGGGTATCGCCAGGCCCGCATCGTCGAGTCGCTCGCGGCGCGGCGCGACTGGGACGTGGCCCGGACCCAGGCGCTGCACCTCGATCAGCTCTCGATCCCCTGGCGCGAGCTGCGCGAGGTGGTCCTCGCCGTCCCCGCGCGCGGCGAGGCGGCGCGGGCCGCGCTCGATCTGCTCCGGACCTTCGACGGCGAGGTCCACGCGGGCTCGGCCGCAGCGTCGGTGTTCGAGCTCTTCCTCGCCGGGATGATCCGGCGCGTGGCCGAGCACAAGGCGCCGCGCAGCGCCGAGTGGGCGATGGGCAAAGGCACCAACGTCGTCCTCCCGCACTGCCTGCTCGCCCTCCGGCGCGTCTCCCACGTGGTCACTCTTTTGCGCGATCAGCCGGAAGGCTTCCTCCCTCGCGCCTGGCCCGACGAGATGGAGTCCGCGCTCGCTGGAGCGATTGGCAGTCTGCGCAAGAAGCACGGGAAAACGGCTGACGGCTGGGCCTGGGGCCGCGTCCGCCCGCTCACGCTCAAGCACTTCGCCGGCGACGTCCCGGGGCTCGGCGGCGTCTTCAACCGCGGGCCGTTCCCCTTCGGCGGCGACTCGGCCACCATCCCCCAGGCCTCGACGAGCTGGCTCGATCCGACCGGCAACCCCATCGGCATCGCCAGCATGCGCCTCGCGCTCGAGGTCGGTGACTGGGAGTCGTTCCGCGCCTCGACGGCAGGTGGCCAGTCCGGTAACCCGCTCTCGCCTCACTACGACGATCTGATCACCCCCTGGCGCACCGGCGAGGGCGTGCCGATCGCCTGGTCCCCGGAGGCCATCCGCCGCCGGGCCCGCGCCACGCTGGTGCTCCGCCCGCAGCAGGAGAAGCGATGAAGCCGACGCCTCGTCCCCCGATCAAGAGCTACTCGGTCACCGTCATCGGGGCCCAGCACCTCTATTTCCGCGACGCTTACCACGCCTTCCTCCGCATCACCTGGCGGGCGGCGATCGCGCTGATCGTCGCCTTCTACCTGGGCCTCAACGCGCTCTTCGCCCTCGCGTACATGCTCTCGGACGGCGTCGTCAACGCGGCTCACGGCTCGTTCATCGACGCTTACTACTTCAGCATCCAGACCATGGGCACCATCGGCTACGGCGCCATGTACCCGAAGGGTCCTGTCGCCAACGGCCTCGTGATCCTCGAGTCCGTCTCCGGGCTCTTGATCACGGCCGTGGTCACCGGCCTCGTCTTCGCCAAGTTCTCGCACCCGACCGCGCGCCTCGTCTTCTGTCAGACCGCGGTGATAAGCCCCATGGAGGGCATCCCCACGCTGATGTTCCGCGTCGGCAACGAGCGGAGCAACCAGATCATCGACGCCCACATCCGCGTCGTCCTGATGAGGACCGAGCTCACGAAGGAGGGGACGACGTTCTATCGAATGCACGATCTCGTCCTCTCGCGCGAGCGCTCACCGGCGCTGACGCGCAGCGTGACGGTGATGCACCCGATCACCCCCAAGAGCCCGCTGTACGGGCAAACCCCGGAGTCGATCCGCAAGGGCGAGGTCGAGCTCCAGATCTCGGTCATGGGCCTCGACGACACCTCGTATCAGCCCGTCCACGCGCAGAGCCGGTACAACGAGACGTCAATCGTGTGGGGAGCGCGCCTCGCCGACGTCCTGTCGGAGGACGAGGAGGGGAACGTGATCCTCGATCTGCGCAAATTCCACGAGATCGTGCCGACCAAGCCGATCCCGGGGTTCCCCTATCCAGCGGTGGAGGGTGCAGTGAACGTGGCCGAAGCGCTCGCGCTGACACCCACGCCAGCGACGGAGTTCGAGGGGGACGAAGGCGAAGACGGCGAGATGCTGAGCTGACGATCCCGGCTCAGGCGCTGTCGGCGCCGCGAAGGATGTGCGGCTTCAGCAGGTAACCGAAGCCCGCGTTGACGAGGCGCTTCACGAGATCGCTCTTCGTGGTCGCGAGGGCGGCCGCGGCGCGGGCGAGATCCCAGCCGGCCTCGGCGAGCTTCGAGAGCAGATGGGCGCGCCGCACCTGCGCTCCCGAGAGTCGGAAGGTCTTCAGGTACTCGACCGTGCCGTCGTCACGCACGATGCGCTCGCCGATGTGACACTCCTCGTCGGGGTGAAAATCCGGGTAAAAGCGCTGCAAGACGAAGCGTCCTGCCGTCCGCACCCGCTCTTCGCGGACGGGGCGCGTGAAGAGCCCTCGGGTCAGAAGCTCGGTGTGCTCGTTCCAGTCGCTCCGCACCCGGGCGACCTCCTGGGCGAGGTGATCGAGATCGATCATCGACGACGCGTCGAGGTGGCTCTCCACGCGCAGCGTCTCGGGATAGAGCAGCGCGTAGGTGGAAATCAGCTCGCCGAAGAAGTCTTCCAGGAGCGAGAGGTGGAGTGCGCGGTAGTCGGCCGGGTGCGACACCACGAACACCGTCGCGAGCGCCTCGGCCACGAACACCAGCACGCCCACCTGATCGTCGTGGATCTCGAAGATGCGCAGCGCCTCTTCGAAGCCGGATATCCATGCTCCGCGCCGCGACGTCTCGCAGCGCGGATCGAGCCCGCGGCGCTCCGCCTGCTTCGAGTACTCGCTCCAGAGCACGTCGGGACCGCGGAAATGAAGGGCGAGGAAGCCCTCCATCGCGAGGTGGAGCGGGAGCAGGCGAAAGCGCTTGGCGCCCTCGTCGCCGGGGAGCGCCTTCGCCATGCGGTGATGAAGCGTGATCGTACGACCCTTGTCGTGTCCGAGGCGCGCGCCGAGCGTCGCCGCCGCGCCGTCGTCCGTGTGCGAGACGACGAGCCCGTGCGGGATGTACGAGTGGTACGTGAGGCCGGGTGAGCGCGCCTCGCCATCGAGCCGCACCACGCCGTACCCGCCGTACACTTGCTTGTTGATGCGGAGATCGCCGGGGGCGTCGTCGCGGAGCACAGGAACGATGCGGAACGCGCCCATGGTCTGCGGCGCGCCCAGGCGAAGGCCACGAAGCGCGAGGTTCTTCGAACAATCGAGCGTGGTCATGAGGCATCTCGCAGGAAGGCGCGCACCCGGACGTCGAGGTCGCGCTCCAGATCGGTCATCGACCCGGCGGTCGTCGCGAAGCGTGCCAGTGCAACGAGGGTGGGCACGTCCTCGGCGTCGCGCAGACCGAGCGTGGGTACGGCCGGCGTGAGCGACTTCGGGGCGTAGATCTCGCTGTCGTGAACCGGGTTCAAGTGCAGCATGAAGCACCCGGGAACGAGGCGTGCGCCGGCCTCCAGCACCTGCCCGGCGAGACCTCCAGGATCGTTGTCGTAGCCGTCGGATACCACCACGAGCAGGTCGGGACGAAGGCGAAGCGCCGCGAGGATGGGCGTGGCGAGGTCGGTCGCTCCGCGCGGCAAGACGTGCAGCTCCTCGCGCTCGGAGAGCCCTTTGGCGGCGGTGGACGAGGTCCAGAGAGCAGTGTACGAGCTCGCCGTGGCGCGGAAGAAGCGCGAGACCGCGAGCGCCGCCGCGAGCGGACGATGGCGCTTTTCGCGGCTTCCCTGGCTCGAATAGCTCCGATCGAGCACGCACACCACGCGGCCATACGAGGCCTCGGTGCGGCGCGCTGCTCGCCGGACCGAGAGGGTGAACGCGCGCGAAAGCTCCTCTTCGCGCGCGGCCCGCTCGGCCTCGGGGAGCGAGAGCAGGTAGCTCGCGATGCGCACGAGCGATTGCCGCGACCAGTCGACGTCGGTCGCGAGGCCGGCCGCCGCACGCGTGGAGACGAGCCGCGCGCGCTCGTGGGCGGTGAGCCGGGGAGTGATGCGCTCGAGGAACACGTCACGACGCACGCCGCGCTTCTGCGCGAGGCCTTCGGCGATGGAATACGGCAGCTCGTAGAGCGCTCGATCGGAGTAGTGGGCCTGACGGAACGACTCGAACAGCGGGGTCACGAAGCGCCGCTCCTTCCATCCGCGGAGAAAGAAGGGTTGAAGCTCGCCGATGAACGGTGCGTGCGCGTGCATGGCGGCGCGCCGGAACGAGCGACGGTACTTCACCGCGAGGAAATCGCGCTCCTCGGCGCGTCCGAGGAAGCTCTTCGTGAGGGCCCGCGCGCGGCGGTTGTTGACTCCGTGCTTCGCGAGATCTTCGAGCAGGTGCATGGCCCGGTGCGAAGGCAGGGTGTGCAGCGTGCGCGTCAGCAGCGCGTTCTCGCGCGCGCGGCTCGCCTCGCGCACCTCGCGGCCGCTCGCGAGGAGGTTGCGCACGATCAGCGCCTGGTTCAGGTGGTTCACGCCGAGCGCGAGCACCTGCGCATAGAGGTCGCGGTAGTTTCCCGCGATGTAGCCGTGGAGGAAATCGAGCGAGACCTTCTGGCCCCGACCGTCGCCGTAGAACTCGCGCTGACCGGTGCAGGCGAAGCAGGCGTTGACGAAGAGCAAGAGATCTTCGCGCGCGACCCGGTCGCTGGCGCGGGAGAGGCTTCGAGTGCTCATGGTAAAGGGAGCTGCCCGGGGAGAAGAAGCGCGACGGGCTAGAACAGCACAAAAGCTGGGTTCGGAAGTCGCGCCGGAGTCCCACGGGCAGCGCTCTCGACCATTGCAACAAGGCGAGGGCCAGCGCGTCCCGGCCGAGAATGGCGTGGATTCCCGCGGGATCCCCGGGGAGGCGCGAAGTCCGGGCTAGCCGTCGCGCTAGATTTTATCCGCCGGGATAATACTGCACCCGTACTTCGCCGCAGGCCCGGCTCCCGGCGAGCGACCAGACCGGCGCGAGATCGGTTCGGTTCACAGGGAGGCGAGGAGACAGGGAGGCCGGAGAAAAAGAAGAGCAGGAGTGATCAAAAATCTGCCTCTGACCTCCCAACCTCCTCGTCTCCCTGTGAATTTTTTCCCTCTCTGCTCGTGATCCCCTTCGATCCGCACCAGCTACGAGGACCCTTCTGCGGCTGTAGTATCAGGCGCTTCTCGCGGCGGCGCGGGCTGCCGGATCGACCCTCGCGAGCCGTTCACTTGATGAACTGGGGATCTTCGATGTCCTTCGCGGTGCACTCCTCCGGTGCCGTCACCGGGTTGCAGCGCGCCGGCGTCCCTCCGGGGATCTCGACCACGTACTCCGGCCCCGTCGCCGGCACCCCCTTCACGCCCACCGGGTAATCGGTGCTCACCAGGTTGGCCCCGCCGGCGATGGCCTCGTCGCGATGGGCGGTGTCGCCCGCGAAAGGCTCCTCGTTGTCGCCGTCGGCGCGGGTGCGGACGATGAGGTTTTCCTTCAGCGCGGCGGCGATCTTCATCGCGTCGGTGTCGGGCGTGTTGGCGAGGATCACGCCCGACCAGGGGGAGTCGAGCTCGCCGTCGATGAACATCAGGCGGCCGTCGAGGTCCTTGTTGCCGTGGGTGTAGTACTGGCGAAAGCCAGATGAATTGTCGACGAAGAAGACGATCTTGCCGCGCACCTCGCCCAGCGTGGGCCAGCCGTTCGCGGCCAGGCCTTCACGCACGCTCGCGGCTTTGCCACGCACGCTGTCGGGCGTGATCACCCGCTCGCGCGGGAAGACGGAGAGCACGTCGCCCTCGAGGCGGCCAAACAGCTTCTCGGCCTCGCCCTCCAGCGGATCGTCCTTGGGCTCGATCTGGATGAAGATCGGCATGTGAGCCGGGTTCTCGTCGGACCAGGCCTTGACCACCTTCAGGCACTCGGTGAAGAGGCGGCAGGTGGTGCCTTCGTCGAGCGTGCCGAGGTGGAAGACCTCGTAGGAGTCTTTGACGTAGTTGTAGTGGGTGTCGAGCTCGATCTGCCGCACTCCCTGCGAGCGGAGCTGCTGGTCGAGGGGGACATGCGTGTACGCGAGGGGCTTGATCGCGTCGGGCTGGGCGACGTGATAGCTGTTGTGCGTGCCCTTCACCTGAACGTGGTTGAGGCGAAGGGTGTCGTCGTGCGCGTAGTGGAACGTGGGGCCCGCATCCGGCGTGCCCGTCGTCGCGCCGGTCTCGCCGCCGCAGTCGGCGAGGATCGCGGCGAGACCGAGGCCCATCGTGACGAAACCGTGTCGGGAAGAAGGCGATCGCATGACCGCCGAGGCTATCACCCCTCGGGGAAGCCCGGAGCCAGCATTCCAACCATCCGGAGGCGATTGACGACTCCCTGGTTCGCCAGCCATTGATCGGCCGACGCGGCGAGCCTGTCGCCCTCTTCTCCGCCGAGGAGGCGGCCCCGACGATAACGCGCCGCTGCGGCGTACAGCGCCATGCTGGCGTCGTCGAGCCCCGTTATCGCGCGCTGGAGCAGCGAGAGGGCCTGAGCGCGGTCGCCTTCGATCATCGCTGCTCCCGCCCGGAGGAGGGCCACCAGCGGGTTGGACCAGGGCATCTCTTCCTTCTCCATCTTCGCGGCGTCGGCCAGCGCGGATTTGACCATGGCCTTGCGCTGCGCGGGGCGCTGCACGGCGAGCATCAGCGCCGCGCGCGCGCGGAGGTGCGTGGCCTCGAGCTTGGTGAGCTGCACCATCAGGAGCAGTGAGCCGGAGAGCGCGGGCCACTGCTCCTCCACGCCCTGAAAGGCTGCTTCGCCGTTGCCTTGATAGAGATCGATCTGCCGCTCGGAGAGCATCGCCCACCAGTGCTCGACGTGGAATTTGCGCTGCGACCAGGCGCGGAGGGCCTCTCGGTTGCGCTCGCGGGCGTGGCTCGGATCGTCGGCCGCGAGCCAGACGAGGTTGGCGAGGCCGATGGAGTGGCAGAGCGAGGCGTAGAGATCGCCGCGATCTTTGGCCTCGCGCAGCCGCTCGGGGATGCGGCGCGAGAGCTCGCCGAGGTTGCCCAGGTAGCTGAGCGACCAGAGCGAGATCCAGCGCATCGAGGCGATCTCCCAGGACGCGCCGGTGCAGCGCTCGCGGAAGATGGCCTCGGCGCGCTCGGCGGCGTCGTGGCCGACCTTCCAGCGGCCCTCGAGCGCCGCGGTGATGCCCTCGGCCGCGGCGGCCCACGCGAGCGAGTAGGGATCGTCGAGGCGCCGCGCGAGGGCCTGCGTGGTGCGCAGGAGCTCGGCGGTGCGCTCGCGGGCGGCGCCGCCCGAGGCCGACGAGTAGCTCGCTTCCATGGCGATGGCGCGGGCGATGCGGTGCGGCTCGCCGGCGTCGAGCGCGAGGAGAAGACCGCGGGTCTGGAAGTACGATCCGATGATGTTGTCGACGAGCCCGAGGCCGGTGGAGACGGCCCAGCACGTGTCGATGCGGATCAGATCTTCGGGGGCGATCTCGCGCTCGGCGCGCTCCTTGAAGCCGAGGCCGCGGAGGCGAATCTGGGTGCGACGAAAGAGCAGCGAGGCCAGCGCGCGCTTCGACGATTCGGGCAGATCCATGCCGATCGCGGTGAGCACCGTGCGGAGCGCGGCCATGGCCTCGTCGATGTGGCCGGAGCGGAGGAGCTGCTCGGCGGCCTTGCGGCGGAGATCGAGCGCGGCGCCCTGCGTGCGCTGCTCGGCGGCGGCGAGGTAGGCGTCGGCGGCCTGCGCGCCGCGGCCGGCGTTGGCGAGCGCGTCGCCCAGTTTTTCGCGGAGCGCGCTGCCCTCGGGCCCGGCTATCGGGTGGAGGTCGAGCGCGAGCTGGTAGAGCCGCGCCGCGCGATCGAAGGCGAACGCCGCGGCCGCGCTCTCGGCCGCGTGGAGCGCGTACGAGGCTGCTTTTTGCGCCTCGCCCGCGCCGCGCCAGTGCACGGCGAGGGCCTCGGCGTCGGCGTGCTCGGCGGCCTCGAGGGCGCGCGCGAGGCGACCATGCCACGCGCGCTGCGACGCTGGATCGAGGCCGAGCAGCACCGCCTCGCGCACGCGATCGTGGTACGGCTCGACCGCGTCGGTGCGGCGCACGCCGCCGGTGCGCACGAGGTTCTGCGCGCGGAGCAGCGACGCCTCGCGCACCAGCTCGTTGAACTCGACCTTGGCGGCGAGGGCCGCCGTCTCCTGCACGATCGGCGCGCCGGCGACGGCGACGAGCTCGAGGAGCCGGCGCGGGCCTTCTTCGAGGCGATCAATCCGCGTGCGCAGCGCGTCGTCGAGGCGCAATGGACCGGCCTTGTCGCCGAGCAAGATGCGCTGACGCACCAGCTCGTCGATGAAGAGCGGGTGGCCTCCGGCCTCCTCGGCGAGGGCGCCGGCGCTGACCTCGGAGCCCGCGCCCGCGTCGCGCAGCAGCGCGTCGACGAGGGCGCGCGCGTCCTCGCGCGGGAGGCTGCCGACGCCGAGCGCGCGCACGTCGCCGCCGAAGAGCCCGATCACCTGCTCGATCCCCTGCACGGTCGACTCGGTGTGATCCTCTTCGAGGCGGCGGAGCTCGCTCTTCATCGCCGCGCGCATCGTCGCGATCAAGAGCAGCCTGGGCTCGCCCGGCGGCCGCATGATGTCGGCGAGGAGCGCGAGGCTGTCGGCGTCGGCCCACTGGAGATCGTCGATCACCAGCACCAGCGGCCCGTTGTCGGCGAGGCGCGTCAGCAGATCGCGGAGCGCGTAGAACAGTCGCGCGCGCAGCACCTGCGGATCGAGAGAGCCCGCGAGCGGGCGCGGCGCCTCGGCGATCGCCTCCACCTTGCGGAGCACCGGGAACACCTGCCCGAGCAGGCCGCGCTGCCGCGGGAGCAGCGGCTTCACGTCGACCTCGGCGAGCGAGGTGAGGTAGCGGCTGAGCGAGTCGATCACGCCGTCGACGGCCTTGTACGGCACGCTCTCGCGCTCGTAGCAGCGGCCCGAGAGCACCACCGTCATCCGGTCGGCCTTGACGGCGCTCGACGCGAACCGCCGCACCAGGGCGCTCTTGCCCACGCCCGACTCGCCGTGGAGTAACACGGTTACTCCACGCTCGCGGCGGCTCGTCGCGAAGGCCTTCTTGAGCTCGTCGAGCTCGGTGCGGCGGCCGACGAAGTGGGGACCGTGGCCGTGAAAATCGGGGAGCGACGGCGGGTCCTCGGCGTGCAACCGGCGGAGGATGTCGCGCTCGGAGGGGCGATCTTTCGGCTCGATTCGCAGGAGATCGGAGCAGATGCGATCGAGATCCTCGGGCACCTCGACGAGCGCGCTCGGCGGCGGCGGATCGAAGGCCTGCTTCAGGATCAGGACCTCGCGCGCGTTGCCGCTCACGGGGAGCCGCCCGGTGAGCGCCTGATAGAGCAGGACGCCGACGCTGTACCAGTCGGCCGCGGGGCCAATCGGCTTCATTCCAGCCTGCTCCGGCGCCATGTACGAGAACGTTCCGACGAGGTGCGACTCGGGGATCACGTTGACGAGATCGGCCACGAGCCCGAAGTCGAGGATCACCACGCGCCCCTCGGCCGTCACCAGGATGTTCGACGGCTTGATGTCGCGGTGGACTTTGTGCGCGCGGTGCAGCGCCGCGAGGCCGAGGGCGAGCTGCGCGACGGCGCCGCGGAGGCGCGTCTCGTCGGCGCCGGAGGGCAGCCGCTTCGGCGGCAGCGCGGGGATCGAGTCCTGCGAGGTGCGCGCCGTCACCCCGAGGTTCGCCGTGGGCTCGTCGTCGGTCGAGGCGTGGACCTCGCCTCCGGCCTCGTCGACAGGGCGCCGCACGTAATCGAGGAAATGGACGCCGCGCACCATCTCCATCGTGAAGAACCACTGCCCGTGCTCCTCGAACAGCTCGCCGAGGCTGGCGAGGTTCGGGTGCTGGATGTCCGACAGCGCGCGGAACTCGTTCTTGAAGCGGAGGATGGCGTCGGGCTTGACGGTGCGCAGCGTCTTCAGCGCGACGCGGGTGTTGCGCTCGCGATCGAGGGCCTCGTAGACCACGCCCATCCCGCCGGCGCCGACGCGGCGAATGACGAGGAAGCGCTCGGTCCCGGTGAATTCGTCCGCTTGTGCGTCAGCCTTTGCGACCACGATCTCCCTCGTCCAGCGAACACTTGCCGAGCCGGGCGACGCTAGCTCCATTCGCGTCGGGCCGCGCGGGGCTTGATCGCCGCGGGGGCGAGGCCGTGACTCCTGTTCAGCGGCGCACGCTCCGAGCGGACCTCGTCGCCGCGGAGCTGCGCCTCAAGGTGCGATGGCGAGCGCCGTTTCCTGGCGGGCGTGGGCTCGTCCGCGCGCGCTCCGTCGTGGTGAAGATCCCCGCTGCCCATCCCGAGAACGAGACCGCCCGGCTAGCGGCGCTCGACGCGTGCGCGATCCTCGACAGCGCGCCCGAGGACGACTTCACCGCGCTCGCGGTCGCGGCGGCGCACGTGTGCGGCGTCGGCGTCGGCCTCGTCAGCCTCGTCGATCGAGAGCGGATGTGGTTCAAGGCCGCCGTTGGCGCCTCCTCGACCCAGATCCCCCGCGGCCCCGACGCCTTCTGCGTGCACGCCATCCAGGGTCGAGAGGTCCTCGAGGTCCCGGACGCGCGGCTCGATCCACGCTTCTGCGGCAACCCGCTCGTCACCGGCGCTCGCCCCATCCGCTTCTATGCCGGCGCGCCGATCGAGCTCGAGGACGGGCACCGCGTCGGGGTGCTCTGCGTGCTCGCCACCGAGCCACGATCGCTGTCGCGAGAGCAGCGCGAGGTGCTCACGACGCTGGCGAAGCAGGTGGCTTTGCGCCTCGACCTGCGGCGCGCGCGCGCCGAGCGAGATCGGGAGAGCGCCGCGCAGGGCCTGACGCGGAGCCACGTCGCGGCGCTCGTCGACGAGGTGCGGTCGAAGGAAGCGCACTTCCGATCGCTGATCGAGGCCATTCCCCAGCTGGTGTGGACGACGACGCCCGAGGGGAGAGGGGACTACTTCAATCGCCGATGGATCGAGTACACCGGCCTGAGCGGCGAGCCCGGCGACAGGTCCGGCTTCTCCCGGGTGGTCCACCCGGACGACCTCGGCGTCTGTATTGAAACGTGGTTCAAGGCCGTCTCCGCGGGCACGAGCTACGACTTCGAATACCGCATCCGCCGGGCCTCGGACGGTGCCTATCGCTGGCACCTCGGGCGCGCCCTGCCGGTCCACGACGACCAGGGGCGGATCGTCAAGTGGTTCGGGACTTGCACCGACATCGACGATCAGCGACGCGCCAAGGAGGCCCTCGTCGAAGCACAGCGCCTCCTCGATCTCCAGGTGCAGGAGCGCACCGCCCAGCTCCAGGCGTCGAGCGCGGCGCACCACCAGAGCGAGAACCGCTATCGGACCCTCATCGACAGCGCGCCGATTGGCATCTTCGAGTCCGACGACAAAGGCAATTGCCTCTACGTCAACGCGGGCTGGGAGCGCCTGGTCGGCATCTCGAACGACGAGGCCAGGGGGCTGGGGTGGCGTCGGGGGATCCACGCCGAAGACCGGGAGCGCCTCGTCGCCGTCTGGGAAACTGCGCTCGAGAGGCACGAGGAGATCGCGACCGAGTACCGTCGTTACACGCCGCGCGGGCTGAGCTGGTTCGCCGTGACCGCGTCGCCCCTGCGGGATGCGGCGGGGAAGGTGATTGGCTATCTCGGCGCGTTGACCGACGTGACCGAGCGGCGGCGCGCCGAGGCGATGGCGCAGCGCCTGGCCGCGATCGTCGAGTCCTCGCAGGACGCGATCTTCAGCATGACCCTGGACGGCGTCATCATCGACTGGAATCACGGAGCCGAGCGGGTCTTCGGCCACTCCGCGGCGGAGATCATCGGAGGCTCGTTCATGCCGCTGGTGCCGCCCGATCGCCTGCAAGAGCACCACGACATCATCGCGCGGCTGCAGCGGGGCGAGAGGGTCGATCACCTGGAGACCGTGCGCTGCCGGAAGGACGGGGAGCTCATCGACATCTCGGTGTCCGTATCGCCGGTGCTGAACGCGTCCGGCGTGATCGTCGGGGCGTCGAAGATCGCGCGCGACGTCACCGCCGCGCGGCGCGCCGCGGCCGAGCTGGCGCGCGCCAAGACGGCCGCCGAGGCCGCCACCCGCGCCAAGAGCGATTTCCTCGCCAACATGAGCCACGAGATCCGCACGCCGATGACGGCGGTGCTCGGCTTCACCGAGCTGCTCCTCGACAGCGCCCTCAGCGAGAGTGATCGCCTCAACTACGTGATGACCGTCCGCCGCAACGGCGAGCACCTGCTCTCGATCCTCAACGATATCCTCGATTTCTCGAAGATCGAGGCCGGCAAGCTCAGCACCGAACGGATCGAGTGCTCGGTTTGCCAGATCCTGGGAGAGGTGGAGTCGTTGATGCGCCTCCGCGCCCAGGAAAAGAGCCTGGCCTTCGACATCGTCTATGCGAGCCCGGTCCCGGCGATGATGGCCAGTGATCCGACGCGGCTCCGGCAGATCGTGCTCAACCTCGTCAGCAACGCCATCAAGTTCACCGAGCGGGGGAGCGTCCGCATCGAGGTCCGCTGCGAGGCCGTCGACTCCGCGGCTCCGGACCTGGTGATCGAGGTGGTGGACACCGGCATCGGGCTGACCTCGACGCAGATGGAAGGCCTGTTTCAGCCCTTCAGTCAGGCCGACGCCTCGACGACCCGGCGCTACGGCGGGAGCGGGCTCGGACTCGGCATCTGCGCGCCGCTCGCCGTGGCCCTCGGCGGGGCGATCACCGTCGCGAGCGAGATCGCGCGCGGGAGCACCTTCACGCTCCGCCTCCCGCTCGATCGCAAGGCGCGGGGCTCCATGATCCACGCGCCCGCGGCGATCGCCATGACGGCCCGGACTTCGCGTCGATCCGAGCGCGCCGGGGTACCCAAGCTGGCTGGACGGGTGCTGCTGGCGGAGGACGGGCAAGACAATCAGGTGCTGATCTCGCGCCTCCTCCAGGGCTGGGGAGTCGAGGTCTCGCTCGTCGAGAACGGGCGCGCGGCGATCGCCAGCGCGACCGAGGCCGCGAGCGCGGGCCGCCCGTTCGATCTGATCTTGATGGATATGCAGATGCCCGAGCTGGACGGCTACGGGGCGACTGCCCACCTGCGCGCCGGCGGATACCGCGGCAAGATCGTCGCGCTGACGGCCCACGCCATGACGGGCGAGCGCGAGCGGTGCTTGCGCGCCGGGTGCGACGATTACCTGAGGAAGCCAATCGAGCGCGCCGCGGCCTGGGCGATGGTCGCCTCATGCGTATCACGACAGGCCTCCGGCGCGCGCGACGTCCCCCCGGGAGCGAGCGTCGCGCTCGAGGCCGAGCTCGGCGTGGCCGGGAAGGAATCCTCGACGCTGGAGCTCTACAGCGTGTACGCCGCGCACCCCGACATGACGGGGATCGTGGAGGATTTCGTCGCCAAGCTGCCTGTCCGGCTGGGCGCGATCCAGGCGGCGCTCGACGAGATCGACCTCGGGCGGCTCCGGGCCCTCGCCCACCAGCTCCGCGGCTCGGCGGGGAGCTATGGATTCCTCCCCATCACGGTCGCCGCCGCGCGCGTCGAGGATGCTTTGACGAGCGGAGAGCGCGTGGCCCGCGTGGCGAGCGAGGTCGCGTCGCTCATGGCGCTCTGTTCGCGGGTGCGGCCCGGTCCGACGCCCGTGGCGGCGTGATCGCGCGCGAGGCCGAAATGGCGCGCGCTCGACCCGGGCGGCCGGCCCGTGTAGTCTCTCGCGGACCTCCATGGAGCTTTCCGCAGGGCTCGTCATCGCCGATAGATTCCGCCTCGTTCGCCCTCTCGGGCAGGGCGGGATGGGGGCCGTGTGGCTCGCGCAGCACACCGGCCTCGACGTCCCCTGCGCCGTCAAATTCATCCACGAAGAGGCCGCGAAATCGCCCGACCTGCGCGCCCGCTTCGAGCGCGAGGCCAAGGCCGCCGCGCAGCTCCGCAGCCCGCACGTCGTCCAGATCCTCGATCACGGCGTGTGGAACGGGGCGCCCTACATCGCGATGGAGCTGCTCGAAGGGGAAGATCTCGCCCAGCGCTTGCGGAGGCGGCGGCCGAGCCCGCTCACGCCGCGCGAGACGCTGGTGATCGCCACCCAGGTCGGGCGCGCCCTCGCCAAGGCCCACGCCGCGGGGCTGGTTCACCGCGATCTCAAGCCCGCCAACATCTTCCTGGTGCGCGACGACGAGCGCGAGATCGCCAAGGTGCTCGATTTCGGCGTCGCCAAGGTCAAGGAGACCAGCCTCGACGACGCGACGCAGACCGGCGCCGTGCTCGGGACGCCGTTCTACATGAGCCCGGAGCAGGCGCGCGGCAGCAAGAGCATCGATCACCGCTCCGATCTGTGGGCCCTCGCCGTCGTGGTGTACCAGTGCCTGATCGGCAAGCTGCCGTTCCGCGCCGACGCGCTGGGCGAGCTGCTGGTGAAGATCATCGTCGAGCCGCTGCCGGTGCCTTCGCAAATCGGCGAGGTGCCGCCGGGGTTCGATGCGTGGTGGGCCCGCGCCGCGTCGCGCGATCCCGCCGATCGCTACCAGACTCCGAAGGAGCTCACTCACGCGCTCGGGCTCGCTCTCGGCCTCACGGTGCCCGACGGAGTCGATGGAATGGCCACCTCGCCGGGCGCCACGGCAGAGCCGGTGTCCGGCGCCTTCGGGCCGTCTGGTGGCCTTCAGGGCCGCACGGTCGCGCTGCCGACGCCGATGCCCGTCGAGATCGAGGCGGCGACCATTGCGTTGCCCGGCGCGAGCTTCGGCACGCAGAGCGCGGCGCCGTCGCTCACGGCGACACCGACGCCGATGCATCAGGCAATGAGCGTCAACCTCGCGCCGCGGCCGGCGCGGGTCGGATTGACGGTGGCGGCCATCGCGGGCGCGGTGATCGTCGGCAGCCTGGGCACGTACCTGGCGCTGCACTCCGGCCGTGCAGACGATCCGCGACCGGCGGCCCTTCCCGCGCCGGTCACCGCGGCGCCGGTCGTCACCGCGGCGCCGACCGCGGTCGCCACCACCGTGCAATTCGTGCCGCCGGTGGCCACCGCCGTTGCCGCGGCGACCACCGCGCCGGTGGCCAGCGCCTCCGCGGCGCCCGCGAAATCGAGCCCCGTCGTGCCGAAGCCCGTCATCCCGGCAGGGCCCCGCCCGAAGACTGATTTCGGCTTCTGACCGCGCGCGCCTTCGCCTTCGTCGGCGGCGATGCCGGCGCGCGTCGAAGGCGATCTCCCGCGGGCCGCGGGCGCGAATGAGCTTGCGCCCAAGCGCCGTTCTTGATTCCCTGCTCCAGTGAAGAGCTTTGCAATTGCGAGTCGCCTGCTGCTGGTCGTCGGGATGGTGGGGAGCTTTGCCGTGATCCACGCGGGCTGCTCGAGCGCCCCCGACACGAGCAGCGCCGGCACCGGAGGGCACACCGCGACTGGCGCCACCAGCGGGACTGGCGGTCACGGCGGCTCGGGCAGCACGGGTACGGGCGGGAGCGCCTGCCAGACAGATGCGGAGTGCCCGGGCATGGACACCGACTGCGCCCGTCGCGTCTGCACGAGCGGCGTGTGCGGCTTGAGCTTCAAGCCCGACGGCTTCCCCGCGGCGACGCAGATGACGGGCGATTGCCAGAGCTCGGTCTGCGACGGGCAGGGCGCCTCCAGGATGGTGGCCGACGACACCGACGTTCCCGTCGATCCGACCCCGTGCACGAAGAGCATCTGTACGGCCGGAGTCCCCTCGCACCCGCCGACGATGAGCGGCACGGCCTGCGGACCGGGCCTGTCGCTCGCGTGCGACGGCGCGGGCAACTGTGCTTGCAGCACCGACGGTGACTGCGGGACGCCGACGGCGTGCACCTCGTTCACCTGCAACACGGCGACGAGCATCTGCAGCACGGTGTACACCGACAAGGGCAAGGGCGACCCCGGGGGCGGCGTCGCGGGCAACTGCATGAAGGTCACCTGCGATGGGCAGGGCGGGCCCCAGCAGGTCGTCGACGACACCAACATCCCCGACGACAACAACCTTTGCACGACCGACGTTTGCACCAACGGTGTCGCGGGCCACCCGGTGACGGCGGCCGGATCGAGCTGCGGTGGCATCCTCCAGTGCGACGGCGCTGGCAAGTGCGTCGGCTGCACCAAGGACGCGGACTGCGGCGTCAACTCGGCCTGCGCGACGTATACCTGCCAGTCGAACACCTGCGTCACCAACAACCTGGCGATGGGCGCGGCCTGCACCGACGACAGCAACGCTTGCACCACCGACGCCTGCAATGGCGCGGGGCTCTGCCTGCACCCGGCCGCCCCCCTCGGCACGACTTGCGGTGGCGGGCAGCTCTGCGACGCCGGCGGGACGTGCACCGCGGGCTGCGTGATCGGCGGGACGTTCTACGCCGCCGCCGCGGTGAACCCGGTGAATCCCTGCCAGGTGTGCGTGCCGGCGAGCTCGACCATGGCCTGGTCCAACCAGACCAACGGCACCGCCTGCAACGACAGCAACGCGTGCACCAAGAGCGATGTCTGCACCGCGGGTGTCTGCGGCGGTACGGCGTACACCTGCATGGCCACGAGCTGCCAGGCCACCTCGTCCTGCGATGGGAACGGCGGCTGCACGACCACCAACATGGCGGCTGGCACCCTCTGCACCGACGACGGTAACCTCTGCACCGGCGACAGCTGCAACGGCGCCGGCACCTGCGCTCACCCGAGCCTGGCCAACGGCACGAGCTGCGGCGCCGGCCAGGTGTGCAACGGCGGCAACTGCGGCACGGGCTGCGTGATCGGCGGGACGAGCTACGGCACCGGCGCCGTCAACCCCGCGAACGCTTGCCAGGTCTGCAATCCCGGGATGTCGACGTCGGCGTGGTCGAGCGCCGCCGACGGGACGAGCTGCAACGACGGTAACGCCTGCACGTCCAGCGACGTTTGCACCAGCGGCGCCTGCGGCGGCACGGCCTACTCGTGCACGCCGACGACCTGCCAGGCCAGCTCGGCCTGCAATGGGACCGGCGGCTGCACCGCGACCAACAAGGTGAGCGGCACGGCCTGCACCGATGACGGCAACCCCTGCACGACCGACAGCTGCAATGGCACCGGGACCTGCAATCACCCCATCGCCGCGACAGGGACGGTGTGCGGCTCGGGCCTGGTCTGCAACAGCAGCGCGACCTGCACGTCGAGCTGCTACATCGGCGGGACGCTCTATGCCAGCGGCGCTGCCAACCCCGGCAACGCTTGCCAGGTGTGCAGTCCGGCCACGTCGACGTCGACCTGGTCCAGCGTCGGCAACGGCACGGCCTGCAACGACGGCAACAGCTGCACGTCCGGCGATGTCTGCACTGCGGGCTCGTGCGGCGGCTCGGCGTATTCGTGCTCGCCGACGACCTGCCAGCTCAGCTCGACCTGCAACGGGAGCGGTGGATGCACCGTGGCCAACAAGGCCAGCGGCGCCGCGTGCACCGATGATGGCAACGCCTGCACCACCGACACCTGTAACGGCTCTGGCACCTGCAACCACCCCGCGGTGGGCACGGGCACGAGCTGTGGATCAGGCCTGGTGTGCAACAGCGGTGGTGGCTGCGTCTCCGGCTGCTACATCGGCGGCACGCTCTACAGCAGCGGCGCTGGCAACCCGGGCAACGTCTGTCAGGCCTGCAGCCCGGCCTCCTCCACCTCGACCTGGTCCAGCACGGGGAACGGCACGGCCTGCAACGACGGCAACGGCTGCACGACGGGCGACGTGTGCAGCGGAGGCACCTGCAGCGGCGCCAACCAGACCGGCGCGGGGTGCACCTACTCGGGTTGCCCCAGCACCTACGCCTGCGTCGGCAACGCCCTCACCTGCCAGTCGGCCACGTGCTGCATGCAGGGCTACGGCTGCGACGGCGTCTGCGGCTCGGGCAAGGTGGTCGACTCCTGCGGCGTTTGCGGCGGCAACAACGCCGCGAAGGGCTGCGACGGCGTCTGCAACTCGGGCAAGGTCGTCGACTCGTGCGGTGTCTGCGGCGGCAACAACGCCTCGAAGGGCTGCGACGGCGTCTGTGGCTCGGGCAAGGTCGTCGACTCGTGCGGCGTGTGCGGCGGCAACAACGCTTCCAAGGGCTGCGACGGCGTCTGCGGCTCGGGCAAGGTCGTCGATGCCTGCGGTAACTGCGGCGGCACCTGCATCTGCGCGCCGGGCAGCATGAAAGACTGCGGTCACTGCCTCGACGGCACGTCGACGTGCAACGCCAGCGGCCAGTGGGGCTCGTGCCTCGGCGCGACCCCCAACGGTAACCCCTGTCCGTGAGAGCCTGTCGAGCAAGCTGCTGAGAGACGGACCGAAAAACGGTCAGTCTCTCGGCGGGCTCGCGCGGCTCTCACGGGCAAGCGCCGCCGTCGACCGCCAGACAGGCGCCCTTGCACTCGGTGAACCCGGTGTCGCACTCCAGGGTGCACTTGGCCATCTCGCAGTGGGGCACCGCCCCGGGGACGGCGTCGCACGCTACCGCGCACGTCCCGCAGTGCTTCGGCTCGACCTGCAAGTCGAAGCAGGTACCATTGCAGGGGTCTTTGCCGGCGGGGCACGCCGACACGCAGGCGCTGTTCGTGCAGACCTCGGCGCCCAGGCACGCTTTCCCGCATTTGCCGCAGTTGGCAGGATCGCTGGCGAGCTTGACGCAGCCCGCGGCGCAGGCGACCTCGTCGGTGCCGCAGCCGCCGCTGGTCGTCGTCGCGTCGCCGGTGCTGCCGGACCCGCCGGCTCCGCCTTCCGGGAGCTTGAAATCGCCCAGAACCAGCGCGCAGCCGCTGATGAGGGTGCCAGTCCCGACGAGCGCGGCGAGCACGATACGCGACGAGAGTCGCATCAGAACCACCCCTTTGCGCCGGCGAACCCGGCTCCGATGACCGGCGCGACTCCCACGCTCGCGGGGGCGGCGCGGCGAGGCGCGGTGAGGACCAGCACCAGCCCAGAGGCCGCGAGCACGCCGCCCGCGATGAAGCCCGCAGTCGAGAGCGTCGTGAAGAGGTGATAGTTGCCCACGGCGTCGGCCTGGGCCCGCGTGCAGAGCCCGTCAGGACAGGCCTTGTCGAGCGCGTTGTGCTTGGGTATCGCGAGGCCGCCGGTGACGCCGCCGAGGATCAACCCCGCTCCGCCCACGCCGAGCCCGACGAAGCCGAGCGTCCGGCGGAGAGAGCCTCCGCTCGCGGCCGGAGGTGGCGTTTCGGGAGGTGTCGGGGGCGCGGTGGGTCCCGCGGGCGGCGTCGCGCCGACGACGGGCGGCGTGCCCTCCGGAGGTCGCGTGGCCACCACGGGAGGCGTCGGCGTCGGCGTCGGCGTAGGCGGTGCTGCTCGGCCGTGCTCCAGCGTCAGCGTCACCGCCTCGTTCTTGCGCTCGGCCACGGTGAACGTGGACTGCCCGGGGGCGAACCCGTCGGCTTCGGCGCGGACCACGTGCTTGCCGGGATCGACGGGGCGCGGCACGCCCAGCACCGCGCTCGGCAGCGCCGCGCCGTCGAGCGTGACCGTCGCCGCGGGGGCGCCTTTGACGACGATCGTCACGCTGGGAACGCGGGGCTCGAGCGCCGCGAGATCCTTGCGCGCGTCGGCGATTGCCCTGGTGAACGCGGGCGGCGCGCCGGCGGGGACGGGCTCGTGCAGGAGGCGATAGTAGGTCTCTTCGGCCGCGATCCATTTGCCGAGCCCGACCTGCGCGCGCGCGAGGCCGAGGGCCAGCGTCGGCGCGTGAACCAGCTCGCCGGCCCGGGCGAAGCGATCGGCCGCGGTGGCGAAATCGCGCTTGTCGAGCGCGTCTTGCCCTTGCTGCGCGAGCGCGCGGGCGCTGGCCTTGTCGGCGTCGGAGAGCTGCGCCGAGGCGCTCCGAGGGGCGAGCGCGCCGACGAGGGCCATGCAGAGCGCGATCGTGGACGAAACCGCGGCGCGACGGCGGCCGCCGGGGCGCCGCGAGGAGGGCATGCTCATCAAGCCCGCATCTTCGCTCAGGACGTCGACCGAGGGCAACTCACGATGCGGCCGGCGCTCACGACGCCGCGACGAGCGTCAAGAGGGCGATCTCCGGCGTCACGCCGAAGCGGACCGGCAGGATGCTCGTCCCGATCCCCGTCGTGACGAAGAGGTGCTTGCCCCCCTCGACGATGTGGCCGGCGGCGTAGCGCGTCCCGTGGCGCGACGGCACCACCAGCGCTCCGAGGAGCGGGAACGCCACCTGCCCTCCATGGGTGTGCCCGGCGAGGGTGAGGGCGACGCGAGAGGGCATGTCGGGGAAGCTGTCCGGCTCGTGCGTCAAGGCAATCACCAGATCGCCTGCCTTCGCCACCGTGGCGGCGATCTTCTGATCGCGGGTCATGAAGTCGGCGAGCCCGGCAATCCAGA
>JANYGI010000133.1 GCA_025362495.1 Byssovorax sp. | reverse complement strand
GGCGAGAGCGCGATGGATGGCGGGGACGGCGTTGTTTGTCTTCATTGTAGCTCCGACTCCGGCAGAGGCGATCGAGATCACTGCCGGCGTGAACGTGGGAGGGTTTCTGGCCGGCGCTGTTCCCCACCTCGCGGTGAGTCCGAACGCGGGGACTTCATGGTCCGCGGAGAGCGGGTTCACGCTCGCGGCTCATGATGCGTTGAGCATTCTACCCTCGATGAACGGGATCGGCCTCGGCGTCTACAATCACACCACGATCTCCATCGCCTATGCGTGGGACAACGTTAATTTGAGCGCTGGTCCTTCGCTGGCGATCTACTCCATGGCATCGTGCGGAGGCTTCTTTTGTGGGCGCGTCGCTGGCCTGGCGCCCGGCGTGAATGCCCGCGCCGATCTGTTCTTCACCGGACCGCTGGGGGTATCACTGAGCGCGAATGTGGATTGGGTGAGCGGAAGCAGTCTTGTGCTTCGCGGCGGCGTGGCGGCGATGGTCGTTGCCGGGCCCGTGTTTCGCTGGAATTCAAAGTGAGGTCGAAATGAAAAGCTACCTGTGGATTGCGGCAGCCGTCATTCTCCCGAGCTTCGCCGCGTGCAACCGCACCGTCGGGGAGTGCTGGCCTGTCGGAGAGGGTGACAAGAACGGAGGGGTAGGGAGCGGTCCCGTCATCGCCTCGGGCGGAACCGGGGACAACGGCGATTCGCCGCCGAACCCGAACGATTTCAAGATCCCGGAGGCCGACTGCAACATCGCCGAGCAGAGCCCCTGCACCGAGAAGTGCCTCGCGAGCTACGAGACCGCAGCCACGACGTGCGGGAAAGTCCAGGACGACGCGCAGCGCAAGTCGTGCCAGGAGGGCGCCTACGCCGGGTACAAGACATGCAGGGAGAGCTGCAAGAAAGCGAGCAAACCCTGTGCGGATATGTACGTGGCGTGCACCGACATGGGGATGCCTTGTACGCGCGAGATCGATCTCGGCTATAGTCTTTGCACGTACTGTCGGGACGATTGCGCTGCGAATAGACCCTACAAGTACGGCGAATGCTACAAATGTGGATTTGAATGACCATGACCAACATCCCTGGCCTGTTCTCCGCAACTCACGTCGCCTACGACTCGGCCACGACAGATCGTCTTCGGCAGCTTGGCGCGACGAACGTAGTGCGTGCCGCCGACTGCCTCCTCATCGGACCGAGCCGCCGGGACGCGGCGGAGCACGCTCGGGCGCGGCAAGCGTGGTGGAATTCGTCCGAGGAATGGGACGGCCTCTATTCGCCTGAGGTGCATTGGGAGCGTCCAGTCGTCGTGTGGGTGTCCGCCAGCATCGATCAGAGGGTGAACCTCTGGAGAACCTGTAGCTGGCTACGCCATGTAGGGATCGCGAGCCGGGACGTCCTTATGCTCGAGTTTGAGGCGCTGCCCCGATCGAAATTCCCCCAGGAGCCGTTTCCGTCGTTCGAGTGCACCGCGTCCGTGGTAGACCACCCGGACAAGGTGCTTCTGGAACGGCTCGCCCGAGCCCGCCCCTTTTCGACGACGCGCTACGATCGGGCGGTGAAACTTTGGGACCGATACACGGATGGCAACCCCTCACGGTTCGTCAGCAGTTGCTCGCGCGGTATCAAAGGGTTTCCAGAGCTTGCTCCCTTGTGGACGGTTCTCTCGTGCTTTTTTCCTGGACGGACGCCCGCAGGCGTCCTTCGCCTCAGTCGTCTGGATGAGCTTCTTTTGACCATCCTCTCGGGAGAGTGGCAGACTCCTGTGGACGTGTTCGTTCACAAATCCCAGGAGGGACTGGCGCTGCGCCAGCTGTCGACCTGCACGGGGGACCTGTTCGTCGCGCACCGGCTGAATCAATGGGCAGCCTTTGCATCGAACGCGGCGGTGGAGCGTGCGGCTGGACCGAAGCAGCCCGACAACCGGATGCTCGCCTCCGTTTATCGACTCACCGAGAGGGGGATTCAGCTCCGAGACGCCGGGCTCACGGCGCTCACGGATGCCCCTCCTCTGCCCATTGGTGGAACGGAGGCGTACTCCACGAGCGCACCGTGGGTGCTGCGCGAAGATAGTCGCGTGGTTCGGCTTTGAAATGAGCACCATCCCCAGATCGTTCGTACGCACGCTGCAAATGACGGTGGCCGGATCGAATGACGTCCGCGACATCGTCGTTCAGATCGGACTTCCAGAGCCCGATCCTCTCCCGGGCGGAGACTTCAGGGTGCTGGTTGAGATCGACGGATTCGATCAACCATACTCTCGCCATTTCCACGGAGTCGACGAGCTCCAGGCATTCCTCGCGGGCTGCTGGATCGTGCCGGACACCCTGACTGTGCTTGCTCCACCTGGCGCCAGGTTACCATGGTTTGACGGCGATGACCTCGGGTTCGGGACTTCGTCGGCAACTCCTTAGCTGCAAGATCAACAAGTGCCTGAAAGATCATGGCAAATGATCAACCTCGAAGTCGTATACATGTTTGCGCCGTCGGATGGCAGTGCGCCGCGAACGGTCACGATTCGTATAAGCGACATGCAGCATGACGCCGACGGATTGTGGTCCGTCGCCGTGGATGTGATCGGGTTCAAGACCGATGATCACGTGCGGATCCGCGGCGCTGACTGGCTGAATGCGATCGAAGGCGCGGCTCATTTCATCCGAGGGCTGGCAGGTGGCAAGGTGAAGGACGATGGCGGCACCATGAGCCCGATCCTCCTTCCGTGATGAAGAGCGGCCCCGAGTTGCTCCTTGGCTCGCGGCGCGCGGCACGGCGCCGAGCTGCTCCTCGGATCCCGGCGGGCGACGACACCCCGTGAGCTGCTCCAGGCGCGCGGCGCGCGACGACGTGCCTGCGAGCTGCTCCTCGGCTCGCGCGGGTGACGACGCCCCGCGAGCTGCGCCAGGCGCGCGGCGAGCGACGCGCCCCCGAGCGGCTCCTCGATTCGCGGCGTGCGGCGCGGCCCTGCTCGGGGTCCGTCTCGGTCGCCTTCCCCCGCGTTATTTTTGGGGCTCGGTCGATTTCTCAAGAAAATGCCCCGTTTCGCTGGAAGTTATTACTGTGAGGCGATCCGAACCGACACCCCCCGCGCCGTCTGAACCCGAAGGCCTCGCACCTTACAAAGCATTTCGGACGCTGTACCAAGGAACGATCGGCACAATAGCTTTCTGGCTTTACCGGTTGAAGGTCCCCGATCGGGATTGGGACGACGCGATTCAAGAAGTCTATCTGGAAGCCTGGCGCGTTTGGAACACCTACGATTCGGGTCGTGGAACGCACAAGCAATGGTTACGCGGCATCGTCGTTAATGTGGCGAGCCGTTGCCGCGAGCGCCGACGCTTGACCCGTGAACGCGAAGAGCCGTTAGTCGACGGATTCGATGTTGCCAGTGCCAGCCCGAACGGTGGGGATTATATGGAGATGACTGATCGTGCTCGGTTCACGGTTCAATTCTTCGAGGCGATTGACACGCTCCCGCTCGTTATCATGATCGCCCACGACATGGACGACGAGCCGATGAAAGAGATCGCCAATCGTCACAATATCTCACTTTCTGAGGCATACAAGCTGCGCAATCAAGCGAGACAGGTTTTTACCGAAGGCTATAATCGGGAGCAGGAACAGCGGCGCAAGTCTGGTGCGTTGATTCTCCCCTTCGGCGCTCTCTCACTTCTCAACGTACCGCATGAGATCCCGGAAGTCTCCGCGGATTTCAAGGAGTACCACTGGACCAGAATCGCACAAGCGATCGGGATTCGGGCGGCTCCTCTCGATCGCCGTCCACCGTCGCATGATGCTCGCTCGCCCGCGGCGCCGCGCGGCGGCCGATCTGTTGCGCAAGCGCTCCGGTCCACCCTTGCGGCTCATCCGATCGCGGGCCCGGCTGTCTTCTTCCTGGGTGGCGCGCTCGCCGCGCTTGGGGGCGAGCGCCTCATTGACGCGCTCGCCAGGAACGCGCGCGCGGCGATTGCGCAGGAGGCGCCCGCGGCGAACGGCGCGGAGGTTCCTGTCGTGTCCGTGGCAAACGTGTCTCCAATCGCCACCGGAGCCGCTACGGAGCCGCCAGCGTCGAGCAACGCGGAAACCAAACCGGACACGGCGCCCGCGGTCGAGGTCAGTACGGCCGAAGCGGTGAAATTCGACACGGTTCGAGCGGCGTTCAAAAGCCCCGAGCCCGAGGATGTGCTCCAGGCGATTCAGGACTATTTCAAGACCTATCCTCGCGGACACTTTACCGCGGCTTGCGAAAATATGCGGATTCAAACCCTGATCCGCGCTGGCCGCATCGCCGAAGCTCGGACGGCTCTCGATGGCATTCGCAAACGTTCGCCGAAAAACTCCCTCCTGAAAGAGCTAGAGTCGGCCCTTCCGAGCCCGTGACCGCGCGACAGACGAAATCGTCGACCCCCGATCGATTTCCGTAGAAAACGGCGCCCGTCGCCGGAACTAAATAAAGAGGGTTCAAACCCTCCCGAGGTCCGAAGCCCGCCCCGTGCGGCGCGTTGGCGCGCGCCCATGGCGCGGCGTGCGGAGTCTCGGCAAGACTCGAATCCGCGCCGATGGCGCGAGGGGTACCTATGTGGCTCGGATTGATTCAGCTTGCCGCGCTCGCCTGTTTGGGCGCGCTCGTTTGGTACGCGGGCGAGACTCTTCTCGTACTCAAGCGGATCGATATTTCATTTGACCGTTTGCGGACGTTTCTCGACGTCAAAGACATCAACCAGCGGAAGGACGAAACCGAGGAGATCGCAGAGGTTGCAGTCATTCGTAATCTCGTGAAAGCGTGGCTCCCTGGAACGCAAATCCTCCTCGGGAAGCTGCTGGCGAGCACCGAACGGATCGCGACAATAGGCGAGGAGCTTATAGCCCCGGGGCGCGGTACCGAGGCAATGCCCCCGCCTCAGTCCGTGACCGGGGTGCCTCCCGCGGATGACGTTGCGCCGCTTGCCGTGCCTCCGCTTGCTTCCGCGGCTTCACCCGTCGCGCCCGCCCCGCCGCCCTCCGATGCTGCGCTCCCGCCGGATCTGGCGGAAGTGGCACGACAGATGGACGCCGCGAACAACGACGGGAATCGACTCAGCGACGACGGCGGAGAAACTCAGATTTTCAAAAATCCTGCTGGCTTGATCCTGTCGAGCGCGCCGCCGTCCATTCCAGAGACCACGCCGAAGCCGGGAGTAACCCCGGCTTCGCGTCATCGCGTGAGCCCTACAGCCGAAACCGAGGTACCGAGCAGAAAGAGCGGTTATCACAAGCCGTTCTTTTCGCCCGCCTCGGCTCCCTCGCTCCTGTCCGCGCCCGCGCAAGTCGCCGCGGGACTCGGGCCGCGCCCGCAAGCGACAAGCGTGCATGCAACGAGTCCAACCTCGCGCCCGCATCCGCCGCCGGTAAAGCTCGCGCCCCGAAGCGCGATCCCCGAGGCACCCCGAAAGGACACCTTGATTGGAGGCGCACAAGCCTTTCAAGCTGCGCCCCCGGAGCTTGAGCTTGCGGAGCAGGGGGGAGAGGGGCGCATGTCCTGGGCTGCGCTCAAGCAAGCTGGAATGATCGGAAGCTCGATCCGCCGCCCGGCCGTGTCTCAGCCTCGTTTCCCCGGTACGATGGTGTCCATGCAAGCCGTTACGGTGCCGGGATCGACGCCGCCCTCTCCGGCGCGCTCCGTGGCTCCGGTCGTAACGAAAGAGACGTGCCGCGCTTGTGATGGAGGGTTCATTCACGTTGGGACCGGCGGGATCGGGAGGTGCCTTGTTTGCAAGGGATCCGGGCTCGTCGATACGGTGCCGCGCATGTAGTTGTACGCAGGAGGGGGGAGTAATGCCGAGATTATCACTGGATGTTCCGAAGGATGTGCTTTCGCGCGTCGAGGTAATTAAAGAGCGCGTTCAGAAGCCCGGCGCTAACTATTCAACTGAGGGCATGTTGCGCGATCTTGTCGTGCTGGGCTTGGATGCGATAGCGCAAAAGGGCGGGAATCCTTCGATTCATTTCAATCGCTTGAATAGTAAAGAGCGCTCCAAGCCGTGAGCGGCCAGTTGCCGCGCGGGCTCGCATCGGCCGCCCCGCCTCTCCCCGCGCGCTCAGGACAAGGGCACTCACGGAGGGAGGCGGGGCGACTAATGCGAGCCGGCCGCCTGCCGCTAACGTCGCTGCTCTCTGTCGGCTTGTTCCCTGTCTGCTCGTTCTCTCGCACGGCCTTCGGCCATGAAAAACCTGGAGAGAGCCCAAAATGTCACGGGGAACAATACGTTCATGTCATGGAGTAACCGGTGGGTTTGCGCAGCGGCTTGTTCACGGAAGCATACCAGCGCCGGAAGCCCAAGCATGATTCCGCAGATGACGATACCGGCAACCCTCAATGGCTTTTCCATGACCGAGAACTTACCACGTCAAAACGGGATGCTACACAGGATGCCGAGGGCGATCCCGCCCGTCAATTCCACGTTTCCGCAATTCCGGCGAGCGTCCTCGGTCGGTGCCCTGGGGCAAAGCACCTTGTCGAGAAATGCGGTCCCTCCTCCCACGAAAAGCCCGCAAAACAGGAAACTGATGGGTCCGACCTTTTGCCGAACTTGTCCGAGCGGTCCGTCGCTCTCACTACTGATGAGCGCCCCCCTCGTCTTTGCCGTCACGTCGTCTCCGGCGAGGAGCGCCGAACACGCGACGTCCTCGTAAGCCCCCGACTCGTACGGGTTGAAGATGCGGACGGCCTTGTCCGGGGTGGCGTCGCAAGCGCCGACGAGCTTGTCACGCACGCTGGCCACCACTGCCGGGGTGAAGTTCTCCGCGGTCGTACTGCTGTCCACGCGAAGCGTGAACGTTCGAAGCTGCGTTTCCGCCTGCGCTGCGCGCGCATCCGCGGATTCTTGGTCGGGTGCCGTGGTGTCTGCTGCACAGCCGGTGAGCATGACCGCACGTGCAATCATTGCGGTGATCGTGATGGTCCTGAGCATTCACGTACCTCCGCCCTGGACTGATGCGAAGGGCAGGCCAACCGCGTTGTGCGCAGCGTGTTGTGGCGCCTGGACGGGCACATGGCTCGGCTCGCCTGGACTTGACGAGCCAGCACGCCAAGCGCGGTCTCAACCATTCACGGCCGTCACCACCCACACCGACGCTGGCATCACCACGCCGCTCGGGCCGTGAAAGGCCGACAGGACCTCCCGGATCGCGGTGATCGCCGCCGCGCGCGCCTCCGGGGCCGCCTGCCGCAGCAGGCTCGCCGTCGGTCCAATCCGGGTCATGAACGTCACCGTGTCGTCGAGATCGTCGAGGCCTCCGCCCACGTTCATCGGGGCGTCGAACGGTTCGAAGGCGACCTCGCGGAAGCCGGCGCGCTCGAGGATCCCGCGCGTCCGCTGCGCGTCGGCGAAGGCCATCGGCCCGGGCGCGTGCGGCTCGGGGCGCGGCACGTCGATGTGCTTCGCCGCGGCGGCCATCGGCGCCTTCATCCACGGGTTGTCGTCGAGCGATCGCCAGCACACGAACGCCATCCGCGCGTCGCGCTTCAGCGCCCGGCGGAGGTTCGTGAAGGCCACGACGGGGTCTTGAAAGAACATCACGCCGAAGCGGGAAAACAGGCGATCGAACCCGCCCTCCGGCAGCGCGGCGGTCTGCGCGTCGGCGAGCTCGAAGGTGACGTTGGCTGCGCCGGCGCGGCTCGCCCTGGCCTCGGCGAGATCGAGCAGCGGGCGCGAGACGTCGACGCCGTGCGCCGATCCATGGGTGCCCACGCTCTCGCCGAGCGCGAGCGTCGTCTCGCCGCCACCGCAGCCCACGTCGAGCACGCGGTGCCCCGCGGCGGCCTGCACCCGCGCCAGCGCCGGCAGCCCGAAGGGCCGGATCTGCGCGCCGATCCGCTCGTTCTCGGCGACCCACGCCGGCCCCGAGACCTCGTTCCAGTTGCGGCGCTGCTCCGCGTTCGCGCCCGCGTACTCCCCGGCCTCTGGCTTGCTGTCGTTGCTCATCCCGGCGGAGCATACCAACGTGGTAGCGTCGCGCCGCGGAGGAACTGCGGGAACATGAAGCGACCCGGTGCGCAAGAGCTCGACGACCGGATCATCGCGGAGATCACCGAGCTGTGCGAGCGCGGCGACGACGACGTCGAGCACCAGCGCTACGACGAGGCCCTCGTCCGCTACAAGGCCGCGCTCGCGCTCGTCCCCTCGCCGGTGCTGGCCTGGAAGGCGGCGGCCTGGATCCTCACCGCGCTCGGCGAAACTCACTATTTCAAGCGCGATTTTCCCGCCGCGCGCGACGCCCTCAACGACGCGCTGCGCTGCACCGGATCGGTGGGGAACCCGTTTCTCCACCTTCGCCTCGGGCAGGTCGAGCTCGAGCTCGGCAACAAGGGGCGCGCCCTCGACGAGCTGCTGCGCGCGCACACCCGGGCCGGCGAGGAGATCTTCGCCGGCGAGGATCCGCGTTATCTCGAAATGGTGAAAGAAGCGATCCGCCGCGACGAGGAAGGGTGACGCTCGCAGAGGCTCTGATCTAAGCTCCGCGCGCCATGCGCAAACCGATCTCGCTCGCAGCCCCCCTCGCGTCCCTCCTCTTCGCCA
This sequence comes from Byssovorax sp., assembly GCA_025362495.1. GTDB lineage: Bacteria > Myxococcota_A > Polyangia > Polyangiales > Polyangiaceae > JANYGI01. Next base: position 87,047 of record JANYGI010000133.1, on the reverse strand, counting down.
CGGCCTCGCTCACCGCCTGCGACGAGTCGCAGCCGGTCACGCCGCCGCAGCCCTCGGCGAGCCCGCTGCCGCCGCCGATCCCCATGGGCCCGACCACCGCCGCGGCCGCGCCCGCGAAGCTCGACGCGATCCCCCGGCTCCAGCTCAATCGCCTCGCGGCCGAGCTCGATCTGCCGCTCTTCTGGATCGCCGACAGCAACGGTAACGGCGCCATCGATCCCGACGAGGTCGCGACCCTCTGGGGCATCGCCGCCGTCACGCCCGAGTGGACGGACAAGGGCAAGTTCACCCCCGCGTTCACCAGCGCTTACAGCGCCATGGTCGAGCGCATGAAGAGCGGTGGCAAGACGCCGGGCCTGTCCGAGGCCGAGCAGAAGCGCCGCGACCTCGAGGTCGCCGAGCTCGCGCAGGGGCGCCCGTCACTCGTGCGCTCCGACTTCCGCTCTTCACCCGCCGAGGACAAGGCCATCGTCGAGCACGTGGCGAAAGCGGCGGTGATCATCGAGCAGATCTTCGCCAAGCAGAAGGGCACGACCGGCCTCGCGGCGCAGATCCCCGAGGGCGACACCGCAGGTCGGATGATGTTCTATCGCAACCAGGGCCCCTGGTGCGAAGCCCCGTTGACGGAGAAGGATCCGGCCTGCAACGCGCTCGTCCCCCCCGCGCCGAAGACCTCCGGGCTCTACCCCGCCAGGGTCCAGAAGGATCCGAAATTCTGCGAGGCGCTCCAGGCCCGCAAGGACCAGAAGACGCTGCTCGACACCTTCTCGGTCGTCACCGGCGAGGGCGCGGACCTCAAGCCCGTCCCGTACAACGTCGTTTACAAGTCCGAGATGGAGGCCGTGAGCCGCGAGCTCAAGGCCGCCGCCGAGGCCGTGACGAGCCCGTCCGAGGCGCCGCTCAAGGCCTATCTCACCACGGCGGCGCAGTCGTTCCTCGACAACAACTGGGTCCCTTCCGACGAGGCCTGGGCGAAGATGAACGTCTCCAACTCGAAGTGGTATCTCCGCATCGCGCCGGACGAGGTCTACTTCGAGCCGTGCAGCCTCCACGCGGGCTTCCACGTCAGCTTCGCCCGCATCAACCAGGACTCGATCGAGTGGCAGAAGAAGCTCGAGCCCGTGAAGCTGGAGATGGAGGGCGCCCTCGCCAAGCTCGCCGGCGCGCCGTACAAGGCCCGGAACGTCACGTTCCACCTGCCCGACTTCATCGACATGATCCTCAACGCGGGCGACTCGCGCAGCGCCCTCGGCGCCACGATCGGGCAGAGCCTGCCCAACGTCGGTCCGGTCGCCAACGAGGGTCGCGGCCGCACCGTCGCGATGACCAACCTCTACACCGACAAGGACAGCGAGGCGGCCTTCTTCGAGCAGTCGAAGTCCGGCTTCTGCAAGGGCGCCATGGCCCTCATCGCCTTCGATCCCAGGGTCGCGACGATGAGCACCGTCCTCCACGAGGCCGCCCACAACCTCGGTCCGGCCCACGAGTACAAGGTCAAGGGCAAGACCGATCACGAGATCTTCGGCGGCCCGTTCTCGAGCACGCTGGAGGAGCTCAAGGCCCAGACCAGCGCGCTCTATTTCGCCGACTGGCTCGCTGGCAAAGGCCTCCTCGAGAAGAAGACGGCCGACCTCGCCCACGCGCGGGACATGGTCTGGGCCTTCGGCCACATCTCGCAGGGCATGTACGCGGGCGACAAGCCCAAGCCCTACAGCCAGCTCGCCTCGATCCAGGTCGGCTCGATGCTCAAGGCCGGCGCGATGAGCTGGAACGCCGAGGAAATGGCCGCGAACGGCAAGGACAAGGGCTGCTTCGACTTCCACATGGAGAAGTTCCCCGGCGCCGTCCTCGACCTCGAGAAGAAGGTTCTGGCGATCAAGGGCAAGGGCGACAAGACGGCCGCCCTCGCCCTGAAGAAGGAGATGGTCGACGACCAGAACGAGTGGAGCCGCCTCCGCGGCATCATCCAGGAGCGCTGGTTGCGCCAGCCCAAGGCCAGCTTCGTCTACGCCGTCGATCGCTGAGACGCGCAGAGAGCGGGTGTTCGCCCTCGTACCCGCGACGAGGGCGACACGCCGGTTACTTCGCGACGCGATAGATCGTGCTCCGCGTCGTCCCGCCGCTCTCGGCATCCAGCGCGGACCAGTAGACGAAATCCCCCGACAGAGCCAGGCTCTGGACGCCCTCGAGATCGGTCGCGACGTCGCGCGGGCCGCCGCCGCAGCCCGCGAGAGGGCACATGGCGATCGATCCGGCGTCCGACGCGTACCAGTACACGCCGCTCGCATCCACGGCGAGCGCCGTCGGGTGGGCCAGGCGATAGGCGAACATGACTGGCCCGTTCGAGCCACAGCCGGACGCAGCGCAGGTGAGCAAGGACCCGTTCGGGGCGCCGCCTGCCCCGCCTTTGCGGAGGATGTAGACGGTCCCGTCGAAGGCGGCGAGCGCGTCGGGCGTGAAGTCTTTCGCGAGGAGCGTCGGCGTGGAACAGTCGCTCTCGAGCGGGCACGACATCAGATCTCGCCGCGGCGGAGCGCTGCCCTCGGCGGGCCGGGAATAGCCGAAGTACACGTACCTGGCGTCGGCCGCGAGGGGGAAGGCGCCGTGGGATCGATAGGGCACCTGCGCCGCGGGGATGGCCCGGTGCTCGCACGGCTGCCCCCGCACGAACCGACACGTGACGATGCCGTTTCCGAAAGAGGCGAACCAGCGACTGTCGACGGCCACGAGGTCCTGTCCGGCGCCGCCCATGAGCCCCGAGTTGAAGAGGGACACTGGCCGCTGCGTGCAACCCGTCTTCGGACAGGTGTAGACGCTCGGGCGGCTCGTCGACTGGATCGGCTCGGCGCCGAAGAACACGTCGTCCGGGCCGAGCTGAACGACCGATCCATCTTGCGGCCCGCTCGCGAGCTGGTCGGGCGGGAGCCGGCAGCCGCTCACGGGGCAGCGCAGGAGGCGCGCGTCGAAATCACGCGGGTTGCTGGTGTAGTATACCCCGCTCGCGTCGACGGCGAATCCGCCGAGTCCGACGATTCCATCCTGCACGACCGTCTTCTGACAGGCGCCCTTCACGCAGGCGCCGCCGCCGCAGTCGCGGCCGGATTGCCCGCAATTCGCGGGATCCGTCGCGAGATCCACGCTCTCGGCTTCCCCGTCGGAGAGCGCCGGTGTGGGCCAGAGCGCGGACGCGAAGAGCAGACAGCCCTGGAGAATCAATCGCTTCATGGCCTCACCGCTCCTGGTCCGAAACCCCTCCTGCCTTGTTCGAGCCAGGAGGCGCGGTCGTCAAGGAGCGTGCGGAGCGACTCGACCGGCCTCGGACCCCCGACCGAACACCGTCGTTCGTCGGATCGTGTCGCGCACCGCCGCGAGCTCCTCGACCAGCTCCGCCGGAGGCACGTAGAACTCCGCGGCTTGCGGCAACACCGTGCCGTCGTCGGGGCCCATCACCGCGGAGTCGAGCAGCGCTGTCTCGTCGTTGACCAGCTTGTTCTGGAGGTAGAGGCAGAGCGCCGACGGCGAGGCCCCGAGGCGCGCCCCGTAGACACACCAGCCGGCGTCGTCGGGCTTCGGGTTGATCGGCTTGACGGCGTGCCCGACCTGCAACGTATCGCACGTCAACATCGATCCGGAGACCGCCGTGCAAGTCTTCCCCGCGGGGACCTTGGCCCAGAACGAGACCAGGTTGCCCTTGCCAAGCGCCGCCGCGACGCCGCGGAGCAGAAAGGCCGTCTTCGGCGCGAAGATCGCGCAGCGCAGGCCGGAGCGGCAGAGCCCGCCCGTCTCGATCGCGAAGTCGACCGCGCCGCTCCCGTTCGTGGTGCCGAAGGCGCGGGCGCCGTACTGGCCGCCACCGTGCGGATCGGAGAGCTCGAAATCACCGTCGGCGAAGTGATTGGCAATCGGGCCGCCAAAGGGGCTCCGCGTCGTCACGGTCCGTCGCGCGGTGCCGGCGTCCACGTCGACTGGCGTGCTCGCGTCGGCGTCCTCGCCCGCATCGCCACCGGCGTCGACCATCGTCAACGGCTTCGGCGCGGGATCGAGCTCCTCGTGATTGCTGCATCCAGCGAGCGCGAGCGACGCGGCGATGAGCGTGAAAACAAGCGATTTCAAGGCGCCGCCTCCGATCGCACCCAGGCGAGCGCCGCCTCGAAGAGCGTGTCCTTGCCGGCGAGGAGATCCGATTGCGTGGGCAACAGGATCACGTCGGGGACCGCGCCGTGACCTATCATCGTCTCGCCACCTGGAGCGATGGAGTCGCCCGAGCCGAGCTGGAAGCCGAGGCCGCCGCCCGCGAACTGGATGTACGTGGAGAACGCGCCCGCCGTGGGGTGAGGCCCGAAGAGGCGCACGTGCGGAGCGCCCTTCATCGCGAAGGGGAAATAGTCGCTGGCCGATCCGTCGCGATGGAGGATGAGGGCGACTGGCAGGCTCGGGACCCAGTCCGGCGAGCCCACGGCGACGCCGGTGCTGCTCTGGAATTGAGTGAACTCGGCGAGGCCTTCCGCCGTCGTCGCCGGCCCGCCCACGCCGGCGATCTCGATGGGAATGCGGGTGACGAGGGCTGTCCCCGGCGGGCGAACGAGGCTGGTGAGCGAGGTCACGGTGTCGATCGTGCCGCCGTTGCCGGCGCGGTGATCGAGGATCACGCCGTGCGCGTTGGCCCGGAAATCATCGAGCGCGGCGGTGATCGATTGATTGACCTCGCTCTTCGGATCGCCCCCGCCATAGAGGGTGTCCCAGACGAGGCCGAGGATCTTCTCGTCCGGCTTGGCCTCCACGATCGGGCCGCGAAAGAAGCTCCCGAAGATGTAATGCTTCGCGGGATCCGGCCCGTTCGCCGGATCGAGGTGATAGAAGGGGCGGTTGTCACAGGCCACGTCGGGCCCGCCGCCGCCGTCTGGCAAATCGGTGACCGCGATCGTCTCCGGCGCGCCGCAGGTGCCCTTTTCGTCACAGCGGATCACCGTCAAGTTCGTCGCGTAACGCTGGATGAAGGCGCCACCCGACCAGTACGGCCCGCCGAGGGCCTCGGCGTAGTCGGCGAAGTTATCCGGGTCGGTGGCCACGTGATAACCCCAGTCGATCGAGGCGAGCCTCGTGGCCCATTCGAGCGGGTGAACGCCGTCGACCGCGACGAGCCGGTCGCCCGCCTTCAGCCCCGCCGCGCCCGGGCCCGCGTGCGACACGAGGATATCCGCGTACTTCGCGTCCTTCGGCCAGGCCGCGTGGGAGAGATCGGCGTCCCCCTCGAAGAAGCAGGCGTTGAGGCGGTGCGTCGAGCCGCGGATGGCGTGCGGCCCACCGTAGGTGTCCGTGTGCCAGTCGTGGAGCCGATGAACCCCGGTGGCCCACCAGTTCCAGAACTGGAACGCTGTCGTGGCCTTGCGCATCTGCTCCATCGCGTCGAGCGCGTGCGGCAGGTAGAGGTCGCGCGAGCGCCGGCCGCCGTAGAAGAGGCGCAATTTCGCCTCGAGCACGTCGACGACCTCGTTGCGGAGCCCGTCGGGCGGCAGCGGAGGGACCGTGTTGCCCCCGGCGACACAGCGGTTGTCGAGGCAGATCTCCTCGGCTCCACAGGCCGGATCCGAGAGGCCCGCGCAGTCTCTCTGCGGGAGGTACGCGCCCGAGGGGACGATCTCGAGAGCGTCGAAGTCCACCCCCGCGACGGCGGCGGTGGTCCCGACGCGCGCATACACGTGGTCGGCGAGGGCGCCGTCGACCGAGAAGTCGTTGGTGGCGAGCTCGATCCATCCATCGCTGGTCGTCCTGCCCGTGGGCGCGAGCAGGGCCTGGACGTTGTCGAGGCCGGATCCACCGGGGTACGTGGCAAAGAGGGAAGCGTCGAGCGCGCCGTGGCGCATCCACACCGAGGCGCGGTACGAGGCCTTGATCGGCGGCAACGTCACCTGGAACCGCTCGGCGCAATTCGGCAGAGTGACCAGATGAACATAGCCTTTGCCGTCGATCGCGTCGTCCGCGACGACGGCAGTGAACATCGGCGGCAAGCACGCCCCGTCGGCGTCCGGAGGGACGTAACGATCGGGATCGACCTCGAAGCCGACGTAGGCGATCGCCTTCGGATCGGGGTGATACTCGCCGAGCCCGTCGAACTCGCCCGCGCGCGCGAGGCAAGGGGAGAGCGCCGTGACGAGCGCGGCGCCGACGAGGAGGGAGCGCCTCACTTGCGGCCTCGCCAGGCTTCGAGCGCGCGCTGAGCCTCGGACGGCGGGGCGTCGTGCGGCCCGCGCAGCGCGGTGATCTCCACCCGCGCCTGCGCTATCGCCGCCGCGTCCGGCGCCGTGGGAGGGTGATACTTGACCGAGAGCCCCATCGTGGGAGGCGCCTTCTTGAGGACGGCGTCGTCGACGATGATCTCGTCCCCGGTTTGATTGTTGATCAAGAAATAGGGCTTCTGCGCGCGGGCGGCGACGATCGAGTGGTAATGGCACCAGCCGTTCGCCGGGGGCGCGGGCAGATCGGCGGCGACAGGCGCGCTCGGATCGCCGCCTTGCTCGAGCGAGATGATCGTGGCCTTGACGCCGTCGCAGCCGCCCTTGATCACGTGGGCCCAGACCGAGGCGTCGAGCTTGCTGGAGAGCGCGCTGACGCCGATCGCGGCCAGGATGCCCTTCTTCTTCACCGCGGCGCACTTGATGCCAGAGTGGCACTCTGCTCCGATGCGAACCCCGCTGAAGGCGTAGCCGAGCGGCGGGCCGGAGAGCCACCCGTACTGGTCCGCGAAGGGGCTCGTCCACTCGAAATCGCCGTCCCAGAGCAGGTTCTCGGTCTCGGCCACGTCGCCGAAGGGGTTGCGCTGCTCGATGGTGCGGCGGGGCAGCCCTGCGTCCACCGGCGGCGGCGGCTCGGCGTCGAGCCCCGCGTCGGCGGGCGGCAGGGGCCCGGCGTCGACCGGCGGCTTCGGCCCCGCGAGCGGATCGAGCTGCTCCCCGCCGTCGCAACCCAGGACAAACAGAGGGCAGAGAGCGATCCAGGCGAGTCGTCGCATCGCGCTCCTCATGGCTTCTGCCACGCGCGGACCCAGGCGAGGGCCGCCTCGAAGACGGTGTCTTTGCCGACCAGGAGATCCGATTGCCTGGGCAAGACCACCACGTCGGGATCGACGCCACGGCCGTTGTGCGTCGAGCCGTCGGGGAGGATGTCGTCGCCCACCGCCGCGATGTAGCCGACGCCGAGCCAGTAGCCGAACGCGTAGCGCGTCGAGAACCCGCCGTTGGTCTGGAACGGCGCAAAGAGCTTGACGCTGGGGCTACCCTTCATGCCCTGAGGGAGCCAGTCGCTCGCGGACACGTCCTCGGTCAGCAAGAGCGCCACCGGCACGTCGCCGTTCGGGCTCGACGAGCCGGCGTACTGCATCCGTGGGCCGCTCAGCGCCGCCTGGAAGAGGGCCTGCGCGGCGGCGGGCGCGGGCTGCTCTTCGGTGCTGAAGGTGCGGTCAACGTAAAGATCGTTGGGGTGCGAAAGGACCGAGAAATTCCAGAGGATCTCCGGCGCGAGGATCGTCCCGCCGAAGCCGGTGCGGTGGTCGAGGATCACCCCCTTGGCGTCGCTCGACCAGGCCGCCACCGCGGCGTGGAGATCCGCGGCCACGCCGTCGACGCCGTTGGTGGTGTAGAGCGACTCCCACTCGAGGCCGTAGATCTTCTCGGCCGGACTGGCATCCTGCACCAGGCCCGAATAGACAGTCTCGCCGGTGGCGTGATCCTTCGGGGCGCTGGCGAGATGGCGGAGAGGGCGGTTGTCGCAGGTGACGCGATCGAGCGGCGTGCCCGCGGGCTCCTCGGGGAGGCTGCCAATCGCGATCGTCTCGGGGGCGGCGCAGATCGACGTCTGGGCGTCGCAGCGGATGACCTCGATCGTCCCGGCGTAGCGCGAGATCATCCGCTGGAGCGTCGACGAGAGCTCGGCGAAGGTGGTGTGATTGGAGATCCCCGGCTGGGCCCAGTTGACGGCGAGGAGCGAGCGCATCCAGGCGATGGGGTGCTGTCCATCGACGCGCACCAGGCGATCGCCGGCGTGGAGGCCGAGGTTGTGATCGGCGCCGGTGTGCGAGACGAGGACGTCGAGGTACTCGCTGTCCTTCGGCGCCGCGGCGTGGGTGAGATCGGCGTCGCCTTCGAGGAAGCAGAGCGAGAGCGGGCGCGGGTTCTCGACGACGAAATCGGCGAGCCCGCTCGTCGTCGTGTGCCCGTCGTGGAGCTTGCGCACCGCCGTGAGGAAGCCGTTCCAGAACGCGTAGCGATCCGTCGCGTGGCGCATCGAGTCGGTCGAGACGAGGACCGCGGGGAAGTCTTGCGCGCGCTCGAGGTACGGGCCGAAGAGGAACTTGAGCCTGTTTTCCAGGTAGTTTGCGACGTCATCGCGATCGGCCGGGATCGGCGGGACCCAGCCGCCGACGTTGCGGCACGACGACCACACGCAGACCTGCTCGACGTCGCACGAGCTCGCGTCGCTCGCGCCCTGGCAGGGAGCATTCGGCACCGCGGGGAGGCTCGTCGCGTCGCCGTCGGGCACGATCTCGATGGCGTCGACCGCCGCGCCGTCCGAGGAAAACAGGCCGATCGACGCGCTCTTCACGCGGACGCCGTCGACGCGCAGATGATCGTTTGCGACCTCGACCCAGCCGTCGCTGGTGATCCGGCCGGTGGGATAGAGCGCGGCGACCTCGTCCTTGTGCGCGGAGTAGGTGAGCTCGAAGCTGACGGTGGCCTCGGCGCCGCGGATCCAGGCGCTGACGCGGTAGGTGGCGCGGACGCTCGGCAGCGTGACGGGGAGAGCGATCCCCTTCAATTTGAGGACGTTGACGACGTGTCCGCCCTCGAGCGCGTGGTCGTCGGCGGCCATCGTCGCGCCGGCGTCGGCGCTGTCGGGCGCCTCGAATCCGAGCCGCGCGACCGCGAGCGGATCGAACTGGAACGTGCCGTCGCTCGTGAAGCTGCCGGCCACCGCGGGCGTCGCCGAGGACGCCGCCGCGAGCAAAAAGGCGGCCCCGACCGAGCGAGACCCGAGAAAACGGCCGCGATGCATCTCGTCGCACGGTAGCCGTCACGGTCGCGAGGGGGAAGCGCAACGTGTGTCGCGAGCATGTGTTCGGGGCGGCGGCGAGCGGAGCGGTTTTGATATAACCTGCCGCGCCGCAGCATGAATACCAGCGCTACTTCCCCTTCGGCTGAGCCCGCGCCGACCTTCGCGAGCCGCTTCCTCACGCCCCTCAACGTCGCCACGCTCGTGACTTTCTTGATCGGCGTGCTGTGGCGCTGCCTGCACATCCTCAAGTTTCACGATCCCCACTCGCACGCCGACTCCGACATGCGGATGTACCTGAACCTCGCGAAGAAGTTCGCGACGCCAGGCTTCGTCCCGGGGATTGACGACGTCACCCACCCGCCGGCGACGGCGATGCTCTTCTCCTGGTTCTATCAGCGCGACGAGACGTACACACAGCTGATCCATTTCCAGACGGTGATTACCTGTCTGGTGCCGCTCGCGGTGGCCGCGTTCGCCCTGGCGATCTTCGACAAGCGCACCGCCAAGTGGGCGCTGATCGTCAGCTCTCTTTACTTCCCGTTCATCGATTATGGCGGCTATTTCCTCTCGGAAATCTACATGATCCTGCTGAACCCCCTGACGGCGGTGCTCTTCGTCGCCTCGGCCAAGCAGAAGACGGTGGGACGGGCGGTGGCCGTGGGCCTCGTCGCGGGCGTGGTGTTCTGGCTCTCGATGTCGTTCAAGATGGTCGCGCTCCCCGCGATGCTGGGCTTCGGCGGGCTCTACTGGCTGTTTTCGCCCGACGCGAGCCGTAAATTCAAGACCATCGCCGTGCTCACGCTCTTCCTCGGCGCGGCGCCGGGGACTGCCGCGCTCAGCGTCCGCTGCACGAAGGCCAACGCCGGGCACTTCTGCCTGGTCTCCAACAAGTCTCCGGCCGACTTCCTCCTCGGCCATTATGGCCGGATCCAGGCCCTGACGTGGAAGGTGCCGAGCGCCAATTACCTCGTCAGCTTCGGTAGCCCTTCGGCCTACCAGCGCGGGTATCGCGAGACGCCCACCGTACCCTTCAAGCTCACCGATGGTCCCCAGAACACGGCGACTGCTTGGCAGTGGATCGGCGCCCACCCGCTCGACGCGGTCGTCCTCTCCTGCGAGCACGTCTACGATACCTTCGTCGGCAGCCTGCCCTGGCCGTCGATCGCCGACGCGGTCTGGCCCGCTTCGGAGGGCTTTCACTTCCTGTTCCTGATCTTCCTCCTGGTGCCGAGCCTGGCGCAGTGCCTCGACATCATCCGCAAGGAGGGCTTCCGGAAGTTCCTCGAGAGCCGCGAGCTGCTGGTGCTCTCGCTGGTCTTCGGCCTCGTCGCGGCGGTGGCCGCCGCCACCGGTGAGGCGCGCTACCGGATACCGTACGACAGCGTCTTCATCCTCCTCGCGATCCGCTATTACAGCGGCTTCAAGCCCATCGCCTTCCTGGCCGACGGGCCCGCGGCCGAGGAGCCCGAGGAGGCGTCGAGCGAGGAGCCCATCGAGGGAGAGGCCGAGTCTGCCGAGGAAGAGCCCGCGCCCGACGAAGCCGCCGAGCCGGCCTGAGCCTCGCTCCTCCGACGGCCATGAAACAACGACTCTTCGAGCGGTATCCCCGGCTTCCGTCGGTGATCACCTGGGTGATGTTCGCGCTGGGCGTAGTCTGGCGCTTCCTCCACATCACCCGGTGGCACGATCCGCGGAAGTTCGTCTACTCCGACATGGCGATGTACGTCGGCCTGGCCAAGCGGCTGGCGAAGCCGGGCTACGTCGTCAACATCGGTGACATCACGCACCCGCCTGGGCTCACCTGGCTGCTGATGTTCTTCAACGCCATCGATCCGACGCAGCAGAAGCTGGTGTATTTCAGCTTCGTCGTCTGCGCCCTGGTGCCGCTCGCGGTGGGGGCGCTCGGGTGGGTCACCCTCGGCAAGCGCACGGCGCAGGGCTCGATCGCGGTGTCGAGCGCCTATTTCGCCTTCGTCGACTACGGCGGTTACTTCCTCGCCGAGATCCACATCGCCCTCGTCGCGACGCTGACGTTCGTGGTCTATCTCGTGGCGATGAAGCTCGCCTCCCGCGAGCCCACGCGCCGGCGCACCGCGGGCTTCATCGCCCTCGCGACGCTGGCAGGGTTCCTGTTCTCCGTCGCCATGGCCCTGAAGATGGTGGCCATGCCGGCCGTCCTCGGGTTCTGCGCGCTTCACCTGGTCTTCTCGCGCACGCCGAAGCTCCGCGGCCGGATCCTCGTCTTCGCGGTCTTCCTCCTTTCGGCGGCGCCCCTGACCGTCAAGCTCGTTCACCGCTGCACGGTGGCCAACGAGGGCCATTTTTGCAGCGGATCCAACAAGAGCGCGGCTGACTTCCTCCTCGGTCACTACGGGAGGATCGAGGGGATCGAGTGGCGTGATCCCGCCACGCCCGGCTTCGTCGTCGCCTTCGGCAGCCCCGCCGCCTACCAGCATGGGTATCGCGAGAAGAAGGTCGTACCGTTCCTGATCACCAACCAGAAGAAGAACGCCGAGTTCGCCTGGAAGTGGGTCGGTGAGCACCCGGCCGAGGCCATCGTCCTCTCGTTCGAGCACGTGTGGGACTGCTTCGGAGGCAGCTACCCGTGGCCGGCGAACTCGACCGGCGCCTGGCCCGCGAGCTACGCCACCCACTATGCGTTCCTGTTCTTCGTGTTCTTCCCGGCGATGGTGCTGCTGGCCGACGTCCTGCGGAGGCGCGGCGTCCTCGGGTTTCTCCGCTCGATCGAGCTCTTGATCGTCTCGCCGATCATCGGCGTGTGCGTGGCCGTATTCGCCGCCTCCGGCGAGACCCGCTACCGCATCCCCTGGGATGGAGTCTTCATCGTTCTGGGCGTCGAGGCCTATCGCCGCGCCCGGCTCCGCTTCGCCGACGTGACCCCCGCGCCGGACAGCGAGCCTGTCGTCGAGCCCCTGAGCGCGCCTGTCGTCGAGGCGCAGAGCGCGGTTGTCGCCGAGGCGCCGAGCGCGCCAGTCACGGAGGCGGTCAGCGTGCCTGGCGGGGACGTGAAGAGCGAAGTCGGACCCGCGGACGAGAGCGAGACCGCCTGAGCCGGGGCGGGACCCCGGCCTCGCTGCGATCGTTTGAGCTCAAACGAGCATGAAGAGGCCGGTGCCCAGCGCGGCCGAGACCACCGCGCACACCGTGAGGATCATCGCGGTGCGGCGGACGCGCGCGAGCTCGTCGGGGTCGGCGATGGGCGTGGGGCCGTCGCCGCTGTCGCGCAGGCCCTGGGCCGCGAGGCCGCTGCAGGTGCGGAAGAGGCCCTGGTAGAGCCCCGTCGCGCCGACGAAGAACGGGATCGCGAGGAGCAGGCGGAGCGTCGGCGGGGCCCCGATCTCCAGCAGCACGACCGCGAGGACGAGGCCCAGGGCGAAGGCGATCGCGCCCCAGCGGAGCCGGAGATCCTGCGGACCGTCACCGAGGTTGCTTTCGCGGTGGATGCTGCACTGCATGGCGGCGAGCGTAGCACTGGAGCCCCGGGCCGGTTACCCTCCGCGCCCCGATGCGCTGGCTCTCGCGGTTCATGGATCTACGGGAGGGCGAGGCGCGGCCTGCGCTCGAGGCCTTCCTCGCGCTCTTCGGGATCATCGCCGGGCACACCATCCTCGAGACGGCGCGCGACGCGCTCTTCCTGAGCAAGCTGCCGCCGAGCCGCCTCGCGCTGGTGTACGTGCTGCTCGCGGCGCTGACGCTGATCGTGACGGCGGCCAACACCCGCTTCGTGCAGCGCTTCGGGCAGCGCAACGCGCTGATCTTCACGCTCCTCGCCGCGGCGTACGGGACGACGCTGCTCCATTTCGTCACGCTGACGCCCTTCGCGCTCTTCGTGCTCTACACGTGGAGCGCGCTCATCGGCACCGTGCTCGGCGTGCAGTTCTGGATGTTCGCGGGGCAGCGCTTCACGGTGACGCAAGGCAAGCGGCTCTTCGGGCCGATCGCCGCGGGCGGCGTCGGCGGCGCGGTGACGGGCGCGAGCGGGGCCGCGGCGGCGCTGTCGCTCGTGCCGGTGAGCTCGCTGCTGCTGGTGTCGGCGGGGCTGTTCCTGATCACCGCGGTGTTCCTGACGACGGTGCGCGGGGTCGAGGCGCGCGTCGAGGCCGCGGCCGTCGTGCCCGACGCAGCCCCCGCGCCGCAGGAGAGCGTGCGCGAGCTCTTCCGTCGCTACCCGTACCTGCGGCAGATGGCGGTGCTCGCGGCCGTCTCCACCGCGGCGCTGCTCGTGGGCGACTATCTCTTCAAGTCGATCGCGGCGCATCACGTGCCGCCGGAGCAGCTCGGCGCCTTCTTCGCGCGCACCTACGCGGTGCTCAACGCGCTGTCGCTCGCCGTGCAGCTGCTGCTCACGGGGCGCATGCTCCGGCAGGTCGGCGTCGTCCCGGCGCTGATGATCCTGCCGACGCTGATGCTCGGCGGCGCGGCCGGCGTGCTGCTCACCGGCGGCCTCCTGACGATGGCGCTGGTGATCAAAGGGGCCGACGGATCGCTGCGCTACTCGCTCCAGCGCGTCGCGGGCGAGCTGCTGTGGATGCCCCTGCCGAGCGACGTGCGCACGCGCTCGAAGGCCCTGCTCGACTCGGTGTTCGGCCGGCTGATCCAGGCCGTCGTGGCCGGCGTGCTGCTCCTCCTCGCGACGTACCACCTGGCGAAGCCGCCGGTGCTCGCGGCGATGATCGCGGCGCTCACGGTGGGCTGGATCGGGACGATCGTGATGATGCGGGGCAGCTACCTCGACCTCTTCCGCCAGGCGCTCTCGCGGGGCACGCTCGATCTCTCGATCGAGTCGCAAGACCTCGATCTCGGCTCGATCGAGGCGGTGATGGACGCGCTCTCCAGCCCCGATCCCCCGCGGGTGACGGCGGCGATTGGCATCCTCCAGGACAAGGGCCGCTCGCGGCTGGTCCCGGGCCTGATCCTCTTTCACGACGCAGAGGCGGTGCTGCTGCGCGCGCTCGCGCTGGCGCTCGAGACGAACCGCCGCGAGTGGATCCCGCTGATGCAGCGGCTGCTCGTTCACAAGGCCGAGGCGGTGCGCGCGGCGACGGTGCGGACGCTGGTGCACCTCGGGGAGACCGACGCCGTGCGGCCGGCGCTCGACGACGCGAGCCCGCTCGTGCGCGCTCACGCGGCGTTCAACCTCGCGACGCGGAGCGCGGCCGAGCGGCCGAGCGACGACGCCGCGATCCAGGGTCTCCTCGCGCTCGAGGGCGACACGGGGCGCGCCGTCGCGCTCGCGCTCCTCGACGCCATCAGCGATCACGCCGACGCGCGCTGGGCCGACGTGCTCCTCCAGCTCGTCGAGGACGAGCGCCCCGACGTCGCCGAGCACGCCGCGATGGCCCTCGGCACGATCGACGCGCCCGAGGTGATCCCCAAGCTGATCTTGCGGCTCGATCGGCGCAGCGGTCGCGAGTCGGTGCGACGCGCCCTGGTGCGGCAGGGCGACCCGGCGTTCGAGGCGCTGCTGGCGGCGCTGGCCGATCCGGCGACGCCGTCGCGACGCCGCGCGCATTTGCCGCGATCCATCGCTCGGTTCGCGTCGCAGCGCGCGGTCGACGTGCTCACCGATCTGCTCGTGACCGATCGGCAAGGGTTCGTCCGCTACAAGGCGCTGCGCGGGCTCGGGCGCCTCGCCGCGGGGCAGGACGCCGAGCATCGCGCCCTCGGCGACACCGCCGCGCTGCGCTTCGATCGCCGGCGAATCGCGGCCGAAATGCGGCGCAACCTCGTCGAGCACCTGCGCCTCGTCTCGGTCGCTTCGGCCCTCGACGAGCGCCGCGGCGCCCAGCTCGCCTTCGCCGGCGAGGCCGACGTCTCGCTGGTGCTCGGGCTCCTCGGCGACAAGCAGCGGCAGTCGCTCGAGCGGGCGTTCCGGCTGCTGCAGATCCTCCACCGCGACGAGGACATCCGCAGCGCCCACGCGGCGCTGGTGACGGGGGATCGACGCCTCCGCGGGCAGGCGATGGAGTTCCTCGACACGCTCACGCTCCCGCGCGGGCGGCCCGCGCCGGAGGACCGCGACGCGCGCGAGCTGGTCCGCCTCGTCGCCGACGATCTGCCCACCGCCGATCGCGTCGAGCGCTCGTTACGCTTCATTCCCCGGCCTCCCGCGACGTACGAGGACGCTCTCGTGATGCTGCTCCGCGATCGCGACGAGCTGCTCGCCACCTTCACCGCCTACCACGCGCTCGACGTCGGCTCGGCGCGCCTGCTCGCCGAGGTGGCGCGGATCTGCGTCGAGCGCCCGTACCTCAACATCGCCACGCCGCTCGCCGCGCGCGTGGCCGCGTCGCGCCGCAGCGGGGCCGTCGCGCCGGTCCTCGAGGGATCGCATGGCGCGTGAGCAAGGGCGCGACCGCGCCTCGGCGCCGCCGCCCGCGACGCTGATCACCCTCGAACGCGAGCTGTTCTTGCGCAGCATCGCCGACGGGCAGCCGCGAGGCGGCGCCGCGCTGCAGCTCGCGCGCGCCATGCGCGACGCCTCGTTCCGCGCCGGCGAGACCATCTACCGCGCCGGTGATTTCACCCGGCTCCTCCACTTCGTGACTCACGGCGAGGTCGAGCTCACGGCCGCGAACGTCGAGCCATGGCGGCTCCAGGCGCCCGCGGTGATCGGCGTCCTCGACATCAACCAGCGGCGGGCCTACTCGCGCACCGCGACGGCGCTGACCGACGTGCGCGCCCTCGTGCTGCGCGAAGACGACTGGTTCGAGGCCCTCGAAGAGCACTTCGAATTCGCCCGCACCTCGATGGTCCGCCTCGCCGACGACGTCCACAAGATGCGCCTCACGGTCTCGCCGAGCGGCGGGTTCCCCGAGCCGCCGCCGCAGCGCGACGAGGAGCCGCACGCGCTGAACCTCCAGGAGCGAACGCTGGCGCTGCGCGGCGTCGCCATCTTCCGCACGGCCGGGATCCAGGCCCTCGCGCTGCTCGCGACCACGGCCCGCGAGCGCGCCCTCCGCGCGGGCGAGCGGCTCGTCACGCGCGGCGATCCCGCGACCGCGCTGCTCGTCGTCGCGCGGGGGACGATCCGGATCGAGCACGAAAATCCGGTGATCCGCGCGCGCTTCGGCCCCGGATCGCTCGTCGGAGGCGGCGCCTCGATCTCGTTCGAGACCCACCCCTACACCGCCGAGGCCGAGTCCGCGGCCGTCGTGCTCGAGCTCCACCGCGAAGACGTCATCGACGCCCTCGAGGATCACGTCGAGATGATCCACGCGACCCTCGCCGGCCTCGGCCACGAGCGCGAGCAGATCATGAACGAGCTCGCTCGCCGGGCGAAGCCGACGACGGCCTGAACCTTCAGGGCGCCGTCGCTGGGCCGAGGAAGCGCCGCAGCACCGCCACGAGGCGCGCGAGCAGCCCCGACTCGATCTTCGTCAGCGCCGTCGCCGCGGCGTGCGAGACGAACGCGCCCGAGCACTCGCCGCAGCGCCGGATCGGGACGCCCGAGTCGAGGTAGAGCTCGGCGTCGAGCGCCCGGCCGCAGCGCGGGCATGCCCCGGCGCCGAGGCCCTCGCGAGCGTCGTCACGGGGCGCGGACTTTCCCCCCTTCACCATCGCGTCGAGCTCGCCGTCGAACCAGTCGACCCAGATGCCCGCGCAGGTCGGGCACACGTCGATGATCGACTCGCCCACCTCCTTCGGCTCGAGGAGATCGGCGCAGCTCGGGCAGGCCAGCGCGGCCTCGCGGTACGTCACTCGCCCTCGCTCGTCTCCGGCTCGCCCGTCGGCGAAAGGAGCGTCAATTCCAGCCCCATCGGCGACGGCGCACGCGGGGTGATCACCGGAGGGCCGTCCCTGTCGGTGGAGCCGTCGATCTCCGGCACGAGCACCGACGACGAGAGCTCGATGTCGATCAGCGGCGCCGACGCCTCCAGCATGGAGAGGCCGCTCCACACGACCGAGATCTCGTCGCTGACGGCGGGGGGCTCGGGCGCGCGCGGCGGGGGCGCCGTCTTGCCGCGCGGCAGCGTCATCGCGGCGCGATCGATCGCGCTGTCCTGCTCGATGAACCGGAGCGCATGGAGCGGGCGCTGGTTTTCGCGCACCGCCCGCACGTCGGCGAGCATCGACGCGGCGTCGGAGTAGCGACGATCGCGATCGAAGGCGAGGGCGCGATCGATCACGTGGCAAACGTCGCTCGGCAAGCCGGCCAGCACCGAGGCGATCGGCGGCGCCGGCTCCTTCGCCATCTTCATCAGCAGATCGAAGTCGGTCGCCGCGTCGTGGATGCGGCGCCCGGTGAGCAGCCGGAACATGGTCGCGCCGACGGCGAACAGATCGGCGCGGCCGTCGATGTGCCGCCCGCGCGCCTGCTCCGGCGGCATGTACGGCGTCGTCCCGAGCGTGGCGCCGGTCTTCGTCCAGGCGTTCTGTCCGTCGGGATCGAGGACGCGCGCGAGGCCGAAATCGAGCACTTTCAGGCGTCCATCGCGCAGCAGGTACAGGTTCGCCGGCTTGATGTCGCGGTGGATGATCCCCTGCGGGTGCGCGGCGGCGAGCACGTCGAGCGTCTGGTCCGCGTAGGCCAGGACATCGTTGAGCGGGATCGTCGCCAGGCGCTCCACGCGATCGAGCAGCGACTCGCCGTCGAGCAGCTCCATCACCAGGAAGGGCGCGCCGTCCTCCGTCACGTCGATGTCGCGGATCTCGACGACGCCGGGGTGGCGGAAGCTGTTGACCGCCTTCGCCTCACGCTCGAAGCGCACGCAGACGTCGTGTCGCTTGGCGGCGTCGGGGTGGAGGATCTTGAGCGCGTCGCGCCGCCCGATCCGGTGCAAGCCGACGTAGACGGCCGCCATCCCGCCGACGCCGAGGATGCGCTCCAGCGTCCATTTGTCGCGCACCGTGGTGCCGAGGCGGCGTTCAGGACCCGGGGTCGTCATGGGCACGATCGTATCATCAGAGCTTCGCTGGCCGGCCCCGTCAAGCCGTGCGGCCCATCACCACTCGGGCGCTCGGGAGGCGCGAATCGACACGCGGGGGCCGCTCGGTTAGCCTCCGCTCCGTGAGAATCCAAGCCGCTTTGCTCCTCGGCGCGCTCCCGTTCGCTGCGTTCGCTGCCTGCTCGATCTACGATCCTTCGCTCGTGGGGACGGGTGGATCGACGGCGACCTCGGGCCCGACGACCGGCCCCGGCTCGACGACGGGCGCGTCGACGAGCGGCGGCGCGACCTCGACGACGACCTCGACGACGACGAGCAGCGGCATGGGCGGCGACATGAGCACCGGCGTGGGCGGCGGCGCGACCACCGGAACCGGCGGCCCCAAGCCCTGCGGCACCGCGGCCGAGTGCCCCGGCGCCGACACCGAGTGCGCGACGCGCAGCTGCAAAGCGGGTGTGTGCGGCGTCGTCTTCGCGGCCGATGGCAAGGCCCTCGCGGCCCAGACTGCGAAGGACTGCCTCCTTGCGGTGTGCGACGGCGCGGGCGCGAACAAGACCATCCCCGACGACACCGACACGCCCGACGACGCCAACGATTGCACCACCAACGCCTGCGCTACCGGCGTGCCCACCTTCACGCCGCTGGCCACCGGCGCCGCCTGCGCGACGGGCGGCGGGAAGCACTGCACGGCGGCCTCGAAGTGCGTCGAGTGCGTGGCCGACAGCGACTGCGCCAGCAGCGTCTGCGACACGCTCACCAGCAAGTGCGCGCCCGCCGGCTGCGGTGACAACGTGAAGAACGGGGCCGAGACCGACCTCGACTGCGGCGGCCCGACCTGCCCCAAATGCGTCACCGGGAAGATCTGCTCGGCGGGCACGGACTGCGTCGGCGGCGCCTGCACTGGCAACCTCTGCGCGCCGACGTGCACCGATGGCCTGAAGAACAACGGCGAGACCGACATCGACTGTGGCGGCGCGACCTGCGCCAAATGCATCATCGGCGGCGCCTGCGCCGGCAGCGGCGATTGCCTGACTGGCAATTGCCAGGGCAACGCGTGCTTCCAGAATCACCTGGTCATCAACGAGATTGACTACGATCAAGTGGGCACGGACTCGGGCGAGTTCGTCGAGATCTTCAACGGCACCGGCGCCGCGGTCGATCTCGCCAGCTACGCCCTCGTGCTCGTCAATGGCTCCACCAGCACGGGTTACCTCACGGTCAACCTCGGCTCGGCGGGCATGCTCCCGGCGGGCGGGTATCTGGTGGTCGGCACCGCGACGCTGAACGCGACGGCGCCCGCGGCGGCCCTGAAGATCAACTTCGCGCTCGCGTCGGACAACATCCAGAACGGGGCGCCGGACGGGGTCGCGCTCCTCAACACGACCACGAGCACGCTGGTCGACGCGCTCTCCTACGAGGGCTCGATCACCGCGGCCACCCTCCCCGGCGTCGGCGTCGTCAGCCTCGTCGAAGGCAGCCCGTTCCCGTCGGCGGACAGCAACACCAAGAATGGCTCGCTCAGCCGGCTGCCGAACGGCGGCGACACCGGCAACGCGGCCAGCGACTGGCTCTTCAGCAACACGCCGACGCCCGGCGCCGCCAACGTCCCCTGACGACACCACGCCAGCGCGGCGCAAGCGACGCTCGCGCGCCTCGGCCGCGCCGCACGGCCGTCATCGAGCGCCTCGACACCGTCTCGACGCCGCGCGGAACGCTGCGCCGTCGTTGACGCGCCACGTGTTTCGGCGGACGTTCGCTGGTGTCGTTTTCCTTTGCTGCAGGGTGATTCATGCGCGCATCAAGACTTCCCATTCTCTGGTTCACCGCCGCGTTCTTCGCGGGCGGCGTCGGCTGCGGGTCGACCTCGCCCACGGGCACGAGCAGCAGCAGCAGCGGCGCGGGCGGTGACGGCGGCGGCGCGAGCGCGTCATCCACCGCAGCGGTGACGGCCAGCGCGACGAGCAGCGGAAGCGGGGGAGCCGGCGGATCCGGCGGGGCGGGTGGAGCAGGCGGCAAGGCGACATCGACGTCGACCAGCACCGGTGGATCCGGCGGCGCGACGAGCAGCAGCGTCAGTAGCTCGGCGAGCGGCAGCGGCGGCGCGGGCGGGATGCCGAGCGTCTGCGGCGACCCGAGCGAGTGCCCTCCCCCCGCGGGCGAGTGCATCACGGCGACCTGCGTCGCAGGCGTGTGCGGCACCAGCACCGTGGCCGCCGGCACGCTGACGATGATGCAAACCGCGGGCGATTGCCTGAAGAACCAGTGCGACGGCAACGGCGCGATCGTCAGCGCCAACGACGACACCGACGTCAACGACGACAGCAACCCCTGCACGTCGGACACCTGCGGCGCCGGCGTCACCAAGCACACCCCGGTCGCGGCGGGCGTCACGTGCGGCGTCGGCCAGGTCTGCAACGCCACCGGGAGCTGCGTCGGCTGCGTCACCGCGGCGACCTGCCCCGGTCAGGACGACGAGTGCAAGACGCGCACGTGCGCCGCCAACACCTGCGGCTTCTCGTTCACGGCCGCGGGCACGCAAACGGCCGCGCAGACGGCCGCGGACTGCAAGAAGAACCAGTGCGACGGCGCAGGCGCGATCATCGCCGTCGCCGACGGCAACGATCTCCCCGTCGACAACCTCCAGTGCACGAACGACGTCTGCACCGGGGGCGTCCCCTCGAACCCGCCGGTCGCCAGCGGCAGCGCCTGCAGCCAGAACGGCGGGACGAAGTGCAACGCTGGTGGACAGTGTGTCCAGTGTCTCACGGTGTCCACGTGCCCCGGCCAGGACACCGATTGCCAGGCGCGCACCTGCGTCGCGGGCACCTGCGGCGTCGCGTTCACGCCGAGCGGCACGGTGACGCCCACGGGCCAGACGGCCGGCAACTGCCAGAAGCTCACCTGCAACGGCGCGGGCGCCGCGGTCTCGGTGGCCGACAACAGCGACGTGCCGACCGACAACAACGAGTGCACGAGCGACACCTGCGTCGCGGGCGCGCCGACCTTCACGCCGACCGCCTCGGGTTCCACATGTACCCAGGGCGGGACGACGTGCAACGGCGGCGGACAGTGTGTCCAGTGTGTCACGGCGTCCACGTGCCCCGGCACCGACACGCAGTGCCAGACGCGCACCTGCGTGGCCAGCACGTGCGGCCTCTCGTTCACGGCCGCGGGCACGCCGACGACCGCGCAGACCGCGGGTGACTGCAAGCAGAACGAGTGCAACGGCGCGGGCGCCATCGTCGCTGCCAATCACAACACCGACGTTCCGGTCGACGGCAACCTCTGCACGAGCGACGTCTGCACCGCGGGCGCGCCCTCGAACCCGCCGACCGCGGCCGGCAGCGCCTGCGGGACGGGCGGCACCCTGGTCTGCGACGGAGCGGGCACCTGCCAGGGCTGCAACACCGGCTCGGACTGCCCCGGCAGCGACACCGACTGCCACGTTCGCACCTGCACCGGCGGAACGTGCGGCGTCTTCAACACCGCCGCGGGTAACCCGACCTCGACGCAGACCGCGGGCAACTGCCAGATCAACCAGTGCGACGGCAGCGGCAACGCCGTCAACGTCGCTGACAACGCCGACCTGCCCGTCGACAACCAGCAGTGCACGAGCGACGTCTGCACGGCGGGCGTCCCCTCGAACCCGAACCTCCCGTCGGGCACCGCGTGCACGCAGAACGGCGGCACGACCTGCAACGGCAACGGCGCCTGCATCAGCGCCGGCGCGACCTGCTCGGACGGCATCAAGAACGGCGCCGAGACGGGGACCGACTGCGGCGGCGGCACGTGTCCCTCGTGCGGCGTCGGATCGACGTGCGCCGTCAACACGGACTGCACGAGCGCCAACTGCGTCGGTGGCACCTGCTTCCAGAACCACCTGGTGATCAACGAGATTGACTATGATCAGATCGGCACCGATAACGCCGAGTTCGTCGAGATCTACAACGGCACCGGCGCAGCGGTGTCTCTGGCCGGCTACTCGATCGTGCTCGTCAACGGCTCGAACAACGCCACGTACCTGACCCTCAGCCTCACCTCGGGCGGGACGCTGGCGGCCGGCGGCTACCTGGTGGTCGCGACGTCGACGGTGGTGGTCCCGGCGACGGCGACCAAGATCACCTTCGCCCTGGCTCAGGACAACATCCAGAACGGGTCGCCGGACGGCATCGCGCTCATCAACACCACGACGAACACGCTCGTCGACGCGCTCTCCTACGAGGGCGCGATGACCACCGCGACGGTCACTGGCCTCACCGGTACCGTCAGCCTCGTCGAGGGCACGGTGCTGCCGACCGCCACGGCCGACAGCAACACGCTCCCGGGCTCGCTGGCCCGCCTGCCGAACGGCACGGATCTGAATAACGCGGCGACCGACTGGGCGTTCACCGCCACCGCTACCCCCGGCGTCGCGAATCAGTAGCTCGCCGAGCGGCGCGCTCTCCTGGACGGCAGGCGATTCCAGCGTTCGCCTGCCCGTCCGCGCTACCTCTGGCGCTTCCGTGGACGCAGGGGTATCCTAGCGGCACTTCGCGTCCTTCGCCCCGCTCGGGGCGCATCGACCGCGGACTTCAGAGCAGTCGCACAGGAGAAGTCGGATGATCTCGATCACAGAAAAGGCGGCCGAGAAGGTTCACGAGATTGCCAGCGCGGAAGACCTCGGCGGCCAGGGGCTGCGGCTCCGCGTCGTCGGCGGCGGGTGCGCGGGCTTCTCGTACGACCTGTACTTCGAGGACAAGCCCACCGACATGGACGAGACGTTCGAGGACAAGGGCGTCAAGCTGTTCATCGATCCGCTCAGCTATCAGTACCTCGAGGGGACCGAGATCGACTACGTCGAGGGCCTCCACGGCTCCGGCTTCAAGTTCGGCAACCCCAACGTGAAGAGCACGTGCGGCTGCGGCTCCTCGTTCTCTGCCTGAGCCCGACGGCGGCGTCGTGATTGCCACTCTCCAGAGCGGCAAACCCGACGATCCGGCGAGGCGGCAATCCCTGGATTGCCGCCTTTTTCTTTTCCATCTCTCCGGTCTCGCGGCGCTGTCCCGGTAGCGGCGCTGAAGTGGCACTCTCCTGATTGTAACTCCTGGACCGATAATCTGATCTCCGCAGCTCACCGCGTACGGGCAGCCTTTTCCCGGGACGAGTGCACTTGATGCCCGCCCGGGGCGGCATATTGGCTGCAATGAAGCGTTATTGAGTCTGGACGCTCTCCTGAATCGCAGGATCGAGCGGCGCCCGACCCTCGTAACGCTACAATATGTAATCAGAATCACCAATCGGGGGACACGTGCAAACCTCTCGAGACCAGACCAGCGCAGTTTCGCGGTACATCCACTATGTCAGGCAGCTCCCCGAGCTGTCGCGTGAAGAGGAGGCCGACCTCGCGCGAATCTATCGTGACAAGGGTGATCAGAAGGCCGCGGCGCACCTCGCCCTGGCCAACCTCCGGCACGTGGTCTCCATCGCGATCAGCTACCGTCGCTATGGAATCCCGCTGGCGGACCTCATCGCCGAGGGGAACTTCGGGATCGTGCATGCGATCCGCAAGTATGACCCGGAGCGGGGGAACCGGTTCGTCACGTACGCTGCGTACTGGGTACGGGCGTACATCCTGAACCACGTCATCCACTCGTGGAGCCTCGTCGGCGTCGGCTCCGGGCCGCTCCGCTCCAAGATGTTCTTCCGTCTCCGCCGCGAGCGCGCCCGCATCGCCGGGCTCGTCGGCGAGGGGGAAGAGGGCGACAAGATGCTCGCCGAGAAGTTCGGCGCGCCCGCCGAGAAGGTCCTCGAGATGGCGCGGCGCCTCGAGGCCCGCGACGTGTCGCTCGACACCAAGGTCTTCGAGGACGGCGCCCGCTCGCTGGTCGACACCCTCGTCGCCGACGAGCAGGATCAAGAAGAGCGCTTCTCGCGGGCCGAAGAGGGCCAGCTCCTCCGCGAGAAGCTCACGCTCGCCGTGCAGAACCTCGATCCGCGCGAGCGCTACATCGTCGAGGCGCGGATGATGGCCGACCCCGAAGAAGAGCTCTCGCTCGCGGAGATCGGCCGCCGCCTCGGCGTCTCGCGCGAGCGCGCGCGGCAGCTCGAAGCCCGCGCCAAGAAGAAGCTGCGCGACCGCCTCCTCCCCCTGGCCGCCTAGAAAAGCAGAAAGCCTGCGATATGACTCGCAGGCTCCCTGGTCGCAGCGTTCGTAAGCCGAGTTCTGTTGCGCGGAGCGGTCGCCCGTTTCCGCGCTGACGATCATTCCTCTAGGACGCGCATTGCTACGCGCCTCGTGCAGTCAACCCGAAGGCTCGAGCGGGCAGCTCTCCGACAGCGGCCGTCCACTGCTGCACCTTCCTATGCGACCTTGCTCCGGGTGGGGTTTGCCTTGCCATTCTCGTCACCGAGACTGCGGTGGGCTCTTACTCCACCGTTTCACCCTTACCTGCTGGCCCTCGCGAGCGAACAGGCGGTCTCTTCTCTGTTGCACTTTCCTCGAGGTTACCCTCACCGGGAGTTACCCGGCACCCTGCCCTGCGGAGCTCGGACTTTCCTCCCGTGCGAGACCGATTCGGCCCATGCTTCCTCGACCCGCACCGGCGATCATCTGCCGCGCTGCGACGGGGGCGACCATAGTCGGCCGTGGAGCAAACGTCGAGCGTCGCGCTAGGCCTGCGCCTTCTCCACGTTGACGGCGCAGAGCTTGAACGTGGGGATCTTGCCGATCGGATCGATGGCGTCGAGGGTGAGCACGTTCGCCGCCGCCTCGCGAAAATGGAACGCGATGAAGACGCTCCCGCGCGCCACGCTCGTCGATCGCCGCGCGGGCAGCTCGATCCGGCCGCGGCGCGAGCTCACGCTCACGAGGTCGCCGGCGGTGATCCCGAGACGGGCGAGATCGTCGGGGTGGACCTCGACGAACGGGCCGGGCGAGATGGCGTCGAGCGCGTACGATCGCCGCGTCATCGTCCCGGTGTGCCAGTGCTCGAGCAGGCGCCCGGTGTTGAGCACGAACGGGTACTCGGCCGATGTGGGCTCTTTCTCGGCCTCGAAGTCGCACGGGACGAGCTTCGCGCGGCCGTCCGCCGTCGGGTACGCGTCGCCGAAGAGGATCTGCTCGCCGTCCTTCGCTTCGCGATCGAACGCCGGCCAGAGGCGCCCTGTCGCGCCGAGGATCGGGTAATCGAGGCCCTGGTACTCGTGCGTGGTCGCCGTGAACTCGTCGAAGATGTCTTCCACCTTCTCGTAGAGCATCGGGTAGCCCATGCGCGTGGCGATCTCGGCGACGATCTGCCAGTCTAGCCGCGCGTCGCCGGGGGGCGCGAGCGCCGGGCGGCCGATCTGCACGCGACGATCGGTGTTGGTGTACGTGCCCGTCTTCTCCAGGTACGAAGTCGCCGGGAGAATCACGTCGGCGAACTCGGCCGTCTCGGTGAGGAAGATGTCCTGTACCGCCAGGAAATCGAGCCGGGTGAGCGCTTTGCGCACTTTGTTGACGTTGGGATCCGAGAGAAACGGGTTCTCCCCGAGACAGTACATTCCCTTGATTCGCCCCTCGAGCGCGCCTGTCGTGATCTCGGTCACGGTGAGCCCGGGAGTCGGATCGAGCGGCAAACCCCAGGCTTTCTCGAACTTCTCGCGGATCGCCGGATCGCCGACGCGCTGGTAATCCGGGTACATCATGGGGATGAGCCCGGCGTCGCTCGCGCCTTGCACGTTGTTCTGGCCGCGCAGCGGGTGGAGCCCCGTGCCGGGCCGGCCGGAGTTGCCGGTGAGCAAGCACAGCGAGATGAGACAGCGAGCGTTGTTGGTCCCGTGGGTGTGCTGGGAGATGCCCATTCCCCAGAAGGTGATCGCCGCCTTCGCGCCCCCGTACGCTCGGGCGATGTCGACGATCATCTCCGCGGTCACGCCGCAGATCTCCGCCGCGAGCGCCGGGGGATAGCGATCGACGAGGGCGCGCAGCTCCTCGATCCCGGTGGTGTGGTCGCGGACGTACGCCTCGTCGATCAGGCCTTCGCGCAGGATCACGTGCATCATCGCGTTGTAGAAGGCCACGTCAGAGCCGTGGCGGATCTGGGCGTAGCGCCACGCGTGACGGGCGATGTCGGGGCGGCGTGGATCGACGAAGATGAGCTTGGTCCCGCGGGCGGCGGCGTTCTTGAAGAACGAGGCAGCGACCGGGTGGTTGGCGCTGATGTTCGTCCCGGCGAACAGGGCCACGTCGCTCTCGGCGATCCCGGCAAAGGTGTTGGTGACGGCGCCGGATCCGATGGTCTCGAGCAGCGCGGCGACCGACGAAGCGTGGCAGAGGCGCGTGCAGTGATCGACGTTGTTGGTGCCGAACGCGGCGCGCACCAGCTTCTGGAAGAGATAGGCCTCCTCGATCGAGCACTTGGCCGATCCGAAGCCGGCAAGAGCCCCGGGGCCATGCTCCTTCTTCACGGCGAGCAGGCGTGACGCGACCAGCTCGAGCGCCTCGTCCCACGAGGCCTCGCGGAAGGCCGGCATCACGTCGTCGTACGACACGAGCGCCGTCTTGCGCCGGCCCTTGCCCCGCTCCTGATTGCCCATCACCTCAGGCGACAGAGCGGCCTTGGGGTAGAATTCGGCGCGGCGAATCAAGGGTTTCGTGAGCCGCTGCGGGTGCTGGGCGTAGTCGAAGCCATAGCGCCCCTTCACGCACAACCGCTCGTGGTTCACCGGGCTCTCGCGCCCGTCGACATAGGCTATCTTGTTCTGCTCCACGTCGACGTTGTAGGTGAGGCCGCAGCCGACTCCGCAGTACGGACACACGCTGTCGACCTGCTTCAGGTGACGTCGAGGCACGATGGGGCCGCTCACCGGCTTGTTGACGAGAGCGCCCGTCGGGCAAACGGCCATGCACTCACCGCAGGAGACGCAGGTGCTCGCCCCCATCGGCGCGTCGAGATCGAAGGCGATCTTGGTGCCGTAGCCCTTGCCGGAGCGGCTGATCACGTCGTTTCCCTGGATCTCGTCGCAGCCGCGCACGCAGCGATCGCAGAGGATGCAGGCCTGATGATCGACGGCGATCACCTTCGACGAGAGGTCCCTCGGGCGGCCCGCGCCGCGGGGGAGCGAGGCGCCCGTCGCCTCGTAACGACGCGCCAGCGCGTGGAGGACGCTGTCGCCGGTGGTGCTCTCTTTGGGGCACACCTCGGGCTGATCCGACATCAAGAGCTCGGTGAGCGTGCGCCGCTGCCGCTCGACCTTCTCGCTGCCTGTGACCACCTTCATCCCGCTCTCGCAGGGGCGAACGCACGAGGCCACGAGGGTGCGCGCGCCGATGTCGACCACGCACATCCGGCACACGCCCACGGGCCGGAGCCGTGGATCGTGGCAGAGCACAGGGATCTCGATGGCGAGCGTGCGCGCTGCCTCCCAGATCGTCGTGCCCTCGGCGACAGTGATGGGGCGGTCGTCGATCGTCAGCGTGATCATGATCGGACAGTATCACTCGATCTGGTGATCTGGCCCGCTGCAAAACAGCATCAATGAAGCTGTCCGCCCGCATCAAAACTCATGCACGCAGCGCGGCATGGCGGCCAATCGGCGTGATGGAAGAGGAGCTAAGGAGAGCCGAGCTTGCACGAGAGCGGCTGGCGCAGATCGGCGCCGGGCATCACGCCGACGCGGCCGGCGAGGCTTGTTTTCCCGGTGAAGCGCGCCACGACCATCGTCTCGAGCTCGTCGGCTTGGCGGAGCGTGCGGCCTCCGTCGGCGACCTCGACGGCCTCGAGGCACACGCGGGTGGCGCCCCAGCGCACGCGCGCGAGCATGCCAGCGGCGGCGCTCATGCCGTCGTGGGGCTTCGTGCCGCCGTGCACGTGGAGCCACGATCCGGCCGGCTGCACGATGGCGCGGTAGCCGGAGAGATCACCGCGACACGCGGCGTCGTCGGCCGCGGTGAGCGTCGACCAGGGCGCGAGCGCGACGATCGGGCCGGTGCCGAGCGGGATCAGCAAGGCCGGATCCGCGAGGCTCGGCGGCTCACTGCCCGAGGGCGTGCGCAGGATCGCGAGGGCCCCCTGCGCGCCGATCGCCAGCGCGTCGGTGTTGGCCGGGGCGAGCGCCGAGTCGCCGAGCGGGGCGCGATGGAGCGACGAGACGCCGCCCGCGCCGAGCTTGAGGACCTCGAGGCCGCCGTCGGCGCTCATCATCAGCACCGCGAGCTCGCCGCCGCCGAGATCGACCGCGCTGACCGGCGTGAGCGGGTTCGGATCGAGGCGCGCGCCGGCGATCTTGAGGCGCGGCCTGGCATCGCCGGTGATCGATCCGAGCAGCTGGCCGCCGTCGGTCGGGATGCTGAAGACGAGGCCCGAAGGACCCGCGGGATCGAGCGGGACGATCATCGCGATCGCGTCGATCTCGGGCCCCTCGGGCGCGAAGAGCTGGCTCATCGGGGCGCCGAGGCCGCGCGTGGCGGGCTCGAGATCGGCGAGGCCAAAGCCCGTGGCGCGGACGGCGCCGTCGGGCTCGAAGGGCGCGAGGAAGGCGAAATCCCGATGAAACACGCCGGGTCCAGCGCCCGGGCCGAGGACGGTGATCCCCCCGCCTGGACCGGTCGGCGTGAACTCCGCGGCCCACCCGTGGAGGATCGCGCGGGGCACGCGATCGGGATCGCCGCTCCACCCGCCGAGCTGCGCGGGGCTGGTGATCCCGCGCGTGTAGAAGCGGTGATGGTAGGTGATCGCGCGGCTCTGATTCACGGGAGCCTGGCGGCTCGCCGGGATGCGGCGCGCGCCGAGGCCGAGGTCGTCGGGGTTGTCGGGCGTCGACGGGAGCAGCGAGACGGACTCGGCGCCGGCGGGGACGCAGCTGATCTCGAGCAGCGGAGGCGTCAGCGCGCGCAGCGGCTCGGCGATTGGATGAGGCGGCTCGGGCGCGATGACCGGCGGCGTCGCCTCCCACCCGACGCGCACCCAGGCGCCCAGATCGCAGCCGAGCGCCGAGCAGCGCGCGCCGCTGGTCGACTTGATCGCGTGAGCGACCGGCGGCGCCGCGACCTCGGTCCACGTCTCGCCGTGATCGATCGTCTGGAACGCGCGATCCTGCGCGTCGATCGTGAAGCCGAACGCGCCCGACGTCGCCGCGCGGGGAAACACGAACGACGATCGCTCGACGTCGCCGCTCGATCGGATCTTCACGATCTGCCCGGTGTCGAGCCAGCCGCGCAGGACCCCGTCGCTCATCGACCAGCGCCGGTCGACGATGGTGTTGCTGCCGCGCCTGCCGGCGGAGCTCGGCGGATCGAGCGCGCGGAGGATGTCGGCCGGGAACGTCTTGGCGTCGTCGTCCTTCTTCCAGGCGCGGAGAGCGCCGGTCTCGGGATCGAACGTGCCGGGGTTCTTGCCGCCCACGAGCGCGATCGCGTGGCCGTCGTCGCGGACGACCCAGCGCAGGATCGCGCTCGGATCGGGCGCGCCGCCGTCGGCTCCGGCGTCGAGCGTCGGCTTCGCTCCCGCGTCGGTGGGGGCCGCGGCCAGCGCGGGATCAGCGCCGTGATCGTGCCAGACGCCGCGCGCATCACGCACGCACGCGGAGAGGCGCATCCGCGCGCCGTCGCACGAGCCACCGAAGATCAGCGTGCCCTCGTCGCCCGCGTAGAACGGGCCATCGACGGCGAAGGTGCGCTCGATCGTCGGGTGCCCGTCGGCGAGGTGCGACACGACGATGCTCGGACGCCGCGAGGCCGCGCACACCGCGAGTACGTCGTCGCCGACGCGGAGCGCCTCGCACGGCAGATCGGTCGGAAGCCGCCCGGCGACCACCAACTTCACGGCGCCGGTGCGGAGATCGATGCGCACGACGTCGCCGGACGCCGCGACGATCACCGTGCCGTCGTCGAGCCGCGCCCCGCGTCGCACGGCCGCGAGGAGCGTGGCCTCGGCGCTGTGCCACGCGAGATCGCGCGGCACGATCCGCGCGGGGCTCTCGGGCGGCACGCTGTCGAGCTCGCGGAGCACGCCGCCGGGATCGAGCCGGAGCGCGCGGCCGCCGTCCACCTCGATCCAGATCTCGTTGGGGCGCGAAATCAAGCTCGTGGGAGCGCCTCCGAGGGTCGGCGTCACGTCGATCCAGTGCGTCCCGCGGTCGCTCGTGATCAGCAGGCGGCCGCCCTCGACCAGCGCGGCGGCGCGGCCATCGGCGAGCGCGAGCTGGTCGGCGAGGCCCAGCGGGAGCATCGGCATCGTCGCTCCGGTGCCGAGATCGACGAGGCGGCGAGCCCCATTTTTCCCGCGCACGAGCGCGCCCTTCGGGCCGAAGGCGACGCGCGACGTACCCTCGGGGACCGCGGCGATCGGCCGGAGCGCGCCGTCGAAGGTGTCGCTCGCGTAGAGCGCCGTCGCCGTCTGGAAGAGGAAGCCACCGCCGAGCCACGGCGGCACGCGATCGACCGCGAGCAGCCGGGTCGCGGTGAGATCCTTCGCGACGTGGAGCTCGTCGCCGCGGACGATCACCCGCGCGCTGTCGAGCAGCACGCCGAAGGCGCCGGCGTCGAGCGCGAGCGCGGTTCCCCGCGGGAGCGCGTCGGGATCGACGAGCGTGTACGAGCGCGGCGTCGCGGGCGGCGGCGCGTCGAGGCTCATCGGCGCGATCGGAGCCGGCGCGCGCGGCGGAGGCGCCTCGGCCGGGCAGCCCGTCACGAGCGCGATCGGCAGCGGGAGGCCGGCGATCAAGACAGACATCACGCGACGCATGGCCGCGGATGCTCGCATGAAAGCGGGCGCGCTACGCGGCGGGCTTGAGCTCGTCGAGCAGCTTCTGCACGGCGGCGCGGACCTCGGCGTCGTAGCCGCGGACCAGGTCCTCGTCGGGCTCGCGCTCGGGATCGTCGTGCGGCGGCGGCAGGATCGGCGTGCCGATGCGGTAGCGCAGCGTCACCGGCGTGGGCAGGTGCGGCCACGGGCCGATCGCCAGCCCCCACGGCAGCGAGAGGTGCACCGGGAAGATCTCGGCGCGAGCGAACGCGTGCAGCCCGATCGCCCTGGCGAACGGCCGCCCGTCGCTGAGCACGATCAGCGTCTCGTGCGCGCCGGCGTTGGCCACTGGCACGATCGGCACGCCGGCCAGGATCGCCAGCCGCGCGTAGCCGACGCGACCGCTGAAGCACACGTCGTAGCGCTTCGTGTAGGGCCGCCACGTGTCGCGGTCGCCGCCGGGCATGACCATCAGATCGTGCCGAGCGTCGCGGAGCGCGGAGAGCGCGATCGCCCGGCCGCCGCGGAGCACGCCGCGCTTCGCAAAGTAGACCCCTGTGAAGCGGTTGGATAAGATGATCTCGTGGGCCATCGGATGAATCGGGCGCTTGACGCCGAAGTGCCGATACCAGGCGATGAGAAAGCCCCAGACGTCGGGGATCGTCGTCCCGCCGGAGTGGTTCGACACGACCATCGTCGGCCCCGCGGGCACGTTGGCGAAGCCGTCGCCCTCGATCTCCAGGCCGAAATAGCGCCGCGGGCCGAAGAGGCGCCCCGCGCGATCGACGGTTTGCTGTGTCGCCGCCGGATCGAACTCGAGCGGATCTCGGCCCCAGGGCATGTGATTTGCCCCGTGGATCCGGTCGAGGAACCAACCTCGTCGTTCGTTGCCGTGCACTTCGATCCTTCCTCGTTCTCGTTGCGGCCGTGCCGGGCGATGACGTGAAGAGCCCCATATACTACGTCAGGAGATCCCGTACCACCGTGCCTGCTTTGACCGACCGCCTCGCCAGGACCTCCCTGATGATCCAGGGCTATCAGAGCCGAACCCTTTCCACATCGGTGGGGGAGGTGCACGTGCTCGAAGCCGGGGGGCGGGGGCCCTTGCCGACGCTGGTGCTTCTCCATGGATTCAGCTCGGCGGGAGTGCATTATTTCCCGCTTCTTCACCTGCTCCGGCCGCGGGTGCGGCGCATCGTGTTACCGGATCTCCCGGCGCACGGATTCAGCAGCACACCGCGTGGCGGCGTCCGGGGCGAGACGCTCCTCGGCGGTCTGACCGAGGCGCTCGATCGGGTGATCGACGAGCCGGCGATCCTCTTTGGCAACTCGCTCGGCGGCGTCGCGGCGATCCGCTATGCCCTCGCGCGACCGCAGCGGGTGCGCGGCCTCATCCTCTGCTCGCCCACCGGAGCCGCGATGGATGAAGCCGAGATCGCCCGCTTTTCAGCGCTGTTCCGCATCGAGAGCCACGGCGACGCGCTCGAGTTCGTCGATCGGGTGATGTCGAAGAGCGGGCCAATGCGCCAGCTCCTCGCGTGGGGCCTGCGGCGCAAGTTCCAGAACCCCGAGATGCGCGAGCTAATCGCCTCGATCACGCCGGCCGACATGCTCGATCCCGCCGAGCTGCGCACGCTGCGCCCGCCCACCCTGCTGCTCTGGGGCCGGGAAGAGCGCCTGCTCCCCACCTCTCACCTCGAGTTCTTCCGCAAGAACCTCCCGCCGAGCGCGCGAATCGAGGAGCCTTTTGGCGTCGGCCACACTCCCTATCTCGAAGATCCGGCGCGCCTCGCGCGAGACATCCTCCGCTTCGCCGAGGAGGTCACCCGGAGCCGCCCCCCCGCAGCGCCGCGCGTCGAGGAGCGAGGAGCCCTGTAGCGCCGCGGCCCCGACGATCGGTCGAGATCGTCAGTCGAGGCCGTCAGTCGAAGCGGACGCTCGCCGTCGAGCGCGTGTCCGGCTTGACGCTGATGGTGAGCGTCTTGAGGTCGCGCGGCCCGCGGATGAAGGTGATCCGGTGCGATCCCGGGCCCACGCTGACGCCGACGATGGGAGTCGAGCCGAGCGGCTTGCCATCGAGGAGCACGTGACTCGACGGGGTCGACGTGAAGCTCACCGTGCCATTGTGCTTCTCGGGTACGCGGCCGGCGGCGGGCGCCGCGCTCGGATCGGGACCGAGGTCGGCAGTCGGCGCGGCAGAGGGAGCGGGCGCGGCCGTCGGGAGAGGGGGAGTCGGCGCGACGGCGCTGACAGCGTCGGTGGCCCCCGGCGCCGCGCCGGTGGGCTCGGGCGAGTCCTGCGTCAGCATCAGGATCAGCAGCGTGACCAGCGAGAGGACGATGACCACGACCGCCACGATCAGCGCCGTGCGCGATCGATCGCGCTGCGGCGGAGGCTCCCACGCGAGGGGCAAGGCCGCAGGGTGGTTGTCGAGCCCGGGCACGTTGGGCAGGTGGAGGAGGGGAATCGTCGAGATGCTGTCGTTCGCCGCGCGCGGCGCGGAGATCGGCGGCAGAGGCGGCGCCGGCGTGGCCGCGGGGTGCGCGGCTTCACGCGAGAGCATGAGCTCACTCGAGGCCATCATCGTATCGATGGCGGGAGTGGTGTTGCTCGGCCACACGACACCTCGCGGCGGCTCGACAGGGCGGCTCCACCCGGGCGTGGCCCCGGGCGGCGGCAGCGGGCGCGGAGGAGCCTCACGATTGGAAGGCCGCGGAGGCGGGATGTCGCGATTGGCAATCGGCGGCGGAGGCGGGATGTCGCGATTGGCAATCGGCGGCGGCGCAGCCTCGCGCTCGGACGGCGGCGGCGGCGGGACGGCGAGCACCGTCGTCGGCTGACTCGACGGGCTCGAATCCTGGGCCGGGCGCACCAGCGCCTGCCTTTCGAACATCCGCGTCGGGAGATCTTCAGCCCCCGACGAATCGACCGACGGATCGTCGCGCCCGAAGACGGGGAACGCCGAGACATCGGCGAGCGAAGGCAACATGCGACCGCCCGCGCCGGTGCTCGCGAGCTCGATCGACGAGAACACCGGGCGCAGGAGATCGATGAACTGCGCGGCGCTCTGGAGGCGATCGTCGACCTCGCGGGTCATGCAGCGGTTCACCGCGTCCTCGATGCGCGGATCGATCCCGGGGACGAACGCGGAGAGCGACGGGATGGGCTCGGCGAGGATCTCGGCGATGACGCCCATCGGCGAGGCGCTGGGAAAAGGCCGGCGTCCCGCGAGCATTTCGAAGAGCAGGACGCCGAGCGACCAGATGTCGGCGCGAGGATCGATCTCCTTCGAGGCGCGCGCCTGCTCGGGGCTCATGTACGCGGGCGATCCGACCAGCGCGCCGGTGACGGTGAAGGCCATGTCGCCGACCGAAAGGATCTTGCTGACGCCGAAATCGAGGACTTTGACCTCTTCGCCCTCGGTGTCGAGGCCGCGGTGCAGGTAGATGTTGGCGGGCTTGAGATCGCGGTGGACGATGTCGGCGGCGTGGGCTGCGCGGAGGGCGCGCGCGATGTCGAGGGCGATCCACAGCGCCTCGACGGGCGGGAGGCGACGCCGGCGCGCGAGGCGATCGGCGAGCGTTTCCCCCGTGAGCAGCTGCATGATCAGGAACGGATCGCCGTCGTCCGTCTCGCCGATGTCGTAGATGCGGACGACGTTCGGATGCTCGAGCCGCCCGCACGCCTGGGCCTCGCGCTTGAGCCGCACGGCGAGATCCGGGTTGTCCCCGTAGATGAGCTTGAGCGCGACCTCGCGCCGCATCTCGGTGTGGACCGCCGCCCATACCTCGCCCATCGAGCCCTTCCCCAGGGGGCGAAGTAGGCGGTATTTACCGGCAATCGAGGCGCCCGGGGTCATTGGGGAACGGGCAGCCTACCACCTCGGGGGCGCGGCGTTCGGAGCGATTTTCGGCGCGCGGTCGCGCGGTCGCGCGGCGCGCTGCGGCGAGGAGGCTCCGGCGCGGCGCGAGGCCCGCGACGCACCCCGTGCTATCGTCGACCTCGCGATGCAGGCCCACGATTTCCAGGTCCGCCCGTTCGCTGCGCCTCGCCGACAGCCCGGGCCGCACATCTACGATCGAGCGCCCGAGCCGGAGTACTTTCCCGAAAGCGAAGAAGTGCCTGAAACTGGCCGCCACCTCGAGATCCGCACCGCGCTCTTTCTCTTGTTGAAGCGCGAGCTCGCGCACGAGGCGACGATCGGCTCCGAGCAGTTCGTCTACTGGGATCCGCGGAGCGCGAAGAAGAACCTCGCGCCCGACGCGTTCGTTCGCCTCGGAACACCGCACGATCTCTTCAGGACCTGGAAGACCTGGGAGCGCGGCGCGCCCGATCTCGGGGTCGAGGTCGTGAGCGACTCCGACGAAGGCGAGTCCGACTGGAACGAGAAGCTCGAGCGCTATCGCGCCTCGGGGATCGGCGAGGTCGTGCGCTTCGCCCCGGAGGATCTCGAGCAGCCAATCCGGATCTG
Organism: Byssovorax sp.; assembly: GCA_025362495.1. Taxonomy (GTDB): domain Bacteria; phylum Myxococcota_A; class Polyangia; order Polyangiales; family Polyangiaceae; genus JANYGI01. Next base: position 51,915 of record JANYGI010000133.1, on the reverse strand, counting down.
GGACGCCGTGGGTGGTGATCTGGTGGAGCGATCACCGAAGGATCCCGATCTCCTCGCCTGCGAGAAGCTGGGCTTGTGGTGGACCGTGGTCAACGACGCGAAGATTGGCCCGATGCTGCGGCTGTCGCGCGATCGGGAAGGGCGTGATCTCCTGCCCACGCCGCAGGAGGCCGAGGCGAAGTCGCGCGAGGCCGAGGCAAAATCCCGCGAGGCCGAGGCAAAATCCCGCGAGGCCGAGGCGAAGTCGCGCGAGGCCGAGGCCAGGTCGCGCGAGGCCAACGAGCGGCTGCAGGCAGAGGTGAACGCGCTGCGGGCGGAGCTGGCGAACGCCCTGGGGAAGCCCCGCAACGAGGGGTGATCCTCGCGACGATCGAAATCAGGGCGCTCGGTGCATTGTCTAAAGTCGGCGGCGCTCCCGTCGATCTCCGGCCGTGGTTCGCCTCTCCGCCTGCCTCATCGTCCGCAACGAAGCCGAGTTTCTCCCGGCGTGTCTCGCCTCCATCGCGCCTCACGTCGACGAGATCGTCGTCGTCGACACCGGGAGCACCGATGCGACGCCGGAAATCGCGGCGCGCGCGGGGGCCCGGATCGCGCATGTTCCCTGGCGAGACGACTTTGCCGCGGCCCGCAACGAGTCAATCGCGCTGGCGACCGGCGAGTGGATCCTGGTGCTCGACGCCGACGAGCGCCTCACGCCCCGCGGCGGCGCGGCGATCCGGCAGGCGATCGCGCGCGGAGGCTTCGATTGCGGCCTCCTCCCGCTGCACGAGGCCACGCGGATCGACGCCGCGCTCGATGAGGTGGTGAGCGGCAAAGCCCGCATCGGCGAGGTCGGCCACCTCCCGCGGCTCCTGCGCAGCACACCCGATCTTCGCTTCACGGGGATCATCCACGAGAACGTCCTGCCCTGGCTCCGGGCGCGCGGGATGAAGGCCCGGTTCGTACCGGCCGACATCGTCCATCTCGGGGCGTCGCTGGAGGTGCGGACCCGTCTTTCAAAGGCCCAGCGCAACTCTCGCCTGCTCGAGCGCGTCGCCGACGCCGAGCCGGAGGACCCGACGGCGCTCGGGTATCTCGCGCACGACTATCTGGAGCTCGGGCGCATCGACGACGCGCGACGCGCGGTGGAGCGGGGGTGGTCTCGCCTGGCGACGGCGCCGCCGCACACCTCGGTGCTCCGGCTCGCGACGGCGCGCGCGCGGCTCCAGCTCGAGGCGGGCGACGAGGAGGGCACGCTCCGCACGGTGGCCGAGGCCGAGGCCATCGACGGGGCGCACCCCGACTTCGATTTTTTGCGTGGAACAGCCGAGGAAATGCGCGCGATCAAGAGCGCCGATCCCGCGGTCCGCGCCGCAGGGCTCGAGGCCGCGAGCGCGGCCTTCGCCGCCGCGATCGGCAGGCGCGATCACGCCTTCATGCAGCGCTTCGTCCGCGGCGCGGCGACCTGGGCGGGGCTGACGCGACGCGGGACGACAGAGCTCCTCCTCGGCCGACTCCAGCCCGCGCGCGCCTCGTTCGAGGCCGCGCTCGCCGTCGAGCCCGATCACCTCGAAGCCCGCCTCGGCCTGATAGAGTGTCTCCTCGAAGCGCGGAGCTACGGTGAGGTGCTGGCGGGGATAGAGCCCTTGCTCGACGGCCACCCCGACGGCTGGCTCCTCGCCGCCGCCGCCGCCGAGGCGCTCGGCGCGCGCGACGACTTCCGCGTCCTGCTCGCGAAGGCCCGGAGCCTCGCGGGTGAGGGCTACCTCGCGCCGCACCGGTGCGCGCGCCACGGAAGCCTCCTCCTCGCGCTCGCCGCGCAGGCGGGCCGATCGGCTCCCTGCACGGCATGACCGTTGCTCTCCAGCGTTGCCGGAGATTGACCATGATCAGTGAACCTGGAAGCATCCCCGCTCGGCTCCTCGAATCGTCGCACATGGCCGTCAAGAAGTGCCGCCATGGAACGATGATGTACAACGTCAACGACGCCTTCATCGGGCGCTCGCTCGATCTCTACGGCGAGTGGTGCGACGACGAGGTCTTCCTCCTCGACCAGATGCTGAGGCCCGGCGACACCGTGGTCGACGTCGGGGCGAACATCGGGACGCACACCGTCTTCTTCGCCGGCAAGGTCACCGCGCAAGGCCTGGTGATCGCGTTCGAGCCGCAGCGCCTCGTTTACCAGACGCTCTGCGGGAACGTGGCGCTCAACGGACTCACCAACGTGATGTGCATGATGGCCGCCGTGGGCGACGCGCGCGGTCAGCTCACCTTTCCGAGCCTCGATCCGCGGGCGACCCTCAACTTCGGGGCCGTTCGCGCCGTCGAAGGCCCGGGCGAGAGCGTCGACGTGATGCCCATCGACGATCTCGATCTGCGGTCGTGCGCGCTGATCAAGATTGACGTGGAAGGCATGGAGGCGAAGGTCATCGCGGGCGCGCGGCAGACCATCGCCCGCTGTCGACCCGTGCTGTTCCTGGAGAACGACACCGTCGAGCGCTCGCGCGAGCTGCTGGAAGCCGTGTTTGCCCTGGATTATCAGGCCCACTGGCAGATCGCGAGCTTCTACAACCGATCGAATTTCTTCGCCAACCCCGACAACGTCTTCGCGCGATTCCAGCCCGAGGCCAACCTGGTTTGCGTGCCGAAAGAGTGCGGATTCCAGGGGCTGACTCCGGTGCTGGGAATCGACGACGACTGGAAGAAGGCCGTGGCGCGGATCATCGCGTCGTCAAACGGCTGACTCCAACGACAGCGCGCTGACCGCCCGGGCGACATCGTGGTTGCACGCTGGAGGGCGTCGTCGTGGAGAGTCGTCGTGAAGACTCTCGGGATCGTGAACGGTGATTCAGTGGCGGGGTTGGCCCGGATCGCGGGTACAGCCGCTCGGTCCGACCTGGATGCAGTGATTGAGGGCATCCTGGTTCGGACACGTGTAGTGCACGCCGTTGAGCTCGCAGCGGTAGCTGCCGGCGTGGAGGTTGATACCGCCCGTCGGGATCACCGCTTGAAGCACGATGGCCCCGGCGCCCGCCACCTGCCCGGCGCTCACGCCGCTGCTCGGCGGCGGACCGACGGGCTGCCCGTTGGCGGCCGCCGCGGCCTGCGCGTCGGCCTGAGCCTGCGCCGTGCGCTGCTGCTCGATCATCAGCTGGTACTCGCGCTCCTGCCGCGCGGCCGCGGCCGCCTCGCGCGCGGGCACCTTCATCTCCTCGGCGATGCGCGAGTTGAGCGCCTTGGCCTGCGTGACCCAGCGCTTCTCGACGAGCACCTCGCCGCTGGGCGCCGTCTCGGTCGCGTAACCGGTGCTCGACAGGTACCGCACCGCGTACTGCGTCGGCGCGTACTCGACGGCGATCTGGAGCCGCACGTCGCCGTGATCGAGGTGGGCGATGATCCGCCCCTCGACCTCGGACTCCGGGCTGAACTTGCGGAACTGCAGCGCGCGGATGATCGCCGCGCGCATCTCGGCGGGGCTCTGCGCGCTGGCGACGAGCACCGGCTCCACGGCGCGCGTGGAGACGAACGTGGTGCCACAACCCATGACGAGGAGCGACGAGGCGACGGCGACGGCGAAGAGGCTCAGGCGCATAGGCGTCCCCCGTACGCGAGGTGAGCGCCGGATTCAAGACCGCGAGCGCGCGCCCTTCGCACGCGGGGCAGCCGCCCGCGCCCCGCGGCCGAGCCGCTCCAGCACCTCGCGCGGCGAGATCGTCCGCTTGTACACGTAGAGCTCGCCGGCGTCCTCGTCCCCCAGGACCTCTTCGCTCACCCGGAGCTGCTTCCCCACCGCGAGCAAGATCCGCGCAGGAAACCCCTTTCGCAGCAGCTCGACGCGCTTCCACACCGCCGCTCGGCTCCAGAACCCGAAGGCCTCGAGGAACACCTCTTCTCCCGTCTCCTTGCTCGCGAAGACGAGATCAGGAACGCACACCACCTCGCCCGGCAAGGCGAAGATCCGGTCGTTCGGGGCGACGCTCCACGGCGACTCCAGCCGGCGAAACGCCTCGCAGAAGAGCTCGAGATCCGGCGCCACCCCCGCCGGCTCGCGCGCCCCCGCGACAGAGAGCCCGTGCGAGGGATCGATGGCGAAGGTGAGCTTCTCGCGCTCCTTCCCCCAGAGCACCTCGGCCTCGACCTGGAACGACGCGCATGCCAGCACGCTGGGGAGGAAGAGCGCGAGACGCACTCCATACCGCTGCACGGCGTCGAAGAGGCTGAAGGGCCCGTCGAGCTCTATCGTGTAGCCGGCGGTCGGATCGCCGTGGACCGTGTGCAGGAGCTGGTGAAAGCGCGCCGCGCGGAAGATGTCGCGATACCGCGCGACCTCCTCGCCTTCGAGGCGGACGGTGACGCGCGTGGCCCGGATCAAGATCGCTTGCGCCAGCCCGAGGTTGTACCGCTCGATCACGCCTTCGGCCGGCAGCGGGCGAAAGCTCTGCAAGATCTCGCTCCCGCGGAGGTCCGAATAGAGGCCCTTCTCCAGCGCCTCCACCGTCATCCCGAGGCGCGCTGCGGTGGCCGCGAGCACGGCGTCGCGATCGAATTGATCCCGCAGTTCCAGGCTCTTGTGCGCGAGCGCGGCGTCGGCGAAGAGCTCGCGCCGCAGGGCCTCGGGATCGATCCCCTCGGCCGTCTCGAACTCGGCGCGATCCTCCAGCACCTTGCGCAGCCCGAGCGCCGCGACGCGATCCCGCGCGGCGACGTCGGCCGCGTCGAGCGCGGCGTCGAGATCGTCACGCGCGGCGCCGATCATCCCCGCGAACGTCTCGCCGTAATACCCGACGATCGGTAGCAACCGCTCGATCGCGGGCCCGCGCAGGTACTGCGGGGTGATCTTGCCATCCTTCTTGCGGATGCGGACGAGGTCAGTGGTAAGCACTGTGGTCCCGGCGCTTGTCGCTGGTGCGCTCCTCGCCCGTGCCCGCGGCGACGAGCTCGTAGAGGATGGCCCGCTTGTCGACGCCTTTGCGGAGGATGCGGCCGAGCCGCTGCACGTGCTCGCGCACCGATCCGCTCCCGGAGAGCACGACTGCCACGTTGGCCTCGGGCACGTTCACGCCCTCGTTGAGCACCTTCGACGTGACGACGGCGGTGAGCTTGCCCTCGTTGAATTCGGCGAGGATCCGGCTGCGCTCTTTCACCTTGGTCTGATGGGTGATCACCGGCAGCAGGAACCGCCGCGAGATGCTGTAGACCGTGGCGTTGTCTTCGGTGAAGACGATGGTGCGATCGGCGCGGTGCGCGTGGAGGAGGCGCGCGAGCACGGCGATCTTGCCAGGCGCGGCGAGGGCGATGGCCCTTTGCCGGCGATAGGCCGTGAAGGCGCGGCGGCCGGCGTCGCTCTGCGAGCCGAGCATGAGAAAGCGGCCCCACCCCTCGGGCATGCGGAGGGCGTGAGCGCGGAGAAAGCCGATGTACGTGGCTCGATCGCGGTCGTAGCTCTCGCGCTCCTCGGGCGAGAGGGGGACCTCGAGGCGGACGGTCTCGTACTCGGACAGGTACTCTCCCGAGAGCTCGGTGATGTCCTTGCGAAAGACGATGGGGCCAATCGTATCGTCCGCCGTGCGCCCGTCGGTGCGCTCCGGCGTGGCGGAGAGGCCGAGTCGAAACGGCGCGAGGCACATCCGCGCGCAGGCCGCGTACGAGGGGCTCGGCAGGTGGTGGCACTCGTCGAAGATCACCAGGCCGAAGCGGTGTCCGAAGCGATCCATGTGCAGATAGGCCGAGTCGTAGGTCGTGACGGTGAGGTCTTCTATCTCGTGGTAGCCGCCGCCGACGATGCCAATCGGCACGTTGAACGCCGCGGCGAGGACGTCGTACCACTGGTTCAACAGATCGAGCGTGGGCACGACGACGAGCGTGCTCCGCTGCCGCGCGCCGATCGCCAGCGTGGCGACGAACGTCTTGCCCGCGCCCGTCGGGAGGACGACGACGCCGCGGCAGCGAGCGGCCCGCCAGCGCTGGAGCGCCTCTTTTTGATAGGGAAACGGCTCGTGCTTGATCGTCGGCTCGAGCGCGAGATCGCGGTACGCGCGCGCCTCGTCGGTGAAGGCGACCTCGGCCGCGCGGAGCGCGAGGACGAGCGCGGCGTAGTCGATCGCCGGGATGCGATGGACGCCCTCGCGCGCATCGAACACGCACGAGGCCGGTAAATCAGGCGGGAGCGCGTCGCGATCGAGGCCCTCGATCCGCACCGTTCCCCCGTGGAAGGCGAGCGCTACCGGCATGTGCTGGGGCCCTTCTTGCAGCGGATCCGCGCCGAGGTCCAGCACCACTGCGAGCGCGTTGCGCTAGGCTCGCGCGCATGAAGTCACCGCTCGAATCGCTGGGGGATTTCACGCTTCCGTGGATCAACGACTGGTCGCTCGGGCGCGAGGTCGAGGCGCTGCGGGCCGAGGTCGTCCGCGGCGCCGCGGGGCGCGTGCTGGAGATCGGCGCAGGTACCGGCCTCAATTTCCAGCATTATCGCGCCGGCGTCGACGTGACCGCGGTCGAGCCCGCCGCGCGGATGCGACGCCGCGCCGAGGAGCGCGCCCGCGACGCCGTCGCCAACCTCACGCTCCTCGAAGGCAAGGCGGGCGAGCTGCCCTTCGACGCCGGCTCGTTCGATACGGTGCTGGTGACGTTCACCCTCTGCTCGATTCGCGACCTCGGCGCCGCGCTCGGCGAGGTGAGGCGCGTGCTGCGAAAAGGCGGCTCGCTGCGGCTCCTGGAGCACGTGAAGAGCCCCGATCCGTGGGTGGCGTGGCTGCAGCGCGCGATCGATCCCGCGTGGAGGATCGCCCTCGCCGGCTGCACGCTGCTGCGCGATCCGGCGGTCGAGCTCGAGCGCGCGGGCTTCGAGAGCGTGTCGCTCCAGGCGATCGAGCTCCCGCTGCCGGTGCCGGTGCGCGCTGGAGTGATCGGGACGGCGACGCGCGGATGATGGACACAGTGGCGGGTTGATGCCGCCGGCGTGGGCGTCGACTGGGTAGCTCCAAAATTTTCAGGAGCTCGCGCCGCGCTCTCAATTTTCTTGCGCGACCGGGACCGACCACGACGGGACGATCGCTCGATTCGCCGCGATCACGGTGAATCGATGCTTGGCATGGAGGCTGCCAAGGAGCGTCACCGTATGAGGAACGCCACGCTTCAAACACTCCTCCCTCTCACCCTGCTCGCGCTCTCGTCCGGCGGCTGTCGACAGAGTCAGGCTGCCACGGCCGTCGCGCCGCCCGCGGGCGAGGTCTGGATCACTCCTCAGCAGAGCGACGAGGCTCACCTCACCACCGCCGCGGCGGTGGAGCGCGAGGTGGGCAATGTCATCGTCACGAGCGGCAAGGTCGCCTTCGACGATCTCCGCGTCTCTCACGTGTTTTCGCCGGTGACGGGGAGGGTCACCCGCATCGACGCCGAGCTCGGAGCGAAGGTGAAGAAGGGCCAGGCGCTGGCCTCGATCGACTCCCCCGATCTCGGCCTCGCCTCCGCCGATCTCGCCAAGGCCGAGGCCGATCTCGCGGCCGCGGAGCACGACTATGCCCGCCAGAAGGACCTCGAGAAGATCGGCGCCGTGGCCCGCAAAGACTACGAAATGGCCGAAGATGGCGTGCGCAAAGCCCGCGCCGAGCTCGCGCGCTCGCAGCAGAAGGCCCGGCTCCTCAGCGCCGGAGGCGCGCCCGGCGCGGTGGGACAGGGCTTCGTGCTCCGCTCGCTCATCGACGGTGAGGTGGTCAATCGCACCGTCAACCCGGGCATGGAAGTCCAGGGTCAGTACTCCGGCGGCGGGGCCGTCGAGCTCTTCACCATCGGTGATCTGGACCATGTGTGGGTGATCGCCGACGCCTTCGAGATGGATCTCGCGCGGATCAAGCCGGGCGAGAAGGTGAGCATCAAGGTGGTGGCCTATCCCGACGATGCTCCCTTCGAGGGCACCGTCGACTGGGTGTCTGGCACGCTCGATCCCACGACGCGCACGGCCAAGGTCCGCTGCGTGATCCCCAACCCCGGTCACAAGCTCAAGCCCGAGATGTTCGCCACCGTATCGATCGCCGCGAGCGGTACGAAGAAGCTCGCGATCCCGCGCAACGCCGTGCTGCACCTCGGCGATCAGTCGGTGGTCTACGTGGCGCTGGGCGCCGGGCCCGACGGCAAGATGCGCTTCGAGCGCCGCCCCGTCAGCGTCGATGAGGAAGAGTCGGGCGATCTCGTGCCCGTCCTCCGCGGCGTACAGCAGGGCGAGAGCGTGGTCGCCTCGGGCGCGATCCTCCTCAGCGGCGTATGATCCAGAAGCTCGTGCAGACGGCGCTCGGCCTGCGCTGGATTGTCTTCCTGATGGCCCTTGGCCTCGTCGCCGGCGGGCTCCAGGCCTACAAGCAGCTCGACATCGAGGCTTATCCCAACCCGGTGCCTCCGCTCGTCGAGATCATCACCCAGCCCGGCGGGCTGAGCGCGGAGGAGGTGGAGCGCTACGTCACCGTGCCGCTCGAGGTGGGGATGGCCGGCATGAGCGGCCTCGACCACGTGCGCTCCCAGTCGCTCTTCGGGCTCAGCGACATCAAGTGCTACTTCAAGTGGGGCACCACCTACACCGAGGCTCGGCAGGAGGTCTTGAATCGGCTCCAGTTCGTGAGCCTGCCCGCCGGCGTGCAGCCGGAGATCTCGCCGTGGAACGCCATCGGCGAGGTGTTCCGCTACATCGTCAAGGGCAAGGGCTACTCGCTGAAAGACCTGAAGACGGCCGAAGACTGGACGCTGGAGCGGCAGTTCAAGCAGGTCCCCGGCGTCATCGACGTCGTCAGCTACGGCGGTGAGACCAAAGAGTATCAGGTCAACGTCGATCCTTATCGCCTCCACGGCGAGGGCGTCACTCTCCAGCAGGTGATGACGGCCCTGAGCAGCGCCAACCAGAACGTCGGCGGCCAGCGGCTCTCGATCGGCGAGCAGTCGTTCAACGTGCGCGGCATCGGCTTGATCAAGAGCAAGCGCGACATCGAGGACGTGGTCGTAAGCGCCGTCAAGGGCACCCCGGTGCGCATCAAGGACGTGGCCGAGGTGGCGATCGGCTTCACCCCGCGCCTCGGCATCGTCGGCCACGACGACGAGCCCGACATCGTGCAAGGGATCGTGCTGATGCGCTACGGCGGCGACACGGCGAAGACGCTGGAGGGCGTGCACAAGCGGGTGGAGTACATCCGCGAGAATCACCTCCTCCCGCCGGGGATGGATATCGAGCCCTACTACGATCGTGGCAAGCTGGTCGGCGTCACCACCCACACCGTGACGGAGAACCTCTTCGTGGGCATGGCCCTGGTCACGCTGGTGCTCTTCCTGTTCCTCGGCAACGCGCGGGCCTCGCTGATCACGGCGTTCAACATCCCGCTCGCGCTGCTCATCGCCTTCATCGGGCTCGTGAGCACCGGGACGGCGGCGAACCTGATCTCGCTCGGCGCGGTGGATTTCGGCATCGTCGTCGACTCCACCGTGATCATGACGGAGAACATCTTTCATCACCTGGGCAAGCACGGCAAAGGCACAATCACCGATCGCATCCTCCGGAGCTCGTCCGAGGTCGGCGGACCGATGCTGTTCTCCAGCCTGATCATCGCCGTCGCCTTCCTCCCGCTCTTCACGATGACCGGGGTCTCCGGGGTGATCTTCTCGCCGATGGCCATCACCTACGCCTTCGCGATCGGCGGCGCCATCCTGCTGGCGTTGACGCTGACTCCCGCCCTCGCGGCCACGTTTCTCCGCGCCGACATGGAGGAGAAAGACAGCTTGATCATGCGCTGGCTCTACCGCATCTACCGCCCGCTCTTCGCGGCGGTGCTGCGGCGCCCTCGCCTCGCGGTCGGGCTCTCGCTGGTGCCCATCGCGCTCTGCGTCTTCTCGCTCCGCTTCCTCGGCGGCGAGTTCATGCCCAAGCTGGAGGAGGGCAACCTGTGGATCCGCGCCACGCTGCCCACCTCGATCTCCCTCGAACAGTCGGCGAGCTACGTTGGCCGGATGCGCGCCATCCTCCGCGGCTGCCCCGCGGAGAGCGGCAAAGAGGGCTCCACCACGGCCTGTGACGAGGCCACGCGCAAGTACCCCGAGGTCGAGACGGTGGTCTCGCAGCTCGGGCGGCCCGACGACGGCACCGACGCCTCGGGCTTCTACAACATCGAGCTCTTCGCGCCGCTGAAGTCCTTCGACGAGTGGCCGCGCGGGATGACCAAGGACAAGCTCACCAATGATCTCTCGGCCGAGCTCGCCGCGGCCTTCCCCGGCGTCGATTTCAGCTTCTCGCAGATGATCTCCGACAACGTCGAAGAGGCGGTGAGCGGGATCAAGGGCGAGAACTCGATCAAGGTGATCGGCCCCAGCCTGGAGGTGAACGAGCAGAAGGCCAAGGAGATCGTCGACGTGGTGAGCGGCGTCGCCGGCGTGAAGGATCTCGGGATGTTCCACACGCTCGGCCAGCCGAACGTGAAGATCACCATCGATCGTCAGGCCTGCTCCCGCTATGGCCTCAACACCGGCGACGTCGACGCGGTGATCCAGGCCGCGATCGGCGGACAGGCGGTGACGCGCGTGTTCGAGGGCGAAAAGTCGTTCAACCTCACCGTGCGGTGGCTCCCAGCCCACCGGAGCTCGATTGACACCATCCGGCGGATCACCGTCGCCGCGGCCGACGGGACGCAGGTGCCTCTGGGGCAGCTCGCGTCGATTGCCAAGGAAGAGGGCCCGGCCCTGATTTACCGCGAGGATGGCTCGCGCTACGCCCCGGTGAAGTTCTCGGTCCGCGAGCGTGATCTGGTCTCCACCATCGCCGAGGCCAGAGCCGCCGTCGCGGCGAAGGTCAAGCTGCCTTACGACACCCACCTCGAGTGGGGCGGGCAGATCAACGAGTACGGCGAGGCGGTCAATCGCTTCATGATCATCATCCCGATCACGTTCCTGCTGATCGGCCTCCTGGTCTTCGGCGCCGTGAAATCGGGGCCCGACACGCTGATCGTGCTCCTCTCGATCCCCGTCGCGTGCACGGGCGGCGTCTCGGCGCTGCTCCTCGCGCGGGTGAATTTCTCGGTGTCGGCCGCGATGGGCTTCATCTCCATCTTCGGCATTGCCATCCAGGACGCGATCCTCGTGGTGACCTATTTCCAGCGCCTGCGCCGGGATGGGATGGAGATCGTCGAGGCGGCCAGAGAGGCCGCGGAGAAGCGCCTCCGGCCGGTGCTCATGACGACGCTGGTGGCGACGCTGGGCCTGTTCCCGGCGGCGATTTCCAATGGCATCGGCTCGCAGACGCAGAAGCCGCTGGCGCTGGTCGTCATCGGTGGATCAATGATCCTCGCCGTCCTCAACCGGGCGATGCAGCCTCCGCTGCTCGTCCTCGTCCACACCTGGAAGAGCCGCCGGGAAGCGCGGGCCGAGCGCGCCGCGCTGGCCGACGCCGCGGCAGCCTGAGGCCCGATGAGCTCCCCCGGCCCTTATCGCGTCCCTCCCACCGAGCCGCCTCCGTGCTGCGACGGGTGCGGCACCGTCATCGCTCGGTGGGAGCTTACCTACGAAGGCAAGATGGGAGAGCCCATCTGCCGATCGTGCTTCATGGGCCAGTACGATCTCCTGGCGCTCTTCGGCGTGGGCGCGCTCACGGCGGGGACGATCAGCAGCTCGGGGGCGCTGCTCGTCTGCGGGGTGCTCGTCCCCGCGCTGGGCGCTTACGCAATCTACAAGAAGGGGATTTGAGCCGGGGTGAAATAGCGACCGATGCGCCCGGGAGGGGGACGACCTCCGTGAGCGCCTCGGCCTTGTTTTCTCGACGATACTGGCGCGATAGGCCGCTTCAGATCTTCGCGTGGCCGCGGTGGTGGGGCGCCGCCGAGGCCAGGGTGCGCGAGTCGCCAGAAGGCATCTTGATCTGCTCGATCATCATGCCCTTGCCGCGGGGGTAGACGCCGCCCTTGCCGGTCAGCGTCACCTGATCACCGACCTTGAGGCCGAGCGCCCCGAGGTCCGACTTGTGGCCGGCGCTCGCCGTGGTGCCGTCGTCGAGGACGACGCCGGCGACCTTGCCCTTGTGACCCGTGACGATCGCCACGATCTTCCCGGTCGCGGTGAGCGGCGCGAGCTTCGCCCGGTCGTGCTCGCCCTTGGCGTGATCACCCTTCTTGTGGTCGCCCTTCACGTGCTCCTTCATCGCGGTGCCGTCGGCGATGACGTCGGCGCCGCGCTTCACCAGGGCGTGCACGATGATCTGGCCAGTGGGCGTCTTCATCACCCGGCCCTCGACGCGCACGGCGTCGCCGGCCTTGAGCTCGGGCGCGCCCTTGGTCATCGAGTCGGGGTGAACGCGCACCACGGTGCCGCCGTCGAGGAGCAGGCCGGTCGTCTCGCCGCGGGGCGAGACCAGGTAGCGCTGGAACCGGCCCTCGACGACCGTGGGCGCCACGGCCGCCGCCCTCGCCTGCGCCGCGGGGGCGTCGGCCATGGCGTACGAAGACACCGTCGCGACGGCGGCGCCGAGGGGGAGGGAGAGGGAGAGAGCGAGCCAGAGTGCTTTGCGGTTCATCGAAGTTCTCCTGGTGAGCTCCGTTGTGTCGGGCTCGGGCAGACGCTTCAGCACGAGGCGGGCCAGCGTGATTTGCGCCGGATTTCCCGTGGATCGGGGAGATTACGTATCCATCCGCGACGGGCTGTCAGCGCCGGATACACAATCCGCGACGCTACCGCAGCGCCGCGGCGAGGATGTCGCCGAGGCCGGGCGCGAGCGGGCGTGACGGGTCCGCGTAGCTCGGCTGCGGCATCGCCGCCGACGCCTCGGCCTTGAGCACGTGGTTCATCGTCGGGAGGATCGTCAGGGTCGCGTCGGGGCGCGCCGAGGCGAGCAGGCGCGCGTCGAGCGGCGTGACCTGGACGTCGAACGCGCCCTGCACGATGGCGACGCGGGCCTTCGCGGCGCGGAGGAGCGGGAGCGGATCGAGGTCGAGCGCGCTGCGCAGGAAGGCGCGCACCGCGGGCGCGAAGAGGGGCGCGAGCGGCGCGGGGACGGGATCCGGCGAGGCGCCGCGGCGCACGGCGTCGAGGAGGCGATCGACGTCGACCATCGCGCGCGGATCGAGCCGCTGCGCGAGCTGCTCGCGGAGGACGACGCCGAGCGGCCGCCCCGGCGTCGCGACGAGGAGCAGCACGTCGGGCGCGGCGTGCTCGGCGATCATCAGCGCGAGGAGCCCGCCCTCCGAGTGGCCGAGGACCGCGAGCGTGGAGAAGCGAGGATCAGCGCGCAGCCGCAACGCTACCGCCCGCGCATCGGCCGCGAAATCGTCGATGACCGTCGTCGCGGGATCGAACCCGGCGCCGCTCTTCCCGACGCCGCGCTTGTCGTAGCGGAGCGAGGCGATCCCGCGCGCCGCGAGCGCCGCCGCGACGAGGCGGTACGCGTCGGTGCGAAGACCGAGCGAGCTGTTGCCGTCGCGATCGGTGGGGCCGGATCCGGCGATCACGAGGACCACGGGGATCTTCTCGATCTCGCCGGCCGGGATCCAGAGCTCGCCGCGGAGCGCGACGCCCTCGCGCGTCTCCTCGAAGGCCTCTTCGATCACGCCCGGCGGCGGCGATCGCGGCGCATCGGGCGCGGGCGCGGGAGCACCTTCGCGACGCACCTCGAGGCCCTGCGCGGGGACGCGCGCGGAGACGACATCGCCGGCCGCGTCGATCTCGACCTCGATCTGGAGGCCATGGATCACCACCTCGACGCGACGGCCACCGGCCTCGCTCGGGCGCACGGCGATCGTGCCGTTCGCGGTCACGCCGACCGAGGGGATCAGCACGTCGACAGAGGCCGGCGAGGCGGTGTCGGCGAACCGGGCAGCAGCGATCGAATACGCTTGCCAGGAGCCATTTTCGAGGACGATCGCGCCGGCGGGCACGTCGCGCTCGACGCTATTGCCGGCGGCGTCGACGCGCACGCGCAGAGGCTCGCGGGTGAGCGTCACGGTGATCGACGACGGCCCGAGGTGGATCTCGCTCACCAGCGAGGCGCCGTCGTCGCGGTAGCGCTCGCGCCCGATGGCGACGCCGGACTTGTAGGTGATCAACGTGCCTTCGCAGAGGGGGGTGTCGCTCATCGTTTCGCGACCGATCGTAACGCGTCGGCGAAGGCTTGCTGCGTGTCTTTCCATCGCGGGAGCGCGCGGGCTCGGTCGACCGCCGCGGACGCCATCGCGGCGCGCAGGGCCGGATCGCCGACGACCCGGACGAGCGCCGCGGCGAGGGCGCGCTCGTCGCCGGGTGGAACGAGGATGGCTTCGCGGCCGTCGCGCACGACCTCGGGGATCGCCCCGGCCGTGGTGGAGATCACGCCGAGGCCGTGCGCCAGCGCCTCGGCGATGGCGATCCCGAACCCTTCGTGGAGGCTCGGCAAGACGAGGAGATCGTGCGACGCGAGCGCCGCGGCGACCCCGGCGTCGGGCAGCTCGCCCGTGATGTGGAGGCGATCCCGCGCGGGGGAACGCGCGATCGCGGCGCGCACCTCGGCCGCGTACGCGTGGTCGCGATCGGCGGGGCCGACGAGCGTGAGGGTCGCGCGCGAGCCCACCGCCTCCATGGCGCGAACGAGCGAAGCCGCGCCTTTTCGCGGCGTGAGCGAGCCGAGGAAGAGCAGACGTACCACACCGTCAACGGAAGGAGACGGCGGCGCGAGGCGCTCGCCCAGGCGATCGCGCCCCGGGAGGACGGCGCGGATCTTCGCGGGATCGACGCCGGCCGCGGCGACCGCGCGGCGCGTGGTCTCGCTGGTGACGATCACCAGCGACGCCGCGTCGAGCAGGAGGCGCTCGACGACGAGGCGGGCTCGCGCGGCGGGCCCCGAGCGCTCGCTCGCGGCGAGGTGATGCACGAGCGCGACGAGCGGCGCGCGCGGGCGAACGCGGTGGATCAGCGACGCGAGGCCGACGCGGGGGTGGCAGAGCTCGTCGACGATCACCAGCGACTCGCGCGGCTCGCGCGCGCGGCGGAGCGCGACGCGGGCGCTCTCAATCACCGTCGAAATCGCCCCGCCCACCGCGAGGTTTTCGATCTGCACCGAGGCCCCGCGCTCGCGCAGACCTTCGATGACGATCCGATCGTAGAGGTAGCCGCCCGTCGGCTGATCGAGGTCACCGTCGACGAGGAACGTGATCGGCGGGAGCACGCTTCAGAGGCGCGTCATCGGCGTCGGCAGCGCGATCGTCGGGCCGACGGGGGCGCGGTAGCGAGCCCAGGCGGCGGGCGATTCGTCGAGCGTGATCGTCAGCATCACGCCCGCGATGAAGGGCAGGCGCGGGCCGAGCTCGCGGTGGATGTGGCGCGCGATGAGCTCCGTCGTCGAGCGGCGACCGGGGAAGGCCGGGTGCTCGTCGAGGTTCTGGAAATCGAGCGTATCGAGCACGGCGCGCAGCTCGCTGCGGAGCATGCCGATGTCGCAGAGGATGCCGTCGGGGCCCAGCTCTTCGCGCTCGATCTCCACGCTCACGGTGTACGTCGCTCCGTGGAGACGCTGCGCCGGGCCGAAGACTTCTCCGGCGAGGCTGTGGGCCACCATGATGTGATCGCGGACGCCGACAGAGTACATGCGCAGAACTATACCGGCTCCGGGGCGCGGCGGATCATGTCGAACACCCGCTGCGGCGGCGACCAGCGCACGCCGCGGGCAAGCTCGGCATACACGGCGGGAGCGTCGGCGAGCGGCACCGAGGGCGCGATCAATCGATCGAGATCGCCGTCGCGGCAGAGCTCCCCGGCGAGGGCCCAGCGGCGCGCGAAGGTCCAGCGCGCGCTGCGGCGCGGATCGAGGCGGCCGACCTGGCTCGAGCGGAGCGTGACACGGTGCGGGTGAAAGCGGCCTCCGAGGGGCAACGCCGCGAGGGCGCTCCCGTACCAGGACGCGACGATCACGCTCGTTTCCAGGCCCGCATGCTCGATCAGCGCCGCGAGCGCCGCCGGCGATCCCGACGCTTCGATCGAGACGTCGCACGCCGCGACGGCCGCAGCCTCGGGCTCGGACAGGGCCTCGGTGGCGCCGAGCGCGATCGCCAGCGCGCGACGCTCGGGATCGAGATCGACAGCCACGATCGCCGCGGCCCCGGCGCGCGCCGCGAGGTGAACGACGAGCAGACCGATGACGCCGAGCCCCGTCACCAGCACGCGATCGCCGAGCGCCACGCCGGCGTCCCACACGACGTTGATCGCCGTCTCGAGGCTGGGCAAGAGCACGAGGCGCTCGCTCGGCGGGCCCTCGGGGAGAGGGCGGATCGCCTCGATCGACGTGACGACGCGATCGTGATGCGGATGGAGGAGGAGCACGCGCTCGCCGACGCGGTTCGCGCCGACGCCGGGCCCGACCTCCTCGATGCGACCGACCAGCGCGTAGCCGTAGCTCACCGGGAGATCGAAGCCGCCGCGCATCGCCGGCAGGGCCATGATCGCGCGCGCCTCGGGGGGCACGTTGCCCGTGAGCACCAGCCGCTCGGTGCCCGCGCTGATGCCGGAGCAGACCGCCGCGACGACGACCTCGCCCGCGGAGGGCGCGCGCAGCGGCTCCACGCGAATCGCTGCGATCCCCGGGGATTCGAACCAGACGGCGCGCGCCGCGCTCACGCCGACGCCTCGGTGGAGCGCCGGCGCGCGAGCTCGATCAGCACGTCGTCGCCGAGCGAGAAGACGCGCACCGGGGTGAAGCGAAGCGCATGATCGAGGCGCTCGATCCCGAGATCGCCGACCGCGTCGATGCCCGCGCCGAGGATCATCGGCGCGACCGTGACGACGATCCGATCGACGAGCTCGCGCCGCAAAAAAGCGGTGATCACGCGATTACCGCCCTCGACGAGGACGCGGCTCACACCGCGCGCGGCGAGGCGTTGGAGCAGGGCGTCGAGATCGACGCCGACGCCGCCGGCACCGGGAGGCAGGCGCCAGGCCTCGACGTGCGCCGCCTCGCCATCACGAGCCGGCGAGCACGTCACGTGAATCGTCGCGGTGCTGGCGTCGGCGAGGAGCTTCGAGCTTCGAGGCAGGCGCGCGCGCGCGTCGAGGACGACCCGGAGGGGCTGCCGACCCTCGACGAGGCGCACGGTGAGCAGCGGATCGTCGGCGATCGCGGTGCCGGAGCCGATGATCACCGCGTCGGCTTCGGCCCGGAGCTCGTGCGCGAAGCGCGTGGCCGGCGGCCCGCTGATCCAGCGCGACGAGCCCGTGCGCGTGGCGATCCTCCCGTCGAGCGTCTGCGCGAAATGGAGCGTGACGTGCGGGCGCAGCGGCGCCGCCGGCAGGGAATCACGCGGCTCGGCAATCATGGCGGCGAGGGTAGCCCGCGTTGCAACGGCGTGCGACCTCGGGCGCGGATCGTTCGCGATCGGCGGGTCCGGCCGGATATGCTCCGGGCATGGCGAAATCGCTCGGCACGCTCGCGCCAGGTTTCCTCATCGCATCACCGCCGCTCGGCGATCCGAACTTCGATCGCACGGTGGTGCTGCTGGCGCTCCACAGTGACGGCGGGGCCCTCGGCTTCGTCGTCAACCGCGAAGCCTCGATGAAGCTCGGCGAGCTGCTCAAGCTCGCGGGCTACGGCGACGAGGGCTCGACCAGCGCGTCGGCCGTCTACGTCGGCGGCCCCGTGCAGCCGAGCTCGGGGTGGATCCTCTGCCTGGATCCGACGATGGCGCCCGAGGACAACGGCGTCATCGCCGTGGGCGACCGCGTCCGCGTCACCTCGTCGCGGAGCGCGTTCGACGCCCTCGCGCGCGACACCGAGGCGCGAAGGCCAGGCGAGATCGATCCCCGGCGACGCACGGTGCTCCTCGGCTACAGCGGCTGGGGGCCGGGGCAGCTCGAGGGGGAGATCGCCGCGGGCGCGTGGCTCCCCGTCCCGCTCGACGAAGGCGTGCTGTTCGACGTGGCAGCCGAGGATCGGTGGGAAAAGGCCTATGCCATCCTCGGGATCCGCCCCGCGTCGATGATGACCATGCGCCGCGGCGGCGACTGCTGAGCTCCGTCAACGCCGGGAGCCAGCGTCGACGCCGGGATCAAACGTCGACGCCGAGCTCGAAGCGGATCTCCGAGCGGCCGTTGCCCACCTTGCCGACGACGATCCGCGCCTCGATTCGCTCTCTCAGGCCGCCCAGGTGGCTGATGATGCCAATCTGCGTGCCGCGCGCCTGGAGGCGCTCGAGGGCGTCCATGGCCGTGTTGAGCGTGTCGGTGTCGAGCGTCCCGAAGCCCTCGTCGAGGAGCAGAGTCTCGATCGGCATCTCCACGGCGCGGTAGTCTGCCAGGGCCAGCGCCAGGGCCAGGGAGACCAGGAACGTCTCGCCGCCGGAGAGCGTGGTCGGCGGCCGCTCGGCGCCGGCGAAATGCGCGTCGCGCACCGCGAACGAGAGGCGTGGATTGCCCTTGTCGTCGGTGGCTATCGTGAGCGAGTAGCGCGGAGCGAGCCACTTGAGGCGGACGTTGGCCTTGTCGATCAGCTCCTGAAAATTGAGGATCTGGGCGAAGAGCTTGAACTCGTCGCCGTTGTTCTTGCCGATGAGGTTGTGGAGGCTCTGCCAGATGTCGTGGTTGCGCCGCGCGCGATCGATCTGCTCGAGCAGCCGGGCGAGATCCCGGGTCTTGCGGCGGTGATCTTCCAGCTGCTCCTGGCAGCGACCGACCTGCTGGTGGAGCTCGCCGCGGCGTGATTCGAGGGACTTGCGGCGCGCCCCGACCTCGGCGGCCGTGCTCTCGTCCGGGTCCGCGTCGACGGGGCGCGCCGCCACGACGACGGCGAGCCGCGCCTCGGCGCCTTCACGCGTCGCCGTCGCGACCACCAGCGCCTCGCGCACCCGCGAGGTCTCGTCGACCAGACGCTGGCGCGCCTCGTCGGAGAGGAGCCGCTCGCCGAGCGCCGCGGCGTCGGGCAGGCCCAGCGCTGCGAGGTGATGCGACAGCGCCGCGCGCGCGCTCGCTTCGCGCGCCTGCGACGCCGCGTGCTGCGCCTCGGCTTCTTCGCGTCGCGTGGTGATCCGCGTGAGCTCTTCGCGGCCGCTCGTGGCGCGCTGGATCGCGTCGCCGAGGGCGCGCTGCGCCGCGTCGGCCTCGCTCTTCAGCGATCGCTCGAGCGCGTCGGGATCCGCGCCGTCGAGGCAAGCCTTCATCGCGCGCTCGGCCTCGATGGCCTGCGTGCGCCGCTCCGTCACGGCCTGCGCGCGCTCGGCGAGACGCGCCGTCGCCTGCTCGTGTTGACCCGCGACGAGATCTCGCTCGCCGCGCGCGCGCAGCTCGGCGGCCTCGGCGACTCGACGCTCCTCGCGCGCGGCCTGCGCAGCCTGCGTGAGCGCCCTGGCCTCGTGAATCGCCGCGTCGATCTCCGGCGCGCCGCCCGGCTCGCGCACGGCGATTTCGCAGGCCGCGAGGTCGGCGCGGAGCGCGGCGATCTCCGCGAGGATCCGCGCGTCGAGCGCCGTCGCGATCTGCGCCTGGTCCGCGGCCGCCGTCGTCCACGACTCGATGCGGGCGTCGAGCGGGCCGAGCTCGGCCTGGATCCGGTGGACGTCGTCGAGCTTCGACCGACGCGATTCCGCCGCTTTTCGCAGCGTTTCTTCCGCGTCGTCGAGCGCGCTCTGCGCGGCGCCGGCCGAGGCCTCGCGCGCCTCGAGATCGGCGAGCAGCCCGTCGATCTGCGCGACGCTCGCGCCCGCCGGGAGCCGCGCGTCGCCGAGGCGAGCCGTGGCGCGCGCGGCGATCTCGTCGGCCTGCTGCGCGATCTCCGCGCGCTGCTTCGTCTTCTCGGCGAGCGAGGTCGCGAGGCCGACGAGATCGGCGCGGTGAGCGTGCACCTGCTGATCGTGCGCGGCGAGCGCGCTGCGCGCTTCATCGCGCCCGAGCCGCACCTCGCCTTCGCGGCGGACGAGCCGCGCCCGCTCGTCGTCACCCCCGAGCGCGCTGACGAGCGGGTGCTCGCAGCTCCCGCAGAGCGGGCACGCCTTGCCGGGCGCGAGCTCCGCGCGCGCGGCGGCGAAGCGGCGGATCAGCTCGAAATCGTCGAAGTGAGCCTCGTGTGTCGCGACCGCGAGAGCGAGCGGCTCCCGCGCAGCGAGGGCCTGCGCGGCGGCCTCGTCGAGCGCGACGCGCCGCCGCGCGAGCTCGGCGAGGTCGGCGTCGAACGCGGCGATTCTCGCGGTTTTCGAGGCCAGATCGAGCGTGAGCGTCCGCGCCTCACGGCCGCTCGCGGCGCGCTTGGCCCACGTCTGCGCCTCGCCCGTCAGCGCCTCGCGCCGCGCCTTCACGCTCGCGGCGCCATCGAGGAGCGGGCTCAGCACCGCCTCGGCCGCGGCGCACGCCGCATCGAAGACCGCGCGCTCGGCCTCGGACCGCGCTCGCTTTTCCTCCAGGCCGCCGCGCACGTTTCCCAGATCGGCGCGCGCCTTCTCGGCCTGCGCCCGCTTGCGCGCGGCCGTGTCGCGCTGCTCTCGCGCGCCCGCGAGGTGCTGCGCGCGCGCCGAAAAACCGGCGATCTGCGCGATCAACGGCTCGGCGTGCGCGAGCGTTCGGTGTTGCGCCTCGGCCGCCTCCCGGCGCGTCGTCGCGGTCGCGAGCGCCGTCGTGAGGCGATCGTGATCGACGCGCTCTTTCTCGGCCTTCGCCGCTGCCTCGGCGGAGAGGCGCTCGGCGTCTTCCCGCTCCTGCTCGGCGCGCTTCCAGGCTTGCCGCGCCGCGCGCGCCGCCTCGATCTCGGGACGCGCGCGATCGAGCGCTCGGTCCGCGTCGTGCTTGCGAGCCGTCGCGATCGACGCGGCCTCGTCGGCCAGCGCGAGCGTCGATCGGCGCTCGGCTTCGTCGAGCCGGAGCGCGGGGAGCTTGCCCGTGAACAGCGCGACGTCGTCGACCTCTTTGCGCAGCGCGCGCCACGCCTCGCCGGCCTCGCGGCAGCGCGCGTCCTCGTCGAGCCGCGCCCGATCCGGCGCCCGCGCGGCGACGTCGTTCACCGCTTTTTCGTGGGCGATCGCGGCCTCTGCATGGTTGGTGCGGCGCTCGGCGAGCTGCGCGAGCCAGGCCTCCCACGCGGCAAGGCGCGCGCCCTCGGCGTCGAGCTTGCCCAGCTCCGCCGCGGCGTCGGAGGCGGCCGACTCGATCGCCGCGACCTCGTCCGTCGACAGGATCACCAGGCCCTTCTGCTGCTGCTCGACGGCGCGCAGCGTCGCCTCGTGCTCGCGCTTGAGCACGGCGGTGCGCTCGCCGATCCGCTTGTAGATGTCGGTCCGCGTCAGCCGCTCGAGGATGGCCGCGCGCTGCTGATCGCTGGCCTTGAGGAACGCCGAGAACTCGCCCTGCGCGAGGAGCACGCTCCGCTGAAAGTCTTCGACGGTGAACCCCTGGAGCACCTCCGCAAAGCAAGGATCGATGTCCTTGGCCTTCGTCCCGCTGACGAGGATCTCTTTCGTGCCATCGTCGTTGTAGACAGCCAGGCTCCGCTGCGGGTCTTGCAGGTTGCCGCCGGGTTTCTTGCGGGCGCGCTGACAGGACCACTCCGCGCGATAACGCCGGCGCTTCCCGTCCGGGTCCATCTTGCTGAACTCGATGGCTGCAAGGCACTCTCCCGTGCCGTGCGACATGATGAGGCCGCTCTCGCGATCTTTCTGGCCGCGCTCGCGGGTGAGGCGCGGAGTCTGCCCGAAGAGGGCCAGGCTGACGGCGTCCATCAGCGTGGATTTCCCTGCGCCGGTCGGGCCGACGATGAGAAAGATCGGCGCGTCCTTCAGATCCCGGTGAAAGTCGATCTTGTTCTCGCCATAGAGCGAGTTCAGATTCTTGACCTCGATCGCGTGGAGCTTCACTCGCCGCCCTCGTCCGTCGCTTCGGTCACGTGCGCCTCGTCGAGCTGGGAGAGCACGGTCCGGAACGCCGTGAGCAGCAGATCGCCGGGAGGGGCCTTGAACTGGGACTGGTGGAGGCGAATGAACACCTCTTCGGGGCGGAGGTTCTTGAGTCCGGTGCGCGCTTCGCCGTCGTCCTTCACGTCCTCGCGGCCGGCGACCCGCTGGTGGACCTCGACGACGCGGGGCCTCGACGCGAGCGGGTGTGTCTCGATGGCCTCGTTGATGCGGAAGGGCCCGTCGGTCAGGTACTCGTCGACGTCGAGCTTCACGTAGACGAACGGGGGGAGATCGTGCGGTGATTTCAGGGCGCGAAGCTTCGCCAGCACCTCTTCCGTGGGGCCGGTGATCTCCACGATCTCGCGCCAGCTCGGGACGGGGATCTTGTGAGTCGTCGCGCGCGAGCCGGGGGGGCAGGCCGGATCGAGATCGAGCTCGACGCGGATCACCCAGCGCTGCGAGCGCGCCTCGACGACGTTCATCGCCAGCGGAGAGCCGGAGTAGCGCGCGCGGGTGCCCTCGATCGGGAACATGCGATGGATGTGGCCCAGGGCGATGTACTCGAGTCGCGGATCGAAGATGTCGCCCGGGAGGCCGCCGATCGTGCCGACCTGGTGAATCTCGGTGCCGTATTCGCCGGCCTCGGCGCCGACGCAGGTGAGGTGCCCTGTCGCGATCAACGGGGCTCCGGGCCACCGCTCCTCGGCGAGATCGGCGAGGCTGCGATAGAGGTTCTGGAAGGCCTCGCGAAAGTCGGCGGTGATCTCCGCGGGTGAGCGGCCGGTGGTGCGGATGCCGAGGCGAAACTCGTGGACGAAAGGGACCGCGAGCACCACCGCAGAGACGCCGCCGCCGGGGCGCTCGATCGGGCAGAGGCAGCGCTCCCACGAGGTCTGCTCGCCGAGGAGGCCGCCGACGACGTGAATGCGGAGCGCGTCGAGCACCTCGCGCGGGGCGTCGAGGCGCGAGGCGGAGTCGTGGTTGCCGCCGATCACCACGATTTGCCGGACTTTCGTCTCGCTCCCGATCCGCGCGAGGAAGCGGTAATAGAGCCGCTGCGCCTCGGCCGAGGGCTGCGCGTAGTGGAAGACGTCGCCCGCGACGATCAGGAGATCGATCGCCTCGTCGCGGAGCGTTTGCAGGAGCCAGTCGAGGAAGCGGCGGTGCTCCTCGTCGCGGGAGGCGCTTTCGAGGCTGCTGCCGAGGTGCCAGTCCGAGGTGTGAAGGATTCGCAGCGTCAAGGGTCCCCCGCGCGGCGATTTGCCTGCCGAGGGGACGCGTCATACCAGCTCTGCGAGCTCGGGTGCGGGTTATCGACGAGCGCGTCGAGGCGCGGGAGAGCCGGACGACGGGAGGCGGCGCCGCCAGAACGCTGGAGAAAACCAAACAGAGTGGCTGCCCCGACTCTGGCCTTCCCCGCGCCCCGTTCGGAGCGTGGAGGGCGAGCCGGCCACGCCTCGAGCTCACCGCTCGAGCACGACGATCCGGGCCAGCGCGGCCGCGCGGATCGAGGTGGGCGCAGGCTCGAACTGGTCGACTGCCGGGTGGGCCGCGCCGATGAGCCTCGCCCTGAAGCGCTGGAAGAGGGGTAGCCGCGCGGCGGCGGCTTCGCCGAGATAAACGGCCACGGGCACGGGCGCCGTCGCGGAAGAGAGGAGCGCCCGCACGTGGGGGCCGCCGAAGAGCGATCTCCGCTGGTAGAGCCGCTGCTCCAGCAACGCGCGCTCCACCTGCGCTTCGAGGTAGCTGACGGGCACCATGCGCTTCCCCTGACGAAACGTGTCCTTGATCCGGCCGGTCAGGCCCTCGGCCACGGCGGGTGCGCTGAAGAGCCCGGGAATACGCAGAAATTCGTTCGCCGCGAGCACCGCAGCCTTGAGGCTCTCGTCGCCCGCGATGAGCGGGGTCACGGTGATCACCGTCGCGCGCAGCGCCCCGATCTCGTCGAACGGGAAATGCAGGTCTCCCTCGAAGAGGGAATACTGGGGGACAAACCTGCCCCGGCGGTTACCCGCGCGCAGCGCCTCGCCCGGACCCTCTGCGCCCCTCGGCTCGCCGCGCAGGAGGATCTCGCCGAGGTCGCGCTGGTTCTCGACGTCGGCGACGTTGCGCGCGGTCTCGGGGTCGTCGAGCTCGGGATCGATGGGCTGATCCGCGAGATCGTCCAGAATCTTGCGAAAGCTCGCGGTTCGACGGATGCGTGGGACCGCCTCTGGATCGAACCAGAGGAGATCGAGAGTCTCGTGATTGCCAATCGCCTCGCCGCGCACGGCGGGCTCGGTCAGCGCCGGCGGCGGCGCCTCGGCCGTGAGACGCGGCGGCGTGGCCTCCTCGGCGCGCGCCGGTCGGTCGATCACATGCAGGAGCGGCGGCGCCGCAGGAAACGCCGCGAAAGGTTGCAACACCGGCGTCGATGGCGCGCCGAACGGGAGTCGCGCTGCGCCCGGGCTGGCTCGACCCTCTGCGGGTGGAGGCGCGCCGATCGGCGCGGGCGCAAAGGGGAGCGCCGGTTCGGGAGAGCGGCCGCCGCCCGGTGAGAAAGGGAGCGTGAGGCCCTGCGGCGAAGAGGCCCCTTTGCCCGCCGGGCGATCGAGGAAGATCATGATTCTGCCCTTCTCGTCCGGCCGGGCCAGCGGCATTTCTGCGCGGAAGGTGAGAGAGCATATCGCGCGATCGGTGTCGATCCAGAGTCGATCGCAGCGGAGCGCGAGGGGCTGCGGAGCGCCGCGGACCTCGGCGAGCGCCGACGGCATGACGCCGGGCAACGCCGTGATCAGCCGGGGGATGTCGCGGTGAAGATTCTCGAGCACGATAAGCTCGTCCCCGCGCAGCGCGGCGAGCTGCTGGTCCGGGGGCGCCGCCTGGAAATAGGCCGGATCCAGATCAGGGGGCATGGGCTCGCGCGCGAAACCCGTCGGGAGCCCGTGCGCGGCGCGGCGACCCAGCTTGTCCCGCCGTAGTGGCCAGTTGGGAGCGATTGGACCGAAGCCGATAGGGCGCATCGGGCTGCCGGGGTGGAGCAGGTTGGGCAGGATGCGACGCCCGCGTGGATCGAGCGCATCGGGGGGCAGCCCCACCGGGTTCCAGGTCGCGGGCCCGCCGGCCGCGCGCTCGTAGACCAGAGGCATCCTCTCGAATGCAGCCCCCTCGGCGATCGCGCCGCCGTCGCCGACCACGCGGTCGCACCAGATCTCGATCGACTTGTCGAGCTCGCCCACGACGAGCCGCGCGACGAGAGAGCGCGCCGGCGTTCGCTCCGGCGCGAAGGCGTGGCCCACCAGCACCACCTCGGCGCGGGGCTTCAGGGGGGCGAGATCGCTCGCGACCACGGGGCTCCTCGATGGCTCGTCGCTCCACGGGATCTCGTCGAGGTGCAGCGGCTCCTGCTCGTCCGCGAAGACGCACTCGCCCGGATGAAGCGAGAACGTGGCCTTGCAGACCACCGTGATCGCGAAGGCCCCGGGCCGTGGCTGCCAGGTGAGGGACGCGACCGGCAGCGAGCACGCGGAGACAATGTTCATGACCCGAGCGACTCTATCCGTGGAGCGGTGGGAATGAATCAGCAATCCGGCGATTGCTGGCGCGCGGCGTGATTTCGGCCTGCTGGTCGACGGAGGTGCGCCCGAAGGGGATCATGGACACTCCACCCGGGCGTCGTATCCAGCGGGCTACTTCACGTCATCAGGACCGGAAAGGGTACGAACGGTCTTGATGTGGGACGAGAACTGGGGGTCTACTGATCGCAGGTCTCGTGGACAGACGGAGTTTCCTTGCCGCAGTCCTGATGCTCAAAATTGCACGGCAGCAGATCACGGCGCTCGAGATGGCCTGTCTGGCGGTAGTCGTCCTCGAGATGGCCCACCATTTGCGCCGTGTCATGCCTGAAAGGATGGCGCCGCTCGTCGGCGATGCACTCGTCAACTCCTTGCATCGGCGCCTGGTGGAGGCGATTTCGCGCGGCGTAACCGATCGGCTCGACGTGCTCAGCTACATGGAGTGCAGCTATGCAGCGCAAACAACACGGACTGGGCAAACGGTCTGGCGATCATGGTCGACGGGGTTCAGTACGTCTTCGTGTACGTGGAACAATACACCCACGATCAATGCGAGAACCAGTATTCCATCGAGCTGAAGTCCGTCTTTTATGACGTCTTCGGGCTGGACGACACCGATGTGACGCTGTAGATATGCGCGCTGTCGTTGTCATCGAGTGGGGGCCACAGAGGGGGTCCCGGGCCGTCATCGAGCCCGATGCTCGTCTGCAGATCGGGCGTTTCGAGCGGGCTGATCTGGTGGTGCCCCGCGAAGCCATGACAGGTTGCCTTTTCAGTGTTCCGCCATGGCGCGGGTCGACGGTCGTCTCGCGCTGGTTTCCATTTGCGTCAAGCTCCTCGAGCTCGCGGCGCGGAGCATAGCGCCAGGCTCTCCGCCGTCCAGATGGAGCCACGCCTGTTGCGGGGATGCTCAGACGCTTGCTTTCTCACCCACTTCATGTGTAACGTCCCATCGCCGAGGGCGCTGTCACACGAGGAGGACTGACGATGACGTCGTGGCTCATGGATCGAGGTTCGTGGCTCGCGGACCGGCGGATCTGACCTGGATGGCAACCACAAATCCCACCGGCGCAGGGGCCCCGCGCAACCTCTCGGTCGTCATCGCTTCTGGCGACGCTCTCGACGTCCGCCACTTTGCGGCGCAGGAACGCATTTCGGAGCTCTTCTCGGTCTCGCTCACCGTGGTCTCGGAGGACCCGGACATCGACTTCGAGGCAGCCGTCGGTCAACCCGCGCGCTTCGAGATCCGCGGCGGCGCGGGGACGGCCCGGGCCCGGGTCTGGACGGGTGTGTGCAGCCACCTCCAGCAGACCGTCGCTGAAGAGTCGGGGCTATCGACCTACAACCTCGAGATCGTCCCGGTCCTGTGGCTCGCGACGCAGCGGCGCAACTACCGCATGTTCCAGCAGATGACCGAGGTCGACATCGCGCTTCAGCTCCTGTCGGAGTGGAGCGTGGAGCCGGAGCTGGCCCTCGGCGCGAAGTACCGGAAGCGCAAATACCGAGTCCAGTACGGCGAGAGCGATTTCACCTTTCTCTGTCGCATGCTGGAGGACGCCGGGGTCTCCTTCTATTTCAGCGAGCGCGACGGCGATAGTCGGCTGGTCCTCTCCGACGCGCCGCAAGCCCGCACACCGCGCGAGCCGCGGATCGCCTTCCGCGACCACCCCACCACGGCCGATCGCGAGCACGTGACGGCGGCGTGCGTCGCCCGCCGCGTCCGGCCCGGAAGCTACACCATGCGCGACCACGACTACCGACGTCCGCCCGGCTACAAGCTCGTGGGGACAGCGGCGGTGAGCGGGGTGGAGAGGCGGCTCGAGCGCTATCACTACACGCCCGGCGCGTTCCTCTACGAGAGCGACGGGGGCGATTCGACCCCTCACGCGGACGACAGGGGCCGCTACCGCACCGACGAGAAGGAGGCCTCCGCCCTGGCGCAGCGGCGGCTCGAGGCCCAGCGCTCCGAGGCCACGATAACCACCTTCGAGAGCAACGCCCTCGACCTCTCCCCGGGGATGGTGATGGGCATCAGTGAGCACCCGCGGCGCGAGCTGAGCGGCAGGAAGACCTTGCTGCTGGTGGCCTCGACCGTCACGGGCTCCGCAACCGGCGAGTGGAAGCTGAGCTGCGAGGCGCGGGGGACCGAGACCTCGTATCGTCCCGCCCTCACGACCCCCAAGCCGAAGGCCACCGGGGTGGAGAGCGCCACCGTGGTGGGCCCCGGAGCCGAGGAGATCCACACCGATGAGTTCGGGCGCGTGCGGGTCCACTTCCACTGGGATCGCGAGAGCCGGATGGACGACCGCAGCTCGTGCTGGATCCATGTCAGCCAGGCCTGGGGCGGCACGGCGTTCGGCGGGATGAACCTTCCGCGGGTGGGGCAGGAGGTGATCGTCGACTTCCTCGGCGGCGATCCCGACCGGCCGGTGGTCACGGGGCGCGTGTACACCAACCTCGAGAAGGTGCCTTATCGGCTGCCGGAGAACAAGACGCAGAGCGGGTGGAAGAGCAACTCGTCTCCTCGCGCGGAAGGGTTCAACGAGATCATGTTCGAGGATCTCGCCGACAAGGAGGTCGTCTACGAGCAGGCCCAGAAGGACCGGCGTCGCCTCGTGAAGCGAGACGAGATCATCACCGTGGGCAACGATCGACAGAAGCTGGTCAAGGCCAGCGAGATCGAGACGACCAACCTCGACCGGACCGAGGTGACGGGCGTGAACCGCACCGAGATAACGGGCGCCCACCGGGTGATCGCCGTCGGCGGCGATCGTGATCAGCTCGTGAAGGGGAGCGAGCAAGAGCAGACGCTCGGCAGCCTCAGGCGGAGCGTGGGTGGGAGCGCCGACGTGGTGGTGAGCGGGGCGCTGCGCGAGAGCGTGGGCTCTCTCGACGTGACGGTGGGCGGCGACGAGCGCACCCTGGTGGGAGGGTCCTCGTCGCTCACCGTGAAGCAGAGTCGCAGCGACAAGGTGGTCGGCGACGTCAGCCTGGAGGTGGGTGGCAACATCCACATCAAGGCGGGGGCAACCCTGGTGATCGAGGTGGGGAGCGATTTCACCATCAAGGGGCCTGGCGGGTTCATCCGCATCAACGCCGATGGCCTGACGATGAAGGGGAGCGTGGTGAAGATCAACAGCGGGGGCACCGCCGGAGCTGGCCACGGGGTGTCTCCGGCGCATCCGGTCGAGGCCACCCCGGCCAGCGTCGCGGAGCCGGCGCGGCCCGAGATGGATGACGTGAGCCGCAGCCGGCTCGGGCAGTGACGACGAGGAGATAGTGAGATGCCTGCAGCAGCACGTAAATCGGATCTATGCTCGTGCCCGGAGCATGGGTTCGGAACGATCATCGGTCCGGGCGTGGCAGATGTGCTGATCTGCAACCAGGCGGTGGTGACCAAGGGGGATCAGGTCCGGTGTCTCACCGGCGACATCGCGACGATCATCGAGGGATGCAACGACGTGCTCATCGGAGGAAGGCCGGTGGCGCGCAAGGGAGATCACACGAGCCACGGCGGCGTGATCCTCACGGCGTGCCCGAAGGTGTTCATCTGCGCCCGGATGCGTTCCATCTGCAAGGTCAACGCGGCGCGACGCGGGGCGGCGTTCATCCGCTATACGCCGAAGAAGCCCTTCCTGCGCGAAGTGCTGTAGAGCGACTCTGTCGTTGCACTCATGCGCGCGATCGTGCTCATCGATTGGGGGCCCCGGCGGTGGCACAAGGCCATGCTCGCGCCGGGCGAGCGGCTTGTGGTGGGGAGGCTGGAGCGGGCCGGGCTGGTCGTGCCGGATGACGCGGCCATATCAGGGCTGCACTTCGAGCTCGCGTGGGACGGCGCCCGCTGCACGCTGCGAGACCTCGGGAGCCTGATGGGGACGTTCGTCAACGGCGAACGAGTCCAGGTGGCGGAGATCGAGCACGGCGAATGGATCCAGGCGGGCGCGACAGTCTTCTCGGTGTACTTCGAGGGTCGCGTCCCGCCCTGGTCGCCGGAGCATCGGAGTGAACGGGTGACTCCCGAGCACCGCCTCACCGCGCTCGCGGCGCTCCGTGCGGAGGAGGCGCCGCTCTATGCGGTGCTCGACGCGGCGGCGGAGGCGCGGATCCTCACGTTGCTGCGGGCAGCGCCGGACCGAGCCCAGTCCCTCTATGACGGGGCAGAGGGCGAAGAGCTGGAGGACGTGGCGCCTTATCTCGTGGCGCTGTCGCGCGACGGGTGGCTCCTCGAGCGGCTCGTGGACGAGGGGTGGGGCGCGGGCTGGGGCATTTACCTCACCTGCCGGCGGCCGTTCGCCGAGGTGCGGCGGCAGCTCCGGCGAAATCTGATCGTCACGTTGAAGGAGACCGAAGAGCAGCTCTACTTCCGCTTCTACGATCCCACGGCTCTGGCGGCGGCGGCGCGAGCACTCAACGCCCGGCAGCGGCAGGATCTCTTCGGCGAGATCGAGGCGTTCCTGGTGGAAGGGATCGATGGCGGCGTCGTCAAGCTCGCTGCCGGAGGCTGACCCGACGACTCGAAGCGGGCGAGACGGGCTCTACCCAGCGGGCTTGATGATGGCGCTGCTGGAGCGGTCGGTGTCGATGAGGAACGGTGCGTTCTTGTCACCGGCTACATTGTTTGCATAGTGCCAGTCGCATCGCAGCGTGATCGACTTCGCCGCCGGGACGAAGAGCCAGTAGTTGTGATTGAAGAAGAAGGTGTCCTTCTCCTTGACGGGATAGGTGGTGAGGTAAAATGGCCGAGGTTTCTGACGAATCAGCTTCGTGGCGTCCGTTCGGTTCGTCACGTTCCAGTCGACCACGTACGGCACAGTGACTGTCGTATCAGGATGATTGTACTTCTCTGGATAGAGATAATCCTGGACGTTGTACTTGTCAGAATCAAGGTCGCCGACCTCGATCTTCCACCCGCTCTCGTCAGCAGTGCGCGTGACGACGATGTGGTTCATGATCTCCTCCATGGCGACGTCGTACTCCTCCCGCGGATTACCACGCTCGACCTTCCACGGCCTGGAGTCGTCACGAAGCAGCACGGCCGGTCCATGGCCGATGATCATCAGCCCATGCTCGCGTACGCCGCCACCGTCCGCTTGGGAGTCGATGAAAACGTAGTCACCAGCCACAAACCGCCGAACCTTGGCGAAGGTCGCCTGGATCTTCGTGGCGTCCTCCCTGGACACGTATGGCCGACGGTACCCCTTGTTCGACGCGAAAACGTTGTAGATCGGCGTGTACAACGCCGCCCCGGACCGCTCGTAGGTTACGCTCGGCGTCGAAGTCTTTTCAAGACCTGTCGAATGCTCTTCGAGATCAGGAGAAGGGGGGAGAAAGTCCTCGGTGACTTTCAAGCCCACGGCGGCGTGCGCGAGGAAGTCGCTCTCGCGCGGAGCTTGGCCCGAAATGAATCCAACCAGCCCTGCGAGGCCGACGCCGTTGATAACGTCGAGATCGCGCGTCTTGCCGAACGGGGAACGCGGCATGTTGACGGCGGGAGGATACGTGCCGGCTGGCTTTCCATTGTGCACCGACCATAGCTTGCTGCCATCCAGCTTCTTGTTTATATTATTGAGGACCAAGTACCAGCCCGCGGCGTATCCGTCCTCGGGGTCATGAGAGCAATTCATGACCATCGGAAACCCGCCCCCGAAGTACGAGAGCGACATGAACCGAGCCGAGCTGGTCTCGTTATCCGTCATGTCGTAGGCTTCCAGGAAGTCGTTCTGCTGCTGTGTCGATAGCTTCAGCGCAGTCGTGGCCGCGGCCAGCCGATGCCCGGCGTCGAACGTGAACGTGACGGTCGGGCCCGTGTCGAGATTGGAGGGGTCGGTGCAGCGCGAGCACTCGTGAACGGCGCCGCTCGTGCCGACGCTCCAGGGCCCGTCGCCGTCCGGCTCGGGAGGCGCCGGGCGCATGGCTATTCTTTCCACATCTCCAGCCGAGATACGCATCGGCAGAGATGGAATCACGAGGGCCTCGCCCGGTCAACACCGCTGGCGACGAACGCAGCTCTCCGCCGGGGCCTCCCTCGTCGGCGCGGCCAGGGGCGTCGGTGGGGCTACCACGATAGGGGATTTCGAGGAAGGCGCGGAGCTCCGTCGCGCCCGGGGTCAGAGCGACGGGCCGAAGGCGTAGAGCTTCTTGTCGTACGAGCCGATGTAGAGGGTGCCGTCGGCCCCGAAAGCGGGAGAGGATGTGACGCCGTCACCGGTCTTGTAGGACCACTTGAGGGATCCGTTGGAGTTCAGCGCATAGACTGAGTCGTCGTAGGAGCCGAAGTACGCCGTCCCGTCGGCGTCCGTCGCCGAGGATCCGACGAGCCAGAGGCCCGTGGGAAAGTTCCAGAGCACCTTGCCACCCTGCAAAGGGTCGAAGGCATACAACGCGTGATCTTGCGCCCCCACGAGGACCACGCCGCCGACCCCCAGCGCCGGGGAGCCCGCCACCGCGTCCGAGATCGGCGTCGACCACAGGAGATCATTGCCGGGGCCAACGGCGTAGACGGAGTGATCGGAGGAGCCGAAGTAGACCGCCTTTCCATCGAGCGCGACGGTGGGAGACGAAGAGATCGCGCCCTGGGTCGCGTGGGTCCATTTTTCGGTGCTGTCGGGGTTCACCGCGTGAAGCTTCATGTCGGCCGATCCGAAGTAGACGACGCCGTCGGGGCCCAGCGCAGGCGACGAGGTGGGCCCCGCGCCCGCCGGGTAGCTCCACTTGAGGCTGCCCGCGGCGTTCACCGCGAACAGCGTATTGCCCGAGGTCACGTAGATGGTGCCGTCGTCCGCGAGCGCCGGCGCTGACACGCCCGGCAAGGCCGTCGGCAGCGCCCACTTCTCGCTGCCATCCGGGTTGATGGCGTGGAGCACGCCGGCCCCGTCGCCCGTGTAGACAGTCCCGTCGGCGCCGACGGCGAGGCCCGCACCCGGCAGTGATTTCAGGTAAAAATCCCACTTCTTCAGGCCAGTGGGGAGCACCGCGTACAGATACTGATCGTCCGATGTGGCGTAGATGACGCCGTCCTTGTCGATGACCGGAGAGGTGCTGATGCGGCCACCGGTGAGGAACGTCCATCGAACGTTGCTCGTGGCGGGTCCGGTCACGTCGGCGCGCCCCGCACGGCCCGAGCAGCGACCACGCAGCGGCCAGGGCGCGCCGATCTGGGCGCCCGGGCCGCAGCTCGTCGACACGCCGCCGCCGCTGCCGGAGCTGCCAGCGCTCGACGACGCTGGAGATGTACTGGCGCTCGAGGAGACGGCCTCGGTCCCGGTCGTCGTCGCGGTGCTCGCGGACGCGCTGCTTGCGCCGCCTTCTCCGCGAGGCTTCACCGCGCCGAAGTCGACGCCGGCGACGAGCCCACAGCCCGTCACTCCGAGCACGACGGCAATCAGCGCGGACGCGACGACGCGGGCGCGATGTTCGTTGGCCATCACAACGCCCTGCCGGCTTCAGCGCGACCGACCGTTGCGGCACGGAGCGTGTCACGATCTCGCGTCCACGAGGTGACGAAGGGGCAAACCGTCGCTCCCGTATTGGCGCGATTCAAGAGTATTTCAATCGCAGGCAAGGCCATGGCTCTTGACGGAATTGGTGCCGACTGCGGCGCTCCACCATAGCGGGAGCGCGCTTGCCGAGCAAGCCCGTTGCCGCGTCGTCGATCGGCCCGCGCCCCGAGGGCGGGCGTCGTCCGGCGGGCTTGCGCCTCGACTCGCGTCCAGCGCGCGCTGCATGTCCCGGTGCCTCGCAGCGCCGCTCGCCGCCGGCAGACGGCGCGCCCGAACTCTGCTACGTCTCGATCGACGTCATGACCTCTGGGCCTGTTTTCCAAGCGCCAAGCCCCATCGTGGCCCGTGCTCAAGCGCGCGTCGGGCAGATGCTGCGCGGCAAATGGCGCCTCGACAGCCTCCTCGGCGTCGGTGGCATGGCGGCGGTCTACGTCGGCACGCACCGCAACGGGAAGCGCGGCGCCGTGAAGATGATGCACGTCGAGATCGGGTGGAACGAGGAGGCGCGCGCCCGCTTCCTTCGCGAGGGCTATGCCGCCAATCGCGTCGATCACCCCGGCGCCGTCAGCGTGCTCGACGACGACGTGGCCGAGGACGGCTCGGTCTTCCTCGTGATGGAGCTGCTCGACGGCGAGACGCTCGAGGCGCGCGCCGAAGCCCGCCCGGGCCAGCGCCTCGCGCTCGGCGAGGTGCTCGCCCTCGCCGACGATCTGCTCGACGTGCTCGCCGCAGCGCACGACAAGGGCATCATTCATCGTGACATCAAGCCCGAGAACGTGTTCTTCACCCGACGGGGCGAGGTGAAGGTGCTCGACTTCGGCATCGCCCGGATGCGCGAGGAGTCCGGCTCGGCGAAGATGACGGAGGCCGGCGCAGCGATGGGAACACCGGCGTACATGCCACCGGAGCAAGCGCTCGGGAAATGGGACGTCGTCGACGCGCGGACCGATCTCTGGGCCGTGGGCGCGACCATGTTCACGCTGCTCACCGGCCAGTACGTTCACAGCGCCGAGACGGTGCAGCAGCTCATGCTCGCGGCGATGACGAAGCCCGCCCCGGCCCTCCGTTCGCTGCGGCCGGACGTGCCTCAGGAAGTGGGGCAGGTGGTCGATTGCGCCCTCTCGTTTCACCAGGCGTCGCGCTGGCCCGACGCGCGGACGATGCAGCACGCCGTGCGCGCGCTCCGGGCTCGCTTCGCCGACGCCGAAGCGCCCGCCGCGCGCGGATCGCTCGTCTCGCACGCGGGGTCGATCTCCGCCGAACCGGGCCTCGCTGCGGCGGCCGGCGCGAGCGCCCGATCGAGCCTGGCGATGAGCCCGGTCGAAGCGCCGCCCCGCCGCAGCACGTCGCCGTGGATCGCCGCTGCGCCGATCGGCCTGATCGTGCTGGGGATCGCCGGCTGGCTCAGTCTCGGCAAGGGCAAGCCGTCGGACGCCGCTCGGGTTGCGGCGGAGGCGAGCTCCCAGCCGGCGGCATCCACGTCTCCCGCGGCGGGGCTACCCATCGTCTCCCCCGAGCCGACCGTGACCGCGACCACGGACGTCGCGCCGAGCGCAACGACGCCTCCCGTCACGGCGACGCGCGTCCCCGCCGACGGCTCCGCCCCGAAGCGCGGCGGCAGCGTCAAGCCCGTTGCGTCGTCCACACGACCCGCGGATCCGTTCTCTCGCCAGCACTGATTCCGACCCAGGCCAGGACACGATGAGAACGATGAGACCGCGAAGGATCGCCTCTGCCCTCTTGATTGCCGCCGCGCTGCTGGCGCCCCGGCGGGCGCTGGCTCAACCCGGCGACGCCACCACGGCGAGCTCGCTCTTCCTCGCTGGCCGACAGGCCATGGACGCCAGGAACTACGCGCAGGCGTGCCCCCAGTTCGCCGAGAGCTTCCGGCTCGATCCCGCGGTGGGCACGCTGCTCAACCTCGCGAACTGCGAGGACAAGATTGGCCACATGGCCGACGCCTGGACGCATTTTCGCAGCGTGCTCGAGCAGCTGCCGCCGAAGGATGACCGCGCGCTCATCGCCCGCGCACGCCTCGCGGCGATCGAGCCGCGGCTCTCTCACCTGACGCTCACGCTCGATCCGGACCAGCCGGCGGGGGTCGCCGTGGCACGAGATGACGTGCCGATAAGCCCTGCTGCGCTCGGCGTGTCCCTCGCCGTCAACGCCGGTGACCACGACGTGGTGGTCACGGCGCCGGGGCGGGAGAAGTCGCGCATCCACATCACCATCAAGGAAGGTGAGCACCGGGAGGCCGCGCTTCATGCCGGCCCGAAGGCGACCTCGGCCTCCTCGTCGTCGGCTCCCGTCGCCGGCGCTGACGCACCCCCGCAGATTGCCAGTCACGGCTACGGGGACACGCGGCGCACTCTCGGGTTCGTGCTCGGGGGCGTCGGCGTCGCGACCCTCGGCGCCGGCGCGATCACGGGGATCCTCACGCTGGGCAAGGCGAGCATCATCAAGGATCCCGCCCACTGCAGCGCGGCTCTGCGCTGCGACGCCACGGGCGTCGACGCGGCGAGCGCCGGCAAGACGCTGTCAGTCGTGAGCACGGTGACGCTCATCGCGGGCGCGGCGGCGGCGGCGGCGGGCGTGGTGCTCGTGATCACGTCGCAGGGCAAGGCGCCCGTGACCGCAGGTTTCATGGTGTCGCCCGGCGGCGCAGGTCTGCAGATCGGGAGCGAGTGGTGACGACGATGAAGCGATTGACAGTGCTGGCAACAGGGCTCCTGGCCGGCATGCTCGGCGCCAGCTGCGGACTGGTCGCCGGGGTCGATTTCGGCGCGGTTCAACCCGAGGGCACGGGCGGCGCGGCGAGCACGAGCACGAGCGCAAGCGCGGGCGGCGCGGAGAGCACGAGCGCGAGCACGAGCACCGGAGCCGGCGGGATGGATCCCGGTCCTCCCTGCGATCCGAACGAGCTGCTCGACGAGCCCCACGGCATGTTCGTCAGCGTGAGCACCGGCGACGACGTCAACGGCAACGGCTCGGA
Source organism: Byssovorax sp. (assembly GCA_025362495.1). Lineage (GTDB taxonomy): Bacteria > Myxococcota_A > Polyangia > Polyangiales > Polyangiaceae > JANYGI01. Next base: position 16,046 of record JANYGI010000133.1, on the reverse strand, counting down.
GATCGCGCCCCTCAAGACGATCGCGAAAGGTCTCCAGGCCGCGAGCGCCTCGACGAGAAAGATTGTCTATCTCGACGAAGGCACGTACGCCGAGAAGGTCGTCTTCACCAGCGCCGCGGCGGGGATCCTGGTACGAGGTGGCTTTGCCCGCAAAGGAGCGAGCTGGACTCGCGACTGCAAAGCTTCGACGCAAACGCTCCTTCAGGCCCCGAGCGCGATCGCCGTCGAGGTCAGCGGGACGGCGGTCGCGTCGGGGCTCAGCGAGCTCACGATCACCACCAAGGCCGCCGGGAATAGCCTGCCCGACATCGCAGGAGAGAGCGTGTACGGGGTCCACGTCTCGGGCGACGGCACCAGCTTCTCTCTCCACGCCGTCACGATCCTCGCGGGCGACGGCGGCGATGGCGGCGTGCCGAGCCCGGGTGTGACGCCGCCGGCGGCGGAGGGGACGTGTGACAACCCCGCGCCGGCGTGCTCGGACGGGGCGCTGGGAATGAACGGCGGCAGCGCGAAGGCGGCGCCTTCCGGCGCCTTCGCGCTGGGCGGCTACCTGCCGGGCGACGGCGGCGTCGGCGTGACGGGGGAACCCGGGCACAACGGTGCTCCTGGCCCCACGAATGCGAACAGTTGCACGTCATGCTCCGGCTGCGGCGCGCTGCACTGCAACTGTGCGTGCGCCCAGAGCGGCTGCAACAACTACTGTGATGCCGGCAGTCAAAGCGCTGTTCAGGTGACTTCGCCCCCCGGGCCGTGCGGATGCGGCGGACCGGGAGGAACCGGCGGCGCTTCGGGGCGGGGCGGCGGCGCTTCGGTCGCGCTCTTCGTCGCCGGCAACGCGACGGTGTCGGTGAGCTATGGGTCGCTCACGGCGGGAAAGGGTGGGAGTGGCTCGGCCGGCGGCGCGGGGGCCCTGGGCGCGTCGGGCAGCGATGGGGCGAAGAGCGGCGCCCAGTGCGCGACGGGATCGTGTACCTGCAGCGTCAACAGCGGTGGCGGCGCCTCGTGCGGCACGAGCGGACCGACCACGCTCGTCACGAGCGCGGTGGGTCAGAACGGCGGCAGCGGAGGGATGAGCAGCAAGGGCGCGGGTGGAGCTGGGGCGCCGTCCTACGCCGTCGTGCTGGTCGGCGGCGCGACGCTCGTGGACGATCACGCGACGTTCGCTCCCGGCACAGGGGGAACCGGGGCCGACGGCGCGCCCTCCGGCTCCATGGGCCCCAAGCTCGTCCTGCCCTGAGCCCCGGCGCCTCGCACGTGGAGGGTGCCGACGAGATCGGTAGTCGGCCCGTCTCTCATCCAGCTCCGTCCGACGGACCCTCCTTCAGGCCATACTGCTCCCGGATCTCGCGGGCCAATCGCTGCACCAGGGCGCCTGGCTCCTTCTTCACGTGCAGCTCCAGCCCGGGTAAGAGCTCGAATCGCTCCCACACCTGGCCTCCGCTCGGCACCTGGCCAGTCTTCGACTCGTGGATCACCGCGACGCCGAGATCGGGATTCGCCTGGGTCGCGGGGGCCGAGCTCACGGCAAAAGGTAGTGCCACGGTCGGCACGCCGGGGCGCTCCAGCTTCGGGCCATCCGCGAGGACTCGAATCTCTTCCGGCGTCGCGGTCGAGAGCCGTTTGCGAATGGCGTCGAGGTGCAACCGCTCCACGGACCGCAGGTGGCGGATGGCTTTCAGACAGCGGAGATGCTCGTCCGTGTAGGTCGTGTGTTGCCCGCGGAGCACCGGTGACGGCAGCACGCGACGCTCGAAGTAGTACCGCGCCGTTCGAATCGTGATCCCCGCCGCGTGAACCAGCTCATCGAGGGTGTACGTGCCGCTCATCGTTCCACGATACAGCCATGAGCGAGACTCTTGCCAGCAGGAGCCGACACGGACCGGCGCCGAGGCCCAATCTCACCAGCCCGGGGCGGCCTCGACCATCGCGATGCCCCAATCTCACCAGCACGGGGTGGTCTCGACCAGCTCGAGGCGCCAATTTCACCACTACGGCGTGGTCTCGGGTGGCGCCGGGCGTCGACTCGTCCCAGCGCGTTCGCCCTCCCGGGTCGCCTTTAGCTGGGCTTCTCGGTGAAACTCCTCCAGAGTCGTCACCGACGAAGAGGCTGGCGGAAGTTTCCTTTTCCCCGGGGCGTACGACTACCCCCACGGGGTTCCGGCGACGGGGTTCAGGAGCAGGAGCGTGAGCACGACGGGCAATCAGCGGCCGGAGGACGAGCCCGACGACGAGGCGAACACCGTGCTCGGCGACATCCCGGCCGACATCCAGGCGCTGCTCGACGCTCCGGCGATCCCCCTCGATCTGAACGAGCCGCGGACGTGGCTCGACGTCACCGGGCCTCCGCAGGTGCCGGAATTCGGGCCGCCGCCCGCGATCGCGCAGCCGCGGTTTCCGGCGACGATCATCGATCTGAACCCGCCGGTCCACGAGCCCGAACCCCCGCCGCACCAGGACGATCCGGCCACGATCGCGCTCCCGCACGGGCCGCCGCCGCAGGTCTCGCAGCCGCGCTTTCCCGCGACGATCGTCGACTTCAACCCGCCGACGGCGATGCAGCACGAGATCGAGTCCGCGCCGGAGACGACGCGCAAGCCCTCGGTCGCGCCGCCGGCGAGCGCCGCGGAGGACGCGCCGCTCGATCCCGCGCGAGCGCTGCACCTGCTGCCCGGGACGACGACGATCAAGCAGAAGATCGAGCCCGCGCCGTGGGCCCTCGACGCACCGGACGCGGCCTCGCCCGACGCCCCGCGATACCCGCCGGCGACGCCGATCCCCGCGCCCAGGACCCGCGCGAGCAAGAACGACGCGCGCTTCTTCTCGCGCGACGATCAGGGCCGCTGGCTCGATCGCTACGAGCTGATCACCGAGATCGCGTCGGGCGGGATGGCCACGGTGTTCCTGGCGCGGCTGCAGGGCGCGGGCGGGTTCCAGCGGCTCGTGGCGATAAAGCGGCTCCACACCGAGCTCGCGGCCGAGCCCGAGTTCGTGGAGATGTTCCTCGAAGAGGCGCGGATCGCCGCGCAGATCCACCACACGCACGCGGTGCCCATCCTGGAGATCGGATCGAGCGCGCGCGGGTACTACCTGGTGATGGAGTACATCGAGGGCGTCAGCCTCGCGCAGATCGCGCATCGCGTGGCGCAGAGCGGCCTCCAGGTGCCGCGGAAAATCTCGCTGCGGATGATCCTCGACGCGCTCGCGGGGCTCCACGCGGCGCACGAGCTCACCGACGAGAGCGGGCGCCCGCTCGGCGTCGTGCACCGCGACGTGTCGCCGCAGAACATCCTCGTCGGCGTCGACGGCGCGGCGCGGATCACCGATTTCGGCGTGGCGCGCACGACGGCGCAGGTCGCGGACACCAAGATCGGCACGCTCAAAGGCAAAGTCGCGTACATGGCGCCCGAGCAGATCCGGCAGGAGCCGATCGATCGCCGCGCCGATCTGTTCGCGATGGGCGTGATCTTGTGGGAGGTGCTCGCGGGGCGGCCGCTCTTCCGCGCCGACACCAAGTTCGACACCATCGTACGCGCGCTGAACGCGCCGGTGCCGCTGCTCCGCGACACGGTGTTCGGGATCTCGGACGCGCTCGACGAGCTCTCGGCAAAGGCGCTTTCCCGGCCGCGAAACGAGCGATTTCAGACCGCGGTCGAGATGGCCGAGGCCATCGAGCAGGTGGCGAAGGGCTCGATCGCCACCTCGCGCGAAGTGGCGACGTTCATGGTCAAGCTCTTCAGCCGCGAGCTCAACGATCGCCGCGCGGGGATCCGGAGCTGGCTCGAAGAGGTGCCCGTCGCGACGCCCCCGGACGAGGAAGAGCTCCCGGCCGAGTCGGTGCGGATCGTCGCGGCGCCGACCGAGGAAGAGCTCGCTGCGGACATGCAGGCGCCGCCCGAATCGGTGACGGTACCGCGGCAGTTCGTGGGGAGCCTCGCGCCTCTCCGCTTCGATGGAGACGATCCGATCGAGCTGCCGATGGGCGGGCCGGCGCGATCGGTGGTGAGGCGGGTGATCACCGGCGTGGTGATCGCGGCGGTGACGGCGATCGTGGTGTTCACGGCCCTCGGGCGCCGGCCCGCGACGAGCCCCGGGGCCGCGACGCCGACGGTGACGCCGAGCGCGTCGGCAGCCTCGTCGACGACCGCCGCCATGGCCACGACGACGGCCGCCGCCATGGCCGCGGCGACGTCGGTTGCGGCCTCGCAGTCGGCGATCGAGGCGCGAGCGCCGGTGGGCTCGGCGCGCCCCGCGACGACCGCGAGCGCGAAGCCCGCGGCCTCGGCGACGCCGAACGATGGAGCGGGAGAGCTCGAGAATCCCTACCGATGACGACGCGCGTGGAGAGAAGACCCGGGATGGATGCGATCAAGGCTCGAGGCGGCGCACGACGGATTTCGCGCGGGGTGATGCTGGGCGCGCTGCTCGCGGCGGGCCTCGCGGCGCCGAGCGCGCGCGCCGACGCGAGCGCCGAGGACAAGGCCGGGGCGCGAGCTGCGGCCGAGCGTGGAGGCGCGGAGTTCAAGGCCGCGCACTACAAGGAAGCGCTCGATCTGTTCCTGCGCGCGGAGTCGCTGATTCACGCGCCGACGCACGTGCTGATGATCGCGCGGACGCAGGCGGCCCTCGGCGACATCGTCGTCGCGAAGGAGAGCTACCTGAAGATCACGCGCGAAGATCTCGCGAGCGCCGCGCCGCCGGCGTTCAAGCGCGCGCACGCCGATGCCGAGAAAGAGCTGAAGGATCTCGAGCCGCGCATCCCGTCGATCCAGATCCTCGTCAAGGGCGCGACGGCTCCGCAGAAGCTCGTGGTGGTGATGGACGACAAGCCCGTGCCCGCCGCGCTGGTGGGGATCTCGCGGCCGGTGAACGCGGGAGTCCACGTGTTCAAGGCGACCGCCGACGGGTTCGCCGCGCCGGAGCAATCGATCACGGTGAAGGAGAGCGAGGCGGCGACGCTGACGCTCGATCTGCAGCCCGCGGCGAAGATCGCGGACGGGTCGACGGGCGGCGCGCTGGATCCGGCCCACCCGGGCCCGCGCGATCAAGCCACGCCGCTGCCCACGACGAGCAGCAGCGCGCGCTACGCGGGCCTCGGGATGATGGGCGTCGGCGTGGCCGGGCTGGTGGTGGGCGGCGTGTTCACGGGGCTCTTCGCGTCGAAGCGCGGGGAGGCGAACGCCGCGTTCGACAAGTGCGGAGTCGGCTGCGTGGGCGCGCCGGCCGACGCGGTGCGCGCCCTCGACAACGACGCCAACGGCAAAGGCACGATCGGGGTGATCGGTATTGCCGCCGGTGGGGCGCTGGCGATCGGGGGGACGATCCTGTTCGTCCTGAACCGGCCCAAGGCCCCTCCGGCGCCCACGGCTGCGCGGGTAGAGCCGTGGATCGGCGCCGGGAGCGCGGGAGTCAGCGGGGCGTTCTGATTCCCTGTCTCGGCGGTGATTGCCAGTCAGACCGCGGCTCGACTGGCACTTTCAATACCCGTAGTCGGTGACGACCTGCCCGTTCTTCTTCTTGCCGCCCGGCGCGCCGGTGCTCGGCGGTGCGGCCGTCGTCGGGCCGCGCGGCGCGATGGGCTTCGAGACCACGGCGCTCGACGCGGGCGCCGCCGTCGGCGCGGCGGGCACCTCGATCGCCGGCGAAGGGACCGGCGGCGCGCTCGGCGCGATCGGCGGTGCAGCGCTGGCGAGGATCGTCGTCGCCGCGACGCCGCTCACGCCGGTCGGCGCGACCGGGCCCCCGCGTGTCAGCAAGAAGACGGCGACGGCCGCGGCTGCGCCGACCGTCATCACGGCGCCCAGGATCACCGGCGCGAGGCTCTTCTGCGCCGGCAGCGTCGGCGGCGGCGCGGTGCCGTCCCACGACTTCTGCGTGGTCGACGGCGATCCCGGCTGCAGCGACGGATCGAGGGTCGGCGAGGTGATCGATCCGCCTTGCCAGCTCTGCGTGGCGCCTTCGTCGAGCGCGCCGTTCATGGGCGGCGGCGCGAGGGCGAACGTCGGCGCCGTCGGCGGCGCCTGCGGCGGCGGCGCGAGCAGCCCGTGCGACGTGACGACCTCGGGCGGCGGCGACACGCGCTGCGGCAGCGGCATCGTCATCAGGCCCGCGCGCGCGGGCGCGGGCCGCCCATCGAGGCGCGCGGACCACGCCGTCAGCGCCCCGGCGAACTCGGCCGCGGTCTGGTAGCGGGCCGCGGGATCGCGCTCCATCCCCTTCAAGATGATCGCGCAGATCTCGTCGTCGAGCGTGGGCATCACCGTCTTCGGGTGCGGCTGCGGCTCGAAGGCGATCTTGAAGAGCAGCTCGGCGAAGGTGGTGCCGCTGAACGGGACTTGCCCCGTCAGCGTCTCGAAGAGCATCACGGCGACGCTGTAGAGATCGCTGCGCGTGTCGACGGCGTGGGCGGTGCGGGCCTGCTCGGGGCTCATGTAGAAGGGCGTGCCCATCACCATCCCGGCGCGGGTGACCTGGCCTTCGTCGCCGCTGAGCTGGCTGAACTTCGAGATGCCGAAGTCGAGGATCTTCACCCAGTCGCGGTGCCCGGCCTTCTCTTTCTGGAGGAAGACGTTGTCGGGCTTGATGTCGCGATGGATGATCCCCGCGGCGTGCGCGGCCGTGAGGCCTTCGAGGAGCTGGCAGAAGACCGCGGCCGTCTTCTGCGAATCGAGGCGCCCGCGGCGCATCCGCTGCTTGAGCGTGTCGCCCTCGAGGTACTCCATCACCATGAAGCGATCGCCCTCGGCCGTCGTGCCGAGATCGAGCACCTCGACGATGTGATCGGAGCCGATTTGCCCTGCGGCCTGCGCCTCGCGCTCGAAGCGGAGGAGGGCCTCGCCCGCCGCGTCGACGGCGCCGCGGATCAGGACCTTGATCGCGACCTGACGCCGCACGCGAAGGTTCTCGGCGACCCACACGGTGCCCATGCCGCCTTTGCCGAGGAGGCGAAGGATGCGGTATTTCCCGTCGATGACGTCGCCTTCGCTCAGCGCCATGATCGTCGCCCCGCGCCCGTCGACGTGATCGCGACCCCGTCGACGCGATCGATCGGCCGCGCGGCAACCGCGCTCCACGAGCACCCCGGCAGCACCGGATCCGAGACGGCTCGCGACCTGGCGGGCCGCACTCGCAGGGTCATCTTCCGATCCTAGAAGGAGAGAGCGCGCGTCGCAAGTTGCCCGCAACGCGCGGCTCGCGGGCAAGAAGTGGTCACGATCATTCACCCCGACTTGGCGAACCTGTTAGGATTCGCGGGTCATGGCAGTCGATACGCCGGTAGGCGCCGCCGCGAAGCTCGGTCGGTACGAGCTATTCAAGGAGCAGGCGAAGAGTGGGCTCGGCACCACCTGGCTAGCCCGATCCTCCGACGAAGCGAGCGATTCCCCGCTCCGCTCCCTGCTCCGCGTGCAGAAGAGCCTCGTCAAGAAGGCCGAGCTGGCCGAGGCGTTGCTCACCGACGCGCGCCGCGCCGAGGCGCTGCGCCACCCGAACGCGCTCCGGCTGATCGACGCCGGCAACGAAGAGGGTGAGATTTTTCTCGTGACGGAGCAGTTCGAGGGCGAGCTGCTCGCGGGCCTCGTCACGGCGTCCGGTCCGGCCGGGCTCCCGCTGCCCGTGGTGATCCGCATCGCGCTCGACGCGCTCGGCGCCGTCACGGCCGCTCACGGTCTCGACGCGCTCTGCCACGGCGAGCTCTCGCCGCAGCACCTGCTCGTCGGCGTCGACGGCGTCACCCGCGTCGTCGGCTTCGGCACGGCGCGCGGGCTCGCGCGGCTCCCGCTGCTCGGCGCGAAGAACGGCGATCGCCTCGCGTATGCGGCGCCCGAGCGCGTGAAATCCATGGCGTCGCCGATCGCCGCGCAGGTCGCGCTCGAGCCACGCGCCGACGTGTTCGCCCTCGGCGTGATCCTCTGGGAAGGCGCGACGAAGCAGCGCCTCTTCTCCTCGAAGATCGAGGCCGCCGTGATCCAGAAGGTGCTCACGGCGCCGATCGCCGCGCCCGGGACCGTGGCCGGCGTGACGCTCCCGAGCGGGCTCGACGAGGCGATCCAGAAGGCCCTCGATCGCGATCCCGCGCGCCGTTACCAGACCGCGGGCGAGCTGCTCGCGGCCGTCGAGGCCGGCGCCGAGAACATCGCGTCGCACGCCGACGTGGCCGAGCTCGTCGAGAAGCTCGCGGGCAAGGCGATCGCCGCGCGCCGCAACGTGGTCGGGACGCCCGCCGAGCGCACGGCCCGCGCTCCGACGATCCCGCCGCCGCCCATGCGCGCGCCGCTCGAGACGCGCCCGAGCGTGCCGGAAGATCAGCGGCCCACCGCGCCGGTCCCCGCGAGCGAGGCGAAGGCCGAGGCGCCCGCGGCCGCCGCGGCGAAGCCCGGAACGCCGAAGCCCGCCGAGGTCAAGGTCGAGGCGCCGAAGCCCGCGACGAAGCCGATCATGGCGCGCAAGCAGACGCTGCTCGGCGTCGCCGCGCCGAAGCTCGACGCCGTGAAGCCGGTCGAGGGGAAGGCCGAGACGCCGAAGCCGCCGCCCCCGAAGCCGCCGCCGCCGCGCCCCGAGTTCGAGAGCGTCGTCGACGATCTCGACGACGGCTTCGACGTCGACGTCGGCTCGACGAGCGAGCCTCCGCCCGCGCCCGTGAAGGCGGCGCCGGCGATCACGCCGACGCCGGCGATCACGCCCGCGCCGGTCGCGGCCGCCGCGAAGCCCGCCGCCACCACGCCCATTCCCGCGCGCGGGAAGACGCTGATGCTCGGCTCGCCGGTGGTGAAGTCGGAAGAGCCCGTCCCCGCATCGACGCGCGCCGAGGCGACGCCCGAAGCCAAGATCGAGCCCGTCGCGCCGGCCTCGGCCGTCGCGCTGCTCGCGAAGTCGGGGCCGCTCTCCGAGCGCAAGACCGGCGCCACGCCCACCACCGACACGCCCACGTCCGACTCGTTGATCCGCGGCAAATCCGCGACGGCGATCGACAAGATTGGCCCCGCGAGCACCCTCGGTCGCTACGAGATCCTCACGCCGATCGCTCGCGGTGGGATGGCCTCCGTGTGGGCCGCGCGCCTCATGGGCACGCGCGGATTCCAGAAGCTCGTCGCCGTGAAGACGATGCTGCCCGACGTGTCCGACGATCCGGACTTCGAGCAGATGTTCCTCGACGAGGCCCGCGTCGCCGCGCGGATCCGCCACCCGAACGTCGCCGAGATCCTCGACCTCGGCGAGCAAGACGACGTCCTCTACCTCGTGATGGAGTGGGTCGACGGCGAGAACCTCAGCGTCGTGCTCAAGGCCGCGCGCGCCCTCGGCGGGATGCCGCTCCCGGTGATCCTCCGCATCGCCTCGCAGGCCTGCGCCGGCCTCCACGCCGCGCACGAGCTCCGCGACGACAGCGGCAACCTGGTCGATCTCATCCACCGCGACGTCTCGCCCGCGAACGTGCTCGTGTCGATGGCCGGCTTCGTGAAGCTGGTCGACTTCGGCGTGGCCAAATCCAAGGGTCGCATGCACGTCACTCGCGCGGGCGGGATGGTGAAAGGCAAGACGCCGTATCTCTCGCCCGAGCAGCTCGGCGGCCTCCCGCTCGATCGCCGCAGCGACATCTTCTCGTTCGGCGCGCTGCTCTACGTGATGGCCACGGGGCTCCACCCGTTCCGCGGCGAGACCGAGGGCAAGACGGTCGAGAACATCGCGCTCAAATCGCCCGTGCCCCTGCGCACGATCAACGCCGCGCTGCCGGTCGAGTTCGAGAAGCTCGTCCTCAAGGCGCTCGAGAAGGATCCCAAGAATCGCTTCTCCACGGCCGCGGAGCTGCAGCGCGCGCTCGATCAGATCGGCCTCACGCTCGGCGAGCCCGCGAGCGAGGGCGAGGTCGCCGAGTTCGTCCGCAAGGCGATCGGCGAGACCCAGGCGAAGCGCGCGGCGGACATCAAATCGGCGATCGCCTCGCTCGACGCGCTCACCAGCTCGAGCGCCGACATCCCGCGCTCCGACGCGCTGCGGTTCCTCGACGCCGGCAAGCGCCCGGGCAACCCCACGAAGCCCGAGCTCGACGCCGACGGCGCGAATGGCCCGGCCTCCAGCGCCAAGCCGGCAGACGAGCCCAGCGCGCTCGTGATCGATCTCGACGACCGCGCCGCCTCCGCGAAGGAGCCCGCCGAGCCCGCCGCCGCGGACGACGAGCTCCCCCTCGACATCTTCGCGCCGGCAGCCCCGATCGAAGCCGAAGCGATGCGCCCGCCGCCGATCAAGGCCAGCGCGGACGAAGAGACGTCGCCGCCGTCGACGCTCGACGAGCCCGAAAACGACGTGGCCCCGGCGCCGCCGCGATCGAAGCGCTTGCAGGTGATTGTCGGCGCCGTCATCGCGGCATGCGCGCTCGTCGGCATCCTCGCCGTCGCGCTCGGGGGCGGCAAAGGCCCGACCGGCCCCGCCCATCCCGAGACGACACCGACGACGGCCGCGACCGTCGCGACGCCCACGCTCCCCACCGCGAGCGCGGCGATCGCCACGACGGATGCGCCGCCGCCCGCGACCACGCCGAGCGTCGTCGTCCCGCCGCCAACGGCCAGCGCGGTCGTCGACACGCCGCCTGCGCCGACCGCTGCACCCACGGCCGAGCCCGTCGTGCCGACCGGCAAAACGCCGAAGGGCAAGGGCCCCGGCGCGACGACGAGGCCCCCGATCAAGACACCGAAGCCGCCGATCACGAAGAAGTACAACCCGACGGGGATCTGAGCAGATGCGAATGAGCGTGTGGATGCGAGCCCTGATGATTGCCGCTGTCGTGCCCTGCCTCGCGCTGGGACCAGGGATCGCGCACGCGCAGCCCAAGGCAGCCAAGGGCGTCGTCGCCCCTCCCTCGGAGGACAACGCGAAGAAGGCGACTGCCTACTACGTGAAAGGGAGCGAGCTCTTCAAGGCCAAGCCCCCGAAGCTCGCCCTCGCGCTCGAGCAGTTCAAGCTGTCGTACGCCGCGGTACCGAGCCCCAACTCGCACCTCTACATCGCGCGTTGCCTGGCCGCGATGGGCGACTCGCGCGCCGCCTACGCCGAGTTCGACAAGGTCGTCGACGAGGCGGCCGAGCGCGGCAAGACGGAGGACAAGTACCTCCCGACGCGCGACACCGCCCGCGTCGAGCGCGACGAGCTGCTGTCGAAGGTCGCCCTCGTGACCATCAGCGTCGCTCACGCCGGCCCGACGACGGTCGTCCGCATCGGCGACACCGAGATCCCGCGCGAGCAGTGGGATAAACCCATCGCCGTCGCTCCGGGCGCCGTCGAGGCCAAGCTCTCCGCCGGCGATCACGCGATCACCTCGCAGTCGGCGACGATCAAAGCGGGCCAGTCACACACCCTGGTGCTCGACGCCGCCGCGGCGCCCACGGTCGCGGTCGGCGGCCCCGGCGTCACGCCGCCCGCCACCAGGTCGAGCAGCTCGGCCCTTCGTCCCGCGGGGATCGCCGTCGGCGCCGTCGGCGTCGCTGGCTTCGTGATGTTCGCCGTCGCCGGGTCGATGAGCAAATCGACCTACAGCAACCTGGAAAAAGAGTGTGGCTCCGGCCCCTGCCCGGCCTCGCGCGCGGACGAGATCTCCAGCGGCAGGACGCAGCAGACGCTCGCCAACGTGGGCCTCGTGCTCGGCGTTGTCGGCGTCGCCGCGGGCACGACGATGATCGTGCTCAGCATGGGCAAGAACAAGAGCGCGCCCGCCGCGACGACGGGCCTCGTGATCGGGCCTGGCTACCTCGGCGCCAACGGCACCTTCTAGGAGCCGAGTCGGCGCCGCCGATCTCAGCCGCGAAACCCCGCGCACCACGTCCGCTCTGGTATTCCAGCGGGCACAGACTATAAGCCGGCCACATGGGTTTCGCCTGCGGCATCGTCGGTCTGCCGAACGTCGGCAAGAGCACGCTCTTCAACTCGCTCTCCAACGCCAAGGCGGAGAGCGCGAACTATCCGTTCTGCACCATCGAGCCGAACGTCGGCATCGTGCCGGTGCCCGACCCGCGCATCGAGGCGCTCGCGAAGATCGTCATCCCCGATCGCACCGTGCCCACCACGATCCGCTTCGTCGACATCGCCGGCCTCGTCCGCGGCGCCTCGAAGGGTGAAGGCCTCGGCAACCAGTTCCTCGCCCACATCCGCGAGGTCGACGCCGTCGCCCACGTCGTCCGCTGCTTCGACGACGAGAACGTCATCCACGTCGAGAACAAGATCGATCCGGTCGCCGACGTCGCCACGATCAACACCGAGCTCTGCCTGCGCGATCTCGACACCGTCACCAAGCGCCTCGACTCGGCCCGCAAGATGTCCAAGTCGCCCTCGCTCGTCGAGAAGGCCGCTTTCCCGCTCTGCGAGGCCCTCGTGAAGCACCTCGACGAGGGCAAGCCGGCGCGCACGTTCGTCCTGCCTGACGACACCCACGCCGCGGGGATCATGGCGCAGATGTCGCTCCTCACGGCCAAGCCCACGTTCTACGTGGCCAACGTCGACGAGGCGACGATCGCCGACCCGACGAAGTCGGCGCACTACCGCGCGCTCGTGGCGCTCGCGAAGGAAGAAGGCTCCGTCGTGGTACCGATCTGCGCGGCGCTCGAGGCCCAGATCTCCGAGCTCGACGAGGCCGAGCGCCCCGAGTTCCTCGAGAGCGCTGGCCTGAAGGAGCCGGGCCTCAACGCCGTGATCCGCGCCGGCTACGAGATGCTCGGGCTCATCACCTACTTCACCGCCGGCAAGATGGAAGTCCGCGCCTGGACGATCCGCCGCGGCTGGCTCGCGCCCAAGGCCGCTTCCGTCATTCACACCGACTTCGAGAAGGGCTTCATCCGGGCCGAGGTCATCTGGTGGGAAGACTTCGTTAAGCTCGGCGGCGAGGCCAAATGCCGCACCGCGGGCAAGCTGGCTATCGAAGGCAAGGAGTACGCGCCGCGCGACGGCGACATCATGCACTTCCTCGTCGGGAACTGACCACGCGCCGCGCCTCGCGAAGGCCTCGAGTCAGCGGGCCTCACGGCGGTGTCGCGGCGGAGTGAGCGAGCCCGCGGTCCACGAGACCGCCCCGAGCGAGCCTGCGAGGCCGCGTCGATGCCGGCGGAGGTCCGGCATCGCTGCTCGGGACAGTCGTCCTTCACGGTGCCCTTGCGCTGGATCGTCATCGCGCCGGTGACGCCCGAGGCCGCGAGGCTCGTCACCCCGAGACTGCCAATCACGATACCGGTCCTTCGCCGCGATCCACGGGTCGGAGGAGGGAGACGAGGCATCCGCGGCGGCGGTGGTGGGGCGGCGGCGCGATCGCCGGCAGCGCGGCGCCGGCCTCCAGCACCAGCGTGGGCGACTCGCCCGCGACGATCGTCACGGCGTACCGCCGCGTCAGATAGTTGCTGCTGCAACCATCTCCGCGACGCCCCGCGCGACGCCGACAAAGCAAAACCCCCGCCTCCGTCGCCGGAAGCAGGGGTTTGCCGTGGGAGCGTCAGGGCCCGTGCCCCGGCTGCCGGTCTCGACTAGCGAGGACCAGCCGCCTTGACCTTGCCCTTTTTGTCGCCGGAGTGACCGTGGAACGTCCGCGTCGGCGCGAACTCGCCGAGCTTGTGACCGACCATGTTCTCCGTGATGAACACCGGCACGAACTTGCGGCCGTTGTGCACCGCGAACGTGAGGCCGACGGCATCGGGAACGATCGTCGAGCGACGCGACCAGGTCTTGATCACCTTCTTGGAGCTCGTGGCCTGAGCGGCCTGGATCTTCTCCATCAAGTGGCCGTCGACGAACGCGCCCTTCTTAATGCTACGCGGCATGGCTTAACCCTTGGTCCCGCGCCGACGGACGATCATCGAGTCCGTGCGCTTGTTGTTACGAGTCTTGAGGCCCTTGGCGAGCTGGCCCCACGGCGAGCACGGGTGACGGCCGCCCGAGGTACGACCCTCGCCGCCGCCCATCGGGTGATCGACGGGGTTCATCGTCACGCCGCGGTTGTGGGGGCGACGGCCGAGCCAGCGCGAACGCCCGGCCTTGCCGAGGCTGATGTTCGCGTGGTCGCCGTTCGACACCTGGCCGATGGTGGCGCGGCAATCGAGGTGCACCTTGCGGATTTCGCCGCTGGGGAGGCGCACCTGAGCGAACACGGCGTCCTTCGCCATGAGCTGAGCCGCGACGCCGGCAGAGCGAACGAGCTGGCCGCCCTTGCCCTTCTTGAGCTCGAGGTTGTGGATCGTCGTCCCCGGGGGGATGAACCGCAACGTCAGGCTGTTGCCGGGCTTGATGTCGGCGTTGCGGCTCGAGAGCAGCACCGTGCCGACCGTCAGGCCGTCGGGGCAGAGGATGTAGCGCTTCTCGCCGTCCGCGTAGTGCAGGAGGGCGATGCGCGCCGTGCGGTTGGGATCGTACTCGACCGTCGCGACGGTGCCGGGGACGCCGATCTTGTCGCGCTTGAAGTCGATGACCCGGTAGCGCTGCTTGTGCCCACCGCCGCGGAACCGCGTGGTGATGCGGCCGTTGTTGTTACGGCCGCCGTGCTTGTGCTGCGTCTCGACGAGCGAGCGCTCGGGCGTCGACCGGGTGATCTCGGCGAAATCACTGACCGAGTAATACCGACGCGCCGGCGAGGTCGGCTTGAAAGTCTTGATACCCATGGCTACTCGGCCTTCTCGTCAAAGAACTGGATGGAATCGCCCTGCTGCAGGGTCACGATCGCCTTCTTCCAGTTGCGCAGCTTCGAATACCCACGACCCATGCGCTTGTCTTTGCCGCGCATGATCAGGGTGTTGACGTCCGTCGCGGTAACGTTGAACAGCACCTTGAGTGCGTCCTTGATCTGGATCTTGTTCGCGTCCTGGTGGACCTCGAAGATGACCTGATTGTCGTTCTCGCGGAGCCGGTTCGACTTCTCCGTCAGGATGATCGGGCGGCGGATGATTTCTCGGGGCTGAAGCATTGGCGTTCTCCCTCTCAGCCGTTGAGGCAGCGCGCTTCGAGCGCCTTCGCGGCATCCTTCGAGACGATCAGGTGATCGTGCCGGAGGAGGTCGTAGACATTGACCCCCTCGGGCGGAAGGAAATGGTGCATCTCGAGGTTCCGGATGCTCCGAACGAGGTTGTCGTTACCCTTGGTGTCGACGACGAGGGCCTTCTTGTCGGCCTTCAGCGTCCCGAGGGTGATGGCGAGCGCCTTCGTCTTGATCTCGGTCAGCTCGAGGCTGTCGAGGACGATGAGGCGGCCTTCCTTGACGAAGAGCGAAAGGGCGCTCTTGAGCGCGCCGATGCGCACCTTGCGCGGAGGACGGTACGACCAGTCGGTCGGCTCGAGCGCGTGCGCCATACCGCCGCCGGGGCGGTGGGGAGCGCGGACCGAGCCCGCGCGAGCGCGGCCGGTGCCCTTTTGACGGAAGAGCTTCTTGCTCGAACCGGCGACGGCCGAGCGCTCCTTCGTGGCCTTGGTGCCGGCGCGCCGCGAGGCGAGCTGGGCCTTGACGACCTCGTAGAAGAGCTGCTCTTTGACTTCAGTGCCGAAGACTTCGTCGGACAGCTCGATCGAGCCGACCTCTTCGCGCTTCAGGTTGTAGACGGTGACCTTCATGATTGCGCTGTCTCCTTCTACGACTTGATCTCGACGTCGACGCCGGCCGACAGATCGAGCTTCATGAGCGCGTCGAGGGTTTGCTGCGTCGGCTCGATGATGTCGAGAAGGCGCTTGTGAGTCCGGATCTCGAACTGCTCGCGCGACTTCTTGTCGACGTGCGGTCCGCGGAGCACCGTGTACCGGCGGATCTCCGTGGGGAGCGGGATCGGGCCCGCGACGTGAGCGCCCGTCCGCTTCGCCGTCTCGACGATGTCACTGGTGGACTTGTCGAGGAGCTGGTGATCGAACGCCTTGAGGCGGATCCGGATCTTCGTGGTGTCGGCCATGGTGTGCTTCCTTATTCCAGAATCTTGGTGACGACGCCGGCGCCGACCGTCTTGCCGCCCTCGCGGATGGCGAAGCGCATCTGCTCCTCCAGCGCGACCGGCGCGATCAGCTCGATGTTCATCGTGATGTTGTCGCCCGGCATCACCATCTTC
>JANYGI010000130.1 GCA_025362495.1 Byssovorax sp. | reverse complement strand
GCGGTCAGCAGTCCAGCCTGGGGCAGCGGAACGTCGTAGGTATCGACGTAGAACTTGGGCAGATACAGGCTCATGGCGACGTAGGCGCCGAAGAACACCACGTAGTACAGCCCGAAGCGCCAGACCTGGGCGAACTTCAGTGGGGCCAGCCAGGCGGTCAGCGTGCGCACGGGCCGAACGGCGGTGTCAGCGGGTGCCAGAACCTGCACCAGCACGGCGGCGAGCAGCAGCAGCACGCTCAGCAGAAACGGCACGAAACGCCAGCCACCGAAGACCGGCAAGGCGGCGGGAATCACCGCGATCAACAGCGGCGCCAACAATTTGGTCAGGCTGGCTCCGGCGTTTCCGGCCCCGAAGGTGCCCAGCGCCAGGCCCCGGCGCTGGGTAGGCACCCACTGGGCGATCCAGGCGTTGCCGATGGCAAAGCTCACTCCGGCCAGGCCCACGCCCAGCGAGAGGGCCAGCAGGCTGCCGTAACTGTGGGCGAAACACAACGCAAAGGCGAACACTGCCGTGATTAGCAGGTTGTAGACGAACATCCGCTTGCCGCCGAAACGGTCGGCCATCAAACCGGCGGGCAGCCGCAGCAGCGAGCCGGTCAGCACCGGCAGGGCGGTCAGCAGCGTGAACTCGCCGTCGGTCAGACCGAGCTGCTTGCGAATCGGCAGGCCGACGATGGCGAACATCACCCAGACCGCGAACATTAAAGTGAAACCGAGGGTGGAGGTGGCGACCACGCGCCGGGCGGCGGGGTCAGTCTGGGGCGCGGTCTGGATCAGGGGTGGCGTCATGGGTCTCCTTGGGGTGGGCTGGATGTCGTCGGCTTTGTTCGCACTCAGTGCGGCGTCGCCAGCACGGTGCCGAGCAGGTGGAGCATGTGGGCCTTCAGGCGCAGGTACGCGGGGTCTTGCACCAGCGCGGCGCGTTCACGCGGGCGGGGCAGCGGCACATCGAGCACCTCGTGGATGTGGGCGCGGGGGCCGTTGCTCATGACCACGATCCGGTCCGATAAATAGATGGCCTCGTCGATGTCGTGGGTGACCATCAGCACGTTGGCGATGCCGCCCTCGGCCTCGCCCGTCCACAATTCCAGCAGTTCGTCTTGCAGGTGGCTTTTGGTAATGGCGTCGAGCGCCCCGAACGGCTCGTCGAGCAGCAACACCTGCGGCTGCACCGCGAAGGCGCGGGCGATGGCGACGCGCTGGCGCTGCCCGCCCGACAGGGCGCTGGGCCGCTTGGCCTGGTGCGGCCACAGCCCCACGAGCCTCAGCGCCTGGTCGGTGGCCCCGGCGCGCTGGGCCGCCGTCTGCCCCGGCAGCGCGGCTTTCAGGGCCTCCTCCACATTTTGGCGCACGCTCATCCAGGGCAGCAGGCTGTAGTTCTGGAAGACCATCGCCCTGTCCGGTCCCGGTCCCTGAATGGTGCGCCCGTAGAGCTGCACCGAGCCGCTGCTGGGCCGGTCCAGCCCCGCTACCAGGTTGAGCAGCGTGCTCTTGCCGCAGCCCGAATGCCCGATAATGGTGATGAATTCACCGGGCCAGATCTGCAAGTTCACGTCCTGAAGCGCTGTGTAGGCGCCGTACTGACGGGTCACGCCGAGGACGTCCAGCGCCGGGGTCTTGGGCGAGTGACGGGCCAGCGAGCGCGGCAATGCGGTGACGCTGGCGTGGTAGTCGGCGGTGAGCGTTTCGGTAGCGACAGACTCAGACATACGACACCCTCCGTTCCAGCCACCCGAAGAGCTGATCGAACAGCAGGCCGGTCACGCCGATCACCAGGATGGCGCTGACCACGTGCGGCAGGTTCAGGGCGTTCCAGGCGTCCCAGACGAAAAAACCGATGCCGCTCTTGCCGCTGAGCATCTCGGCGGCCACGATGACCATCCAGGCGATACCGAAGCTGACCCGCAGGCCGGTGACGATGTGCGGCAGGGCGTAGGGCCACAGCACGCGGGCCACGTACTGTGCCCTGGAAAACTGAAAGACGCGGGCGACGTTCTTGAAATCCTGGGGCACGTTGCTGACGCCGAAGGCCGTGTTGATGACGGTGGGCCACAGCGCGGTAATCGTGATGATAAACACCGTGGCCGGTTCCGCCGACTGGAACAGCGTCAGGCCGATGGGAAACCAGGCCAGCGGCGAGACCGGGCGCAGGAGCTGCACGATGGGATCGCAGATGCGCTTCAGGACCGGCACCGAGCCCATCAGGATGCCCAGCGGAATGGCGATCACGGCGCCCAGCGCGAAGCCCGCGAACACCCGCGTCAGCGAGCTGAGCAGCAGATTCAGGATGCCCTTGTCGTTGGGACCGTTGCTGTACCAGGGGTTGCGAAACAGCTCGGCGAGCGAGCCGCCCACTGTCGCCAGGTTGGGCAGGTCGCTGCGAACGGCGGCCAGCACGGTCCAGATCAGCGCCAGGATGGCCAGGCCGATCAGAAAGTACCCCAGGCGGATCAGCGGCGCTCTCAAATCCAGGCGCGGGCGGATGACAACAGTGGTGGAGGTGGTCTGGGTGGTCATGGCAGGCGTCTCCTGGGGTGAGGTCACGAAGGGCAGGTGGGCGCTCCGGCTTCAGACCGGAATCGGGTGCGCTTTCAGGTACGCCGCCGGGTCTTTCGGGTCGAAGGTCCAGCCGTCAATGGTGGTCTTGATGACGGCCATGTCGTCGCCGGGCACCTTGAGTCCGGCTTCCTTGGCGACTTCCCTGTACAGGTCGCTCAGCAGGAGCTTGTTCGCCACCGCCGCGTAGTCGGGCGCCGCCTTGATCAGCCCGAAGCGCACGTACTGGGCCAGGAACCAGATGGCGTGGCCGTGGCGCGGGAAATTGGTCTGCCCGGCGCGGGAGAACATCATCTGGTCGCCCAGGAACTGTTTGTTGCCGATGATGCCGCCCATGTTGTATTTGCCTTCCAGACGGCCCTCGATGATCTCGGCAGGGGCGTTGACGTACTGACTGGCGCCGAGCACCTTGGCAGCCTGGCGGCGGTTGGGCAGTGAGTCGAGCCAGGCCGAGGCGTCGAGAATGGCGCGCATGACGGCCTTGACATCGTCTTTCTGGGCCGAGAAGTCCTTGTTCAGCACCAGCGCCTTTTCAGGGTGGTTGCGCCAGAGCTGCTGGGTGGTGATGTGGGTAAAGCCGATACCCTGCGCCACCGCCACGCCCGGCCAGGGCTCGCCGACGCAGAAGCCGTCCATGTTGCCGACCTTCATGTTGGCGACCATCTGTGGCGGCGGCACCACGATGATGCCGACCTTGTTCTGGGCCACCCCGGCGTTGGCCAGCCAGTAGCGCATCCAGATGTCGTGGGTGCCGCCGGGAAAGGTCACGGCGAAGGTGGGCGCCTTGTTATCGGCGATGCGCTTGCGAATGGCCTCACCCGCCGCCTTGACGTCGCCGCCGACGGCCTTGAAGCTGTTTTCGAGTGCGATGCCCTGGCCGTTGTTATCCAGGATCATGGCGATGGGCAGCTCCTTGCCCGCCGGGCCACCGATGCCGCTGTACACGCTCAGCGGCATGCCGAACAGGCAGTGCGCCGCTTGCAGCTCGCCGCTGAGCAGCCCGTCGCGCAGCGCCGCCCACGACGCCTGCTTGATGACGTTGACCTCCACGCCGTACTTCTTGAAATAGCCGAGTTCCTGGGCCATCACGATGCTGGCGCAGTCGGTCAGCGCGATGAAGCCGATGTTGATGGCTTTCTTGCTCTGGGCGCGGGCCAGGCTGGGCAGCGTGGCGGCGGCGGTGGTCGCGGCGGCTTTCAGGAAGGTGCGGCGGTTGGTCGTATGGTTGGGGGTGTGGTCAGGCGTGTAGTCAGTCATGGCGTCTCCAGAGGGATCAGGGCGGTGGGGGCGTCGGTCGAAAGGGGGCGACAGGCGAAACCGGACTTACAGTTCCCAGGCGTAGGGCAGGAACTTGCCGTTCAGGGTGATGATTACCCGGTCACCGCCGGGGTGGGCTTGGCGCGACAGGTCCAGTTGAAAGTTGATGGCCGACATGATGCCGTCGCCGAATTCCTCGTGCAGCAGCTCTTTTAAGGCCGGGCCGTAGACCTGCAAGACCTCGTAGAGCCGGTAGACGGTGGGGTCTGTGGGCGGCCAGGTGTCGAAGGACCCGCGCATGGGGATTTCTCCCAGCACGGCGGTCAATGCCGGGTGCTGGTCTTCGGGAATCTGAAGCGCTTCGAGCACTCTCTGCGCCAGTTCCGGCTTGACCGGGTGCTGACCCAGCAGCGCGGCGGTGAGCCAGACCGGCGGCTGGCCGAGTTCGGCGGCGAGCGTAGTGAAACTCAGACCACGCGCCCGGCGGGCCTCCTGCAAGACCTCGGTGGCTGCGGCGCGGTTCAAGCGGGCTCCATCAGCGTTTCGACGCGGACGGCGCCCTGGGCAGCCCGGCGCGGCACGAATTCCGGCGCACTCGCGCTGACCACCACCGGATGCAACGTCACCGCCGTGGTCTTGAAGGCGGGCATCTTGCTGTGGGGGTCGAGGGTGTCGGGGTCGGTCAGGGCGTTGGCGCCGGGCCAGTGAAAGGGGATGAACACGGTGTCGGGGCGCAGGCCGGGCGTGAGCACCACCGGCAGGGTCAGCTCGCCGTGCGGGGTCTTGAGCGTCACGGCGTCGCCCGCCGCAAGCCCGTAATCGCGGGCCGTATCCGGGTGGAGCTGGACCTCGAAATTAGACTTCAGGCCGGGGTTGCGCCGGGTCTGGGTGCCGGACTGGTACTGGTTGGCGTGCCTGCCGGTGGTCAGGGTCAGGCCGGTGACGCCCACGGCGGCGCGAACCGGCAGGCACGGCACCCGCAGCTTCGCCAGGCCGCCCGCGTGCTTGTAGGGCGGCGCATACGGGTGCGGCGTCGGCACACCGGAGGCCGGAATAGGCCACTGGGCGCTGCCCGCGTCGAGCTGGGCGGTGCTCAGGCCGGAGTAGTCGGCCTTGGCGCCCCGCGTCGAGCGCAGAAACTCATCCTGCAACGCGGCGAAGTCGGCGTACTCGAAGCCTTCGGGGCGGCCCACCGCCTGCGCGATCAGGCACAGGATCTGCCAGTCCTCGCGGGCCAGGCCCGGCGCCACGGTGGCCTTGCGGCGGCGCTGGACCCGGCCTTCGAGGTTGGTGGTGGTGCCGTCCTCCTCGCACCACATGCTGCCGGGGAGAACTAAAGTGGCGAGCTGAGCGGTTTCGGAGGGCAAAACTTCAATGACGATCAGGTGCTTGAGCTGCTTCAGGCGCTCCGTGACCTGATCCGCACCCGCCGCGCTGACCACCGGATTGGCGCCGATGATAATCAAGGCTTCGATATCCGCTCCGCAGGCGCCCAGCAACTCCTGGGCACTGTAGCCGGGGCGGGGCAGATCGGCCTCGGCCATGTTCCAGAAGGCGGCCATCGCGGCGCGGTCAACCGGGTCATGCAAACTGCGGGCGCCGGGAAGCTGGTCGTTTTTCTGGCCGTGCTCGCGCCCGCCCTGGCCGTTGCCCTGTCCGGTGATCATGGCGTAGCCGCAGCCACGTTTGCCGATTCGCCCCGTGGCGACCACGAGGTTGATGGCCGCCATGCAGTTCTCGACGCCCTTCGAGTGGTGCTCGATCCCCCGCGCATGCAGGAGAAAGCTCGTCTTCGCGGGGCCCCAGAGCTCGGCCGCGCGCACGATCATCGAGGCGGGGACGCCGGCGATCTTCGCCGCGTACTCGGGGGTATACTTCGCCACCGAGGCCGCCACGGCGTCGAAGCCCGTCGTGTGCTCGTCGATGAAGGCGCGGTCCACCCAGCCACGCTCGATCATCACGTGGAGCATGCCATTGAAGACGCCGATATCACCCCCCGACCGCACCGGGATGAACAGATCGGCGTGGCGCGCGATCGGCGTCATCCGCGGATCGAGGACGATGAGCCTGGCGCCGCGCTCCCGCGCTCTCCAGATGTAGTCTGTCGTGATCGGGGCGCACTCGGCCACGTTGGCGCCCGCGACGAGGATGACGTCGGCCTCGGGGATGTCGCTCCAGGGGTTGGCGCTGCGATCGATCCCGAGGATCTTCTTCGAGGCCGCCGCCGCGGACACCATGCAGAGCCGACCGTTGTAATCGATGTTGGCCGTGCGCAGGGCGACGCGCGCCAGCTTGCCCATCAGATAGGCCTTCTCGTTGGTGAGCGAGGCGCCGGTCAGCACCGCGTAGGCGTCACGCCCGTGATCGCCCTGGATCTGCTTCATCGCGGCCACGGTCTGGCCGAGCGCGTCGTCCCACGTGGCCTCCTCGAAGCCCCGCCCCTCGGCGCGGACGAGCGGTGACAGCAGGCGATCCGGGTGATCGTTCTGCATGTAGCGCTTCACGCCCTTGGGGCACAGCTTGCCGCGATTGAAGGGGAAGTCTTCCCAGGGCTCGAAGCCGACGACCTTCTCGTCCTTGACCTTGAGCTGGATACCGCATTGCTGTCCGCAAAAGCAACAATGGGTCTTCACCACGCGGTCGGGCTCGCCGCTGCTCACCCAGCCGCCGGGCGGCACGTCGTGGCGATGCGGACCGAACCGGTCGACGAGATCGGTCACCGAGACAGGGAGCCTGGCCATCAGCTTACTTTCGGGGCGCGGGGGCCGCGCCACATCGCGTCCTGGGTGAGCGCGAGGTTTTTCCGCCGGCAGGGCGGGCAAACATCCTGGTAGTGGGTGCCGTCGGCGAGCTGGTAGCGAATCGACAGCGCGCGCTGTACGTCCTTGAGGTCGCCGATCTGGAGAGCGCTGGCAAAAGGCTTCTCGCAGCGCGCACAGACCGCTTGCGGGCCCTCGGCGCCGGCGCGCCGGTAGAAGTCGATCGAGAGCTGCGCGGGCCGCTGGAAGATGTGAAAGAACTTGCCGAAGGGCAGATAGAGCAGCGTGAAGATGACGGTGAGGGCGTGGAACTGCGACAGGAACGCGTAGTTGAATCCGCGCATGAAATGGGCCGACACCGTGAGCAGAAGGCCCGAGATCGAGATCGAGAACAGCAGCAAGAGCGGGAGGAGGTCGTTCGAGAACTGCTGGAGGGTGAGCGCGCTGCGGTCGCGCGCTCGGCGCCAGATCGCCAGACAGACGCCGACGATCACCAGCACCGCCGCGATGTCGAGGATGTTGAAGACCAGCGGCGCAAACGGGCTGTCGAGCGGGAACTGGAAGACGCGCACCCCGAAGACATAGGCGTTGTAGGTCGCCTGGGAGCTCGTCGGGGTTTCGAAGCGGATCCAGCCGAAGGAGAGGGGGAATGTGACCGCCGCCGCGAGCACGCAACCCCAGGAAAGGCAGGCGTGCGCGGCCCAGCGGAGCGGCGACCGATGCTCGATGAACTTCTGCGCGACCAGATCGTCCCAGATGAGGCGCCCCAGCCGCAGCAGGTTTCGCGGCAAGCGCCGGGGCGAGAGGAAGATCCGCCAGCCGCGGCGCCAGTAGAGCCGGGTCGGCGGGCGCTCGAGCCACATCGAATAGCGATAGCCGAGGCCGAACGCCGCGAAGACGCTAGCCGCCGCGTAGGGTACGAGCGCGGTATCGAAGTCCTTCAGGCCGCGGCTCCCCGCGAGGATTCCTGCGCACAGGGTGAGGGCGACGAGGGTGCCCACGAGCGTGGCGCGCACCACCCCGGAGCTCCCTTGCGGGCGAAGATCGCATTTCATCGCGTGAACCAGACCCATTCGCCGTCGGGCGCCGCGGGCAGCGCGCCCGATCGAACCCCGCGTGTCGATGTTGACTACCGGACCGATGGGATCCCAAGCAATTAGCTGGCCGCTCGCTGCGGCGCAGTTCCAGGCCGAGGGGAACACGAACCACGCGCACCTCTTGCGCCGGCCGCGCGCGCGCTGCGCCATCGTCGCCCGTGGCCGCGGCCGACGTCGTGGTGCGCGCGCATGCGGGTATCGGCGCGGGCGTCGGGCGCAAGGACGGCGTCGACCATGCTCGATGCGCGAGCGAACGCGGTCAGCCTGCGGGGACGCCGCCCACGGCTCGGTGCGCGGCGGGGACCTCGCGCAGCACGACGCCGGTGCGCTCGCGCGGCGCGCCGAGGGTGCTCTCCACCGCGTCGGTCACCTCCTCCACCAGCGCGACCTTCTTCTCCCTGGACTGGCCCTCGAACGTCGCGTCGACGGCGCCCAGGTAGGCCTTCGCCATCGTCGCGGGGTGGCGCTTCGCGCGGCGAGGCCCTTCACGTTCACCCGGGCGAGGTCATGGTGCGCGCGCCTGTCGGCGATCGCGGTCCGGGAATCGCTCCGAGGCGAGATTGCGGGGACGTCGTCCGGGAGGCATCTGCGGCGCTCGCCAGGTCCGTCCGCCGCTGCTGGCGGCTTCGTCGACGCGGCCTCGACGGCCCCCGGCGCGACCCGGAAGGCCTCGAACGAACGAGAAATAGGAAAAAAGCGAGGTGCCTTGTCCGCAGCGGTGGAGCGCGAGCGACAGACTACGTCGGCTTGCGCACCGGTGAGCGCTATTTTTCGTTCACTCGCGCACGCCGGCACCGTAATACCCGTACGCAGCTCTCTGCCTGCGACGTTTCATCCCGCACGGCGCGACGTTGATGATAGCGTTCGATTTCGTCAGCAATGGTATCCCCCCACTCGGAGCGCTCTCAATTTCTCCTCCGCAGCGCCGGCTACGGAGTCGTTTTCCGCATGCAGGAGTGGGCGGAATGCCTCATTTCGCGCGGTGACGAGAGCTGGCTCGGGCACGGCGCCACGGTCGACCAGGCCTTCGATCACGCGCTCCGCCAGATGCTGCCGTCGCGGCTCGCGCGCGATCTGTTCGAGGCCCAGATCGCGGTCGCGCCCGTGGCGACGGCGAGCGACGAGGCCCCTCCGGCCGAGGCCGAGGCCGAAGCGCAGGTCGCTGCGATCGACGCCGCGCCGACGACGACCGCCGAGCTCCCTCGGGTCGAGCCGCCAATCGAGGCTCCTCCGTCGCTGGACGTCGTCGAGGTGGCCGCGCCCGCGCCGGTCGAGGCGCCGAGGGCAGCGGCTGCTCCCGCCGCGACAGCCCCGGATGCTCTGCCGCACGCCGCACCTGTCGAGCCCGCGCCCAGCGGCCTCCAGCTCGCGGAGGCTCTCGCCGCCCTCGACGCGATGCTCCACGACATCGACACTCAGCTTCCGAAGCTCGCCAAGAAGTGCGCGGAGCGCCAGCGCTATCAGCTCCTCGCCTGGATCTGCCGGGCGCGAGCCCACGAAGAAGCGCTGCCCGAGGCGCGCCTCGTCACGGCGGCCGTTCAACGCATCGCCCGTCGCCTGAGCGAGATTGGCAAGATGCTGTGGCCGGGCTCGGTGCGGGCGCTTCAGCTCGCGACCGCGCCGGCCGATACGCTGGAGCCGCACGCCACCGAGTTCCCCCCCACGACCTGGCACGAAGCCGCCGATCGCGCCGAGCAGCGGTATCGCGAGCACATCCGCAAGTCCACCGCGGCCGGCTTCGACGAAGACGGCTGGATCGACGCGCACCCCGTGGGCCCCGCCCCGCGCGAGCCCGACGCCCTGCTCGCCCAGGCCGTCAAAGATCTCGAAGCGCTGCTCGCGCGCCCGAGCGTCCCCGCGACCGAAGAGCAAGACAGCACAGCCATCCTGCGGATAGCCCAGACGCTGCGCTGGGTGCGTGGGAGCGCGCAAGACCACCTCGCCTGGGGCCTGGCGATGGGGCGACTCCGCCGGATCTCGCTGCCCGTCACCACGACCGCCGCGCTGCTCCGCAAGACGATCGATCCCTCGTTTCGCGCCACGTCGTCGTGGATCCCGGCTCCGCCGCAGCCCTCCACCGCAGCGCTGCAAGAGGAGAGCTCGACCCGCCTGCGCGCCGAGCTGCTCGAGCTCGGCTCCGGCGAAGATACCCTGCTTCCCTGGCTGATCCGCGCGTTCGATACCTTCCCGACGCCCGCCCTCGCCGATCTGCTCCGGTCGCGTCGCAGCCAGATAGCCGCCCTCGGTGAGATCGCCGCGACCCACGAGGATCGGCGCATTCGTCGGCGGCTGCGCGATCTGATCAAGCTGCTGGCGTCCGGTGGCGTGGAAGAGTCGCCGCCGAGCGCCCGCCGCGAGATCGCGCCCCCACCCAAGGACGAAGAGCCCGAGTCCGAGGACGACAGCGCCCTTCGCCAGCTCTGCGACAGCGTCCGTCAGCACACCGAAGGGCGGAGGGTGCTCTTCGCGAGCAACCGCTCCGACGCCCGGCTCGAAGCGCGCTTGACCGAGCTGCTCGGCGTGAAGATGGCTGGCTGCGACGGCGGCCCGCGGCGCGTCCAGTCGCAGTGCGAGCGGATCTCCCAGGGCAGCTACGATCTCGTCCTCAGCGCCACGGGCTTTCAAGATCACGCCGTCGACGGGGCCCTGGCGCACGCCGCCAGCCTCGCCGGGATCCCCTACGTGCGGGTCAATCGCGGCCGTCCCCTCGCCTGCGCTCAAGCCATCGTGCGCGAGCTCGGCAAGCTGCCCGCGACCCCGAGCGAGGCCCCGACGCGGCCCTCGCTGCGCGTCGGCTGACACCGCGCCTCTCGCCGCGACGGCCCTCTCGAAGCGATCCTCGAACCGCCCCCGTGCACGTGACGGCTGACGCGCACGCCGGCTCCGATCCACGCTCCTGCACCATGGCGATACCCACTCTCATCCGCCGCCTGCTCGTCGAGCCGCTCGACATCGCCCTCGTGAAGCCTTTTGGCATCGCCGGAGGGGCGCAGACGCGGGCCGAGAACGCCCTCGTCACGGTCGAGCTCGCGGACGGGACGCGCGGCCACGGCGAGGCGGCTCCCTTCCCCGCCTTCAACGGCGAGACCCAGGCGCGCGCGATCGCCGCGGTCAACGCCGCGCGCCCCGTCGTCGAGGGCGCCGATGTCCGCGCCTACCGGGCGATCGCCGCGGCGATCCAGCCGCTGGTGCGGGGCGCGGGCTCGGCCCGGTGCGCGATCGAGACCGCGGTGCTCGACGCGCTCACGAGGCAGGCCGGGCTCCCGCTCTGGGCCTTCTTCGGCGGCGCCGAGCGCTCGCTCGCGACCGACATCACCATCACCGTCGGATCGATCGCCGAGGCGCGCGCCGAGGCGACCGCGTTCACGAAGCAGGGGTTTTCCAGGCTGAAAGTGAAGATCGGCGCCGGCTCGCTCGACGACGATCGGGCCCGCGTCGTCGCCATCCACGAGGCTGCGCCGGGCGCGGGCCTGATCCTCGACGGCAACGGGGGCCTCACCGCGCGGGCGGCGGTAGACCTCGTCCGATCGCTCGCGGCCCTGGGAATCAAGCCGATCTTGCTCGAGCAGCCGGTGCCCGGCGACGACTGGGAGGGCCTCGCCCGGGTCAGCCGCGAGGCCGGCGTCCCCGTCGCCGCCGACGAGAGCGCGGGCTCGGCGGCCGACGCGCTCCGCATCGCGCGGACCGGCGCGGCGCAGGTGATCAACATCAAGCTGATGAAGTCCGGCGTCGTCGAGGCGCTGGCCATCGCCGAGATCGCGCGCGCCGCGGGCCTCGGGCTGATGATCGGCGGGATGGTCGAGGCGACGCTCGCCATGAGCATGTCGGCGTGCTTCGCGGCGGGCCTCGGCGGCTTCACGTTCGTCGATCTCGACACGCCGCTGTTCCTCGCCGAGGAGCCGTTCGTCGGTGGTTACGTGCGCAGCGGCGGAGAGCGCATGGATGTCGCGCCGATCACCCACGGCCACGGGGTCACGCCTGTCTCCGCGGTGGATGGTCCTTGACGCATCCGCTATGACGGACAACATATCGCCTCGAATGCCATGACCACCTTCACCCCGATATCCGCCCTGCTCGGAGGCGCCCTCATCGGGCTGGCTGCCTCGCTGTACATGCTCTTCAACGGCAAGATCGCCGGCGTGAGCGGGATCCTGGCGGACGTCGTCAAGCCACGTGAGAGCGACCGCAGCTTGCCTCTGTATTTCCTGGGAGGCCTGCTTCTCTCGGGTGTCATCGCGCGCCTCGTCTTCCCGTCGGCGCTGCCGAGCATCACGCCGAGCCTGGCAGTCGGCGGCGTGGCTGGTCTCCTCGTGGGCTTCGGGACGCGGCTGGGATCGGGCTGCACCAGCGGACACGGCGTCTGCGGGCTGAGCCGCCTCTCGACGCGGTCTCTCGCCGCGACGCTGACGTTCATGGGCGCCGGGGTGGCCACGGTCGGCGTCGTCCGCGCGCTCGGAGGTGGCCTGTGAAATCCAAGCTGACAGCCCTCCTCGCGGGCCTCCTCTTCGGCGGAGGGCTCCTGATCTCGGGCATGACGAACCCGGCCAAGGTGATTGGCTTCCTCGACGTCTTCGGGCGCTGGGATCCGAGCCTGGCGTTCGTGATGATCGGCGCGATAGGCGTGCATTTCCTGGCCTTGCGGTGGATCCTGGCCTTGCCGCGACCGCTGCTCGGCGGCGCGTTCCAGCGGCCGGAGCGGAGCGCGATCGACGCGCCGCTGATCGTCGGAGCGGCGCTGTTCGGCGTGGGCTGGGGCCTCGGCGGCGTGTGCCCCGGGCCCGGCATCGTCGATGCGGCGTCGGGCTCGGGCTACGCGATCGTGTTCACGGTGGCGATGGTGCTGGGCATCGTCGCCCAGCAACGCCTGCTCGCGCCGCCGGCGCGCGAGCTCACCCGGGCCTGATCCGCGGCCATCTCAGGAGGCGGGAGCGCTCCTGTCGTTCTTGTAGCGCGCGAGGACCCAGGCCCAGCCTGGGCGCGTGGAGAGCTCGGCGCGGAAGGCCCGGATCGCGGCCGTTTCGTGGGCTTTGCCCTCCTTCGAGTCGTACGTCGAGCCGGGCGGGGCGACGAGGGGCGAGAGGAGCGACGCCGCCGCGATGTCGGCGATCGAGAGGGTGTCTCCGACGAGGTAGCGCGTCGGATCGCTCTGCGTTTCGAGCTCGATCCGCTCGAACATCTCGATCAGCGTGGCGCGCGCGGAGGCGATGCCCTCCGGGTTCAAGCGGTACTGCTTGCGCAGCGTGCCTTCGATGTTCTTCGCGATCAGGCGGCCAATGAAGCGCACCGGGGCGGCGTACTGCTCGAGCATCACGGCCGGAGCGCTGCCGGGGCTCGCGACGAGCTGGCCATACAGCCACTGACGGGCGGCGCGGCCAGCGTGCTTGGAGAAATACGCTTCGAGCTCGAGGGCGCGCGCCCTCTCGGCCTCGCCCGCGGGCAAGAGGGGCCGGGCCGGATAGGCCTGCTCCAGGTACACCGCGATGGCCGCCGAGTCGCCGATGGCCTTGCCCTGATCGACGAGGACCGGCACCGTGTGACCCGTCCCGAGCCGCTTGACGACGAGCAGGTGGACGCCCGGGACCAGGTTCCGCAGCTCGTACGGGAGGCCCTTGGCGTCGAGGTTCCAGCGGGTCTTCTCGCAGTAATGCGAGATGGGGAACTGGTAGAGGATGCGTTCTGCTTGGCTCATGGTGGGGCCGGCGCGAGGCCGTGGAGGCCTTGTCTCACTGAAGCGGGCCGGCGGCAATCGCGCTGAAGAGGCCTCCTTCGCGCCGGAGAACGTCGCGGTACACTCGCGCTCCTGGATCGATGAAGCGCGGTGTCCAGTTCGCCGTCGCACGGACGGAGGGCTTGATTCGTCCGGAGCCCCGTCGCGCGGTGAGGGCGTCAGCGTGCCAGTCTCCGCGGGCCTCGACGGCTCGAAGCGCTGGAGTGGGCCGGGCGCTGCGCGCGCGCGCCCGCGCGATGGCGTGATATACGGTGGCGCATGCGTGAAATCCGGATGGACGGGCCGGGAAAGAACTCCCTCGGCACCGCGATGTTGACGTTCCTCCTCGCCGAGCTCACGGCCGCAGCGGGGGAGCCCGTGCTGCTCACCGGGGCTGGAGATGCCTTCTCGGCGGGGCTGAACCTCCACGAGATCCACGCGCTCGAAGGCGACGGGATGCTGGCGTTCCTGCGCTTGCTCGAGCGGGCGGTCGCGGCGCTTTATCTCTATCCCGGCCCGACGGTGGCGCTGGTGAATGGACATGCGATCGCGGGCGGGTGCGTGCTGACGCTGGCGTGCGATCACCGCGTCGCGGCGTCGAACCCGAAGATCAAGATTGGTCTCAACGAGGTGGCGCTCGGGATGCGGTTTCCACCGCGGCTCCTGGCCATGATCAAGCACCGCGTGCCGACGCATTTCCACACGGCCGTGCTGCTCGGAGCGTGCCTGTTCGATCCGGCGAGCGCCCTGCGCATGGGGATCGTCGACGAGGTGGCCGACGACGCTCGGTCGGTCGCGGAGGCGCGGCTCGCGGCGCTGGCCTCGAACCCGGGCGACGCCTATGCGCTCACCAAGGCCGATCTCCGCGGCACAGAGCAGGATCTCTGCCCCGATGCGGTGTTCGAGCCGACGCTGCGGGCCATCGTCCCGGTGTGGACGACGCCGGTGATCAAGCAGAAGCTAGCCGCGATGCTCCGCCGCTGAAGACCTGCTTTCGCGCCGGATCCACGCTACAGCAGCCGCCGTGCCTCCCTCCCCCGCCACGCCCAAGTCCCCCGGAGCCGCGACGCGAGCCGGGGATCTCCGCGGAGGAAAAGCCGGGCCGTTCCCCATCGACTGGGGCTCGCTCGCGCCGCTGCGCTTGAAGGCGCGCGCCGTGGCCGACGGTGTCTACGCGGGCATGCACCGGAGCGTGCGCAAGGGCGCGGGCGTGGAGTTCGGCGGGCAAAGGCCGTACGTACCCGGCGACGATCTGCGCTTCTTCGATCGGCGATCGCTGCTCCGGCACGATCGGCTGATGGTGCGCGAGTTCGAGACGGAGACCGATCGCGCCCTGTGGCTCTGCGTCGACGCCACGGCCTCGATGGCTTACCGCAGCGCGGACGCGCCCGGATCGAAGCTGGCCTATGCGGCCCTCGTGAGCGCGGCGCTGGCTCGCGTCACGCTGTCGACGGGCGATCCGATCGGCCTCGGCTGGGTGGGTGGACACGGGACGCATGGGATCCCGGCCATGGCCGGGCGCGAGGCGTTCGAGCGGGTCGTCGGCGCGCTCGAGGGCGCCGCGGCCGCGGGCGACGTGAGCGCAGACGCGGCGGCGATCGAGCGGACGCTGGGGCCGATCGCGCGGCGAGCGCGGCGAGGCTCGGTGATCGTGCTGCTCTCGGATTTGCTTGATTTGCCGGAGGGAGCGCTCTCGGCGTTCACCGCGCTGGCGACGAGCGGGCGGACGCTGATCGCGGTGCAAGTCCTCGATCCGGTGGAGGCCGAGCTCGGCTTCACGGGCAACGTGCGGCTCCGCGCGGTCGAGGGCGACACGGTCGTCGAGGCCGACGCCGACGCGGTGCGCGCGGTCTACAAAGAGCGGCTCCTCGCGCTGTCGACGCCGTGGGAGAAAGAGCTCGAGGCGCGCGGCGGGAGGTTGATCCGCGCGACGAGCGCCGACGCGCCCGTGGGCGTGGTGCGGGCGATCCTCAAGGCCGTGCACGAGGCGCGACGATGAGCTTCCTGACGCTGGGTGGGCTCCTGATCGCGCTGCTCGTGGTGGCGCCGATCGCCGCGCACTTGCTGCGGCGAAAGCAGGCGGAAGAGCAGCTCTTTCCGCCGGCGCGGCTGGTGCCGCCGACGCAGCCCTCGGCCCGCAAGCGGAGCATGCTGGAGGATCGCGCGCTGTTCTCGGTGCGCGCGCTGGCGGTGCTCGGGCTGGCGATCCTCGGCGCGACGCCCTTCGTGCGCTGCTCGCGCCTCGCGCTCGCGCGCAACCACGGCGCGTCGGTGGCTCTGGCGATCGTGCTCGACGACTCGCTGAGCATGCGAGCGAAATTGCCGGGGGGGAAATCGCGCTTCGAGCGGGCCCTCGCGGGCGCGCGCGAGCTCGCGCAGGGGCTCGCCACCGGCGACGCGGTCGCCATCGTGCTCGCCGGCGCGCCGCCGCGCGTGGCGCTGGGATCGACGACCAACCTCGCGGCCGTGACCGCGGCCCTCGACGCGGCCGAGCCCTCGGATCGCGCGACGGATCTCGAGGGCGCGGTGCAGCTCGCGCGCGGCCTGGTGCACGGCCTGGTGCAGACCGACAAGCGCGTGGTGCTGCTGAGCGATCTCGCCGACGGCGCGCCGGACGCGCCGCCGATCCAGGGCGACGCCGACGTGGCGCTGTGGGTGCCGCTGCCGGAGCTCGAGGCGCACGATCAAGACTGCGCGGTGACCCGCGCGGAGCGATCGGGGAGCAAGGTGTGGGCGCGCGTGGTGTGCTCGGGGCGCGAGCCCGCAGCGCCGGCGACGTCGGCGTCAGCGAGCGCAACTCCGGCCGCGAAAGCGCCTGTCGAGGCGGCGCGATCGATCGAGATCCGCGCCGGTAACAAGGTGATCGGCGCGACGCAGCTCGGCAGGTCGGCGCGCGTGGAAGAGGTCGCGGTGGCGCTGCCCGACGGCGCGCCGGCGCTGCTCCGGGCGGTGCTCACCGGCAGCGACGCGATCGCGGAAGACGACGAGGCGCCGGTGATCTCGGCGGGCGGCGCGCTGCCGATCGCGGTGGTGGTCGACGCGACGGCGACGCGCGTGGCCACGGGCGGGGCGCCGCCGATCGAGCAGGCGCTGACGGCGTTGCAGCTCGACGCGCAGGTGCATCCGCTGCCGTCGGTGCCCGAGCACGAGGCCGAGCTCAACGCGTACTCGGCGCTGATCGTGGACGACGCGCCGGGGTTCACCCCCGAGGTGCGCCGCGAGCTCGCGGCCTGGGTCGAGCGCGGCGGCGTCGTGCTGCTCACGCTCGGGCCGCGCGCGGCCGCGGCGCCGCTCGGCGCGGGCTTCGAGCCGCTGATCGCCGGCGTGGTGCGCTGGACGCCGATCGCCGCGGCCCCGACGGGCGCGGCGGGATCGCTCGGCGTGGATCCCGCGAGCGCGCCGACGCTGGGCAGCTCGGCGCCGGGGCTCGCGAACCTCGATCCGCGCGGGCGCACGGCGCTCGATCCCGTCGCGATCGAAGGCGCCGACGTGCTCGCGAAATGGAAGGACGGCGCGCCCTTCCTCCTGCGTCGCTCGCTCGGCCGCGGCGCGGTGCTCTCGTTGACGCTGCCGCTCAGCACCGACGAGAGCGATCTCGCGCTGCGCCCCGCGTTCCTCTCGCTGCTCGAGAGCTTCGTGAGCACCGCGCGCGCGCGTGGCGGCGCGCGTCGGATCGACGTGGGCCAGGCCTGGACCTTCGACGGCTACAAGGACGTGAAGGTGCGGCGGATGCCGTCGGGCGGCGTCGGGGCGCCGCGGATCATCCCCGTGATCGAGCAAGATCGCCGGCTGCGCGCCGACGCGCCGCTGAGCGGGCTCTACGAGCTCACGCTCGACGGCGAGGCCACGACGCGCGTCGCCGCCGTCCCCGATCGCGAGATCGACTTTCGACCGCGGCAGGTGCGCGACGCGGCGCACGCGGCGGCGATGGGCGGCGTGGCTCCGGCGCTCGACGCGTCGCCGTACGTGGCGATCGCGCTGCTGGCGCTGCTCGCGGCGGAGCTCGCGCTGCGGGCCCGCGCGCCGCGCGAAGCGCCGATCGAGACCACCTGAGCCGGGGCTATTCGGCCTTCGTCCTGGCGCGATCGCGCTCGCTCCGGTAGCGCGCGAGATCGCGCGTGAGCTGCGGGGCGCGCACGCCGTCGGGGACGAGGTTGAGCGCGCGCAGCGCCGCGTCGACGGCCTCGTCGAGCCGCCCCTTCGCCGCCAGCAGCCGCGCGCCGGTGGAAAAGCAGCGGTAGCAGGCCGGATCGGCCTTCGTCGCGCGCGCGGCGAAGCGCAGGCCCTCGTCGATCTCGCCCGTCGCCGCGTCGTAGCTCGCCACGAAGTCGAGGGCGCGGGGTGCAACGGCGACCTTTGCCAGGCGATGCATCACGTCGTCGAGGCGATCCTTCGGCGCGTTGCGCTCGAGGCCGCGGTAGTGCGTGCCGAGCGCCAGGAGGTAGCGAGCGTCGTTGGGGCGCTGCGCCAGCGCGCGCGAGAGCTCGGCCTCGGCGCCCTCGCGATCGCCCTCGGCGCGCAGGAAGAGGCCGCTCCAGTACTGGATCTCCGGTGACGTCGGATCGGCCGCGCGCGCCGCGTTGATGTCGGTGCGCGCCATCGGCAGGTGCTGCTCGTCCCACGGTCGGAGGCGCGCCCAGAGCACGTGGACCTCGGCCGGCGAGAGCGCGCGCTGCTGCTCGGGCACGGCGCGCGCACGCGGCGTGTACGGCGTCGTCCAGGCCTGCGCCTCGATCGACTCGGTGCGGATCAGGTGCTCGCGAAAGTCGCCCTCGAGCTTGTCGGGATCGACGCCGTCGAAGCGCGTCGCCCACGCAGCCTCGAGCTTCTTCCCGTGCGCGACGTCGTCGACGACGTCGAGATCGTTGGGGAGCTGCGGGGTGAAGTAGCCGCGGGTATCCTTCGCGCCGAAGAGCCGGTAGTCCTTCTCGCGGCCGAAGAGCACGACGCGGATCGGCGCGCGCGACTCGGTCTGGCTCGGGAACGCGACGTCCTCGATCGCGCCGTAGATGCCCTCGAACTCGGCGAGCGTCGAGCCGGCCTCGGCGGCGTCGACGTCGGTGTCGACGACGA
This sequence comes from Byssovorax sp., assembly GCA_025362495.1. Lineage (GTDB taxonomy): Bacteria > Myxococcota_A > Polyangia > Polyangiales > Polyangiaceae > JANYGI01. The sequence goes on along the minus strand of JANYGI010000130.1, from coordinate 35,641 downwards.
AGTGCTTCGAGGTGAGCTCGGTCCACGGGGCGCCGCCGCGCTCGGGCGGCGTCAGCGGCGGCGTGAGCCCCGCGCAGCCGAGCGTGAGCGAGCCGGCGAGGAGGGCGATCGGGAGGCGAGGCGAGGTGATCACTAGGCGAGCAACTTACTCGGTTCCGCGATGCTCCGCGGGCGAAGCGTCGAGCCCCGCGTCGACCGCGGCGGGCGCGACGGCGGCCGCGACGACGGGGGGCGGCGCGACCGGCGCCACGATCGACGCGCGCGCGGCGCCCGCGACGGCGGGGCGCGGACCGAGCTCGAGGCGAAAGATCCCCATGCCCAGCAGCGCGCCGACGACGGCTGCGGCGAGGAGCAGCAAGGGCGCGGGGGCGGTGCGTCGCCTCGGCGCGGGCCGCTGCACGATCGGGCTCACCACGGCCTCGTCGCTGTCGGCGAAGCTCGTCGGCGTCGCCGCCACGGCCCGCGGCGCGGGCGACGGCGCGATGTACACGTCGGGCGGGTACGACGAGATCTGCGCGCGAGGCTCCGGGAGGGCAGCGGCGATCGGCGCGATCTCCACGGAGACCACCGGCGCCGCGATCGTCGTCGTCACCGGCGCGCGCAGCATCGACTGCGTGACCGCCGAGCCCGCGGGGAGCAGGCGGAACAGCGCGTCGAGCATGTCGTCGGCGCGCTGGTAGCGCTCGCGCGGATCGAGGCGCAGCGCGCGATCGACGATGGCGTCGATCTCTTCCGACACCCACGGCGCGAAGTCGCGCACGCGCGGCGGCGCGTCCGAGCAGATGGTGATCAAGAGCTCGCCGAGGCCGTCGATCTCCTCGTGGGGGATGCGGCCCGTCAGCAGGTGAAAGAGCACGACGCCCATCGACCAGAGGTCGGATCGCGCGTCGGCGTCGCGCGCGCCTCGCGCCTGCTCGGGCGCCATGAAGAGCGGCGATCCGAGGATCGTCCCGGTGCGCGTGAGGCCGCCCTCGCCCTGCACCGAGCCGGCGCCGAAGCTCGCCTTGGCGAGGCCGAAATCGACGATCTTCACCGTGATCGCCTCGCCCTCGCCGCGCGCGAGGAAGAGGTTCGCCGACTTGATGTCGCGGTGAACGACGCCGGCCTCGTGAGCCTCGGCGAGGCCCAAGCACGCCTGCGCGACGATGCGCACGGCGACGTCAGGGGCGAGCGCGCCGCGCTCCAGCATCAGCGCCTGCACGTCGTCGCCGTGGAGCAGCTCCATGGCCATGAACGGCACGGCGAGCGCGGCGTCGACGCCGGCGTCGAGGACGCGGACCACGTGCGGCGTCTCGAGCTGCCCGGCCGCGCGCGCCTCGAGGGCGAAGCGCGCGACGAGCGACGGGTTCTGCGCCGCGCCCGCGCCCGAGAGCACCTTCACCGCGACGTGGCAGCCGGTGTCGATCTGCTCGGCCTCGTAGACCGAGCCCATGCCTCCCTGCCCGAGCAGACGGAGAAGGCGGTAACGACCATCCAGGATTTGATCAATCACGACATGACCTCGTGCCCTTGCATCAGCACGCGCCGGGCCAGCGTCGCGATCGCCCGATCCCCGCTGGATGCCCCGGGAAACAGGCTCGTTGCGCCGCGTTTCGAGCGGGCCCGGCGCGGGCACAGGCCGGGCACAGGCCGGGCACAGGCCACCGCGGACGTTGCTTGCCGCGGCCGGCGTGCCCGGACGAAGGCGACGTCTTGACGACCCCTCCGCCATGGCGGATAGATGGCAGCTTCACCAGAGCCATGAAGTCAGTCCGCGAGAATAGCCGCCAATCCACGCGTAAAAGCGCCCTCAAGGGCGAGGCTCCGGGCGCCGCTTCGGCGGACGGAACGGGCGACGACGGCGAGGACGCCATCGAGCTGGCGAGCTCGGCGCCGCTCGCGGCGGACGCGAAGCCCGAAGGCGAAGCCGGTCAGGCCTGGTCGTACGAGGTCGCGTCGGCCGAGGCGTCGTCGGACCTCACGCCGGTGGTGGGCGCGAACCTGCGGCGGCTGCGCGCCAAGCGTGGCCTCTCGCTCGAGCGCCTCGCGCGGGCGTCGGGCGTGAGCCGCGCGATGCTGGGGCAGATCGAGCTCGGGCAGAGCACGCCCACGATCAACGTGCTCTGGAAGATCGCCCGCGCCCTCGCGGTGCCGTTCTCGGCGCTGATCACCAACCGCACCGCCGGCCGCACGACGGTGATGGCCGCGGCGCGCGCCAAGGTGCTCACGTCGCACGACGGCGCCTTCTCGTCGCGCGCGCTGTTCCCGTTCGACGAGCCCCGCACGACCGAGTTCTACGAGCTCCACCTCGCGCCGCAGTCGGTCGAGAACGCCGACGCCCACCCGCCTGGCACGATCGAGAACCTGATCGTCAACCGCGGAGCGCTGGAGATGATCGTCGGCGCCGAGCGCCACACGCTGGGCGCGGGCGACGCGATCCTGTTCGAGGCCGACGTGCCGCACCAGTATCGCAACGTCGGCACCACCGAGCTCGTGATGTACCTGGTGATGACGTACGCCGAGAAGACGGGCTGAGCGCGCGACTGGCACCCTCCGCGATATCGCTCGTGGCGTCGCGATTGTCATCTTCAGCACTCCACGACTTTCCCGGCATCTCTTCCGGTGTTGCAATGGTCAATGGGCCTGGCTCGCCGCATAGCCTGGAACCCACGCGGCTGCGCACGATGTAGGCGATTCGCTTACGCCGAGAACTCTTCAATCGTTGTGGGCACATCGCCGCGCGCACCGTAATACTGGGGATCTCGATGACGGATCCGACGACCCTCGGCGCTACGAGCCCGCGCGCGTGAGCGGAGCCAAGGCCCTGCTGCAGCCCCTCGGTACGCGAGGGATCACCGAGATCTCCCTCGCCAGCGGGCAAGCGGCGCTCTGCAATGGCTCCGACGCGCCGCGGGCGCTCGACGCCGCGGTGCACGCCACCGACGACATCCTCCAGATCCTCTTCGAGGCCGGAGGCAGCCGCCACGTCGACACGCTCGGCGCGCGACCGTCGCACTGGACGGCGCGGATCGAGGGCGTCGGCGTCATCGACGTCACCGCGACGATGCACGGCGAGTTCGTCCAGGCGCGCTTCGCGCTACGCCCCGCGAAGGATCCGACGCCGCTGCCGGGCAACGGGCTGAAGCCCCTCGGCGCGGCGGGGATGCGGTCACGCCCGACGCCGATCGCGTTCGTCGCGCCGCAGCCTCCGTCGCGCCCGACGCCAATCGCGTTCGTCGCGCCGCAGCCCCCGTCGCGCCCGACGCCGATCGCCGTCGCGAAGCCCGCGCCTCCCCCGCCGTCGCGGCCGCTCACCACGGCGAAGGCGCCGGCCCCGGCGCTCGGCACCAGCGAGTTCTCGTTCGACTTCGCCCTCGACGACAGCGACCCGCGCCCGTCGCCGGCGCCGCCTCCGTCGGCTGCGGCGGCTCCGCGGCCGCCTCCCTTGCGCGTGCCCACGCCACCTCCGCGGGCGCCGGTCTCGCGCCTGCCCACGCCGCCTCCGCGGGCGCCGGTCTCGCGTGTGCCCACGCCGCCTCCCGCGCGGCTCCCGCTCGACACGCCGTTCGCGGATCTCGCGCCGTTCGCGCAGTCGCACGCGGCCGCGCCGACGACGGCCGACGCATTCAAAGAGCTGCTCCTCGCGGCGCGCGCTCTCCACGCCAGCGATCTCCACCTCGTCGCGGGGCGGCCGCCCGCGTACCGGATCGCCGGCGAGCTCGCCTCGCGCGGCGCGCCGATCGACGCGGCGAGGCTCGCGGAGCTGGTCCTCCCGCGCGTGCCCGCCCGGCTCCTCGCGTCGCTCCAGCAAGACGGCTCCGCTGATTTCGCCCTCGAAGAGCCGGGCGCGGGCCGCTTCCGCGTCAACGTCAGCCGCCAGCGCACCGGGCTCAAGGCCGCGTTTCGCCTGATCCCGAGCGCGATCCCGACGCTCGAATCGCTGGGCTTACCCGAGGCGATCGGCCTCGCGACGCACCATCACCAGGGGCTGATCGTGATCACCGGGCCGACGGGTCACGGCAAGACCACGACGCTCGCGGCCATCGTCGACATCCTCAACGGCGAGACGGCGCGCCACGTGATCACCGTGGAAGATCCGGTCGAGCTGGTGCACCCGCGCAAGAAGGCGATGATGAGCCAGCGCGAGGTCGGCACGCACACTCGCTCGTTCCAGAGCGCGCTCAAGGCTTCGCTGCGCGAGGATCCCGACGTGATCGTCGTGGGCGAGCTGCGCGACACCGAGACGGTGCGCATGGCCCTCGCCGCGAGCGAGACGGGCCACCTCGTGCTCGGCACGATGAACACGCCGAGCGCCGCGAAGACCATCGATCGGATCATCGATCTTTTCCCGCCGGGCGATCAGGCCCAGGTGCGCGTCACGCTCGCGGGCGGCCTCCGCCTCGTCGTCGGGCAGCGCCTCCTGCCCAGCGCCGATCGCACCCAGCTCGTCGCCGCGGCCGAGCTCCTGCCCGGCTCGCTCGCGCTCTGGAACCTGATCCGCGACAGCCGCACCTTCCAGATCCCGAGCCTGCAACAGCGCGGAAAGAGCCTGGGGATCATCCGCCTCGACGACTCGCTCGCGGCCCTCGTGCAGAGCGGCCGCACCTCGCTCGAGGCCGCCCTGGCGATCGCCGAGGCGCCCGCCGAGCTGGAGGCGCGGCTCGCCGGCGATGGGCGCGCGACGCCGACACCGAACGCGCGGGACTCGGTCGCCGACGACGACGCCCACGATCGCATCACGGCGCCGCCGGCCCCGCCGCGGCAGGGCCTCTTCGAGCGGGCCGGCGCGCTCCTCGGAAAGCGCGGCGGCTGATGGCGAAGATCGACGCGCTGCTCGACCAGCTCCTCGCGCAGCGCGGGAGCGATCTCCACCTCGGCATCGGCTACCCGCCTCTCCTCCGCGCCCGCGGCGAGCTCGTCCCCCTCCGCGACGCGCCGATCGACGCCGCCGAGATGGAGGCGCTGCTCTTCGAGATCGTGACGCCGCACGAGCGCGCGAAGATCACCACCGAGCTCGATCTCGATTTCGCCTACGCCTACGCCGACAAAGCGCGCTTTCGCGCCAACTACTTTCACAAGACCACCGGGCTCGCGGCGGTCTTCCGCACCATCCCCGCCAGGGTGCTCACGCTCGACGATCTCGGCTGCCCCGAGGTGATCCGCCGCATGTCCGAGCGCCGCGCCGGGCTCCTGCTCGTCACCGGTCCGACCGGCTCGGGCAAGAGCACGACGCTCGCGGCGATGATCGATCGCATCAACCGCACCCGCGCCTGCCACATCCTCACGATCGAGGATCCGGTGGAGTTCGTGCACCCGCCGATCATGGCCCAGGTCACCCACCGCGAGGTCGGGCCCGACGCGTCGAGCTTCGCCGCCGCGATCCGCAGCGCCGGCCGCGAGGACGCCGACGTGATCCTCGTGGGCGAGCTCCGCAACAACGAGACGATGAAGCTCGCCCTCCAGCTCGCGAGTTTCGGCGTCCTGGTCTTCGGCACGGTCCACACCAACAGCGCCGCCGCGACCATCGATCGGATCCTCAACGCCTTCCCTTCGGACGAGCAGCCGCAGGTGCGCGGCATGCTGTCGGAGAGCCTGCTGGCGATCATCTCGCAGCAGCTCTTGAAGAGCGCCGACGGCAAGGGCCGCGTCGCCTCGTACGAGGTGCTCGTCTCGTCGAGCGCCCTCGCCGCGATGATCCGCGAGGGCAAGACGGTGCAGATCCCGAGCCTGATGCAGGCGGGCCAGGCGGCCGGGATGCAGACGATGGACATGGCCCTCGAGCGCCTGCTCCAGAAGGGCGCCGTCTCCTTCGACGACGCCCTCGACAAGGCCCTCGACAAGGAGACGTTCGCCCGCGTCAACGGCAAGCGCCGCTGATCGATCGGGCGATCGCTACTCGATCTTCAGATCGTAATTAAGCGGCTGCCCGTTGCGCGTCGCGGAGATCACCAGGCTGCTCGCGCTCATCAGCTTGGAGTACGCCTCGAGCGCCGAGTGGGGATCGGCGATGTCGAACCCGTTGATCCGCTGCAGGTGATCGCCGTTCTGGATCCCGAGCGTGCCGAGGAGCGAGTCGGGCTTCACGCCGGCGAGGCGGAGGCCCTCCTTGTCGGGCGCGATGCGCAGGCGGCCGAAGAGCTCGGCCTGCCGCGCGAGGATGGCGTCGAGGGCCGCGCGCTGCACGGTGAACGAGCGCTCGCCCGTCTTGCGGATCCCGGCCGCGATCTCGGGCGGGACGCCGCCGGGCTTCGCCGGTGCTCCGGCGCCGGGCGGGGGCGGCGGCGGCGGCTTCGCCGCGATCGGCGCGGCGCCGAGCACCGCTTCACAGCTGATTTGCTTCGAGGTCAAACGAACTCGATCCCGCTCGATCGACTCGACCGTGAAGCCCGCGACGTCGTCGCCGACGCGGCGGAGCACGCCGTGGCCGCCCTCGGAGGAGATTGAAGCGAACGACCACGAGGGATCATCGGACGCGCTGATGAGCACGACGCGGGCCGTCTCGCACGGGCCGATGTCGCGGACCGCCGCGGTCGGCACCGCGCCTTCCGGGACGGCGTCACCACCGAGCGGGCCGGTGGTCGAGTCGAACGGGTTGCGCGCGAGGATGGCCGTGGCCGCGGTCGAGTGATCGAACGCTTCGGCGACAAAGGCCCGAGCGAGCGGGATCGACGGCGGTGTCGCCGAGCGATCGATCGCGACGGCCGAGGCGAGCAGGTGAGAGATCCCTGCCGCCTGGAAGTACGCCGCGATGGCGATCAGCGCGGCAATCAGCCACCCGAAGCTCTTCTTGAGTGCGAGATCGAACCGCATGACGCCCTGCCGAGCAAGCGTCACGCCACCGCGAGATGACCTGCGCAGCACGGGAATTTTTCGAACGATGCGAGCGTCATGACCATTCTGGCAAGGCCGAGCCCGAGCGCAGCGCCACCTCCGACAAAGTGACAATCGGTTCGCGATCGTGCCGCGGTATAACCCTGGTAAGGGTTGGAGGAATGACGAGCCATGAAGGCCGCGACGATCGCGAGCCGAGGCCCCTCGAAGACGCGATGAGCCGGGAGTTCCTCGCGGAGATCCTGGAGCGGGTCGCGCACCCGATCTTCGTCAAGGATCGCAGCTTCCGCTGGGTCCTGCTCAACCGGGCGTTCTGCGACATGGTCGGCTACCCGAGCGCGGCGATGCTCGGCAAGACCGACCACGACTTCTTCCCGGCGACCGAGGCGGACTTCTTCCGCCACAAAGACGTCGAGGTGTTCACCACCGGCGCGCAGGTGACGATCGCCGAGGAGCCGATCACCGACGCCGACGGGCGCGTCCACATCCTCGCGACGACGAAGGTACCGCTCTGCGCGGCCTCGGGCGAGGTCACGCACCTGGTCGGGATCATCCACGATCTCACGCGCCTCAAGGCCGCCGAAGAGTCGCTCCGCAGCGTCAACGAAGAGCTCGAGCGGCGCGTGCGCGAGCGGACGAGCGAGCTCGTCGCCGCGCAGGAAGAGCTGGTGCGCAAGGAGCGGCTCGCGGCGCTGGGCCAGCTCGCGGGCGGCCTCGCGCACCAGATCAGGAACCCGCTCGGATCGATCGCCAACGCGGCCTACGTGCTCAAGCGCGCCCTCGGCGACGACGCCGCGCCCACCGTCATCAGCGCCGTGGCCATCGTGCTCGAGGAGACGTGGCGGGCCAACCGGCTGATCTCGGATCTGCTCGATTACGCGCGCGTGCGGGCGCCGAACCCGCAGGCCCACTCGCTGCGCGAGCTGCTCGAGGCAGCGATCGTGGCCCACGACGTGCCCCACCGGATCCGCGTCTCGGCGCACGTGCCAGAGAAGCCGCTGATCTTCGTCGACGACGAGCAGCTCCGCGCGGCGATCGATCACCTGATGCGCAACGCGATCGAGGCCATGCCCGCCTCGGGGACGCTCCGCTTCGAAGCGCGCACCGAGGGCGATCGGCTCCGGCTCGCCGTGAGCGACACCGGCGGCGGGATCGCGCCCGAGCTGCGCGGGAAGATCTTCGAGCCCCTGATCACCAGCAAGCCGCTCGGCCGTGGCCTCGGCCTGACGATGGCGCGCGCGCTGATCGAGAACCAGGGCGGGACGATCATCAGCGAGACGATCCCCGGCGGCGCATGCTTCGTGATCTCGTTGCCCCTCGCGCCGTAGCGATCACTGCGCTCGAAAGCGCGGGTTGCTCCGCCAGGCCAGCAGCACGGCGCGCGCAGCGGCATCGCCCGGCCCGAGATCGGCCGAGTCGCCGCCGGCGCCGACATCGAGCGTGCGCGCGCCGCTCGCCGACGAGACGACGAGGCCGCAGCGCCCCTCACCCCAGAAGAGCGCCGTCTCGATCGCGCCTCGACGTGAGCCGACGTAGCCGGGCGTCAGCGCCACCGTGAAGAGCTGCTGGAGATCGTGCGGCGCGCCGTCGTGACAGAACGTCGGCGCGGCGCCGTGGAGGAGCTGCCCGATCTCGCCGAGCAAGAACGGCAAGCCGAGCTCGGCCGCGAGATCGAGATCGCGATCGAGCTTGCGGGTCTCCACGCCGAGCGCGGCCGGGGACACCGCGGCCGCCCGCGTCGCGTAGACGTGGCTCGTCCAGATCAACCGAGCGCGCGTGGCCGGCGGCAGCGCCGCGACGATCGATCGCGCGTACGCCGCGTAGCCGACCTCGGGCAGCCGCAGATCGCCGAAGAGCAGCGGCTGCGAAAAACTCTGCGCGAGCAGCCCCATCGCCGGGACGAGGAAGCCGTCGCGCAGCGTCGCGGCGTCGGCGGGCGAGCGGATCGAGCGGTCCGCGTCGAGCTCGTTCACCAGCTCCCAGCCGAGGATCTCCTTCGACTCGACCAGCGCGCGGCGCGCGGCGAACGCGGCGATGCGATCGGCGAGCAGCCCCTGCCCCGGCGCGCGAAAGCCGCCGCCGAAGTAGAGCCCTCGCGCGCTCCACGGGCTCGCCGGATCCTGATCGTCGAGCGAGACCTCGGGGCGCGGCGATCCGTAGCCGGGCTGGTGGTTGAGCAGCGTCACGATCACCCGGAGCGGGCGCGCCCGGCGGGCGTTCTCGTCGATCGTCAGCGCGAGCAGCTCGGCCGCGAGCGCGACCTCGGCCGCGTCGCCGGTGCGCTTGAGCGAGCCCCACAGGCGCACCACCGGCGCTCCCGAGACCGCCACGGCTTCCAGCGCCGCGCAGGCGACGCGGCGGCGATCGATCTCGTCCGGCCCCGCCTCGTGCGCGAGCTTGTCGAGGAGATCGAACACGTGCGCGCCGAGGAAGCGCAGCCGCGACGGCGAGCGCGCGTCGCCCAGCGTCTGCTCGAGGTGACCGAGCTGCCCCCGCGGCGCGGCGACGGCGCGAGCCACCGTCGCCGCGCGCGGCCAGGCCCCGGGGATCGTCGTCGCCTCGGGGCACGCGGGGCCCGATGGTGGCGCCGTGTCAACGACGGGGCCCACCGTCAACGTCGACGAAACAAGGGGCGCGGGCGCCGACGTCGATCGCGCCGGCACCGGATCCGGGTGGACAGCGCACGACGCGAGGACGGCGCTCATCGCCATCAGGGCGCGCGCGGCGCCGAGCCTCGGGTCCAGGTGCTTCATCGGGCGGCGCCAGGGTACACGCTCGAAAACGCCCGCGGGATCAAGCCTGTAAATCGCCCTCGCGTCGGCGCGGATCGCCCGGGTCGGAGCTTGCCGAAGCGATGCCTTGGCCCTAGCCTGCGTGGAGGCGTGGACCGCACCAGCGGCCGCGACCCGGAGGCAACATGTACGGTCCCCAAGGAAGCGGCGGCTCTGCCCCGCGACCGGTTCGCAAGGTCACCGTTCCCGAGATTCGCGCCCGCAAGGGTGGCTCGCCGATCTCGATGATCACGGCGTACGACTACACCATGGCCCGCCTGCTCGACGAGGGCGGCGCCGACATGCTCCTCGTCGGCGACTCGCTCGGCATGGTGGTCCAGGGCCACCAGACCACGCTCCCCGTCACCGTCGAGGAGATTTGCTATCACGGCCGCGCCGTCAACCGCGGCGCCCGGCGAGCGCACGTGTGCGGCGACATGCCGTTCATGAGCTATCAAGTCTCCCCCCTTCAAGCTCTCGAGAACGCCGGGAAGCTGATCAAGGATGGATGCTTTGAAAGCGTGAAGCTCGAAGGCGGCGAGGAGATCGCCGAGCACGTGCGCCGCATCGTGACCGCGGGCATCCCGGTGGTCGGCCACGTGGGCCTGACGCCGCAATCGGTCCACGCGATGGGTGGATTCAAGGTCCAGGGCAAGGGCGACGACGCCGCGCTCCGCGTGATCGAGGGCGCCCGCGCGCTCGAGGAGGCCGGCGCCTTCGCCGTCGTGCTCGAGGCGATCCCGCCCGACGTGGCCGAGGAGATCACGAGGACCATCGCTATCCCCACCATCGGTATCGGCGCGGGCCCGTCGTGCGATGGGCAGGTCCTGGTCTGTTACGACATGCTCGGCATGTACCCCGAGATGAAGCCCAAGTTCGCCAAGCGCTTCGCCGAGGTCGGCGAGCAGATCATGGCGGCGACGCGGGCCTACATCGAGGAGGTCCAACAGCGCACCTTCCCGGCCCCCGAGCACACCTTCAAGGCCAATGGCCCGCGCCGGATCGCCAAGCCCGAGGACGAGAAGCTCATCCCCGACGCCGAGATCCCGCCGCACTGGCAAACGCACTGATCCGGGGCTTCTCCGGCGGGAAGTAGAGAGAGCCAGGATCGTCGGCCCATCGACGATCCTGGCTCGATGTGATCCGGGGAATCGGGGTCGCCTCGGCGCGTGCAGGGGCGGCCATCGCCGCGGGCAGGCCGAGCGCGCCAGTCGTCGGCGCGGGGCCTTGGTCCTGCGTCATCGCGCAGCCGCCGCGAGCACCCTTGTTGATGCTCGACAGCGCTTTCCCGCCGGGGCTGCCGCCGGATCCGGCGCCGGGATCGCCATGGAGACGCCACCCCGCCGCAGACGATGAGTCAAGATAGCGACCAGCGACGGCGGCGCAGGAGCGCCATGGCCGCAAGGACGCTCAGGGCGCCGAGCATCGATGGGGAGCCCCCGTCGCGCGCCATCGCGCAACTGCTGGAGCCCCCGCCGCTGCTCGAGGAGCCCCCGCCGCTGCTGGAGGAGCCCCCGGCCCCGCTCGTCCCTGCGGTGCCCGTGGCCCCCGCGCTCGTCGTCTCGGCGCAGGGTGGATTGACGGGGCAGACCGGCGCAACTCCCGTGGTCTTGGAGATCGTCAAATCCCGGCTCACCGGCGTCTGCATCGCCGAGAGGCCGAGCGTCAGATCCGCGGAGAAGGCCTGTTGCCCGAGCTGGCCTTGCAGGCGCGTCATCCAGAGCGAGGTGGGATCGAGCTCGCCGAAGAGGGCCGCGAGATCGTCCTCGGCCTCCTTGGGAGCGGCGCTGTCCATGCCCGCGCCGTAGCCGCTCGCGCCGGCGTTGATCTTCGCGAGCGCGGTGATCGTGTCCTGGAGGAGCTTGGGCGCAAAGGGCTCTGCGCCCTCGATGTGCCACGTCTTGCCGGGGCTCGCGTCGAACGACGCCTGGAGGAGAGCCGCGTAGTTGCTGGTGTTCTTGGCGTAATCCCAGGTGAGCTGGTCCGATGTGATGGTGAAATCGGGCATGTTGGTCGCCTCGTAGCGGCCAGGGCCCATCACCCACACCGTCGTGGGAAGCGTGGTTGGCGCGCCGATGGCCGTCATGCGCAGAGGGAGCACGGGAGTCGTGCCCGGCGTCGTCACGCGCACGGGTCGGATCGCGGTGGCAGGCATTCCGGGGACGAGCTTGAGGGCGAGGAAGTCGAAGCCTTCGCCGACGTAGGTCGCGATGATCGCCTTGGCGTCGTCGGGTATCGCGAAGCCGTTGGCGGCGAGCCAGGCGGTGAGCGCCGTCGGATCGCTGGAGTGGAGCTGCACCGTCTGATAGGGCCCGACGACGGCGCTGGCGTAGGCCGTGACGGGGTAGGGCCCGTTCGTGGCCGTGCCGGAGCCGAGCACGAAGCCGGTGCCGGTGGCGCCGCCGTAAACGCACGAGCTCGGGTAGAGGCAGGTGACTCCCTCGTTACCGACGTTCATCCGGGTCAGCGTGTCGAGGTTGTCGAAGAGGGCGTCGGAAGAGAGGCCGACCTCGACGGTGCCTTTGATCGGGAGCACCCACGCGAACGACGACGGCGTGCCGGTATACGATAGCTGATCCCACAGCGTCGTCTTCGTCGGGGCGACCGAGAGGATGATCCGGTGACCCGTGACCGCGGGTATCGCGGAGGGCTGAGCGGCGGCCTCGTGAAAGCACCCACCGAACGCCGCGGCGTCGCCGGCGTGCGAGACGCCGAGGGCGAGCAGCGGAATCGCGAGGACGAGAGATTTGATCGAGCGCATGGGGGTGACCTCCGCGGCGGCATCGCCACGCTCCGCAACGCAGATCGTATGCCACTCTCGGAAGTGGGAAAAAACCCCAGGATTCATCGCGGAACGACGGCGCGACCATGACACACCCCGGCGCAGCGACGAGTCGCGCGTCAGGGGTCTGCCGGTCAGCCGCCGGCGGCGGGCGCCGTGGGGTTCGGGTTGGTGAGCGACGTCATGATGTGATCGCGCCAGCCATCGTGGATGTAGAGGTAATCGCGCGCATACCCCTCGACGCTGAACCCGAGCCGACGGAGCAGGCGGCCGCTGCGCTCGTTGGTGGGGATGTAATTGGCCATGATGCGATGGAGGCGCATCGGACCGAAGATGAACTCGATTGCTCGCTCGAGCGCCTCGAACATCACCCCTTTGCCCTGCCAGCGATGGTCGATGGAATAGCCGAGATAACAGGCCTGGAACGCGCCCCGGACGATCTGGTTGAAGTTGCAGTGGCCGAGCACCGGCCCGTCGGGCGCGTCGCGGTGGGCGATGGTGAAGCGGAGCGACTCGCCGCGCGCGAGCTCTTCGCGGCTGCGATCGAGCCGGCGCCGCCAGAAGCCTTCGGTGAAGAAACCGTCGGGGTGCGGCGGCTCCCAGCGCGCGAGGTGCGCGTCGTTCTCGATGGCGAACGTGAGCAGCCGAGACGCGGCCGACCCCGGCAAGATCGTGAGGACGAGGCGCCTGGTCTCGAGCACGGGGACGAGCTGCATCCGGCGCAGGCTAGCAGGCGGTTCGCGGCGAGCGATTGGGCTTGTTAAGGTGCCTGGCATGTCGACGACGGAGGCCAGGCGAGGCGCGGAGACGCTCGCGGATTTCAGCGACTGGGACGCTCTCCCGGGGCGGATCGCGCGCGTGATCGAGCGGGCGCGCGAGGCGGCGATCACCGACGAGCTCGCGGCTTCGTTCGAGGCGATCGAGAGCGAGCCCGCGGGCGCAGCGGGCGCGATGGAGGCGAGCGATCGGGACGGCGACGCGCGGTGGCGTGGGCTCGTCGGCGCGACGTTCGCCGCCGATCTCGCGTGCTACGCGGAGCCTTCGGATCAGGTGAGCTTCGATCGGCTGGCCGCCGCGATGCGGGCGTATCCGCGAGGATTCCGGCTCTGGGGCGCGAGGATCGGCGGCGCGGGATCCGCGTGGATCCCGCTCGGCTACACCGCGGTGATCCCGATCGCGGAGGCCACGTTCGCGCGGTTCGAGGACGGGACGGCGTCGCTCGCGGGTCCGGCGATCACCGCGCTCTCCGGCGTGGAGGCCGGCGGGAGCTTTCTTTATCTCTTCAACTACAGCGTGGTTCCGCGGCTGCGTGGGACGCGGATGGCGGCGCGCGTGGTGAAGGCGCTGGCCGACGACGTGGCGCAGACGCCGCATCGCGGGCTCGCCGCGCTCACTGTTTCAGCCGATGGAGCGCGCGTGGCGCAGCGCTTCGGGATGGTGGCGCGCACGCCTGCGGCCCATGTCGACGCGCACGAGACGATCTTCCTCTGCAGGACCGCATGAGCCTGCGCAACGTCGACGCCAACCTGCTCCTCGCGCTGCACGCGCTGCTCGCCGAGAAGAACGTGACGCGCGCGGCGAAGCGCGTGGGCCGCGAGCAGTCGTCGATGAGCCACGCGCTCGGCCGGCTGCGCGATCATTTCGGCGATCCGCTGCTCGTGCCCGCGGGCCGCGCGATGGTGCTGACCGAGCGCGCGCGGTCGCTCGTCGAGCCCGTCGCCGCCGCGGTGGCGCAGGTCGAGCGCGTGTTCGCGGCGAGCGAGCCGTTCGATCCGCACACGTGCGCGCGGACGCTTCACCTCGCGACGACGGACAACCCAGTGCGCCTCGGAGAAGTCGTTCCGGAGCGAGTTGAACGCGCTGGCGAGGTTGTCCCCGAAGCGGGACAGGGTCTCTGCGGGCTCGATCGTCGGCGCTCCCCGGAGTGGCGACTGAGCACCTCGCGCACGCTGCGCCCAGCGCGCGGTGGTGTCGAAGGAGAGCTGCACGTCGATGCCGCGCAGGACGTCAATCATGTCCGAAATCGCGATGTGCGGGGCAAACTTGCCAAATGACGTCAGCGCCAGCTGCCTCGAATCAATACGCCTTTCGAATCGCGCACCGTACGTTTCGACGGTGAAGTAACTGAACGCTTCGCCGTTGCGGTCGAGCACCGGCCCAGGGTGAGGCCGTGGATCCTCCGGGTCGTCTTCGGGATACATGATGTCGAGCCGCTCGGAATCGATGACACCGCCATCACGGATCACGAACGAGTATTCGAGCGGCCACGGCGCGACATCCGCGCGCACGGTGAGCTTGAGATCAGCGGCGCCGAAGCGGAAGAGCCCCGGCGCTCCGCCATGGATCTTCTGAAACTCGTCGGCGAAGTTTCCCCCGCTGCCCGCCGCAGGATCTCGCACGCTTCAACCAGGCTGCTCTTCCCGCTCCCGTTGTCGCCGATGAGCACGGTCAGCCCGCCGAGATCGAGCGTCACGTCGGCGAGCGTGCGCAGCCCCTGAACGCGGATCTGATTGATTCGATTGTTCGCCATGGAAGCCCTTCCATCACCCTACCCGACCCGAGCGTCGGCTGCCGCACGCTCCGACTTTCCGGCGCTGTCCATGTGGGGATCGTGAAAGAGCGGCGAGCCGACGGCACCCACCTGCGCCCGATCGATCTCGGCCGCTTTTACAGCTCGTCCCACGCGAAGGGGAGCACGTCGCGGATCTGCTCTCGGCCCGTCAGGATCATCACGAGGCGATCGATCCCGAGCGCCATCCCCGCGCCGGGCGGGATGCCCTCGCGCAGCGCGGCGAGGTAGCGCTCGTCGAGGGCGACGGGCGCGCGGCCCTCGTCGACGCGGCGGGCGTTCTCGCGATCGAAGAGGCGCGCTTGCAGCTCCGGATCGCGGAGCGAGGGGAAGCCGTCGCTGAGCTCGAGGCCGGCGATAAGGAGCTCACTGCGATCGGCGATGGCCGGCGCGTCGTCGAGCAGCGCGGCCGACGAGGTCATGAACGCGGGCCACGCGCAGAGGAACGTGGGCGCGGGGGCGCCGAGGTGAGGCTGCATCAGGTCGAGCAGGTACGAGACGAGCAGCGCGTCGTCGTCGAGGAACGACGCGGGCACGTCGAGCCCGAGGCGCGCGACCTCGGATCGGAGCGACGTCGGCGAGAGATCCGGCGCGGCCTCGATCCCGAGGTGACGCGCGAGGGCGTCGCGCACGGTGACACGCGCCCAGGGGGCGTCGATGTCGATCTCGCGGCCAGCCCAGCGCAGCGATTTCGTGTCATGGTGAATGGCGCGAAATGCCCGCTTCACCAGGGCCTCGGCGTCGCGCTCGATGTCGTCGAGCGAGGCGTGGGTGCGCGCCCACTCGAGCATGGTGAACTCGGGGTTGTGGCGGCCGCCGACGTCACCGCCGCGGAAGTTCTGCGTGAGCGTGAAGAGCCGGTCGAAGCCGCCGACGATCATCCGCTTGATCTGGTACTCGGTCGACGTCGTGAGGTAGGCGCCAACGCCTGCGCGCAGCGGCTCGAGGTGGGCGTCGGGGCACGCGCCCTTCACCAGCAGCGGCGCCTGGATCTCGAGGAAGCCTTCGTCGTGGAAGTAGCCGCGGATCGCGCGGAGGATCTCCTGGCGCGCCCACAGGGTTTCCATGCGCGAGGGCGACGCTATGGGGCGGCGCCAGCGGAGCGCGTCGCCGCCTTCGGTCCACGCGCCCGGCGCGGCGCGGGAGTGGATCGCGTCGACGCGCGCGCCGCCTCCGGCGAGCGTGAGCGTGACGAGATCGCCGGGCCGTAGCTCGGGCGCGGACGCGGCGAGCGCGATCGGACGCGAGGTGCTGCCCGCGAGGATCACGGCCGAGCGCGTCGCGCCGGCGGTGGAGACATCGATCACGCGTCCGCGGAGGAGATCGCTCATCGGCCTAGCCTCGGAATCCTGGGGCCATCATCGCGGCGGTGCGCTCGGGGCTGACGACGCCGCGCTCGCGCATCCACCGGTCGGCCAGGGCGGCCTCGGCGAGGCCGGCGTCGCCGCCGATCAAGCGGCCGCGCCGCAGCCGCGCCGTCGCTTCGAAGAGGCCGAGGCCGGCGGCGTGGAGGCCGCGGATCGCGACGTCGAGGTGGGCCGCCGCGCGGGGGTGATCGCCGCGGAGGTTTTCGGCGCCGGCGCGCGCGAGGGCCGCCAGCGGATCGGCCCAGAGCATGCGCTCGGACTCGAGGCGCGAGGCGGCGCGATCGACCTCGCGCAGGAGGGCGCGCGGCGAGCGCGATCCCGCGGCGGCGGCGAGCGCGGTGCGCGCGCGGAGGTGGACGCTGAAGACGCGCGCCACCTGCATGCGGAGCGTGAGCGAGCGGACGAGGCGCGGCCACTCGTCGACGACGCGCGCGTGCCCTCGCGGGCCGTCGCCGCGGTAGAGCGCGAGCTGACCGCGGGCGATGAAATCGAAGAAATGCTGGAGGTGGAAGCCCTGCTTCGACCACGCGCCCATGCCGGCGTCGGCTTCGCGCTCGGCCCCGGCGGCGTCGTCGTGGAGCAGCCAGTAGGCGTTGCTGAAGCAAGTGCGGAGGTTGGTGGCGAGGTAGCGATCGCCGCGGTCCTCGGCCTCGCGCAGGTAGAGCGGCATGCGGCGCGCGAGCTCGCGCAGATCGCCGAGGAGCCAGAGATCCCAGGCCGCGAAGGTGGCGAGCGAGCCGCGCTCCCATTGCACGCCGGTGCAGCGCTCGCGGAGGATCACGTCGGCGCGATCGAGGGCGTCGACGCTCTCGCGGAAGCGGCCGACGCAGAAGCGCGTGACGCCGGTGGTGAGCGCGACGAGGCCGAGCGCGTGAGGGTGGCCGGTGCGCGCGGCGAGGGCCTCGCTGCGATCGAGGAGATCGTCGACGCGGCGGAGCGCGCCGCCGCCGTCGGTGGAGAGGAAGGCGGCCTCGAAGCAGAGGGCGCGCGCGATGCGGTACGGTTCGCCGGCCTCGAGCGACAGGAGGAGGTTCCGCGTCTGGAAGCCGGCGCCGCGCGCGGAGTCGACGAGCGCGAGGCCGAGCGCGGCCGACCAGCAGACGTCGATCTTGGCGAGGCGCGCCGCGGGGATCTCGCGCTCGGGGCGCTCGACGAACCCGAGGCCGCGGAGGCGGAGCTCGGCGCGATGAAAGAGCAGCGCAGCGAGGGCGCGGCCCGGCGTCTTCGGGATCTCGAGATCGCGCGAGGCGACCACGGCGCGCAGCGTGCGCAGGCCCTCGTCGACGTAGCCGGAGCGGAGGAAATTCTCGGCGGCCTTCCGCTCGTTCTCGAGGCGGATCTCGTCGGGCGCGCCGCGTCCCGCGCGGAGGTAGGCCTCGGCCGCCTCGGCGCCGCGGCCCGCGCTGGCGAGCGCGTCGCCGAGCTTCTCTTCGAGGGCGCGCTGCGCATTGGTGTCATTCCCGACCAGCGCGATCGCGGTGCGGTAGAGGCGCGACGCGTGATCGAACGCGAAGGCCAGAGCGGCCTGATCGGCGGCGCGCACCGCGTACGCGAGCGCGGCGACGGGCTCGCCCGCGGCCTGGAAATGCCGGGCGAGGGCCTCGATCTCGGCGCCGCCTGCGGCCTCGAGCGCGCGGGCGAGGCGACCGTGCAGCGCGCGCGCGGCGACGGGATCGAGGCGGCGCGCGACGGTCTCGCGCACGCGGTCGTGGTAGGTCTCGATCGCCTCGTCGCGGCCCGCGCCGACGACGCGGATCAGGTTCGCGGACTGGAGCGCCGCGACGATGCGCGGGACCTCGGCGGACTCGGCGGCCTCGCAGCGCTCGGCGACGTCGCGTCGCAGCGGCGCCCCCGCGACGGCGACCAGATCGAGCAGGCGGCGCGCGCCCGGCTCGAGCCGGCAGATGCGCGTCCAGAGCGCGTCGTCGAGGCGGATCACGCCGCCGTCGCTGGCCTGCGCGAGGCGATGGCGCAGCAGCGCGTCGATGAACAGCGGGTGCCCGCCCGCCTCCTCGACGAGGCTGTCGGCGTTGATCGGCGAGTCGGCCGCCGGGACACCGTCGAGGAGCGAGCCGACGAGATCGCGCCCGTCCGCGACGCTGAGACGATCGACGACGACTCGCCCCAGCGCCTCGCGCGCGAACACGGCGTCGAAGCGCTGCGGGGGGAGGCCCGCGCCGCGCCTCAGCGTCGCGACCAGCAGCAGCGGCGGCGGCGCCGGGGCGCGCAGCACTTCGAACAGCAGGGCGAGGCTGTCGGCGTCGGCCCACTGGAGATCGTCGATCGAGAGCACCAGCGGCGCGCGCGCGGCGAGGCGCCGCAGCAGCTCGCGCAGCGCCGCGAAGACGCGGGCGCGCCGCCCCAGCGGATCGACGGCCAGCGACAGCGATCGCGCCTCGAGGCGGCGGCTCGCGGGACCACGCAGCGCGACGATCGTCGGATCGTCGAGGCCGGCGCTCGGCGGGAAGATCGGCAAGCGGCCGGCGCGCGCGAGCCGGAGCACCGGGAAGACTTGCTCGAGCTGATTCGCGTCGGGGGGCAACAGCGCCTCGACGTCGGCGGCGTCGAGGCGCGAGAGATGGACGCCGAGCTCGTCCACGAGCTGATCCACGCCCTTGTAGGGCACGCTGTCGCGCTCGTAGCAGTGGCCGCGCAGCGTCAGCGCGCTCGCGGGCAAGCGCTCGAGGAAGCGGCGCATCAGGGCGCTCTTGCCCATCCCGGACTCGCCCTCGATCAGCACCACCCGCGCGGCGCCCGCCACCGTCGCCGCGAAGGCCGCGTCGAGGGCCGCGAGCTCGGCGCGTCGCCCGATGAACCACGCGTCCTGCACGCGCTGGAGGAGCGGCGCGGGCTCGTCGTCGACGCCGAGGCGACGCAGCACCTCGTCGCCGCGGGGGCGCGTCGCGGGATCGCCGCGGAGCAGCGCGACGCAGAGCGCGTCGAGCGCCGCGGGCACGCCGGGCGCGAGGGTGCTCGGCGGCGGCGGATCTGCGCGGCGCCGCGAGCTCGGCCGCACCTGCGGCGAGGGCTGAAACGGGAAGGTCCCCGTGAGCGCGAGGTAGAGCATGACCCCGACGCTGTACCAGTCGGCCTCCGGGCCGACGGGCTCACCGGCCGCCTGCTCCGGCGCCATGTAGCGCGCGGTGCCGACGACGAGGAACTGGAGCTCGCTCTCGGCCACGCCCTGCACGAGGCCGAAGTCGAGGACGACCACGCGCCCCTCGGCGGTGACGAGCACGTTCGAGGGCTTCACGTCGCGGTGGACCTTGCCCGCGAGGTGCAGCGCGTGGAGCCCGCGCGCGAGCTGCCCGAACGCCGAGCGGATCCGGGGCTCGTCGATCGACGGGGGCGCGCTCGCGGATCCGCGGACACGCGAGCGCTGCTCTGCCGACGTCGGCGCCGTCGAGCGCGTCTCGTTCTCCTCGCCCTCGAGCGCGAGGCCCGCGTCGACGACGCCGCGCAGGTAGTCGAGAAAATGGACGCCGTCGACGAGCTCCATCGTGAAGAAGAGCTGCCCGTGCTCGTCGAGGAGCTCGCCCAGGCTGACCAGGTTGGGGTGATGGATGTGCTGAAGCGAGCGGAACTCGCGCTTGAAGCGGAAGCGCGCGTCGGGGTGCACCTCGCGCAGCGTCTTCAGCGCGACGTGCGCGCCCCGCTCGCGATCGAGCGCCTCGTAGACCGTGCCCATGCCGCCCTCGCCGAGGACCCGCAGCACTTCGAAGCGGCGGTTGTCGCCGAGCGCCTGCGCGAGCTCCTCGGCGTTCATGCGCGCACGGCCGTCGCTCAGACCGAGCCTTCGTCGAGGCGCCGCATGCCCTCGAGCAGCAGCGCTTCGGGCGACGCCTGGATCGATCGCGAGGTGGGCTTGAAGGTGGGATCGAGACGGAAATCCCCTTCCATCAGCGTGATCATCTTGTAGAAGGCCGCCTCGCCGCGGAGGGCGTCCCACCTCGCGTCGACGACCTGGCCCTCGGCGAAATCGATCTCGCCGGAGCTCGCGCCCGCGGAGATGCGGAGCGCGCACGTCTTCCGACCGTGCCAGAGGATCTGCACCATGTCGGGCAGCGACATCTCGGCGAGCGAGCCGGATACGCCGCGCCCGCCGGAGTTCGCCGCGCGTCGCTCGATCATCTGGCGGAGCTTGGCCGCGAAGATGTCGGTCGAGACCGGCTTGAGGACGAAGTCGTCGACGCCGAGATCGAACGCGCGCTGCGCGGTGCCGCGGTCGGTCTTGCTGGTGAGCATGACCCAGGTGACCTCGCGCCCGAAGCCTTCCTTCAGCGACGCCTCGCGCAGGACGAGGCCGGCCTCGGGCTTCTCGAGATCGATCTCGCTCACGACGACGGCGATCTCGCCGGTCTCGATCATCTTGCGCGCCTGCGCGGAGCTGCGCGCGATCTTCACCTCGAAGCCGTGCTCGATCAGGCGGAGCTCGAGCACCGTCGTCTCCTCGGGATCGGGATCGATGATCAGCGCCTCGTGCCGATCGCTGAGGAGCTTGGCGCGCATGTCTTCGCCGGTCATCGCCTGCTTGAAGAGGTCGACGATGTTGGGATCGAACACGGTGCCGCGGTACTTGAGCAGCACCTCGCAGGCCTCGAACGGGCGGAGGATCTTGCGGTACGGGTTGCGAGGGTTCTGCGTGAGATCGGCGTAGGTGTCGGCCACCGAGAGGATGCGCGCGCCGAGGGGGATCTCCTTGCCCGACTGCCCGTTGGGAAAGCCCTGCCCGTCGTAGCGCTCGTACATCGAGGCGATGGTCTGCTTGGTCTCGGCGATGAGGCCGACCGACTCGGTGAGGTGCAGCGGAAGGTCGACGCTCTTGGTCGCGGCGACGCGGTGCCCTTCGTACTCGGCGACGTTGAGCGCGGTGAGGTGGTACGCGCCCATCTTGCCGAGATCGTGCAGGTACGCCGCGGAGGTGAACGCCGCGATTTGAAGGGGATTGAGGCCGATCCGCTCGCAGGTCTTGCGGGTGATCCGCGCGACGGTGGCCGAGTGCCCGCGGAGATCTTGCCGCGTGCTCTCGAGCAGGCTCCCGAGCACGTTCAGCATCTCGATGAACTCGGGCATCGCCGTGGGCGGCAGCGCCGGCGCCGCGGGAGGCGGCATCGACGGCATCTTGATGACCGGCATGGGCGCGGGCGCGTGCACGACGGGGGGAGGCGGCGGCGCGACCACGGGAACCCGCGCGGGCGGCGGCATGGGCGGCGACGGATCGGGCCGATCCCAGGCCTGCGGCGGGGGCGACGGCGGCAGCTCGGCGAGGCTGGTGATCGATCGCGACGTGCGCTCCGGGCCGCGGCCGGCGTTGCTCTTGCGCTCGAAGGGATCCTCGTTGAGATCGACGAAGCCCACCGGCCGCAGCAGCGCCGCGAACGCCGCGCGATCGCCGCGGTAGTGCAGCGCGATGGCCGCGCGCACCGCCGCGGGCCGCGCCGCGAGAGCGCGCACCTCGCGCACGGCCGCCGAGAGCTTCACCTCCTGCAGCGCGACGTCGTTGTCGGGATCGGCGGTGACCACCGAGAGCGCCCCGACTTTGTCGTCGTACAGAACAGGGAAAACGCCGTACAGATCGGCCAGATTCACCGGCACCCGCGCCAGCACCCGCGCGTCGATCACGGCCTTGGAGAGCTTCTCCGTCGAGACGAAGCGGGTCGAGTGCACCGTGGCGATGAACTTGAGCAGGTCGGGCTCGTTGAGGAGATCGAGCTCGATCAGCGCCTCTTCGATCCGCATCTTGCGGCGCGACGCGTAGTCGACGGCGCGCGCGTGCTGCTCGCGATCGATCTGCCCCTGCGCGAGGAGGCGATCAGCGATTCGTTGATTGATCCCGGAGCGGGTGCTCGTCATCAGCGTGGAAAGAGGGCAGCGCCGCGGATCGCGCCGCTCGTCGGTCTGCCACTATACCTCGCCACGCCGAGCACACGACGGCAAAACCCGGTTCTCGCGCCGAGTGAGCGCGTCGGGTCAATGGCGTGACAACGCGGTCTCCCCCCGACCTTCCGGAAGGAAGCGGGGGGAGTCGCGGACGATGAGGACGATGAGGAGGAAGCAGCGCGCCGCCGGCGTCGAGCCGGCGGCAGCGAGAGCGAGAGCAAGCCGGGGAGGCCTACTCTTCTTCGTTGACGGCGGAGAGCGTCTCTTCCGCGCGGACGCGGGGAGCGACGTACGCCGGGGGCGCGTGCTGATCGCCGTCCACGACGACCTGGAGGCGCTTGTACGCCGGCAGACCGGTGCCGGCCGGGATGAGCCGACCCATGATGACGTTCTCCTTGAGGCCGCGAAGATCGTCCGTCTTGCCGCAGATCGCCGCCTCGGTGAGCACCTTGGTCGTCTCCTGGAACGAAGAGGCGCTGATGAACGACTCCGTCGACAGGCTGGCCTTGGTGATGCCGAGGAGCAGCGCTTCCGCGATGGCCGGACGGCCGCTGCGCTCGAGGATCCGCTCGTTTTCCTTCTCGAACAGGTGCTTCTCGACCTGCTCGTCCACCAGGAAATTGGTGTCGCCCACGTCCTTGACCCGCACGCGGCGGAGCATCTGGCGGACGATCGTCTCGATGTGCTTGTCGTTGATGCCGACGCCCTGCAGGCGGTAAACCTGCTGGATTTCGTTCACCAACCAGGCCGCGAGCTCCTTCTCGCCCTTGACGCGGAGGATGTCGTGCGGGTTCGGCGGACCGGCCTGCAGCGACTCGCCCGCGGCGACGCGATCGCCCGGTTGAACAAGGATGTCCTTGCCCTTGGGGATCAGGTACTCGCGCGCCTGCTCGTTCATCACGACACCGTCGGCGGTGATCGGGGTGACGAGCACCTTGCGCTTGCCCTTGGTGTCTTTGCCGAACGAAACCTCGCCGTCGATCTCGCTGATGATGGCGTGATCCTTCGGCTTGCGGGCCTCGAAGAGCTCGGCGACGCGGGGCAGACCACCGGTGATGTCCTGCACCTTCGTCGACTCGCGGGGCATCTTGGCGATGACCTCGCCGGCTTCGATGTGATCGCCTTCCTGCGCGACGATGTGAGCGCCGACAGGGAGGAGATAGCGCGCGTCGAGCTCGCTGTTCGGGAGCTTGAGGGTCTTGTTGCCCTCGCCCTTGATCGAGATGCGGGGCCGCAGATCGCCGGCCTTCGACTCGATGACGACCTTGCGCGAGAGGCCCGTGACCTCGTCCAAGCGCTCCTGGACGCTCACGCCTTCGACGAGATCGCCGTACTTCACGAGGCCGGTGACCTCGGTGAGGATCGGCGTCGCGAACTGGTCCCACTCCGCGAGGAGCGTGCCCTGCTTGACGTGATCGCCCTCGGCGACCTTGAGCGTCGCGCCGTAGTTGAGGCGGTGGTGCTCACGCTCGCGGCCGGTCTCGTCGACGATGACGAGCTCGCCGTGGCGCTTCATCACCACCATCTGGCCATCCTTCTTCTTCTGGATGACCGCGCGGCGGAGGCGAACGGTGCCCTCGGCGCGAGCCTCGAGGTACGAAGCCTCGATCTTGCCGCGCGCCGCGGTACCGCCGATGTGGAACGTGCGCATCGTGAGCTGCGTACCGGGCTCGCCGATCGACTGGGCGGCGATGATGCCGACCGCCTCGCCGATGTTGACCCGGTAGCCGCGCGCGAGATCACGCCCGTAGCAGAGAGCGCAGACGCCGCGTCGCGTCTGGCAGGTGAGCACGGAGCGGATGGTGACATCTTCGATGCCCGCATCTTCGATGCTCTTCGTCGACGCTTCGTCGAGCTCGGTGTTGGCCGTGATCAGGACCTCGCCCGTGAGCGGATCGACCACGTCTTCGAGCACCACGCGTCCGAGGATCCGGTCGCCGAGCGGCTGGATGACCTCGCCGGCCTCCTCGAGCTTCGCCACGCGCAGACCATCGAGCGTCCCGCAGTCGAACTCGGAGATGACGGCGTCCTGCGCGACGTCGACGAGACGGCGCGTGAGGTAGCCGGAGTTGGCCGTCTTCAGCGCGGTGTCCGCGAGGCCCTTACGAGCGCCGTGGGTCGAGATGAAGTACTGGAGCACGCTGAGACCCTCGCGGAAGTTCGCGGTGATCGGCTGCTCGATGATCTCGCCCGACGGCTTGGCCATGAGGCCACGCATCGCGGCGAGCTGCCGGATCTGCTGCGTGGAGCCACGCGCGCCGGAGTCCGCCATGATGTAGATGGGGTTGAAGCTCGGCTCGATCTGCTCGATGCCCGTCTCCGGGTCGGTGATCTTCTCCTTGCCGATCCCCAGCATCATCTCCTGCGTCACCAGGTCGGCGACGCCGGCCCAGATGTCGACGATCTTGTTGTAGCGCTCGCCGTCGGTGATCAGGCCTTCCTGGTACTGCTCGACGACGCGCTCCACTTCCTTCTGCGCCTCGCCGAGAAGAACCTTCTTCGCCGGCGGGATCACCATGTGATCCATGCAGATGGAGATGCCCGCGCGCATCGCGTGGTCGAACCCGAGCGTGCGCAGGCGATCCGCGAGGAGGACCGTCTCCTTGTTGCGGTGGACGCGGTAGCAAACGTCGATGAGGGCCGAGAGCGCCTTCTTGTCGAGCGTCTTGTTCGCGTACTCGAAGGCCACGCCGCGCGGCAGGACCTCGGCGATGATCACGCGGCCGACCGTCGTCTCGACGATGCGGCGCTGCGGGAGGTTGTTCTTGTCGAGGACCGGCTCGCCTTCCTCGTCGAGGACGGGGACGCGGACCTTGATCCCGGCGTGGAGCATGACCTCGCCGTTATCGTAGGCCATGCGCACCTCTTCGACCGAGGAGTAGACGCCGCGGAAATGCCCAGTGGGCACGCCCTTGTCGTCGAACTTGATCGTATCGGCGCGGTAGCTGCCCTTCTCGAACTTGCGCTCGCGGGTCGCGTAGTAGAGCCCGAGGACGATGTCCTGAGTCGGGTTGATGATCGGGCGTCCGCTCGCGGGCGAGAGGATGTTGTTCGTGCTCATCATGAGCACGCGCGCTTCCATCTGCGCCTCGACCGACAGCGGGATGTGCACCGCCATCTGATCGCCGTCGAAGTCGGCGTTGAACGCCGCGCAAACGAGCGGGTGGAGCTGGATGGCCTTGCCCTCGATCAGGACGGGCTCGAAGGCCTGGATGCCGAGGCGGTGAAGCGTCGGCGCGCGGTTCAGGAGCACGGGGTGCTCGCTGATGACCTCTTCCAGGATGTCCCAGACCTCGGGACGCTCCTTCTCGACCATCTTCTTCGCAGACTTGATGGTGTTGACGTAGCCGCGCTCTTCGAGCTTGTTGTAGATGAACGGCTTGAACAGCTCGAGCGCCATCTTCTTCGGAAGACCGCACTGGTGCAGGCGCAGCGTCGGGCCGACGACGATGACGGAGCGGCCCGAGTAGTCGACGCGCTTGCCGAGCAAGTTCTGCCGGAAGCGACCCTGCTTGCCCTTGAGCATGTCGCTCAGGGACTTCAGCGGGCGCTTGTTCGGCCCGGTGATCGTCTTGCCGCGACGGCCGTTGTCGAAGAGGGCGTCGACCGCCTCCTGCAACATGCGGCGCTCGTTGCGGATGATGATCTCCGGCGCGTTGAGCTCGAGGAGGCGCTTCAACCGGTTGTTGCGGTTGATGACGCGACGGTAGAGATCGTTGAGATCGCTGGTCGCGAAGCGGCCGCCGTCGAGCGGGACGAGCGGACGCAGATCCGGCGGGAGCACCGGGATCACCGTCAGCATCATCCACTCGGGCCGATTGCCGCTCTCGCGGAACGCCTCGATGACCTTGAGGCGCTTCGCAAGCTTCTTGCGCTTCGCCTCGCTGGTCGCCGCGCGCATCTCGCCGCGGAGCTGCTCGCCCAGGGCGTGCACGTCGACATGCTTGAGCATCTCGATGACGGCCTCGCCGCCCATGCCCGCCTGGAACTTGTCGTCACCGTACTCGTCGATGAGCTGGAGGTAGCGCTCCTCGCTCAGGAGATCGCCCTGCTGCAGGCCGGTCTCCTTCGGATCGATGACGATGTACGCCTCGCAATAAAGGACCTTCTCGAGATCCTTCAGCGTGATGTCGAGCATGTTGCCGATGCGCGACGGCAGGCTCTTGAGGAACCAGATGTGCGCGACCGGCGTGGCGAGCGAGATGTGGCCGAGGCGCTCACGACGCACCTTGGACTGGATCACCTCGACGCCGCACTTCTCGCACACGATCCCGCGGTGCTTCATGCGCTTGTACTTGCCGCAGTTGCACTCGTAGTCCTTGACCGGCCCGAAGATCTTCGCGCAAAACAGGCCATCCCGCTCCGGCTTGAAGGTTCGGTAGTTGATGGTCTCGGGCTTCTTGACCTCGCCGTGGGACCACTCCCGGATCTTCTCCGGGCTGGCGAGCGAGATCCGGATCGCCTTGAACGAAAGAGGGTCCTTGGGCTTCTCGAAGAAGCTGAAGATGTCACGCATAACGGGGACCTCCGACGGAAACCTGACTGAGCGACGATCGCGAGACGCTGCGGGGAGAGAGGGGAATCGACCTCATTCCTCTTCCTCCGCCGCCGAGGCCTCCACGGCCCCGCCCTCGACCAGCTCCACGTTCAGACACAGCGACTGCAGCTCCTTGATGAGGACGTTGAAGCTCTCGGGGAGCCCGGCCTCCAGCGTGTAGTCGCCCTTGACGATCGCTTCGTACATGCGCGTGCGGCCCATGACGTCGTCGCTCTTGACGGTGAGGAACTCCTGGAGCGCGTAGGCCGCGCCGTAGGCTTCCATCGCCCAGACTTCCATTTCGCCGAGACGCTGCCCGCCGAACTGCGCTTTACCGCCGAGGGGCTGCTGCGTGACGAGCGAGTACGGCCCGATGGACCGCGCGTGGATCTTGTCGTCGACGAGGTGGTGGAGCTTCAGCATGTACATGATGCCCACCGTGACGTTCTGATCGAAGGCGTCGCCCGTGCGGCCGTCGAAGAGGATCGCCTGACCGCTCGACGGGAGACCCGCGAGATCGAGCGCGCCCTTGATGTCGCTCTCGTGCGCGCCGTCGAAGACCGGCGTGCCCATGAAGACACCCTTCGAGGTCTTCTTCGCGAGCAGCTTCACCTCGTCGTCGCCGAGATCGTCGAAGAACCCGTCGAGGAGGTGATCCCCCTTGTAGATGTTCTTCAGGTGCTCTTTCACGTCGGCGGTGGCGCGGTGCTCGTCGACCATGCGCTGCACCTGGCGGCCGAGCTCGTACGCTCCCCAGCCCAGGTGGATCTCGAGGATCTGCCCGACGTTCATGCGGCTCGGCACGCCGAGCGGGTTGAGGACGACGTCGACCGGGGACCCGTCCTGGAGGTACGGCATGTCCTCCTCGGGCAGGATCCGGCTGATGACGCCCTTGTTCCCGTGACGGCCAGCCATCTTGTCGCCGACCTGGAGCTTGCGCTTGATGGCGATGTAGACCTTCACCATCTTGATCACGCCCGGCGGCAGCTCGTCGCCCTTGGAGAGGCGCTCGATCTTGTCGCGGAAGTGCTCTTCGCGGGTGCGGACGAGCTCTTCCAAGTCGCGCAGGATCTGCTGCACGGTCTCGGCTTCATCTACCGAGATCTCGCCCCAGTACTTGCGGGGGATCTCCGTCAGCTGCTCGTCGGTGATCGGCTCGCCCTTCTGGAGAAGAACCTTGCCCTTGTCGTCGACGAGCTTCCCGGTGGTCAGCTTGCCGATGATGATCTCGCGGACGCGACGGTAGAACGAGTCGCGGAGGATCTTGATCTCCTCGTCGCGCGTGCGCTCGATGCGCGCGCGCTCCTGGTCCTCGATGTCGCGGGCGCGGTCGTCCTTCTCGGTGCCCTTGCGGGAGAAGACGCGCGCGTTGATGACGACGCCGCCGACCCCCGGGGGGACCTTGAGCGAGCTGTCACGAACGTCGCCGGCCTTCTCGCCGAAGATCGCGCGGAGGAGCTTCTCCTCGGGAGAGAGCTGCGTCTCGCCCTTCGGAGTGATCTTGCCGACGAGGATGTCGCCGGGGCGAACCTCGGCGCCGATGCGCACGATGCCGGACTCGTCGAGGTCCTTCAGGGCCTCCTCGCCGACGTTCGGGATGTCGCGAGTGATCTCTTCCTTGCCGAGCTTGGTATCGCGGGCGACGCACTCGAACTCCTCGATGTGAATCGAGGTGAAGACGTCGTCCTTGGCGATGCGCTCGGAGACGAGGATCGAGTCCTCGAAGTTGTAGCCCTGCCACGGCATGAACGCGACGAGCACGTTCTGGCCGAGCGCGAGCTCGCCCATGTCGCACGACGGACCGTCCGCGAGGACGTCGCCGACCTTGACCACGTCGCCAGTGCTGACAATCGGCTTCTGCGTGTAGCAAGTCGACTGGTTGGAGCGCTGGAACTTGACCAGGTGGTAGATATCCGGGACCTCGGCGCCTTCGCCGAGCGCCCGCACGACGATGCGCGTCGCGTCGACGCTCTCGACGATGCCAGGACGACGAGCGACGACGCACACGCCGGAGTCACGCGCGAGGCGCTCTTCCATCCCGGTGCCGACGAGCGGCGCGTGGGAACGGACGAGCGGCACGGCCTGACGCTGCATGTTGGCGCCCATGAGCGCGCGGTTCGCGTCGTCGTGCTCGAGGAACGGCACGAGCGCGGCGGCGACCGAAACCATCTGGTTCGGTGCGACATCCATCAGCTCGACCATCTCGGCAGTGACGAGCTTGAAGTCGCCGTTGAGGCGGGCAGAGACGAGCGTCTCCTTGAACTTGCCCTTCTCGTCCACGTTGACCGTGGCCTGGGCGATGTACTTGCCCTCTTCCTCGAGCGCGCTGAGCCAGATCACCTCTTCGGTGACACGACCGCCCTCGACGCGTCGGTACGGCGTCTCGACGAAGCCGTACTCGTTCACGCGAGCGAACGTGGACAGCGAGGCGATGAGGCCGATGTTCGGACCTTCAGGGGTCTCGATCGGGCAGATGCGACCGTAGTGGGTCGCGTGAACGTCGCGGACCTCGAAGCCGGCGCGCTCGCGCGTGAGACCGCCGGGCCCGAGGGCCGAGAGACGACGCTTGTGCGTGACCTCGGACAGCGGGTTCGTCTGGTCCATGAACTGCGAGAGCTGCGAGCTGCCGAAGTACTCCTTCACCACCGCGGAGACGGGCTTCGCGTTGATGAGATCGTGTGGCATCAGCGTGTCGATCTCTTGCGACATGCTCATGCGCTCTTTGATCGCGCGCTCCATCCGCACGAGGCCGATGCGATACTGATTCTCCATCAGCTCACCGACCGCGCGGACGCGGCGGTTGCCGAGGTGATCGATGTCGTCGACCGAGCCGCGACCGTTCTTGAGCTCGATGAGGTGACGCACCGTCTCGAGGATGTCTTGCGGCGTGAGCACCGTGAGATCGAGCCCCGGGCGCTCCTCGTCGGGCACGTCACGATAGAACTTGTAGTTCAGCTTGAGGCGGCCAACCTTGCTCAGGTCGTAGCGCTCGGCGTTGAAGAACAGGTTGTTGAACAGCGTCTTCGCCGTCTCGAGCGTCGGCGGATCACCCGGCCGGAGGCGCCGGTAGATCTCCAGGATCGAGTCCTCCATCGTCTTCACCTTGTCGGCGAGGAGCGTGTCGCGGAGGTACGAGCCGACGTTGAGGCCGTCGATGAACAAGATGCGGAAGCTCTCGATGTTGGCTTCGCGGAGGCGCTCGAGCTTCTGCTCGGTGAGCTCCTCGTTGACCTCGACCACGACCTCGCCCGTCTCGGGATCAACGATGTCGTGCGCGGCGACCTTGCCCGTGAGCTCTTCCGGCTCGGCACCCATGCGCTCGAGCTTCGCTTCCTTCATCTTGCGGATGGCGGCGCGGGTAAACTTGGTGTTCTTCTTGACGATGACGTCGGCGCCCAGCTTGATGTCGCGCGTCGCGCGCTGGCCGGCGAGGAGATCGTACTCGACGCTCTTCGCGTACTTCCCGCCCGCCTCGATGTAGACGGTCTCCGTGGAGTAGAAGTAGTTGAGGAGATCCTGCGTCGAGTACCCGAGCGCGCGGAGCAGCACGGTCGCGTGCATCTTCCGGCGGCGATCGATGCGAACGTAGATGATGTCCTTCGGGTCGAACTCGAAGTCGAGCCACGAGCCGCGGTACGGGATGACGCGCGCCGAGTACAGCAGCTTGCCGCTCGAGTGCGTCTTGCCCTTGTCGTGATCGAAGAAGACGCCCGGGCTGCGGTGCAGCTGGCTCACGACCACGCGCTCGGTACCGTTGATGATGAACGTGCCGGTCTCGGTCATCAGGGGGAGCTCTCCGAAGTAGACCTCCTGCTCCTTGATATCCCGGACGATCCGCTCCCCGCCGTCGCGGGTGTCGTAGATCATCAGCTGGTTCGTCACCTTGATCGGCGCCGAGAACGTCATGCCGCGCTGGCGGCACTCGTCGACGTCGTACTTCGGCGGCTCGAGGTTGTACGAAACGAAGACGAGCTCACTCGTCCCGTTGAAATCCTTGATGGGGAACACGGAGCGGAAGACCGCCTGGAGCCCAACCTCTTCCCGCTCGTTCGGCGGGACGTTCATCTGGAGAAACTTGTCGTAGCTCGACTTCTGGATGTCGATCAGATTGGGAACGTCGACGATTCGACGGACCCGACCGAGGTTCTTGCGGACGCGGAAGTTGGACTGGACCGACGGCATCGATTTCTTCCTCCGGCTCTCACTGCGCGCGCGGGGCGCCACGCGACGCGAACCGAGCAGAAAGGAGCCCTGGATTGGGGCCCGGCTGCATTCACGAAGCTACGGTGATCGGCGTGGGCCGATCAGGAAGGAGCCCAGCGGGGGCTCCTTGGGGAAGGCGGTGCGGCGTCACCGGGAGGCGACGCCAGCGTGACCGTCTTCAGAGGCACAAAACACGGACTGCGGCAGGGACGTTCGCCCCCGCCGCCGTCCGTTTATCGGCGGTTCCGTTTTCCCACATTGGGGAACGGAGCACCTTACTTGAGCTCGACCGTTGCACCAGCCTCGGTGAGCTTCTTCTTCATGTCCTCGGCGTCGGCCTTGGAAACGGCTTCCTTGACCGTCTTCGGGGCAGCCTCCACGAGGTCCTTCGCCTCCTTGAGGCCCAGGCCGGTGATCTCGCGGATCGCCTTGATGACCTGGATCTTGTTGGCGCCGGCGGCGGCGAGGACGACGTCGAACTCCGTCTTCTCCTCGACGACAGCGACCGGAGCTGCGGGGCCGGCAGCGGCCGCCACAGCGACGGGGGCGGCCTTGACGCCCCACTTGTTCTCCAGGTCCTTGATCATCTCAGCGATCTGGATGACGGGGAGGTTGGAAAGGTAATCGACGACCTGCTCGCGCGTGATGTCAGCCATTGGGAAGACTCCTTCGACCCTGAACACGCCGGCCGGATACCGGGGGGAGGCGTGTGTAGAACAAAACTGGATGGGCGCAACGCCCATTTCACTACCAACGAAGTCCGGCGCGTATTTTGCGCGATCGCATCAGCGTCGGGACGGCGCCGGGGCTTGCCCGGCAGCCTGCGATGAAAGAAGGCAATCAGCCTTCGGCGGCCGGCGCGCCATCGTTCGCCTTGTCCTCCTTCGCCTTGAGGAGGTAGACGAAGTTCTGGGAAGGCGCCTGGAGCTGCTGCAGGAACTGCTGCAGGGGAGCCTGCATCGTCGCCAACAGCATCCCTCGGAGCTCGTTCTTCCCAGGCATCGTCGACAGCTGAGACTCGACAGCCTCGGCCGACAGGAGCTGCCCGTCGATGAGACCAGCCTTGATCTTCAGCTTGATCTTGTCGTTCGCCGGGTCCTTGAGGAACTTGGTGATGACCTTCGCGGCGGCGCTCGGATCCTCGTAGCTCCAGGCCACGCCGGTCATTCCGACGAGGTTGGGGCCGAGGCTCTTCGCCCAGCCGTGGTGCTTCACCGCGTGCTTCACGAGCGAGTTCTTCACGACGCGGTACTCGACGCCGCTCTTGCGGAACTCGTCGCGGAGCTTCGAGACCTTGTCGACGTTGAGGCCCTTGAAGTCGAGGAAGACAGCCGACGACATGCGGTCGAACTTGTCTTTGATCGAGCCAACGAGCGTCTCTTTTTGAGCACGTTCCATGGGCTAGGCCTCCTCGGTCTTGCTGCCGGTGTAGTGCGCCGTGTCGATGTGGACGCCGGGGCCCATGGTCGACGACAGCGTGATGCTGCGAAGGTAGATGCCCTTCGCAGTCGACGGCTTCTGGCGGATGAGCGCCTGGATGAGCGCGTCGGCGTTGACCGAGAGCGCGCCCTCGGCGAACGAGACCTTGCCGATGCGGGCGTGGACGATGCCAGCCTTCTCGACGCGGTACTCGACCTTGCCGGCCTTCGCCTCGCCCACGGCCGTCTTCACGTCGAACGTGACGGTGCCGACCTTGGGGTTCGGCATCAGGCCGCGGGGCCCGAGGATCCGACCGAGCTTGCCGACGAGGCCCATCATGTCCGGCGTCGCGATCACGCGATCGAAGTCCATGAAACCTTCCTGGACCTTCGCCACGAGCTCGGCTTCACCGACGAGATCGGCGCCGGCGGCCTCTGCTTCTTTCGCCTTCTCGCCCTTGGCGAAGACGAGGACGCGGAGCGCTTGGCCAGTGCCGTGCGGGAGCACCACTGCGCCGCGCACCATCTGATCGGCGTGACGCGGGTTCACACCGAGGCGGACCGCGAGGTCCACCGTTTCATCGAACTTCGACGGCGCCGCCTGCTTCACGAGGGCACACGCTTCTGCAAGCGTGTACTTCTTCTCGCGATCGACGACGGCGCGTGCCGTTACTTGTTTCTTGGCGACTTTAGGCATTTGCCCTCCTTGCTGTTCGGCTTTCGCCTCCCACGGCGCGCACGTTCAAACCGTGGTGAGCTCTCGGCGCGGTCCCGACCCACCCGGAGGTGGAGCGGGGTCGCGTCAAAATCTTGGTGGGTCCTGGGCTCGAGCCCCCGCGAGCGGGACGTACGAGCGAAGAACGCGCGGGGCGCGCTCTATACCAGAACTCGAGGACCTTGTCAGTCCCCGATCTCGATGCCCATCGAACGAGCGGTGCCGGCCATGCTGCGCATCGCGGCTTCGAGGTTCGTGGTGTTCATGTCCTGCATCTTGAGCTGGGCCAGCTCCTCGATCTGCTTCGGGCTGACCTTGCCGACCTTGGTCTTGTTCGGCTCCTTCGAGCCCGAACCCGGCTTCTTCTTGGTCTCGAGGCCAGCGGCCTTCTTCAGGAGGACGCTCGCGGGCGGCGTCTTCATGATGAAGGTGAACGAGCGATCCGAGTACACCGTGATCACCACGGGGATGATCATGTCGCCCTGCGACGCCGTCCGGCTGTTGAAGTCCTTGCAGAACGCCATGATGTTGACGCCGTGCTGACCGAGGGCCGGACCGACGGGGGGCGAGGGGTTCGCCTTGCCGGCGGGAAGCTGCAACTTGACGTAACCGGTGATCTTCTTCATCGCTCGCTACCTATCTGCTGCTGCAACCCAGCTCGAGTCCGGCTGGCCGCCGGGAGTTGGAGCCGGATGGCTCCAAGGTGAATCAGGGCCGGCTCGTCCGGCCGGGGTTCGGAGCCGCGCGCGGCCCCGTAGTGACGGAAATCAACGCTTTTCGACGGCCGCGAAGTCGAGCTCGACGCTCGTCGGTCGGCCGAAGATCGAGACTTTGACCTTCAGCTTCTGCTTGTCCATCTTCACGTCGTCGACGGTGCCCGTGAAGTTGGCGAACGCGCCATCGAGGACCCGAACCTCTTCGCCGACCTCGAACGTGAGGCGAGCGCGCGGCTTGACGGCGTTCTCCACGATCCCGCGACGGAGGTTATCGATCTGCGGAATCGGGACCTCTTGCGGAGTCTGGTTGCCGATGAAGCCCGTCACCTTGGGGGTGTCCTTCACCAGGTGCCAGACGTTCTCGCTCATCTCCATCTCGACGAAGATGTAGCCAGGGAGGCTGAGCTTCTGGCGGACGCGCGTCTTACCGCCCGGCCGATTCTCGGTCACCGTCTCGCTCGGGATCAGGATCTCGCCGAACTTGTCCTCGAGGCTGAACTGCTTCGCTCGCTGCTGGAGCGCATCGCGCACCTTGGCCTCGTAGCCAGAGTAGGTGTGAATGACGTACCACTTCTTCGCCATGGAAGTGCCTAGCTGCCGTCGCCGTAGACGATGTTGGTGATGAACGCCCAGAGCCGGTCGAGCAGCGCCAGGTAAACCGTGGACACGGCAGTCGCCGAGATCACGATCACGGTGGAGTTCCACACCTCTTTGCGGGTGGGCCACTTCACCTTGGCGAGCTCGCTCGCGACCTCGTCGGTCCACGTGCGGACCTCGGGCTTACGATACGTGCGGATGACGACGATCAGCGCGATCAGCGCGCCGAGCAGCAATGAGATCGTGGACTTGTCTTCGTCGGCGACCGCCGCGAGGACGGGGACGCGGGTGCTGAACCAGTCCTTGTTCGAGACGCCGGCCCAGAGCGCCTGGATCGCGCGCCCGGTGACGAACGCGCCGAGCATGCCCGCGACGAAGAATCCGGCGAGCACATAGCGCTCGGAGCCGAGCTGCGCCGCGGCGATCTCGTCCGCGTCTTCGCCTTCAGTCTCGGCTTCGGCTTCGGCAGCGAGCTCGTCGACGGCCTTATCTGACTCACCGTCGTCCGACTCGTCACGCGCAGGCGAAGGCGAATCGTCGGACTCATCCTCGACGCGCGCCAAGGCGTCTTCAGAGCCCTCTTCGGGCTCCGAGCCGGCCTCGGCGGACTCCTCGTCGGTGACCGCCGGCTTCTTCTCTTTTTGCCGTTGCGCCATGACTTACTTCGATTCTGGCGAGGACCTGATCTCTTGATCCGGTCTCGCGCTATCGCGTCCTCTCGAGCGGGGGGAACTGGCGACCTCGGCTGGGGCTTCCCGGCTTTCGATCGTCGAACCGGCAGGGGCAGAGAGACTCGAACTCCCGGCCTGCGGATTTGGAATCCGCTGCTCTACCAACTGAGCTATACCCCTAGGCGAAATTTCGACTTTCCTGGAGAAGCTTTGCGCTCCGGCCGCCCGGTCACTCACCGAGGTGAGCGAGGGGGCGGCCCAGGTCGACTTACTTCGACTCGCGGTGGAGCGTGTGCTTCTTGCACTGCTTGCAGAACTTCTTCAGCTCGAGCGTCTGCGTGGGCGCCTTGGTCTTCTTGTAGTTGCGCGCCCGGCATTCGCTGCAAGCCAGCGTCACGGGGACGCGGTGGTCACCGCGATATCCCGCGTCGCTGGCTTCGCTGCTCATTCTGCTGCTCTCCGACTATTCCAGAATCTTGGTGACGACGCCGGCGCCGACCGTCTTGCCGCCCTCGCGGATGGCGAAGCGCATCTGCTCCTCCAGCGCGACCGGCGCGATCAGCTCGATGTTCATCGTGATGTTGTCGCCCGGCATCACCATCTTC